>NZ_JACHYM010000001.1:0-827988 GCF_014192765.1 Pseudoxanthomonas sp. OG2 | reverse complement strand
CCGATGGTCACGGCCAGGGTCAATGCGATGAAGACGTGACGCCAGCCAAAGTACCCCTTGTGGGAGCGACGTGAGTCGCGATGACGGAGCCGGGAAAATCGCGAAAAGCTCGCGACTTACGTCGCTCCCACAATCAGCTGGTAAGGAGCACTGACACTCACTTCATCGTCGGCATGACGAATTCGGCGTGGCGGGGTTCTTCGGGCCAGCGGGCGGTGATGGTCTTCAGGCGGGTGTAGAAGCGCACGCCGTCCGGGCCGTGCACGTGCAGCGGGCCGAACAGCGAGCGCTTCCAGCCGCCGAAGCTGTGGAAGGCCATCGGCACCGGGATCGGCACGTTGATGCCGACCATGCCGGCCTGCACCTGGTGGGCGAATTCGCGCGCCGCGCCGCCGTCACGGGTGAACACCGCCACGCCATTGCCGTACTCGTGTTCGTTGACCAGCCGCAGCGCGGTGTCCAGATCCGGCACCCGCATCACGCACAGCACCGGACCGAAGATCTCCTCGCGGTAGATGCGCATGTCGGGGGTGACGTGGTCGAACAGGCAACCGCCGAGGAAGAAACCGTTGCCGGCGCCTTCCACCGTCACCCCGCGTCCGTCCACCAGCAGCGTGGCCCCCTCGGCCACGCCCAGATCGACATAGCCGCGCACCTTGTCGCGGTGCGCGCCGGTGACCAGCGGCCCCATCTCGGTGTCCTGGGCGCCCGGGCCAATCTTCAGCGCGGCGACCTTCGGCGCCAGCCGTTCGAGCAACGCATCGGCGGTGTGATCGCCTACGCACACCGCCACCGAGATCGCCATGCAGCGTTCGCCGGCGGATCCGTAGCCGGCACCCAGCAGGGCGGCAGCGGCGCCATCGAAGTCGGCGTCGGGCATCACCACCATGTGGTTCTTGGCACCGCCCAGTGCCTGTACCCGCTTGCCGTTGGCGCTGCCGCGCGCGTAGATGTATTCGGCGATGGGGGTGGAACCGACGAAACTCACCGCCTGCACGCGCGGATCGTCCAGCAGCGCATCGACGGCTTCCTTGTCGCCGTGTACCACGTTGAACGCGCCATCCGGCAAGCCGGCCTGGCGCAGCAGTTCGGCCAGCATCAGCGAGGCGGACGGATCCCGTTCGGATGGCTTGAGCACGAAAGTGTTGCCGCAGGCCAGCGCCACCGGGAACATCCACAGCGGCACCATCGCCGGGAAATTGAACGGGGTGATGCCGGCGACCACGCCCAGTGGCGCGTACTCGCTCCAGGAATCCACGTCGCGGCCGACGTTCATCGAATGCTCGCCCTTGAGCAGATGCGGAACGCCGCAGGCGAACTCCACCACTTCCAGTCCGCGGGTCACTTCGCCGCGCGCGTCCGACAGCACTTTCCCGTGTTCGTAGGTGATGCGCAGCGCCAGTTCGTCGGCGTGGCGTTCCAGCAGTTCCTTGAACCGGAACATCACCCGCGCGCGGTTGAGCGGGGTGACCGCGCTCCAGGCCGGGAACACCGCCTGTGCGGCCTGGACCGCGGCGCCGACTTCCGCCGCCGATGCCAGCGGCACGTGCGCCGACACCTGTCCGCTGGCCGGATCGAAGACCTCGCCGTGGCGGCCGCTGGTGCCAGCCGCCGGCTGTCCGTTGATGAAATGGTGCAGGAGTTCGGTCATGGGGGATGTCTTGGGAAGCGGATCAGCCCAGCGCCTGCGCCGCCGGCACATAGGGATAGCCGAGATCCTCGGCCACCGCCTTGTACGTCACCGTGCCGGCGTACACGTTCAGGCCGTTGAGCAGGTGGGGATCGTCCAGCAACGCGCGCCGCGCGCCCTTGTTCGCCAGCTGCACGGCGAAGGGCAGGGTGGCGTTGGTCAGGGCGAAGGTGGAGGTGCGGGCGACGCCGCCGGGCATGTTGGCGACGCAGTAGTGGATGACGCCATCCACTTCGTAGGTCGGATCCTGGTGGGTGGTGGGATGGCTGGTCTCGAAGCAGCCGCCCTGGTCGATGGCCACGTCCACCAGCACCGAACCCGGACGCATCAGCTTCAGCTGCGAGCGCGATACCAGCTTGGGCGCGGCCGCGCCGGGAATCAGCACCGCGCCGATCACCAGGTCGGTGTACGGCAGGCGCTCCTCGATCGCGTCGTGGGTGGAGTAGATGGTGGTCAGGCGATCGCCGTACAACTCGTCGATGTACTTCAGGCGATCGATGGAGCGGTCGAGGATGGTCACGTGCGCGCCCAGCCCCATCGCCATGCGCGCGGCGTTCAATCCGACCACGCCGCCGCCGATGACCAGCACTTCCGCCGGTTTCACGCCCGGTACCCCGCCGAGCAGGATGCCGGATCCGCCCTGCGCCTTTTCCAGCGCATGCGCGCCGGCCTGGATCGACATGCGCCCGGCCACTTCGCTCATTGGCGCCAGCAGCGGCAGGCCGCCGCGGTGGTCGGTGACGGTCTCGTAGGCGATCGCGGTGACGCCGGACGCGACCAGCGCCTTGGTCTGTTCCGGATCCGGTGCCAGGTGCAGGTAGGTGTAGAGGACCTGGCCGGACCGCAGCATTGCGCACTCCACCGGCTGCGGCTCCTTGACCTTGATGATCATGTCGGCGCGGCGGAAGATTTCCTCGGCGCCGGAGACGATTTCCGCTCCCGCTTTCGCATACTGTTCGTCGGTCAGGCCGATCGCCTTGCCGCCGTCCTTCTGCACCATCACCTGATGGCCATGGGCGATCAGTTCGCGCGCACCGGCCGGGGTCAGGCCGATGCGGTACTCATGGTTCTTTATTTCCTTGGGAACGCCGATCAGCATGTTTCTCTCCGTTGCGTGAGGATGGATGCGCGTGGGGAGCGCCGGGGCGTGGTCGGGAAGCGGGAACTGGGAACTGGAGCAGGGGATCAGGCAGTGGTGCGGATGATATCGGCCAGGGTGGCGAAGATGCGATCGATGTGGCCGCGCTCGGCGATGAGCGGCGGCGACAGCGCGATGACGTCGCCGGTGACCCGGGTCAGCAGGTTGCCCTCGTGGAAGGCGCGGTTGAACACGTCGTAGGCGCGGGCGCCCGGCGCGCCGGCCCGCGGCACCATCTCGATGGCGCCGACCAGGCCGAAGTTGCGGATGTCGGCGATGTTGGGCAGTCCGCGCAGGCCGTGGATGGCGTCTTCCCAGTAGTCGCCCAGTTCCAGCGAGCGCTCGAACAGGTTCTCTTCCGCATAGGTGTCCAGCGTCGCCAGCGCGGCGGCGCAGGCCAGCGGATGGCCGGAATAGGTATAGCCATGGAACAGGTCGATGGCGTTGTCCGGACCGTGGGTGAACACGTCGTGGATCTTCTCCGAGACGAACACCGCGCCCATCGGTACGCAGCCGTTGGTCAGGCCCTTGGCGGCGGTGATGATGTCGGGAGTGACGTCGAAGCGCTGCGCGCCGAATGCGCGGCCCAGGCGGCCGAAGCCGGTGATGACCTCGTCGAAGATCAGCAGGATGCCGTACTTGTCGCAGATCTCGCGGATCCGGCGCAGGTAGCCATCCGGCGGGATGATCACCCCGGCCGAGCCGGAAATCGGTTCGATGATCACCGCGGCGATGGTGGAGGCGTCGTGCAAGGCGACCATCCGCTCCAGATCCTCGGCCAGTTCGATGCCGAACGGCGGCAGTCCGCGCGAGAACGCGTTGCGCTCCAGGTCCAGCGTATGGCGCAGGTGATCCACGCCCGGCAGCAGGCTGCCGAACCACTTGCGGTTGTTCGGCAGGCCGCCGACCGAGATGCCGCCGAAACCAACGCCGTGATAGGCCTTCTCGCGCCCGATCAGGCGGGTGCGCTGGCCCTCGCCACGCGCACGGTGGTAGGCCAGCGCGATCTTCAGCGCGCTGTCGACCGATTCGGATCCGGAGTTGGTGTAGAAGACATGGTTGAGATCGCCCGGCGTCAGCTCCGCCAGCCGCTCGGCCAGCACGAACGGCAGCGGCGAGCTCATCGAGAAATTGGGCGCGAAATCGAGCGTCTCGATCTGCTTCTTCACCGCCTCGACGATGCGCGGCCGCGCGTGGCCGGCGTTGCAGCACCACAGACCCGAAGTGGCATCGAGAATCTCGCGGCCATCGACCGAGCGGTAATGCATGCCGGAGGCGCTGGCGAGCAGGCGTGGCGCCGCCTTGAACTGCTTGTTGGCGGTGAACGGCATCCAGAACGCATTGAGCGATTCCGGCGCCTGCAGGGCCTGGGTCTCGTAGAAATCCGCCAGTGCGCGGGAGGAGGAGGGGGCGTCGGCGCTCATGGCGGCTCCTGGCTGCGGGGGTAGGGCCGCAGCTTACCGCGTTGAATAAACTTTACAACTGCCGTTGGTAGCCCCGATGGCGGTTCGGGAGCCCTTGAAGCAAAGGCAACGGCTTTCGCGCCTGCGGGCGCGAGTCACTTTCTTTGCTTGTGCAAAGAAAGTAACCAAAGAAAGCACACCCCCTCAGGCGCCGCCCGACCCGCTGCGCGGGCCGGGTTCGCAGTCCAGGCGGGCATTTCGGGAAGGCACATCCCTGTGCCTGCCCGAAACGGCGCGCGTCCTGCGCGCCGCCCCTTCGGGGTATTCGCCCGCCCGGCCTGCCGGCTTCACGGGGGACCGAAAGGCAGGAGCAAAGGCAAAAGCGCGTGCGGCCAATCAAATTGACGCCCTCCTCACCGGGTGTAAAGTATCCGCAACATCCGCCACCGGTACGCCCACGGGAAATGGACATCGGCGCCCGCCTGCAACTGGTCCGCAAATCCAAGCACCTCAGCCAGCGCGAGCTGGCCAAGCGCGTGGGCGTCACCAACAGCACCATCTCGCTGATCGAGCAGAACAAGGTCAGCCCCTCGGTCAGCTCGCTGAAGAAGGTGCTGGACGGCATTCCGATCTCGCTGGCCGATTTCTTCACCCTGGACCTGGAAGCCGGCCTGCCGGACAACCCGTTCTACGGCGTGGAGGATCTGCCGGACGTGGGCAGCAATGGCGTGCACTACTTCCTGGTCGGGCAGCACCGCCCGCAGCGGCAGATGTGCATCCTGCGCGAGGTGATGCCGGCCGGCACCGATACCGGCGAGACCATGCTGCGCCACGACGGCGAAGAGGGCGGGGTGATCATCGCCGGGCAGGTCGAGGTGACCGTCGGCGACCAGGTCCGCGTGCTCGGTCCCGGCGAGGCGTACTACTTCGAGAGCCGGGTGCCGCACCGTTTCCGCAACGTGGGCGAGGGCGATGCGGTGATCGTCAGCGCGAACACGCCCGCCACGTTCTGATTCCATCGCCGTCGCCCGCGCGGCGACGGTATCGCACCCCCTTCCCCCAGGAGCCGACGATGAATGCACCCCGCACCCGCGAAGACTGGCTGGCGATGGCCGCCGGTCTGTCCATCCGCAGCCAGGCCTTCATCGACGGCCGCTACGTGGACGCGGCCAGCGGCAAGACCTTCGACTGCGTCAGTCCGATCGACGGGCGGGTGCTGGCGAAGGTGGCCGAGGGCGGAAGCGAGGATATCGATCGCGCGGTGGCGGCGGCGCGCCGCAGCTTCGAGGCAGGCGCGTGGGCCAATGCGAAGCCGACCCACCGCAAGAAGGTGCTGCTGAAATTCGCCCGGCTGATCGAAACGCACGGCGACGAACTGGCGCTGCTGGAGTCGCTGGACATGGGCAAGCCGGTCACCGATGCGCGCCAGGTGGACGTGGCCGCGACGATCCGCTGCGTGAGCTGGACCGGCGAGGCGCTGGACAAGGTGTACGGCGAAATCGCCGCGACCGGCCCGGACGAACTCGGCCTGGTGACCCGCGAGCCGCTGGGCGTGGTCGGCGCGATCGTGCCGTGGAATTTCCCGATGCTGATGGCGGCGTGGAAATTCGCGCCCGCGCTGGCGACCGGCAACTCGATCGTGCTGAAGCCTTCGGAAAAATCGCCGCTGAGCGTGCTCCGGCTGGCCGAACTGGCAATGGAGGCGGGCATTCCCGCCGGCGTATTCAATGTGGTGCCCGGTTTCGGCAAGGAAGCGGGCGAACCGTTGGCGCTGCACATGGACGTGGACGGGCTGGTGTTCACCGGCTCCACCGCGGTCGGCAAGCGCCTGTTGCAGTGCGCCGGCCTGTCGAACATGAAACGCGCCTACATGGAGTGCGGCGGCAAGAGCCCGAACCTCGTGTTCGCCGACGCGCCGGATCTGGACAAGGCGGCCGAGGCCGCGGCCGGCGGCATCTTCTACAACCAGGGCGAAGTCTGCACTGCCGCCTCGCGCCTGCTGGTGGAGCGCGCGATCAAGGACGAGTTCGTCGCCCGCGTGGTCGAGGCGGGACGGAAGATGCAGCCGCGTCATCCGCTGGACCCCGGCGCGCCGATGGGCGCGATGGTGGACGAGAGCCAGACCAACCGCGTGCTCGGCTATATCGAGAAGGGCGTGGCCGAAGGCGCCAGGCTGGTGCTGGGCGGCGGGCGCGCCGAGGTGGTGTCCGGCGGCTGCTACATCGAGCCGACGGTATTCGACGGCGTGGCCCACGAGCACACCATCTCGCGCGAGGAAATCTTCGGCCCGGTGCTGTCGGTGATCGCCTTCGACAACGAGGAGCAGGCGCTGCGCATGGCCAACGACACCGAATACGGCCTGGCCGCCGGCGTCTGGACCCGCGACATCGCCCGCGCCCACCGCGTCGCCCGCAAGCTGCGCGCCGGCAGCGTGTGGGTGAACTATTGGGACGGTGGCGACATGACCGCACCGTTTGGCGGCTACAAGCAGTCCGGCAACGGGCGCGACAAATCGCTGCACGCCTTCGACAAGTACACCGAGATCAAGGCGACCTGGATCAATCTGGCGGATTGATACAGCCAAAAAACATGTTTCCCTGTGGGAGCGACGTGAGTCGCGATGCTTTTGCTCCGCATACGAGAGACTTTGCGGATCGCTGCGAGTTTTCGCGACTCACGTCGCTCCCACAAGGAAGTTCCTCGGACCACGGTCGCGACTGACGTCGCTCCTACGGGCAGTCCGGCAACGGCCGCGACAAATCGCTGCACGCCTTCGACAAGCACACCGAGATCAAGGCGACCTGGATCAATCTGGCGGATTGATACGGCCAAAAACATGTTTCCTTGTGGGAGCGACGTGAGTCGCGATGCTTTTGCTCCGCATACGAGAGACTTTGCGGATCGCTGCGAGTTTTCGCGACTCACGTCGCTCCCACAGGACGTTCATCGGGACCACGGTCGCGACTGACGTCGCTCCTACCGATCCGTATCGTCGGGGGTGAACGGGCGATTCGTGCGCGGGGCATCGGGCAGTTGCCGATCCAGCGATTGCCGGTAGCGGATGCAGCCGCGCAGGAACTGCGGCCAGTCGGGGACCTCCGGTTGCGGATCGCTTTTCTCAGGCAGCAGGCCCCACAGCGCCGGATGGTGCCAGCACAGGTCGTGGCCGGTGCTGTCGCGGTGCTCGCGGATGCCGGCGCGCAGGCGGCGTACTTCGGCGATCAGTTCGTCGCGCGAAAGGGTGTTCAGGTCCTCATCCATGGTCGGGCTCCTGCATGAAGGGGAACGCGACGAGGATCGCATGAATGCGGGGAAGGAATGTTGCTGGCCCGGTGGGATGGCGCCAAGAGCAAGCGCTTCACAACCGCCGAATGGCGGGTCATTCCCCCGTCGCCTGCCTCGCAGACGCCCGCCCCCTTTTGCAAAGGGGGCAAAAGCGGCAAAGGGGACCGGGGAGGATTTGCCTTTTGCGCCAGAGGCAAGCCAATCGAACCGCAGATCCTCCCCCTTTGTAAAAGGGGGATTGAGGGGGATTTGCCTTTGCGCCCCACCTGGATCTGCCAGAATCGGGCCGTCACCCCCTTCCACGCCTCCATGACCGCCACCGCCGTCGCCGATCCCGCCTTGCCGGGCAACTCGCCCCGCCGCGTCCTGTTTGCCAGCCTCATCGGCACCACCATCGAGTTCTTCGATTTCTACATCTACGCCACCGCGGCGGTCCTGGTGTTCCCGAAACTGTTCTTCCCCGAGGGCGACGCCGGGGCGGCGACGCTGCAATCGCTGGCGACCTTCGCACTGGCGTTCTTCGCACGACCGGTCGGTTCGGCGATATTCGGCCACTACGGGGACCGGATCGGCCGCAAGGCGACGCTGGTGGCCGCGCTGCTGACGATGGGCCTGTCCACCGTCGCCATCGGCCTGCTGCCGACCTACGCCAGCATCGGCATCTTCGCGCCGCTGCTATTGGCGCTGTGCCGGTTCGGCCAAGGCCTGGGGCTGGGCGGCGAATGGGGCGGCGCGGTGCTGCTGGCCACCGAGAACGCGCCGCCGGGCAAGCGCGCCTGGTACGGCATGTTCCCGCAACTGGGCGCGCCGATTGGCTTCCTGTGCTCGACCGGCATCTTCCTGCTGCTGACCGAATTGATGACCGACGCGCAGTTCCTCGCCTGGGGCTGGCGCATCCCGTTCCTGGCCAGCGCGGCGTTGGTGATCGTCGGCCTGTGGGTACGCCTGCGCATCACCGAGACACCGGATTTCCAGAAGACCCTGGACCGCGACGAGCGCGTGCGCCTGCCGATGATCACCGTGTTGAAGCAGCATCCACGCGCGCTGTTGGCCGGAACCTTCGCGGCGATGGCGACCTTCGTGCTGTTCTACCTGATGACTGTGTTCGCGCTGAGCTGGGGCACCTCGCGGTTGGGCTACTCGCGCGAGCAGTTCCTGTTGCTGCAGATGGTCGGCGTGCTGTTCTTCGCCATCGGCATTCCGGTGGCCGCACTGTATGCGGACCGACGCGGACGGCGGCGGGCGATGATGCTCGCCAGCGTCGCGATTTTCGCGTTCGGGCTGGCGTTCGCGCCGCTGTTCTCCTCCGGCAGTGCCGGCGGCGTACTGCTGTTCCTGGCCTTGGGCCTGGGCATCATGGGCCTGACCTACGGCCCGTGCGGCACCATCCTGGCGGAGATGTTTCCCACCGAGGTGCGCTATACCGGCGCGTCGCTGGCCTTCAACCTGGCCGGCATCTTCGGCGCGTCGCTGGCGCCCTACGTGGCGACCAAGCTGGCCGAACAGTTCGGCCTGGCCTACGTGGGGTATTACCTGTGTGGTGCCGCGGTGCTCACCTTGCTGGCGCTTTGGCTGATGCCGCGTTCTCGTTGAGGGGCGTGGCTTGGCCGGGCATGGCGCAGCGGAGCGAGGCCGGCGTGTAACGCCGAGCTTGCTCGGCGGAATGCGTCCGAACGTGTTGGTGGCGCAGCGGAGCAAGGCGGGCTTGTAGCGCCGAGCTTGCTCGGCGGGCTGCGTCCGAAGCCGCTGGCCGGTCAGCGGAGCAAACGCCGCCTCACCGGAACAGCCGCTTGAGGGTACGGCCTAGCCAGCCGCCTTCCTGGTGCTCGCGGGCGAACAGGTTGAGGTGGTGTTTCACCGCGTCGGCATAGTCCTTGTCGTCGCTGCGGATGTGGTTGTACAGCCAGCGGGCGAGCATGGAACGCAGCTCGTCGCCGATGTCGTCGCCGGCCTCGAAGCGCATCCGGTATTCGCCCACGCGTTTGGCGAACAATTGGTGCACGCGCTTGTGCGCGGCCGAGAACGGATAGCCGGCCTCTTCCATCAGCTCTTCCTCGAAGGCGAAGTGGGAGAGGGTGTAGTCGACCAGTTCCTCGATCACCTCGGCCACCGCGATCCGTTCCATCGAACGGTTGGCGATGTGCAGGCGGTTGATCATCTCGACGATGCGGCGGTGCTGGGCGTCGATCACGTCCACGCCGGTGTTGAGGTCGTCCTGCCAGACGAGTAGGGCCATGTCGGTACTTCCCGCACGCCGGGGTGTGCGTGCCTGGAAATACTCTAGGAAGGACCCGTCCACCGGGCATTGATTCCGATCAAACCGGCCGGAAATCCCTACCAGAGCGCATCGCGCAGCTTGTACCAGGCCATCGCCGCCACCAGCATCGGCGTGCGCAGCAGGCGGCCGCCGGGGAACGGGCGGTGCGGGATACGGGCGAAGGCGTCCAGGCGTTCGGCCTGGCCACGGATGGCGTCGGCGATGACCTTGCCCGCCAGGCCGGTGGACGCCACCCCGTGGCCGCTGAATCCCTGGGCGAAATAGACATTGGGCGCCAGCCGGCCCCAGTGCGGGGCGCGGTTGAGCGAGATATCGACGTAGCCGCCCCAGACGTACTCGATGTCGACATCGGCCAATTGCGGGAAGACCCGCCGCATCCGCCGCGCCATGGTCCCGCGCAGGTTGGGCGGAGGCAGGGTGGAATAGCTGGCGCGGCCGCCGAACAGCAGGCGGTGATCGCGGCTCAGGCGGAAATAGTCCAGCGCCCAGTTCACGTCCGCCACCGCCATGTCATTGCGGATCAGGGCGCGGGCGCGTGCCTCGCCCAGCGGCGCGGTGGCGCCGATGTAGGTGCCGACCGGCATGATCCGCGATTCCAGTTCCGGCGCGACGCCGCGCAGCCAGGCATTGCCAGCCAGCACGGCGAACTCGCAGCGGACCCGCCCGGCGTCGGTATGCAGGATCGGCGCGGCGCCACGTTCCAGCCGGACGATCCGCGAATGCTCGAAGATGCGCACGCCCGCCGCCAGCGCCGCGCGGGCCAGCCCGAAGGCGTATTCGAGCGGATGCAGATGGCCGCTGAGCGGATCGTAGATGGCGCCGAGATAGCGATCGCTGGCCAGTTGCGCGCGCAGTTGTTCGCGGTCCCACCATTCCATCGGGTAGTCATAGTGCTCGGCCATGTGCGCCTGCCAGCGCTTCAGCGCCTGTTCCTGGCGCGGCTTGATGGGCACGCTGGCGTGCCCGTCGCGCCAGTCGCAGGCGATGGCGTGGCGATGGATGCGATCCCGCATCAGCGCCATGCCCTCGCGCGAGAAATCGAACAGGCGGCGCGCGTCGGCGCGCCCGACCAGTCGTTCCAGGGTGTCCTGCTCGCAACCATAGCCGACGATCGCCTGGCCGCCGTTGCGGCCACTGGCGCCCCAGCCGATCCGCTCGGCTTCCAACACGATCACGCGATAACCGGCCTCGGCCAGCTCCAGCGCCGCCGACAGGCCGGTATAGCCCGCGCCGAGGATGCACACGTCGGCCTGCAGTTCGCCCTCCAGCCGCGGCTGCGGCGGCAGCGGCGCGGCGCTGGCCGCGTACCAGGACGGCGGATAGGCGGCGGTGTCGCGCCGGCTCATACCGACCGCAGGTACCAGTCGTACTCCAGGTCGGTGACCTGGGTATTGAAGCTGCGTATCTCCTTGAGCTTCTGCTGGCCGTAGATGTGCCGGAACGACGTACCGAACCATTCGGCGACGAACCCGCTGGCGAGGAAATCGTCGATGGTGTCGCGCCAGAACGGGGTCAGGTTCTCGGTCTGCTCGTAGGCGTTGCCGGTGATCGGCGGGCCGGGGTCGAAGCCGTTCTCGATGCCGTGCAGCATCCCCGCCAGCACCGCGGCGGTGACCAGGTAGACGTTGGCGTCGGCGCCGGCGATGCGATGTTCGACCCGTGTGTTGGCCTCGCCGCCGTGCGGGATGCGCATGGCGACGGTGCGGTTGTTGTAGCCCCAGCAGGTATTGAGCGGCACGAATGCGTTGAGCACGAAGCGCCGGTAGCTGTTGGCGTTCGGCGCGAACAGCAGCAGGCAGTCGGCGGCGCTGCGCTGCAGGCCGCCGATGGCGTGGCGCAGCGCGTCGGCCGGCTGTCCGACCGGCGAGGCGAACACGTTGCGGCCCTCGCCATCCAGCACGCTGACGTGGATGTGCATGCCGCTGCCGGCCTGATCGACCAGTGGCTTGGCCATGAAGCTGGCCAGCGCGCCCTGCTGCTGGGCGATCGCCTTGATCGCGCGCTTCAGGTAGATGGCGTCGTCGCAGGCCAGCAACGCGTCGTCGCGGTGCTTGAGGTTGATCTCGAACTGGCCCGGTGCGTATTCGGCGACGGCGGTGTCGGCGGGAATGCGCTGGGCGCGGCAGGCGGCGGCGACCGCGTCGGTGAAGCCGCGGTAATCGTTGAGGTCTTCCATGTAGTAGACCTGCGTGCTGCGGTTGGGCGCGCCGGTGGCCGGATTGCGCGACGCCACCGGACGGCCGTCGGCGTCCGGGCGCTGTTCGAACAGGTAGAACTCCAGTTCCACCGCCACCACCGGCTTGAGCCCGCGCGCGGCGTAGCGCGCCAGCACGCGCCGCAGCACCTCGCGCGGATTGGCCTCGAACAGGCCGCCGGCCGCGTCCTCCATCGCCAGCAGCAACTGCGCCATCGGCCGCGGTGCCCATGGCACGGATCGCAGCGAACCCGGCACCGGCCGGCAGATGCGATCCTCGTCGCCGATGTCGTAGCCCAGTCCGGTCTCCTCCACCGTGTTGCCGGTGATGTCGGTGGCGATCAGCGACATCGGCAGGCACACCCCGTCGGCGTAGACCTTGTCCAGCGCGTCACGGGTGATGCGCTTGCCGCGCAGCAGGCCGTTCATGTCGGGCAGGATGAGGTCGATCAGTTCGCAGCCGTCGATGCCGCGCAGGGTGGCGGCGTCGTCTTCGGGAAGGCCCGGGACGGTAGTCGATTCGGGGTGGGAAGGGAGGTTCATGCAGGCGCTCCGGAAGGCCGGAGGCAGCTTAGCAGAGGAGATGCGTTGTCAAGAATACTCAACGACACTCGCAGCCTCGTACCCCGAAAACGCCCGAAACCGGTGCTGCTGCGCACCATTACGGGGCGCACGGGCGCTGATTCGCCCCCTGTGTTGTAAAAATAAAACGGCCGGGCTAAGGTGGCTCCAAGCCATCCCGAGCCCCCTGCATGACCAGCCAGCCGCTGGTCGGCCTGCCGACCGATCACAAACAAATCGGCGCGCATCCCTTCCTCGCGGTCGGGGAGAAGTACATCCGCGCGGTGGTCGACGGCGCCGGCGCGATGCCGGTGCTGCTGCCCACCCTGGACCCGGCGTTGCCGCTGCGCGAGTTCCTGCGCGGCGTCGACGGCATCCTGCTGACGGGCTCGGTCAGCAACATCGAACCGCATCACTACAGCGACGAATCCAGCTACGAAGGCAACCTGTTGGATCCGCGCCGCGACGCCACCAACCTGGCGTTGATTCCGCTGGCGATGGACATGGGCGTGCCGCTGCTGGCGATCTGCCGCGGCTTCCAGGAAGTCAACGTCGCCCTGGGCGGCAGCCTGTACCAGAAGGTGCACGAGCAACCGGGCTTCATGGATCACCGCGAACGCCCGGACGATCCACTCGACGTCCAGTACGGCCCCGCGCACGACGTCGCGCTGGCGCCGGACGGCCTGCTGGCGCACTGGGCCGGCGTGGAACGGGTGAAGGTCAATTCGCTGCATGGACAGGGCGTGCGCCGGCTCGGCCGTGATCTGATCGTGGAAGCCACCGCGCCGGACGGGCTGATCGAAGCCTTCCGCCACGCCGGCCCGGGTTTCCTGCTCGGCGTGCAGTGGCATCCGGAATGGCGGGTCGCCGAAAACCCGTTCTACCTGTCGATCTTCCAGGCGTTCGGAGCCGCCTGCCGGGAGCGCGCCGAACGGCGCGCGCGGGAACGCCCGCCGCCCCGCGCGGCGTGAAGCGATTGCGTCCTTCCCGTTCCCCTCTCCGAACCGTATTCCCATGAGCCAGAAAAAGAACTCCCGAAAACAGACCACGCCGCAGCAGGCCGAAGAGAGCGCGCTGCGGCGCTGGCTGAAGGAACGCCGCATCACCGAGGTCGAATGCCTGGTGCCGGACATCACCGGCAACGCGCGCGGCAAGATCATTCCCGCCGACAAGTTCTCGCACGACTACGGCACCCGCCTGCCGGAAGGCATCTTCGCCACCACTGTCACCGGTGATTATCCGGACGACTATTACGAACTGACCTCGCCGTCGGATTCGGACATGATGCTGCGCCCGGATCCGGACACGGTGCGGATGGTGCCGTGGGCGGCCGATCCCACCGCGCAGATCATCCACGACTGCTACACCAAGGCCGGACAGCCGCACGAACTGGCGCCGCGCAACGTGCTGCGGCGGGTGCTGGCCGAGTACGAAAAGGCCGGCCTGCGACCGGTGGTCGCGCCGGAGCTTGAATTCTTCCTGGTGCAGAAGAACACCGACCCGGATTTCCCGCTGCTGCCGCCGGCCGGCCGCTCCGGGCGCCCGGAGACCGCGCGCCAGTCGTACTCGATCGACGCGGTCAACGAGTTCGATCCGATCCTCGACCTGATGTACGACTATTGCGAGGCGATGGAACTGGACGTGGACACGCTGATCCACGAATCCGGCGCGGCCCAACTGGAAGTCAATTTCACCCACGCCGGGGCGATGGCGCTGGCCGACCAGGTGTTCCTGTTCAAGCGCACCATGCGCGAGGCGGCGATGCGGCACGGCGTCTACGCCACCTTCCTGGCCAAGCCGATGGAGAACGAGCCCGGCAGCGCGATGCACATCCACCAGAGCGTGGTGGACGCGAAGAAGGGCCACAACGTGTTCACCGGCAAGGATCCGGGCAAGTTCAGTCCGATGTTCGGGCACTACCTGGCCGGCCTGCAGAAGTACGTGCCGATGGCGATGGCGTTCTTCGCGCCCAACGTCAATTCCTACCGCCGGCTGATGTTCGGCGAGGTCTCGCCCAGCAACGTGCAGTGGGGCTACGACAACCGTACCTGCGGCCTGCGCGTGCCGATGGACACTCCGGAGAACATGCGGGTGGAAAGCCGCTTCGCCGGTTCCGATGCCAATCCCTACCTGGCGATGGCCGCGACCCTGGCCTGCGGCCTGCTGGGCATCCGCGAGAAGCTCAAGCCGACCGCGCCGACCGCCGGCAGCGCCAAGGAAATCGGCTACGACCTGCCGCGTTCGCTGGGCGAGGCGCTGGACGGGTTGGAAGCGTGCAAGCCGCTGCAGGAGATGCTGGGGCCACGGTTCGTGCGGGCGTACGTGTCGGTGAAACGCAAGGAGTACGAGACCTTCTTCCGCGTGATCAGTTCGTGGGAGCGGGAATTCCTGTTGTTGAACGTCTGAGTGTTCATGGTGCGAGATTTTTTGGGCCATCGTGGGATGGGGCGTCGGGCGCTGGCGCGCGTGGGTGGTGTCGGCCGCCGGCCATGGCGCGCTTGCCGCGGGGCGTCACTTTTCTTTGCTTGTGCAAAGAAAAGTAACCAAAAGAAAGCACACCCCGGTCCTCGCGCCCCAGCCGCTACGCGGCCGGGGTCCGTGTCCCCGATGGGAATTTTGGGAAGGCACATCCCTGTGCCTACCCAAAACGCCGCGCGTCGTGCGCGGCGCCCTTCGGGTTTGCCCACCGGTGCCACCGCTGCGGATGGGGCCCCTGGGGCAAAAGCCACAGCCACAGCAAATCCTGTGGCCAGCCAAGGTAGGCACGGCCTCTGGCCGCGAGATCATCGTGACTCTGCTGTTGCCATTGCTCTTTTTTTTGCTTTTCGGGCCCCCGTTAAGGCGTGGCAAGCGGGCCGGGTAAACCCGCAGGGCGGCGCACAGGACGTGCGCCGTTTTCGGCAGGGGCAGGATGCCCCTTCCGAAAATTCCCGGACCGATTGCGGACCCGGAGCGAAGCGCAGGGCACGTCGCCAGGGGTGTGTTTCTTTGCCTACTTTCTTTGCACAAGCAAAGAAAGTAGGGCCTCGCGGCGAGCGCGCCATCGGTGAGCACCGACGACACCATCACGCGCAAGCGCCCTGAGCGCTTCAGTTCGAGTCCAGCGTAGACAACAAGCCATAAAGAACGTCATCCCGGAGTCCCCATGGAACACCTCGACATCCGCACCCTCCAGAAACTCGACGCCGAACACCACCTGCACCCCTTCAACGACAACGCCGCCCTGGCCAAGAAAGGCACCCGCATCCTTACCCGCGGCGAGGGCTGTTATGTATGGGACGCCGAAGGCAACCAACTGCTCGACGCCTTCGCCGGCCTGTGGTGCGTCAACATCGGTTATGGGCGCAAGGAGCTGGGCGAGGTCGCGTCGAAACAGATGACGCAACTGGCGTACTACAACAGTTTCTTCCAGTGCACCACCGAGCCGACCATCGAACTGGCGGCCAAGCTGGCCGAACTGGCGCCTGGCGACATCAACCATTCCTTCTTCGTCAATTCCGGCTCGGAGGCCAACGACACCATCCTGCGGCTGGTGCGGCACTTCTGGGCGGTGCAGGACCAGCCGCGCAAGAACATCTTCATCGGTCGCCACGACGGCTACCACGGCACCACCATGGCCGGTGCCAGCCTGGGCGGCATGAAGGGCATGCACAAGCAGGGCGGGCTGCCGATTCCCGACATCCACCACATCGATCCGCCGTTCTGGTTCGCCGACGGCGGCGAGCTGTCCGAGGACGAGTACGGTCGGGTCGCGGCGCGCCGGCTGGAAGACAAGATCCTGGAGCTGGGGCCGGAACGGGTCGCCGCCTTCATCGGCGAACCGATCATGGGCGCCATCGGCGTGTACATCCCGCCGCGCACCTACTGGCCGGAAATCGAACGCATCTGCCGCAAGTACGACGTGCTGCTGATCGCCGACGAGGTCATCTGCGGCTTCGGCCGCACGGGCGAATGGTTCGGCTCGCAATACTTCGGCTTCCAGCCGGACATCATGCCGGTGGCCAAGGGCATCACCTCCGGCTACATCCCGCTGGGCGCGGCGATGTTCAACGACCGCGTGGCGAACGTGCTCAAGGCGCAGGGCGGCGAGCTGGCGCATGGCGCCACCTATTCCGGCCATCCGGTGTGCGCGGCGGTGGCGCTGGAGAACATCCGCATCCTGCAGGAAGAAAAGATCGTCGAACGGGCCAAGAGCGAGATCGCGCCTTACCTGGCGCAGCGCTGGGCCGAGCTGGGCGAACACCGGCTGGTCGGGCAGGCGCGCATCGCCGGCCTGGTCGGGGCGCTGGAACTGGTGCCGGACAAGGGCGGGCGCGGGTTCTTCCCGGATCGCGGTTCGGTCGGGGTGATGTGCCGCGACTTCGCCCTCAAGCGCGGCCTGATCCTGCGCGCCACCTGGGATGCGATGTTGCTGTCGCCGCCGCTGGTGATCACCCGCGATCAGGTCGACGAACTGTTCGACAAGGCCTGGAAGGCGTTGGACGACACCGCCCAGGCGCTGGGCCGCTGACGGTGGGAACGCCGGCCCGTCAACGGGTTCCCAGGCGGGTGGCGGGGCGTATCATGTCCGCCATCACCTTTCTGCTTCCAGGAGAAGCCCCATGAAGTTCCGAGCATTGACGATTGCGCTGGCCGCGGCCAGTGCCCTGGCGGCCTGTGGTGGCGGCGGGGACGGGGAAAAGAAGGCGGCCAAGGCGGCCGACGAGAAGGTCGTCAACGTCTACAACTGGTCGGACTACATCGCCGAGGACACCATCCCGAACTTCGAGAAGCAGACCGGGATCAAGGTCACCTATGACGTGTTCGACAGCGACGAGATGGTCGAGACCAAGCTGCTGGCCGGTTCCAGCGGCTACGACGTGGTGGTGCCCTCGCTGAGCTTCCTCGGCCGGCAGATCCAGGCCGGCGTGTTCCTGCCGCTGGACAAGTCGAAGATCCCGAACCTGAAGAACGTCGATCCCAAGTTGCTGGAGCGCATCGCCCTGCAGGATCCGGGCAACCAGTACGCGGTGCCGTACCTGTGGGGCACCAGCGGCATCGGCTACAACGAGGACAAGGTCAAGGCCGCGTTCGGCAACACCGACGTCACCGGCAGCTGGGACCTGGTGTTCAAGCCGGAGAACCTGTCCAAGCTCAAGGACTGCGGCGTGACCGTGCTGGATACCCCGTCCGAGCTCATCCCGATCGCACTGAACTACCTGGGCGAGGATCCGCACAGCTTCGATCCCAAGGTCATCGACAAGGCCGCGGCGCTGCTGAAGGGCATCCGTCCCTACATCCGCAACTTCCATTCCTCGTCCTACATCAACGACCTGGCCAACGGCGACGTGTGCCTGGTGGTGGGCTGGTCGGGCGACGTCATCCAGGCACGCGATCGCGCCGACGAGGCGGAGAACGGCGTGCACATCGGCTACTCGATTCCGAAGGAAGGCGCGCCGCAGTGGTTCGACATGATGGCCATTCCCAAGGATGCCAAGCACGTGGACAACGCCTATGCCTTCATCAACAACATGCTGGACCCGAAGGTGGCGGCGGCCAACACCAATTTCGTGACCTATCCGAACGCGGTGCCGGCGTCCAAGCCGATGATCGAGCCGTCGATCGCCAACGATCCGACCATCTATCCGCCGGCCGAGGTCGACGCCAAGCTGTTCACCTTCGCGGTGCTGCCGCCGGAAGTGGACCGCCAGTACACCCGGATCTGGACGGAACTGAAGACGGGCAAGTAAACCGGAGCAGGGCCGCCTCGCGCGGCCCTGGTCTTTGGGGGGGATTGCCGGGGCCTCGGTCCCGGGCACGAACAGGGCATTCCCCGGAATGCCCGCAGTCAAACCGCAAGAACGCACCACTCATCACTGCCATGCCTGGCGCAACTCTGGAGAGAGCTTGATGAAACTGCGAATCCTGGCCACCGCTGTCCTCCTCTGTACCACCCTGGCCGCCTGCGGCGGCAAGCCCGATGCCGACAAGGGGGCGGCCGGCACCGCCAAGGCCGAAGGGGCCAAGGAAGTGAACGTCTACAACTGGTCGGACTACATCGCCGAGGACACCATCCCGAATTTCGAGAAACAGAGCGGGATCAAGGTCACCTACGACGTGTTCGACAGCAACGAGGTGGTCGAGACCAAGCTGCTGGCCGGCTCCAGCGGCTACGACATCGTGGTGCCGACCCTGAATTTCCTCGGCCGGCAGATCCAGGCGGGCGTGTTCATGCCGCTGGACAAGAGCAGGATTCCCAACTACGCCAACCTCGACCCGGAGCTGATGAAGCGCATCGAGCGGCAGGATCCCGGCAACCAGTACGCCATTCCGTACATGTGGGGCACCACCGGCATCGGCTACAACATCGACAAGGTCAAGGCGGCGTTCGGCAACACCGACATCGCCAACAGCCTGGATATCGTGTTCAAGCCGGAGAACGTGTCCAAGCTCAAGGACTGCGGCGTGACCCTGCTGGACACCCCGTCGGAAATCATCCCGATGGCGCTGAACTACCTGGGCGAGGATCCCAACAGCTTCGATCCCAAGGTCATCGACAAGGCCGCCGCGCTGCTGAAATCGGTGCGCCCCTACATCACCAACTTCCACTCCTCGCAGTACATCGACGCGATGGCCAACGGCGACACCTGCCTGGTGGTGGGCTGGTCCGGCGACATCATCCAGGCGCGCGATCGCGCCGGGGAAGCCGGCAACGGCATCAAGATCGCCTATGCCATCCCGAAGGAAGGCGCGCCGCAGTGGTTCGACATGCTGGCCATCCCCAAGGACGCCAAGCACGTGGACAACGCCTACGCCTTCATCAACTACCTGCTGGATCCGCAGGTGATGGCCAACAATTCCAACTTCATCCATTACCCCAACGCCATTCCCAAGGCCAAGGCGCTGATGGACAAGGCGATCGTCGAGGATCCGACCGTGTATCCGCCACCGGAAGTGGAAGCCAAGCTGTTCACCTTCGCGGTGCTCCCGCCGGAAGTGGATCGCCAGTACACCCGGATCTGGACGGAACTGAAGACCGGCAAGTAACCCATGCGAAGGGGCGGGCGACGACGCCCGCCCCGGAGCGTTTCCATTTTCAAGAAAATACCGGCGCCGCATGCACGGCGCGGTACAGGGGAACCCGATGGCGGCTGACAACCCACCTCCCGGCAACGGCAAGGACACCGCGACCGCCAAGGCCGGTGTCGATGCCTACCTGCGCATCGTCGACGTGCGCAAGGAATTCGACGGCTTCGTCGCCGTGGACGACACCAACCTGACCATCCGCAAGGGCGAGATCTTCGCCCTGCTGGGCGGTTCCGGCAGCGGCAAGTCCACGTTGCTGCGCTGCCTGGCCGGGTTCGAGAAGCCCACGGCCGGCAAGATCTACCTGGACGGGCAACTGCTCAACGACCTGCCGCCCTACGAGCGGCCGCTCAACATGATGTTCCAGTCCTACGCGCTGTTCCCGCACATGACCGTGGAACAGAACATCGCCTTCGGCCTGAAGCAGGACGGCCTGTCCAGGGAGGCCATCAAGAAGCGGGTCGAGGAAATGCTGGCGCTGGTGCAGCTGGGCAAGTTGGCCAGGCGCAAGCCGCACCAGCTCTCCGGCGGCCAGCAACAGCGCGTGGCGCTGGCGCGGTCGCTGGCCAAGGGGCCGAAGCTGCTGCTGCTGGACGAGCCGATGGGCGCGCTGGACAAGAAGCTGCGCTCGCAGATGCAACTGGAACTGGTCAACATCATCGAGAAATCCGGGGTGACCTGCGTGATGGTCACCCACGACCAGGAAGAGGCCATGACCATGGCCACCCGCATCGCCCTGATGGATCAGGGCTGGATCCGCCAGGTCGGCACGCCGGACGAAATCTACGAGCAGCCGACCAGCCGCTTCGCCGCCGAGTTCATCGGCTCGGTCAACCTGATCGATGGCGTGGTGGAGGAGGACGAGTCCGACTACGTCACCATCCGCAGCCCGCAACTGCCGGTGCCGGTCTACGTGGGCCATGGCATCTCCGGCTTCGAGGGCCAGGAAGTCTCGTTCGCCGTTCGCCCGGAGAAGCTGGGCATCGGCAAGGCGGAACCGGCGCAGGAGTACAACAAGGCCAAGGGCGTGATCGAGGACATCGCCTACTTCGGCAGCCATTCGGTCTATCACGTGCGCCTGCCGGGCGGCTACAAGTTCATGGCCAACTTCGCCAACGTGCAGCGCTGGGCCAGCGAAGGCCTGACCTGGAACGACGAGGTCTGGGTGTGGTGGGGCGACAACGACGGGGTGGTGCTGACCTCATGAAACTCCGCGACCTGATCAAGAAAGCCACGCCGGGCCCGCGCTGGGCGGTGATCTCGGTCCCTTACCTGTGGCTGTTGCTGTTCTTCGCCATTCCCTTCCTGATCGTCCTGAAGATTTCGTTCTCGCGGCTGGCCATCGCCATGCCGCCGTACACGCCGATCCTGGAATACGTGGACGAGGCGCTCTCGCTCAAGCTCAACCTGGGCAACTACGCGGCGCTGTTCACCGATTCCCAGTACATCCAGGCCTACCTGAGCTCGATCCAGATCGCGGCCATCTCGACCTTCTTCGCGCTGCTGATCGGCTATCCCATCGCCTACGTGATCGCGCGCCTGCCGCCCTCCAGCCGCAACATCGCGATGATGCTGGTGGTGCTGCCGTCCTGGACCTCGTTCCTGATCCGCATCTACGCCTGGATCGGCATCCTCAAGAACAACGGCCTGCTCAACAACCTGCTGATGAAGCTGGGCATCATCAGCGAGCCCTTGCAGATCCTGTACACGCCGATGGCCGCCTACATCGGCATCGTCTACGCATACCTGCCGTTCATGGTGCTGCCGCTTTACACCAACCTGGTCAAGCACGACCAACGCCTGCTGGAAGCGGCCTACGATCTGGGCGCCAAGCCGTGGAAGGCGTTCTTCACCATCACCCTGCCGTTGTCGCGCGCCGGCATCATCGCCGGCTGCATGCTGGTGATGATTCCGGCGGTGGGCGAATTCGTCATCCCCGAACTGCTGGGCGGTCCGGACACGCTGATGATCGGCCGGGTGCTGTGGAACGAGTTCTTCAACAACCGTGACTGGCCGGCGGCCTCGGCGGTGGCGATCGTCATGCTGATCCTGCTGATGATCCCGATCCTGATCTTCAACCGGGTGCAGCAGCGCGAGCTGGAAGGGAGGCTGACATGAGCCGCCTGCGCCAACGCAGCCTGACCTGGCTGGTGCTGGGTTTCGGTTTCGCCTTCCTGTACCTGCCGATCCTGATCCTGATGGTGTACTCGTTCAACGAGTCGCGCCTGGCCACGGTCTGGTCGGGATTTTCGGTGAAGTGGTACGGCGAGCTGTTCCGCGATCAACAGATGCTGCAGGCGGCCTGGATCAGCCTGAAGATCGCGTTCTGGACCGCGACCGCGGCGATGGTGCTGGGCACGCTGGCGGCGCTGGTGATGACCCGGATGCGACGCTTCCCCGGCAAGACCCTGTTCGGCGCGCTGATCACCGCGCCGCTGGTGATGCCGGAAGTGATCATCGGCCTGTCGATCCTGCTGATGCTGGTCTCGATGGGCGAACTGCTGGGCCTGCCGTCCAAGGGCGTCATCGCGATCTGGATCGCCCACGTCACCCTGACCGTCTCCTTCGTCACCGTGGTGATCTCCTCGCGTCTGTCCGAACTGGACAAGTCGCTGGAGGAGGCGGCGATGGACCTGGGCGCGAACCGGCTCAAGGTGTTCTTCCTGATCACCCTGCCGATCATCGCGCCGGCGCTGGTGTCGGGCTGGTTGCTGGCATTCACCCTGTCGCTGGACGACGTGGTGATCGCCAGCTTCGTCGCCGGCCCCAGTTCGACCACCCTGCCGATGAAGGTGTTCTCCTCCGTGCGCCTGGGCCTGAGTCCCAAGATCAACGCGCTGGCGACGCTGATGATCGCGATCGTCTCGCTCGCGGCGTTGGCCGGCTGGTGGCTGATGTACCGCGAGGAGAAGCGCCGCCAGCGCGACATGCAGCTGGCGTTGCAGGAAAACGGCTGACCGGGCCCACCCGGCGCTAACGCGGCGGGCGCCAGAATGGGCACCTGCCCGAGAACCCAGAGATCGTCATGAAGGTAGACATCGTCAATCCCGCGACCGGCAAGGTCGACCGTTCCCAACCGCTGATGGACGCCGCCGCGGTCGAGGCCGTGCTGGCGGCCTCGCAGCCGGCCTTCCGTGTCTGGTCGGCGCGTCCGCTGGCCGAGCGTGGCGAACTGCTGCGCCGGGTCGGCTCGGAACTGCGCCGCCGTCGCGACGACATCCAGCGGGTGATGACCGCCGAAATGGGCAAGCTGCGCAAGGAGGCCCTGGCCGAAATCGACAAGTGCGCCGGCGCCTGCGACTACTACGCCAACCATGCGGCCGATTACCTGAGGGACGAGCCGATCAACACCGATGGCAGCCGCAGCTACGTGCGTTACGAACCGATTGGCTGCGTGTTCGCGGTGATGCCTTGGAACTTCCCGATCTGGCAGGTGTTCCGGTTCCTGGCGCCGGCGCTGATGGCGGGCAATGTCGCCGTGCTCAAGCACGCCAGCAATGTGCCGGGCTGCGCCGACGTCATCGCCGACGCGCTGCATGGCGCGGGCGTTCCGGCCGGCGTGTTCGGCGTGCTGCATATCGACAACGACCAGGCCGCCGAGGTCATCCGGGATCCTCGCGTCGCCGCGGTGACCCTGACCGGCAGCGAGCGCGCGGGCCGCTCGGTGGCGGGAAACGCCGGCCAGCAGCTCAAGAAGTGCGTGATGGAGCTGGGCGGCAGCGATGCTTTCGTGGTGCTGGAGGACGCGGATCTGGACAAGACCGTGGCCGGCGCGATTGCGTCCCGCTTCGGCAATGCGGGGCAGACCTGCATTGCCGCCAAGCGCTTCATCGTGGTCGAGGCGATCGCCGATCGCTTCGTGCAGGGCTTCAGCGAAGCGGCGGCGAAACTGCGCCTGGGCGACCCGCAGGACGACGCTACCACGCTGGCGCCGATGGCGCGCCAGGATCTGCGCGACGAACTGCATCGCCAGGTGCAGGCGAGCATCGCCAGGGGTGCGAAGGCCCTGCTGGGTTGCGAGCCGGATGCCTCGCACGCCGGTTATCCCGCTTCGATCCTGGATGGAGTGAAGCCCGGCATGCCGGCCTACGAGGAAGAACTGTTCGGCCCGGTCGCCAGCATCCTGCGGGTGCGCGACGAGGCCGAAGCGGTGCGGGTCGCCAACGACACCACGTTCGGCCTGGGCGGCAGCGTCTGGACCGGCAATGCCGATCGCGGCGATCGGGTGGCGCGCCAGTTGCAGGTCGGCGCGGCCTTCGTCAACGCGATCGTGCGCAGCGACGTGCGCCTGCCGTTCGGCGGCACCAAGCGTTCGGGCTTCGGGCGTGAACTGGCCGAGCACGGCATCCACGAGTTCATGAACATCAAGTCCGTCTACGTGGCCTGATCGCCGCGAATGGTAGGCGCGACCCCGGCCGCGAGCTCTTTCTCATCGTGCCAGGCGGACGAACCGCGTGTGCGGGCATTCCGCCGAAAGCTCGCGGCCGGAGGCCGCTCCTACCGGGCGGGTCGGCTCCTTGGCTACCGGCTCCATGGCTGGAACAGATGGTTACGGGTGCCGGCATTCCGAAACCGGTGCCGCGCTGCCATCTTTCCGGCATTGCCCAGGAGGTCACCATGCACACCCCCGTCGATATCCATCCCGCCCGCGTCCTGCGCAAGGTGCGCGGTCGCGCCACCTCCGATGGCGCCGGCGTCAAGCTGACCCGCGTCATCGGCGGCCCGGACCTGCCGGATCTGGATCCGTTCCTGCTGCTGGACGAGTTCGGCACCGATCGCGCCGAGGACTACCTCGCCGGTTTCCCGGAACATCCGCATCGCGGCTTCGAGACCGTCACCTACATGCTCGACGGGCGCATGCGCCATCGCGACAACCACGGCAACGAGGGCCTGCTGACGCCGGGTTCGGTGCAGTGGATGACCGCCGGCCGCGGCCTGGTGCATTCGGAAATGCCCGAGCAGGAATCCGGGCGCATGCGCGGTTTCCAACTGTGGGTGAACCTGCCGGCGCGCGAGAAGATGACCGCGCCGAAGTACCAGGAATTCGCGCCGGAACGCATTCCGACCGCCTCGCCCGGACCGGGCGTGGGCATCAAGGTGATCGCCGGCCGGGTCGGCGACGTGGAAGGTCCGATCTCGCAACCGGCCACCGATCCGGTCTATCTCGACATCGCGCTCGACGCCGGCAAGGCGTGGGACTACGTGCTGCCCGAAGGCCACAACGCGTTCGTGTATGCGTTCGAGGGTGCGCTGACGGTGGGCGAGGGCGAGGATGCGCGCGCACTGGAAACCCATGAGATGGGCGTGCTCGGCGGTGGCAGTGGACTGAGCCTGCGCGCCGGCAACCAGCCGGCCCGCGCCATCCTGGTGGCCGGGCGCCCGCTGCGCGAACCGGTGGTGCGGCATGGCCCCTTCGTGATGAACAGCAAGCAGGAAATCATGCAAGCCTTCGTCGACTTCCAGGAAGGGCGGTTCTGATCGCATCCCGAGATGCCGGCCTGTGGGAGCGACGTAAGTCGCGAACCGTTTCCGGCATCGAGTTCCGAAAGAAGGGAGCCTTACTTCCCGCCATCCCGCGGCTGATGGTCATCGCGACTTACGTCGCTCCCACAGGGAAGAGATGAACGGAGAAAAAAAGCCGGGCAATGCCCGGCTTTTTTTGCAACGGATGCGGCGAAGTCAGTCCTTGCCAATCGCCTTGTAGATCACGCCGCCGAGCAGGCCGCCGAGGATCGGCGCCAGCCAGAACAGCCACAACTGGCTGATCGCGGTCGGGCCGGCGAACAGCGCCACGCCGGTGGAGCGGGCCGGATTCACCGAGGTGTTGGTGACCGGGATGCTGATCAGGTGGATCAGGGTCAGGGCCAGGCCGATCGCGATCGGCGCGAAACCCGCCGGGGCGCGGCCATGGGTGGAACCCATGATGACGATCAGGAAGAACGCGGTCAGCACCACTTCGGTCAGGAACGCCGCCGCTACCGAATAGCCGCCCGGCGACATCGCGCCATAGCCATTGCTGGCGAACGCGCCGGCTGCATTCGGATCAATCGCGAAGCCGCTGGCGCCGCCGGCGATCTGGAGCAGGATGAATCCGGCCGCGATGCCGCCCAGCACCTGGGCGACGATATAGGGCACCAGCTCCTTGATCGAGAAGCGGCCACCGGCCCACAGGCCGAAACTCACCGCCGGATTGAAATGGCCGCCGGAGATGTGGCCGAACGCGTAGGCGCCGGTCAGCACGGTCAGGCCGAAGGCCAGCGCCACGCCGAGGAATCCGATGCCGAGTGGATTGGCGTCACCGCCGAACTTGGCCGCCAGCACGGCGCTTCCGCAACCGCCCAGCACCAGCCAGAAAGTACCCAGGAACTCCGCCGCGAGTTTCTTTCCAAGACTCATCTGTAATCCCCCAAGGAATGGATGGAACCGTCGTCCGACGGGCCGCACGCGCACGAGGATCGCGCGGGTGCGGCACCAGTATGCCTTGGGTAACTCAAAAAAGTGTGACAGCCATCACTCTTGATTAATGATCGGGCAAGGGAATGAACTCGGTCTCGCCGGGCACCTGGCCGAATTTTCCTTCGCGCCAATCCTCCTTGGCCTGTTCGATCCGCTCCTTCGAACTGGAGACGAAGTTCCACCAGATGTGCCGATGCGCGTCGAGCGGTTCGCCGCCAAGCAGCAGCGCCTTCACCGGTGTCTTCGCGCGCAGCACCGGCCGGGTGCCGGGATCCAGCACCACCAGGTGCTTGTCGGGAATGTCGGCGCCGTCGAGCTGCGCGTCGCCCTCCAGCACGTACAGCGCACGCTCGGCATGACCGCCATCGATGGCGTGCTCGGCGTCGGGCTCCAGATCCAGGGCCACGTTGAAGGTGTCGGCGAACACCCGCACCGGCGATTCCTCGCCATAGGCGCGGCCGGCGATCACCCGCAGCCAGGTGCCGTCATGGCGTCGCTGCGGCAGGGTGTCGGCCTTGTGGTGGTGGAATTCGGGCGCGACCTCCTCGTAAGCCTTCGGCAGCGCGACCCAGGTCTGCATGCCGTGCAGCGGATGCGGATGCGCGCGCACATCGGACGGCGTGCGCTCGGAATGGGCGATGCCGCGACCGGCGGTCATCCAGTTGACGTCGCCGGGCAGGATGACCTGCTCCGAACCCAATGTGTCCTTGTGATTGATCGCGCCGCTCCACAGGAAGGTCACCGTGGCCAGGCCGATGTGCGGGTGCGGGCGCACGTCCACGCCGCGGCCCTCGTCGAAGGTCGCCGGACCCATGTGGTCCACGAACACGAACGGACCGACGCTGCGCGCCTGCAGGCTGGGCACCGCGCGACGGACCTGGAATCCGCCCAGATCGTGGGTGCGGGGGGGAATGATGAGGGTCATGGCGTCCTCCGTGGGTGGCTGCGCGCAGGATGGCACAGCGTCATGACGCGCGCAGGGCCGGCGACGGCAACGGATTGTTTCCGCGATGGACGCATCACCCCGCATCCATCCCCGTCGCCCGACCTGGAAGGGGTAGGAGCGGCCTCCGGCCGCGAGCTCTTCGTTCGCCATGAGAGGGGGACGAACGGCATGAACATGTCCCCCGCGAATTCAGCGGAAAAGCTCGCGGCCGGAGGCCGCTCCTACCCACCTGGCTATCGCGAGGCGGGGGCGAGCGGGACGTCGCCGCGCCGCGACGCCAGCCGGTCGGCCAGGCGCGTGGGTTCCGGCAGGCGGTAGCCACGCAGGCAGTGCAGGGTCCAGTCGAGCGCGCCGGCCATCGAGACGCGGTGGCCGGGCGAGACGATCAGCGGCAGGCAACGCGGCTTGCTGCGCAGCGCCCAGCCGATCTGTTCGCCGCCATCGAGCAGGGGGGTGTGGTCGCCGCCGCGATCGCCGGGCGGATCGAAGCGGCCGCACAGCGGTTTCTTCGCCACTCCGATGCTGGGCAGGCCGGTCGCCACGCCGAAATGCGCGGCGATGCCGAGCCGGCGCGGGTGGGCGATGCCCTGGCCGTCGATCAACACCAGATCCGGAGCCTGCCGCAGCATCGCCAGCGCCGCGACCAACGCCGGCAGTTCGCGGAAACTGAGCAGGCCCGGCACATAGGGCATCGAGGTCGGTACGCGCGCGACATGGGTTTCGATCGGCTGCAGATCGCGCGCATCGAGCAGCACCACCGCCGCGCGCGTGGTTGCACCGCCTTCCTCGAAACCGACATCGAAACCCGCCAGGTGACGCGGTGGATCAAAGTCGTCGCGCAGGCGGACCTGGCGGGCGAGTTCCTTCTGCAGCAGGCGGGCGTGGCGGGCGCTGCCGTCCCACGCGCCGAACACGTTGGTCGCGTCGTTCATCGATGCAGGGTAACCGATGCCGCCTGAGCGCTCCGTGCAGACGGCGCGCGCGGTCAGTAGCGCGCGATCTCGACCCGCACGCGGCCATCCGCGCCGACGTGGATGCGGGTCAGGCGATCGTACTCGGTGTCCGGCATCGGCGCGGCCGGCTGGCCGGAGAGGGCGGTCACCAGATCCGGCACGGTATTGCTGTGGCCGACGATCAGCACCGTGCCGTGATCGTGATCGCGACGCCAGCGGGCGGCGCTTTCGGCGGCGGGGCCGCGCGAAAAGTAGGCGTTGACGGGAATATGCCGGCGATCCGCGATGGGCTGGGCGGTCTGGCGGGTACGTTTGAACTCGGTCGCGTAGACCGCGACCACGGGCGCGTCGGCCAGGACCTCGGCCAGCCGCTGCGCGCGGCGCAGGCCAATCTCCGACAGTTGCGGATCCTCCGGATCGTCGGTGGCCTTCTCGGCATGCCGGACCACCACGAAGGTGGTGCCGTCGGAAGACGGCGTGCTGGCGCAGCCGGACAGGGCCAACGCGGCCGCCGCGAGCAGAAGGCACAGGAAGCGGTTCAGCGGGATCGTCATGGAGAACTCCGGCGAAGACGCACGCAGCATATCGCAGGCGTCCTGGCGGGCGGTCCTGAGGTGGCGGCAGCGAACCGGCGAGGCCGGCCGCCGGGGAGGCGCCAACACATCCGTCAGGACACACCCGGTAGAATCGATGCATGTCACCGAGGAGCCCATGATGGCACGCAAGCTTCGCCTGCTGGGCCTGATCCTGCTGACGCTGGTCATCGCCAGCCTGGTGTCGCTCTACAGCTACGGCCGGTTCGCCGCGCGCGTGCACGGACCGGCGACGCAGGCCCTGCCGATCGCCGCCAACGCCACCGCGCTGGATCGCGCGATCGCGCCGCTGACCGAAGCGCATCCGGATCGGAGCGGGCTTGGCCTGGTGTCGGACAACCTCGATGCCTTCGCGATCCGCGCGCTGACCGCGCAGGCGGCGGGGCGCAGCCTGGATCTGCAGTACTACATCTGGCACGACGACCTCACCGGACAACTGCTCGATCGCGAACTGCTGCGCGCCGCCGACCGCGGCGTGCGCGTGCGCCTGCTGCTGGACGACATGAACGCGCATGGCCGTGATTCGCTGCTGGTGGCGCTGGACCAGCATCCCAACATCGAGGTGCGGATGTTCAATCCGTCGCGCAACCGGGCCGGCTTCCTGGGACGCGGCATGGAAATGCTGCTGCGCGGCGTCAGCCTCAACCGGCGCATGCACAACAAGGCGTGGATTGCCGATGGGCGGATTGCGGTGGTAGGGGGACGCAATATCGGCGACGAGTATTTCGACGCGGCCACCGATACCAATTTCCTGGACCTGGACGCGGCCCTGCTGGGACCGGCGGTGCGCCAGACCGAAGCGATTTTCGACGCGTTCTGGAACAGCGGCTCGGTGATCCCGCTGCATGCGCTGGCGCGCGCGGACGAAAACGCGCTGGCGGAACTGCGCGCCGACGTGGACAAGGCGCAGCGATCGCGCCGCGCCGCGCCGTATCTGAAGCGGGTGGAAAACTCCCCCGGCGTGCGCGCCTTCGTCGAGGGGCAGATGCCGCTGCACTGGCCCGCGTCGACCCAGGTGCATTCCGATCCGCCGGAGAAAGGCGAGGGCAACGGCGGCGACGGCTGGCTGATCAACCGGCTGGTGCCGGCCGTCTCCGGGGCGCGCGAACGGGTCTGGCTGATCTCGCCGTACTTCGTGCCCGGCCGTGACGGCGTGACGTGGTTGGCGGGGCTGCGCCGGCGCGGCGTGGAGGTGGGCGTGCTGACCAATTCGCTGGCGGCCACCGACGTGACCGCCGTGCACAGCGGCTATGCGCCCTACCGGGTGCCGCTGCTGCGCGAGGGCGTGAAGCTGTACGAGCTGATGCCGCGCGGCGCGCAGGAGGACAGCAGTCTGTTCGGGTCCAGCGGCGCCAGCCTGCACACCAAGGCATTCGTGGTCGACGGCGCTTCCGGCTTCGTCGGTTCGTTCAACCTGGATCCGCGCTCGGTCAGCCTCAATACCGAGATGGGCGTGTTCTTCGAGGACGCCGACACCGCCGCCGAACTGGCCCAGCGCTACCGCGACAAGACCTCGCCCGCGTACAGCTACCAATTGCGGCTCGTCGACGGCAAGCTGCGCTGGGACGACGGTTCGGTGACCCCGCCGCGGACCTGGGACCACGAACCCGGCGTCGGCCTGTGGCGCCGCGGCACCGTCAAGGTGCTGGAATGGCTGCCGATCGAGTCGCAGTTGTAGTGCCGGCAATTCCCCAACTGTGGGAGCGACGTCAGTCGCGATGCTTTTCAGCCAGACCGCCAACGGCAATCGCGACTCACGTCGCTCCCACAAATCCGGCAGGCATCGGCCAGTGGAGTAGAGGCACCGCCAAGCCGCTGGAATGGCTGCCAATCGAATCGCAGTTGTAGCGTTGGCAATTCTCCAACTGTGGGAGCGACGTCAGTCGCGATGCTTTTCAGCCATGTCGCCAACGGCAATCGCGACTGACGTCGCTCCCACAAATCCGGCAGGCATCGGCCAGTGGGGTAGAGGCACCGCCAAGCCGCTGGAATGGCTGCCAATCGAATCGCAGTTGTAGCGTTGGCAATTCTCCAACTGTGGGAGCGACGTAAGTCGCGAATGCTTTTCAGCCATGTGGCCAATGGCAATCGCGACTCACGTCGCTCCCACAAGATGCCACAAGGTCGATTCCGGCCGTCAGGCCACCTTGAGCGTGGTCAACAGTCCCTTGGCGGCATTGAAGCGATCCGCCGGTTCCATCATCGGCAGCTTGATGCGCAGTTTGTCCGGACCATCCATGCTGTAGATGCGCGGCTGTTTCTGGATCAGCTGGATGACCGACATCGGATCGATGTTCGGTTTGGCCTCGAACACGATGCGCCCGCCGGCATCGCCCAGATCCAGCTTGCGGATACCCAGCGCGGTGGCGTCGAGTTTCAGTTCGGCGGCGGCGAACAGGTACTTCACCGGATCCGGCAGCAGGCCGAAGCGATCGACCATCTCCACCTGCAGGTCGCGCAGCTCGTCGCGGTCGCGCGCGCTGCTGATGCGCTTGTACAGGGTCAGGCGGGTATGCACGTCGGGCAGGTAGTCGTCCGGAATCAGCGCCGGCACATGCAGTTCGACCTCGGCGCCGCGCGCCTCCTGGCCCAGGTCCGCGTCCGGCAGCTTGCCCTGGCGGATCGAGCGCACCGCGCGCTCCAGCAGTTCGGTGTAAAGGCTGAAACCGATCTCGGCCATCTGTCCGCTCTGGTCCTCGCCCAGCAGTTCGCCGGCGCCGCGGATTTCCAGGTCGTGGGTGGCCAGCAGGAAGCCGGCGCCCAGTTCGTCCATCGCCGCGATCGCGTCCAGCCGGCGCTCGGCGTCGGCGGTCATGCTGCGCTTGTCCGGCACCACCAGGTAGGCATAGCTGCGATGGTGCGAACGGCCGACGCGGCCACGCAACTGGTGCAACTGGGCCAGGCCGAAGCGGTCGGCGCGATGGATGACGATGGTGTTGGCGTTGGGAATGTCGATGCCGGACTCGATGATCGTCGTGCACAGCAGCACGTTGAAGCGCTGCTTCTGGAAGCCCAGCATCACCTGTTCCAGCTCGCGCTCGGGCATCTGTCCGTGGGCGACGCCGATGCGCGCTTCCGGTACCAGTTCCTGCAGATCGCGCTGCATGCGGCCGATGGTCTCGACGTCGTTGTGCAGGAAGTACACTTGGCCGCCGCGCGAGAGTTCGCGCTGGAAGGCTTCGCGCAGCAGGGTGCCGTCCCACGGGGTGATGAAGGTCTGCACCGCCATGCGGTTGGCCGGCGGGGTGGCGATGATCGACAGATCGCGCAGTCCCGCCATCGCCATGTTGAGCGTGCGCGGAATGGGCGTGGCGGTGAGGGTCAGCAGGTGGACATTGGCGCGCAGCGCTTTCAGCGCTTCCTTCTGGCGCACGCCGAAACGCTGTTCCTCGTCGACGATGACCAGGCCAAGATCCTTGAACTTCACGTCCGGCTGCAACAGCCGGTGGGTGCCGACGATCACGTCCAGCGTGCCCTCGGCCAGCTTCTCCAACTCGGCCTTGATCTCCTTGGCGGTCTTGAAGCGCGACAGAACTTCCACCCGCAGCGGCCAGTCGGCGAAGCGATCGCGGAAGTTGCGGTAGTGCTGCTCGGCCAGCAGCGTGGTCGGCACCAGCACCGCCACCTGCTTGCCGGCGCTGGCGGCGGCGAAGGCCGCGCGCACCGCCACCTCCGTCTTGCCGAAGCCGACGTCGCCGCAGACCACCCGATCCATCGGCTGGCTGCTGCCCAGATCGCGCAGCACCGCCTCGATGGCGGCGTGCTGGTCCGGGGTTTCCTCGAACGGGAAGGCGGCGGCGAACGGCTCGTACATCGCCCGGTCCACCGGCAGCGCCAGGCCGGCGCGGGCCTGCCGGCGGGCCTGGATTTCCAGCAGTTCGGCGGCCACGTCGCGAACCTTCTCGGCGGCCTTCTTCTTGGCCTTGGTCCACGCCTCGCCACCCAGCGAATGCAGCGGCGCGGTTTCCACCGAGGCGCCGGAGTAGCGGCTGATCAGGTGCAATTGGGCGACCGGCACGTACAGGCGGTCGCCCTTGGCGTATTCGATTTCCAGGTACTCGCCGGGCAGGCCGCCGGCCTCCAGCACCACCAACCCGCGATAACGGCCGACGCCGTGATCCTCGTGGACGATCGGCGCGCCTTCGCTCAGCTCGCCCAGGTCGCGGATGATGCTGTCCGGCTCGCGGCCGGTGCGCTTGCGGCGATACGGCTGGGTGGCGCGTTCCGGGAACAACTGGCGTTCGGTGAGCACCGCCACGGCGGGCGCATCCAGGGCGAAGCCGTCTTCCAGCGGCGCGACCGCGATGCCGAAGCGGGCACCGTCGGCGAGGAAGGCGGGCAGGTCGTGCAGCACCGCCGGTTTCAGTTCGGCCGATTGCAACACTTCCAGCAGCGCCTCGCGGCGACCGGCGGAGTCGGCGGCGATCAGCACCCGGCCCGGATAGTGATCCAGGAACGAACGCAGTGCCTGGCCCGGCGCCTGATCCTTCTGCGCCAGCGGCAGCGTCGGTGAAGGCTGGTCGCCCAGCGGCGCGGCTTCGGCATGGCGCGGGTGATCCGTTCCGCAGACTTCGATGCGCGATGACTGGTTGAGGCGTTCGCGCAGGTTGTCCGGCGGCAGGTACAGCTCTTCCGGCGGCAGCAGCGGGCGCTCGATGTCGTGGCGGCGCTGCTCGTAGCGGCCCTGCGTCTGCGTCCAGAACGCGTCGGCGGCGGCGCTGGCGCCATCGGCCAGCAGCGGCAGGGCACGTTCGCCCAGGTAGTCGAACAGGGTGGCGGTCTGCTCGAAGAACAACGGCAGGTAGTACTCCACGCCGGCCGGCGCCAGCCCGGATTTCAGATCCTGGTAGAGCGCGCTGCGGCGGGTGTCGACGTCGAAACGGTCGCGCAGCAGGTTCATCGCACGCGCCAGCGAGGCATCGTCCAGCGGTACCTCGCGGCCGGGCAGCAACTGCACCGCATCGGTTCTTTCCAGCGAACGCTGGCTTTCCGGATCGAACTGGCGGATCGAATCGATGGTGTCGTCCAGCAACTCGATGCGCAGCGGCGCGTCGGCGCCCATCGGATATACATCGAGCAGGCCGCCGCGCACGGCGAAGTCACCCGGATCCAGCACCTGCGGCACGTGCCGGTAGCTGGCCGTTTCCAGCCGGCGCTTCTCGGCGTCGAAGTCCAGCACCTGTCCGACCCGGTAGTCGAAGCTGCCGCCGACCACGTGGCGCAGCGGCGGCAGGCGCTGCATCAGCGTCTGCACCGGTACCACCACGATGCCGCGCTTCAGCGCGGGCAGGCGGTGCAGCGCGGCCAGGCGCTGGGAAACGATGTCCGGATGCGGGCTGAAGCGATCGTAGGACAGCGTTTCCCAGTCCGGGAAAGGCAGCACCGGTAGATCCGGGCGTCCCTGTTCGCCCAGCAGCGTGCGCAGATCGCCTTCCAACTGGTGCGCCTGGTGGTTGTCGCGGGCAATCGCCACGATTGGACCGTCGTGGGCGAGCGCCGCGCGGGCCAGGAACCAGGCCAGCGCGGATGGCGAGGCCGGCGCGCGCCACCAGGCGCGCGACTGGGCGCCGCGGGGCAGGGGAGGAACGGGGGTGGAGGAGGCGGAATTCGGATCGGTGGTCATCGGCGCACAAAACAGCGGCAGCGCCGGAGGCGTCGTCCGCCACCAGCGCAAGGGACCGCCAGTCTACCGCGCCGCCGCTGCCGCCCGGGTAAACGCCGGCACCGGCACCGTCATCATTACCGTCATTCGGCGGTGACCGGGTCGATCACCGCATGGACTTCGGCGATCCGATTGGCGGGGAAACCGCCCATCCGCGCGTGCTCGCGGATCAGGTCCTCGTTCGGCGCCACGTAGATGCAGTACACCTTGTCGGCGGTGACGTAGCTTTGCATCCACTGTACCTGTGGGCCCAGGTCCTCCAGCACCTCGCAGGATTTGCGCGAGATGGCGCGCAGTTCCTCCGCCGGCAACAGGCCGGCGCCGGGCAGATCGCGTTCGATCACATAGCGTGGCATGGGAATCTCCAGTGGTTCAGGGGCGTGCTTCGAACACCAGGTTGAACGGGGTCTGCGCCGCGCGCCGGAAACGGCCGAAGCCGCCGGCTTCCATCACCGCGCGCAGGCGCGCCTCGCCGGCCTGCGCGCCCAGCGCGGGGCCGTGGCGGGCCAGCGACACCGGCACGCAGATCTGCGAAGAAGCACCGTAGTAGACCCGGCCGACCGGATTGAGGTTGTCCTCGACGTTGTCGCCGGCGAACGGTTCCACCAGCAGGCAGTGCCCGTCCGGCTTCAGCGCCTGGCGGGCATGGCGCGCCGCGCCGACCGGATCGGCCATGTCGTGCAGGCAGTCGAAGAAGGCGATCAGATCGAAGTCATGCTCGCCGTAGCCGGTGGCGTCGGCGACTTCGAAGCGCGCGTTCTCCAGCCCGGCCTCGCGCGCGCGTTCGCCGGCCACCCGGATCGATTCGGGATGGTAGTCGTAGCCGACGAAGCGCGAGCGCGGGTAGGCGCGGGCCATCAGCAGGGTGCTGGCGCCATGGCCGCAGCCGACATCGGCGACCTGCGCGCCGGCGGTGAGCTTGGCGACCACGCCGTCCAGCGCGGGCAGCCATTCGCCGAGCAGGTGGGCGTTGTAGCCGGCGCGGAAGAACCGTTCGGTGCCATGGAACAGGCAGGCGTGGTGATCGCCCCATTCCAGCCCCGCACCGGTGCGGAAGTTGTCCACGGTGCGATCCAGCGCGTGGAAGACCGCCTCGATGATGTAGTACGCGCCCGCCAGATCCACCGGACTGGCCGGGTCGGCCAGGCACAGCGCCTGTTCGGGCTCCAGCCGGTATTCGCCGCTGCCGGGATCGTAGGTGACGTAGCCGCCGGCGGCCTGGTTGGCCAGCCATTCGCGCAGGTAGCGTTCGTGGGTGCCGGTGCGCTCGGCCAGCGCCGCGGGCGTGAGCGGCCCCTCCGCCAGCGCCTTGTACAGGCCCAGCCGATCGCCTGCCAGGATCAGGGTGGCGCTGATCGCCGCGCCGAGGTCCTCGACCGCCTTGCCGAGGAAGGTGTTGAGCCGGGTTTCGTCGATGCCCATCGGGGAGCCCTCCGACCGCGCGCGACAATGCCTGCCGCAGGCCTCCCCTGACAGTCATGATGACGGCGATGTGGGTGGAGGACGGCCGTCCGCCGGTCGGAAAGTGGTCCGCGCGGGGGCTTCCGGATCAGCTTCCGGATCAGGCGACTTCGTTGAGGTCCAGCACCACCCGCACCAGGCCCGGCGCGGAGTCGGCTTCGCGGACCTGCTTGAAGCCCAGCGACTGGGCCAGTTGCAGCATCGGCAGGTTGCTGTCCAGGACGTCGCCGTAGAGCCGGTCCAGCTTCTTCGAACGCGCCCACTTCACCAGCCGGCGCATCAGGTGGCGACCCAGGCCCTGGCCGGCGATGAAATGGCTGACCAGGATGGCGAACTCGGCCTCGCGGGTGCGGTTGACCACCGACGCGCGCGCCACCGCGCCGACCAGCGCTTCGCCCGGCGGCAGCGATTCGGCGGCGACCAGCGCGAACTCGGTCTGCGGATCCGGCTGGCTCAGGCGCTGCGCCATTTCCGGGGTCAGTTCGCGCAGGGCGTACAGGAAGCGCTGGCGGATTTCGTCCGGTCCGAGCAGGGTGAAGGCGCCCTGGATGGGACCGGCGTCCTCGGGTCGGATCGGGCGGATCAGCAACTCGCGCCCGCTGGGCAGGCGGAAGTGTTCATGCCAGGGGGGCAGTCGTTTCGGCGCGGTCATGTGATCATGCTCGCACGAAATCCCCCAGGCAGGCGAGGCGCCTGAACAGCGGTTCAGGCAGCGTGGCGTTTCCCGCGCAGCCGCCCGATCAGCACCGTGACCGCCACGATCAGGGCACCGGCGACGATGCCGACGCCGGCGTTGAACAGCATCGACAGCAGCCCGCCGAGCGCGCCCTGCGCGTACGGCTCGATGAAGTGGTGGAGGGCGCCGATGCCGTGCACCAGGATGCCGCCGCCGACCAGGAACATCGCGGCCGTGCCGGCGATGGACAGGAATTTCATCAGGTAGGGCGCGCTGTGCAGGATGCCGCGGCCCAGGGCGCGCTTGAAGCGCGGCCAGCCGCCCGCGCGCTCGTCGCGGTTCAGCGCCAGGCCGGCGTCGTCGAGCTTGACGATGCCGCCGACCAGTCCGTACACGCCCACGGTCATGATCAGGGCGATGGCGACCAGCGTGAGCAACTGTTCGATGAAGGTTCGCCCGGCCAGGGTGCCGAGCGAGATGACGATGATCTCCGCCGACAGGATGAAATCGGTGCGGACCGCGCCACGGATGCGCTGCTGCTCGAAGGCGACCATGTCGACCTGTTCGTCCTGCACCGCGCGCACGCGTTCGGCGTGCTCCTGTTCGTCCTCGCCCTTGCCGTGCAGGAACTTGTGCGCCAGCTTCTCGACGCCCTCGTAGCAGAGGAAGGTGCCGCCGAGCATCAGCAGCGGGGTGATCAGCGGGATGTTGATCCCGCGTCCGTGCAGCCAGGTTTCCAGCGCGCTGATCGCCAGCGCGGCCGGTACCAGGATTGCCTTGTTGACCATCGATCCCTTGGCCACCGCCCATACCACCGGCAGTTCGCGGTCGGCCTTGATGCCGGAGACCTGCTGGGCGTTGAGCGCCAGATCGTCGCCAAGCACGCCGGCGGTCTTCTTGGTGGCGATCTTGGTCATCGCCGAGACGTCGTCCAGCAGGGTGGCGATGTCGTCGATGAGGGCGAACAGGCTGGATCCGGCCATGGAGGGATGCGCGAGGAAGGGAGCGGCGATTCTCGCACAGCCTCCCGACGGGATCGTGGCGGGCGCGCCTAGCCCGGACGTTTGCCGGGCGCGGCGGCGGTTTCGCGCTTGATCCACTCCAGCCGGCTGCTGGCGCCGGCTTCGCCCAGCGCGGTCTGCAGGGCGGGCAGCACCGGCGCGATGGCGGCGTCGAACTGCCAGGGCGGATTGATCACCAGCATGCCGCTGCCGTTGAGCCGCAGCGGCGAATCGTCCGGGCGGACCTGCAATTCGGCCACCAGCGCCGACTTGGCCGGCAGGGCGGCCACCTTGCGGAAGAACGGCAGCAGGCTGCGCCGCTGCTTGATCGGATACCACACCGCGTAGGTCGCGGCGGGCCAGCGTTGCAGGCCTTCGCGCACGGCATCGAGGATCTGCGGATACTCCGCGTCCTGCGCCTCGTAGGGCGGATCGATCAGCACCAGCCCGCGGGCGAAGCGGGTTTCGCCGAGCCGTGGCGGCAGCAGGGCGCGCATCGCCGCATAGCCGTCTCGCGCATGCACCGCCACCCGCGGGTCGTGGGCGAACAGCGCCTTCAGTTCGGCCGCTTCCTCGGGTTGCAGTTCGCAGGCGGCCAGCCGGTCCTGCACGCGCATCGCCTGCGCCGCGAGCAACGGCGAACCCGGGTAGGCCACCAGCGCGCCCACCGGGTTGTCGGCCTGCACCGCGCGCAGGTAGTCCTCCACCGGCGCGGGCAGGCGGGCGCTGTCGAACAGGCGGACGATGCCGCCATCGGCCTCGGCGGTCTTGCGGCTCTCGCTGGCGCCCAGCAGGTAGCGCCCGCGGCCGGCATGCGTGTCCAGCACGAAGAACGGCGTGTCCTTGCGCTTGAGTGCATCCAGCAGGGCCAGCAGCAGGACGTGCTTGAGGACGTCGGCGTGATTGCCGGCGTGGAAGGCGTGGCGATAGTTCATCGGTGAAGTATGCCGGGATTCAATCCGTCGCCGGGAAAGCATCGGCGGGGTTACCGGTACCCGGTGACGCTTCGGCCTGTTCCCGCAGCCAGGCGCGCACGCGCGCCACCGCGTCGTTGCCCGCGTGGCGTGGCGGCCAAAGCACCCGGATCGGATGGCCTTCCAGCACCGGACCGAAGGGTTGCACCAGGGTGCCGTCGTGCAGTTCGCCGGCCACCAGCGCCAGGTTCGCCAGCAGCACGCCCTGGCCCGAGATCGCGGCGACGATGGCATGCGACTCGTCGGAGAACATCCGTTCCGGCGCGTCGCCGGCGGCCACTCCGGCCTTGCGGAACCACAGCGGCCAATCGGGCGTGGCGCGATCGCGCTGCCGCCACTCGAAGCGCAGGCGCGGGAACGAGGACAGCCGCGCCGGATCGTGCAGGTCCAGGCGCGGACTGCACACCGGGGCGAAGCGGCACGCAAGCAGATGGTCCGCGTGCAGGCCGGGCGGCGGCGTCCGGCCGTAGCGCAAGGCCAGATCGACCTGGCCGGCGAGCAGATCCACCGGCGCGTCGGAGGCGTGCAGGTGCAGATCGATGTCCGGATGCGCATCGGCGAATGCCGGCAGCCGCGGCAGCAGCCATTGCGCGGCGAAGCCACGGGTGGCCGAAACGGTGACCGCCAGGCGCGGCGAGGGGGCGCGCAGCGCCGCCAGGGTCTGGCCGATGTTGTCGAAGCTGTCGCGCAGCACTGGATACAGCCGCTGGCCGGCCTCGGTGAGCGCCACCCGCCGGGCCTGGCGGGTGAACAGTGGCAGGCCCAGCCGGTCTTCCAGCAGACGGATCTGGTGGCTGACGGCGGTGGGGGTGAGCGCCAGTTCCTCGGCGGCCCGCCGGAAGCTCAAATGCCGTGCGGCGGCTTCGAACACGCGCAGCGCGTTCAGGGACGGTAGTCGGGCTATGGGATGAATTTCATTCATCTATGAGGGTTCGCAAATATCGTTTTTTCTGGGGGTTGGTCCCCGGGAAAATGCGCATCATGCACCTGTTCCGGTGCGTTGCCAAAGATGAATAAAAATGAACATCCTGTGCATCGACTCCAGTGCCCGCGCGGGCCGCTCGGACCAGCAGGCGCATGGCTCGCACACCCGCCGCCTCAGTGCCGGATTCCTCCGTCGCTGGAAGGCGCGGCGTCCGCACGACCGGGTGGCGCATCGCGACGTGGGCCTGCATCCGCCCGCGCCAGTGACCGGCGACTGGGTACGCGCGGCGTTCACCCGGCCGGAGCAGCGCGACGAGCGGATGCGCGAGGCCCTGCGCGAGAGCGATGACCTCGTGGACGAACTGATCGCCAGCGAACTGATCGTGATCGCCGCGCCGATGTACAACTTCGGCATGCCGGCCCAGCTCAAGGCGTGGATCGACAACGTGGTGCGGGTCGGGCGCACGTTCGGCTTCGACCGCAGTCGGGCCGGGGAGCCGTACTGGCCGATGCTGGCCGGGCAGGGCCGGCGACTGGTCCTGCTGGGCGCGCGCGGCGATTTCGGCTATGACCCGGGCGGACGCCTGGCGCATCTGAACCATGTGGAGGACGGCATCGCCGTGCCGCTGGCGTACCTGGGCATCGACCGGGTGGACCGCATCGCGGTGGAGTACGACGAATTCGCCGACGTGCGCCTGGCCGGTTCGCTGGCGGCGGCCGAGGCCGAACTGGATGCGCTGGTGCCACGCCTGATTGCGGAAATGGCCGATGGCGCCGGCGCATCCCCGGTCCGGATGGCGACAGGCTGAGGCAGGGCGCGTGGCGGCCCGCGCGGGGGCCGACTATCCTGTGCCGCATGCCGCTGATCCTGATTGCCGAAGACGAAGCCGCCATCGCCGACACCGTGTTGTACGCGCTGCGCAGCGAGGGACTGGAAACCGAGCATTGCCAGCTCGCGCGCGAGGTCGTGCCGCGGGTGCGCGCCGGTGGCGTGGACGTGGTGGTGCTGGACGTCGGCCTGCCCGACGCCAGCGGCTTCGACGTCTGCCGTGAATTGCGCGCCTTCAGCGACGTACCGGTGATCTTCCTGACCGCGCGCAACGACGAGATCGACCGGGTGCTGGGGCTCGAACTTGGCGCGGACGACTACGTCGCCAAGCCGTTCTCGCCGCGCGAACTGGTGGCGCGGGTGCGCGCGCGGCTGCGCCGGTTGCATCCGGCCGCGCCGGCCACGCCGGATGCGGGCTGGATCCGCCAGGGCGGTTTCGCCATCGATCGCGACGGGCACCGGATCCATTACCAGGATCGCCCGCTGGATCTGACCCGCTACGAATACGCCCTGCTGGCGGCGCTGCTGCAGCGGCCCGGCGCGATCCTCAGCCGCGCGCAATTGATGGATCGCGGCTGGGACAGCGACGCCGAGAGCATGGACCGCACCGTCGATACCCACATCAAGACGCTGCGTGGCAAGCTGCGCGCGGCCGGCGCGGAGCCGGATCCGATCCGCACCCATCGTGGTCTCGGCTACGCCATCGAGCTCTGATCATGCGCCTGGGCGCCCGCCTGTTCCTCGCCTTCTTCCTGATTGTCGGACTGGCCGCGTTCTTCGTGATGCGGGTGTTCGTCAACGAGGTCAAGCCGGGCGTGCGCCAGGCGATGGAATCCACCCTCGTGGATACCGCCAACCTGCTGGCGGTGATGGCCGCCGACGATCTGAAGGCCGGCCGCATCGCCGATGGCGACTTCGCGGCCAAGATGTCCGAAGCCGCGGGACGTGATCTGCGCGCACGCATCTGGAGTTTTCCCAAGCGCCACATCGAATACCGGGTGACCGTCACCGACGCGCGCGGCATCGTGGTCTACGACTCGCAGGGCCGCGACCTCGGCCGCGACAACTCGCGCTGGAACGACGTCTACCTGACCCTGCGCGGCGAATATGGCGCGCGCTCCAGCCCGGAGACGCCCGACGATCCGGAGCGCACGGTGATGCACGTGGCCGCGCCCATCCGCGACGGCGACCGGCTGATCGGCGTGCTGACCGTGGCGCAGCCCAACCACACCATCGATCCCTTCATCACCGCCAGCCAGCGCAGCATCATGCGCCGCGGCGCCTGGCTGATCGGTCTGTCCGCGCTGATCGGCATGCTGATCACCTGGTGGCTGGTGAGCGGCATCCGCCGCCTGAACCGCTACGCGCAGGCGGTGGCCGCCGGCGAGCCGGTCCCGCCGCCCAAGCCGCGTCGCGACGAAATTGGCGATCTGGGCCGCGCGCTGGAGGCGATGCGGCGCAAGCTGGAGGGCAAGGCCTATGTCGAGCAGTACGTGCAGTCGCTGACCCATGAGATGAAGAGTCCGCTTGCGGCGATCCGGGGCGCGGCCGAGCTGTTGCAGGAACCGCTGCCGGAAACCGAACGGCAGCGCTTCGCCCGCAATATCCAGACCCAGGAGCAGCGCCTGACCGAGACCATCGACAAGCTGCTGGCGCTGGCCGAGGTGGAACAGCACGGCTGGCTGCAGAAGCGCCAGACGATGATGGCGGACGAATTGCTGGAGGCCGTGCGCGAGGCCGCGGAGATGCGCGCCACCGGCCTGGATCTGCGCGTGCGCGGCGCCCCGGGCCTGCGCCTGAGTGGTGATCCCTTCCTGCTCCGGCAGGCGCTGAGCAACCTGCTCGACAACGCCATCGCGTTCTCGCCGTCCGGCGCGGAGGTGGTGCTGGCCGCCGAGACCGCCGGTGATCGCGTCCAGCTGAGCGTGCGCGATCACGGACCGGGCATTCCCGACTACGCGCGCGAACGCATCTTCGAACGCTTCTATTCGCTGGCCCGTCCGGGCAGCGGCCTGCGCAGTTCCGGCCTGGGCCTGCCGTTCGTGCGCGAAGTCGCGCGCCTGCATGGCGGCGACATCGTCCTGCGCAACCATCCCGACGGCGGCGCCGAAGCCGTGCTGACCCTGCCCGCGGCCTGATCGAACCCTATCTTGTGGGAGCGACGTAAGTCGCGATTCGACCAAGCCGGGTTTCGCGACTCACGTCGCTCCCACAAAAGGGAGAAGGCGCCGGCCACCCACTTCACACAGACTTCAAATCCGCTTCCACGCCCGCCCACCGGCCGGCGCCAGGCTTTGTCCATCTCCACACCCGGATGGGCGAAGACATGAAGTCGTTGAAGCTGTTGTTGCGGTTCCTGACCGTGGGCGGTCTGGTGCTGCTGTTGATGATTCCCCTGCTGATGGTGCGCGGCGTGATCAGCGATCGCGAACGCTACCAGGCGCAGGCGGTCGAGCGCATCGCCGAGAGCATGGCCGGTCCGCAGCAGGTGATCGGGCCGTTGCGGGTGGTGCCGTGGCAGAAGACCAGCAACACCACGGTGGTCAACGCCGAAGGCAAGCCGGAAATTCGCCAGGAAACCGTGCGTGGCTACGTGCTGCAGACGCCCAAGACGCTGCAGGCGGGCGGCGGGCTGAAGCCGGCGCTGCGGCGCATCGGCCTGTATGACGTGCGCACCTACCAGTGGTCGGCGCGCATGAGCGCGCACTTCGAGTCGCTGGTGCTGGAGCAGACGGATGGCCGCACCTATGGCAAGCCCATCCTGGTGATGGGCTTGAGCGATGTGCGCGGACTGGTGGGGACGCCGGTCGTCAAGGTCGACGGACGTACGCTCGCCTTCGAGGGCGGCACCGGCGCGATGTCCGCGCGGATGAGCGGCGTCCACGCGGTGCTGGGCGGCGAGGGCGGGGTGCTCCTGCCGGCCAGCAACGTGCAACTGGACTTCGGCCTGGCCGGCACCGAATCGCTGGGCATCAGCCCGATCGCCGACAGCAACCGCATCGATGTCCATTCGGAATGGCCGCATCCGCTGTTCGGTGGTCGCTTCCTGCCGACCCAGCGCACCGTCGAGGCCAGCGGCTTCACCGCCAACTGGGAAATCTCCTCGCTGGCCAGCAACGCGCAGGCGCAACTGGCCAGCGCCGAAGGCGATTTCACCCGACGCATGCCGCTGACCGGCCAGGTCGCCATCGACGCATCCTCGGAAGGTCCCTCGCTGACCCGCATCGACAGCGCCGACATCCACCTGGTCGATCCGGTGGACATCTATACCCAGGCCGATCGCGCCAGCAAGTACGGCATCCTGTTCGTGGTGCTGACCTTCGTCGGGTTCGCCCTGTTCGAACTGATCAAGCGCCTGCCGATCCACCCGCTGCAGTACCTGCTGGTGGGCCTGGCGCTGGCGATCTTCTTCCTGCTGCTGCTCAGCCTGTCCGAACACATCGCATTCTGGAAGGCATACCTGGTGTCGGCGGTGGCGTGCATCGGCCTGCAGTTCTTCTACCTGTCCGGCGTGCTGCGCAGTTGGCTGCGCGCGGCCGGGTTCGCGACGATGCTGACCGCGCTGTATGGGGTGCTGTACATGCTGCTGCTGTCGGAGACCAACGCGCTGCTGATGGGCACGCTGCTGCTGTTCGGCATCCTGGCGGGGATCATGTGGATCACCCGCAAGGTCGACTGGTACGACCTGGGCAACGGGTTGCGCTGAGGCACGCCCATGCTGGACCCGCAGACATTGCATCGCCGCGCGTGCCGCGTGTTGCCCGCCTGCCTGCACACCGAGGCCGTCATCGCCCTCGACGGCGGTGACGGCAAGCCAGCCGGTATCAGCGAACGCGCGCTCGCCACGCTGCTGCTGCCGCTGCGGCACGTGCACCGGGGTTGGCTGGGGTTCCGGTTGGCGGCGGAGACGCGCAACGCGCTGCGCCGCCGGCCGATGGTGTTGCTGCAGGACGCGACGCAGGCCAGGGAAGGCCTTTCGCGGCATGCCGTCCCCATTGCCTGGGGACCGTGGCAGGCGGCGGGCGAGCCACCGCGCGCCCGTCGCTTCATGACCTGCTCGCGGGATGGCCGCGCACGCCTGTGGGTGTTGCCCGAATCCGGAATCGTGGTCTATGACTGGGATGATCGCCGCTGCCTGCCGGCGGGAGGCGGCGAACGATGCCGGTGATGTTGGTGGGAACGGTCCTGGTCCTGCTGTTCTACGTCATGGCGGCGGTGATTTCATGGCGCTTGTACGGCGTACTGTTCCTGCTCCCGCAATTGCTGTTCTCGCTGCTGTGGTTGCAGCACTGCCATGCGTCATCGCAGCCGGGCCACGACGGGGGCCCGGGCGAAGGCCTTGGCGTGCTGATGGTGATGGCCGCGCAGGCGATGCTGACCGTGGGCGGCCTGCTTGCAGGCGTGGCGGTGGCGGCGGGGCGCGGGGTCGCCGGCGCGGGTATCGAGCCGCCGCCGGGTGGGACCGGCGAGGGTCCCACGCCGTGACCGCGCGTCACCATGCCGGGGCTGCGGTAAAGTTCGCGGATGGATTCCCGCTTCGACATCCGTGTATTCCGCGGACCGGACATCGGGCCGTGGCTGGCGGACGTGGCGCGCCTGCGCGTGGCCGTGTTCCGCGACTGGCCCTATCTGTACGAGGGTGATTTCGACTACGAACGCGACTATCTGGCGGCCTACGCGGCGTCGCCGCGCAGCGTGTTCGTGCTGGCGCTGGACGGGGAGCGGGTGATCGGCGCGTCCACCGGGCTGCCGCTGCTGGATGACGGCGAAGCTTTCCGCCAGCCGTTCCTGGCATCGGAGATCCCGCCGGACGAGGTGTTCTATTTCGGCGAATCGGTGCTGTTGCCGGAGCATCGCGGTCGTGGCATCGGCCATGCCTTCTTCGATCGGCGGGAGGCGCATGCGCGCGCGCTGGGCGGTTTCCGCTGGACCGGGTTCTGCGCGGTGGATCGCGACCCGATGGATCCGCGTCGGCCGGCGGAACATCGCGGCAACGACGCGTTCTGGCACAAGCGCGGCTACCGGCGCAGGGAGGGGATGACCATGCAGCTGGCGTGGGACGAAATCGGTCGCGGCGAAATCCCGCATGCGCTGACGTTCTGGCTGCGTCCGCTGGAGGTCGCGCCATGAAGGTGGCCGTGGCCAAGTATCCGATCCAGGCGCCGCGCGACTTCGCCGCCTTCGCCGAACGACTGGGGCGATTGCTGGGTGATGCGGCCGCACAGGGCGCGAAGGTGGCGGTGCTGCCCGAATACCTGTCGCTGGAACTGGCCGCGACCTTCGCGGCGGACATCCGCGGTGATCTGGAAGCCTCGCTGGCGGCGACCCAGGCGCTGCACGCGGACTGGATGAGCTTGTTTCCGAAGCTGGCGACGGAACTGCGCCTGCATGTGGTGGCCGGCTCGTTCCTGCTCGCCGTGAGCGAACGGCGCTACCGCAATCGCAGCTACTGGTTCACGCCCGATGGCCGCCACGGTTGGCAGGACAAACTGCAGCTCACCGGTTTCGAGAAGGCCACCGGCGTGATCGAGGGCGGCGACGCACTGAATGTGTTCGATGTCGAGGGCGTGCGGGCCGGCGTCGCGGTCTGCTACGACAGCGAGTTCCCGCTGCCGGTGCGCGCGCAGTACGAAGCCGGCGCACGCCTGCTGGTCGTGCCCAGTTGCACCGACACAGAGGCAGGCGCCACCCGCGTGCGGGTCGGTTGCCTGGCGCGCGCGCTGGAGAACCGTTTCTTCGTGGCCCAGGCGGTTACCGCCGGCATCGCCGAATGGAGTCCGGCGCTGGACGTGAATACTGGCGAGGCGGCCCTGTTCGCGCCGATGGATCGCGGTTTCCCCGCCGACGGCGTGCTGGCGCAGACCCGTGGCGACGAGGTCTGGGCCATCGCCGATCTCGATTTCGACGCGCTGGATGCCAGCCGCGGCCAGGCGCAGGTCGCCAACGATCGCAACTGGACCGGACAGGGCATTCCCGCACTGCAGCGCGCCCGCCGCGAACCGTTCCGCTGAGCCCGGCTCTCGCCGGCTCTCCGCCCGACCATGACTGATGGCAGGGGGACCATGACCTTTGGCCGGGGCAGACTCGATCCTTTATGCACATTCGGGGACGAACCCGGGGAGAGCAGGGGCGTGTTGAAGCGGAGCGTGATGGCGTTGTGCCTGGGCCTGGCCGGAATGGCGCAGGCGAATGAGCCGGTGGACCTGGACATGGTCAACCGCATCCGCCAGGAGGCATTCCACCGGTCGCAGGTGATGGCGACCTTCGGCCACCTGACCGAGGAAATCGGGCCGCGCCTGACCAACTCGCCGGGCATGGCGCAGGCCAATGCCTGGTCGCGCGGCAAGTTCACCGAGTGGGGTCTGTCCAATGTCCATGACGAGGCGTTCGACGACTTCGGCCGCGGCTGGACCTATCGCTCGGCGAGCGTGGAACTGCTGGCGCCGCGGGTGACCTCGCTGCGCGCGGTGCCCAAGGCCTGGACGCCCGGCACGCAGGGCCCGGTCGAAGGCGAGGCGGTGGTCGTCACCCTCAAGACCAAGGCGGACCTGGACAAGTACAAGGGCAAGCTGAAAGGCAAGATCGTCCTGCTCAGCGAAGCCCGCGAGTACAAGCCCGGTACCGAGCCGGATTCGCGCCGCTACGACGAAGCCGGCCTGACCGAGCTGCTGTCCTTCAGCGTGCCCAAGGACACCAATCCGGCCGATCGTGGCAAGCGACTGGCTGAGTACCGGCAGCGCCAGGATCTGGTGCAGGCGACCAACCGTTTCCTGACCGAGGAAGGCGCGCTGGCCGCGCTGAGCATCAGCGGCTGGGACAACGGCATCATCCGGGTCGGCGGCGGCGGTTCGCGTCGTGCCGGCGAGCCGGCCGGCATTCCGGAACTGGCGGTGGCGGCCGAGCACTACAACCCGCTGCTGCGCGCGATCGAGCGCAAGCAGGACGTGCGCCTGCGCATCAACGTGGACGCGCAGTTCACCAGCGAGACCAATGATCCCGGCTACAACACGATTGCCGAGATCCCGGGCAGCGGCAAGGCCGACGAGATCGTGATGATCGGCGCGCACATGGACTCCTGGCACGCCGGCACCGGCGCGGCCGACAACGCCGCTGGCGTGGCGGTGATGATGGAAGCCATGCGCATCCTCAAGGCGGTGGGCGCCAAGCCGCGCCGCACCATCCGGGTGGCGCTGTGGAGCGGCGAGGAGCAGGGCCTGATCGGTTCGGCGGCCTATGTCGCCAAGCACTTCGCCGACTATCCGGAAGCCACCGATCCGGAACAGAAGAAGCTGCCGCGTTACTTCCAGGAGCGCACCGGTCCGCTCCAGCGCAAGCGCGACTACGACAAGTTCTCGGCCTACTTCAACCTGGACAACGGTTCCGGCAAGATCCGCGGCATCTACGCGCAGGAAAACCAGGCGGCGATGCCGATCTTCGAAGCCTGGCTGAAGCCGTTCAACGACGTCGGCGCCACAATCGTGACCGTGCGCAACACCGGCAGCACCGATCACGTCTCGTTCGATCGCGTCGGCCTGCCGGGCTTCCAGTTCGTGCAGGACGGCCTGGACTATTTCAGCAACGTCCACCACAGCGATCTGGATACCTACGATCACGCCGCGCCGGAAGATCTGAAGCAGGCGGCGGCGATCCTGGCCTCGTTCGCCTACCACGCCGCGATGCGCGAGCAGAAGCTGCCGCGCAAGCCGCTGCTGGAAAACTGAGCATCATCCTCGTGAAGTGGAGAAGGCCGGATTCTCAGGAATCCGGCCTTCTTTTTTCCCAGCCGTTTTTCCGGTTCGCTCAGGCGAACAGCGACACGCCCGGCACCAGCCACAGCGACAACCCGGCCAGGGCCGAACCGATCACGGTGGCGGCCAGCACGTCGCTGGGATAGTGCAGGCCCAGCACCACCCGCGATACCGCCACGCAGGCCGCGAACGGAATCAGCAGCACCGCCAGCGCGGGATAGTGGGCCAGCGCGACCACGGTGAAGGCGACCGCATGCAGGGTATGTCCGGACGGAAAGCTGAATTCGTCCAGCGGCGCGATCCAGGCGCGGATCCGCACGTCCGAGGCGAACGGGCGCGGGCGCCGGGTCCAGCGCTTGAGCAGCTTGTACAGGGTCAGCGCGATCACGCCGGTGGCCGCCAGGTGCGCCGACGCGGCCAGGCCGTCCAGCCCGTCCGCGACGATCAGTGCGCCCATCAGCACGTACCAGAACACGCCGTCGCCCAGGCGGCTGATCACCGCGAAGAAGCGGCGCACGCCCTGCCATTCGCCCCAGCGGTTGGCGCGCAGACACCAGCCTGCGTCGCGGCCCCGGAGCGCGTTACGCGGTAGCGACGTTCTCATGCGGCCTCCTTTGCGCGGCCAGACCGGCCAGCAGGTTGTCGAAATCGGTGGCGACCTGTTCCGGGCGCAGTACGCGCACGGCCTCGCTGGCATCGGCGCCCAGGCGCCGGCGCAGCGCTTCATCGGATCCCAACTGCGCGGCCGCGGCCACGAACGCGTCGTCGTCGCTCACCGCGAAGCCGTGCACGCCGCTGCGCAGGTGCTCGCGCGCGGCGCCGTAGTCGAAGGCCACGGTCGGCACGCCGCTGGCCATCGCTTCCAGGGTCACGTTGCCGAAGGTTTCGCTATGGCTGGGGAACAGGAACAGATCGCCGCTGGCGAAATGCCGCGACAATGCCGCGCCGTGTTGCACCCCGCAGAACACGAAGTCCGGATTGGCCGCCGCCAACCGCTCGCGCGCCGGACCGTCGCCGACCCAGACGAAACGCGCGTCGGGGCGGTCGCGCTGGATCGCGCGGAACGCCTGCACGGCCAGGGTGAGGTTCTTTTCCGCGGCGATGCGGCCCACGTAGATCGCCACCGGCGTGTCCGCGCCCGCGCCCCATTCGGCGCGCAGGCCGTCATCCCGGTGCGCCGGCGAGAACTGCGAGGTGTCGACCGCGCGCGCCAGCCGCACCACCCGGGCGAAGCCCTGCGCGGTCAGGAATTCCTGCAGCTCGCGGGTCGGCACCAGGGTGGCGTCGGCGCCGTTGTGGAAGCGCCGCATCCAGCGCATCGCGGTCTGTTGCAGGAACGCCGCGCCGTAGTCGCGCATGTATTCGTCGAAGCGGGTGTGGAAGCCGGTCGCGACCGGAATGCCCAGCCGTCGCGCCGCGCGCAGCGCCGACCAGCCCAGCGGGCCTTCCGTGGCCACGTAGATCGCATCCGGTGCCGATTCGCTCCACAGCCGGGCCAGGCGACGCGCCGCCGGCAGGCCGAATTTCAATCCGGGGTAGCGGGGCAGCGCCGCGCCGCGCACCAGGGTGGTGTCGTCGAGTTCGCGCGGGTCGCCTTCCTGCCGCGGCCGCACCAGCGAGACCCGGTGCCCGCGCGCGCGCAGACCCTGTTCCAGCCCCTGCACGGTCAGGGCAACGCCGTTGACCTCGGGCGGATAGGTTTCGGTGACGATGGCGTACCGCATGCGCAACTCCACGTTTTGCGCATGGTGGAGACCGGCCATGAAACCCGCATTGCAGTTACATGGCGTTCGCGTGACAGGGCGCGGTGGGATTGGATTTCCGCGGAAGATGCCTTCGAGGAGCCAAGGCGGAGTTCACATATCGAGTAACCGCTCAGCTAAGCCCCCTTTGAAAAAGGGGGCAGGCACCTGCGAAGCAGGTGACGGGGGGATTGACCAGCCATTCGGCTGTTGAGAAGCGCTTGCTCTTGGCGCAAAAGCAGAATCCCCCTCAATCCCCCTTTTTCAAAGGGGGAGGCAAAAGCAGAAGCTCCCACAATCCCCAATCCCCAATCCCCGCCCTCAAGGCACCGGCCCGCCCCGCGCCGCGGTGAACAGCGCATACCACTCCTCGCGGCTCAGCTCGATGCGGTCGGCGGCGCAGGCCGCGGCCAGGCGATCGGGGCGGGTGGTGCCGATGACGGGTTGGATGCCGGCGGGGTGGCGCAGCAGCCAGGCCAGCAGGATGGCTTCGGGCGAAACGTCGTGGCGGGCGGCGACCAGGGCGACGGCTTCGGCGGTCGGACGCAGCGCGGGCTCGGCGGTCGCCGGGTGGGAGAGCCGGCCACCGGCCAGCGGCGACCAGGCCTGCAGCAGTATGCCCTGGCGCCTGCATTCGTCCAGCGTGCCGGCCGAGGCGGTGTAGGTGGTGCCGCGGGTGGCGGCGATCACGCCCTCGTTGATCAGGTGATGGTGCAGCAGGCTGACTTCGACCTGGTTGGCGACCAGCGGCCGATCGACATGCGCCCGCAGCAACGCGATCTGGCTGGCGGTGTGGTTGCTGACGCCGAAATGCCGCACCTTGCCGCTGCGATGCAGATCGTCGAAGGCGCGGGCGACTTCTTCCGGTACACCCAACGGATCCGGCCGGTGCAGCAACAACAGGTCCAGGTAGTCGGTGCGCAGCCGGCGCAGGCTGCCCTCGACGGATGCGACCAGGTGCGCATGGCTGAAATCGTAGCGACCCGGCGAATCCGGTTGCGGGTCATGGGCGAAGCGGATGCCGCACTTGGATTGCAGGATCAGTTCGTCGCGGCGCGAGGGCGAGGCCGCCAGCCAGTCGCCGAACAACCGCTCCGACTTGCCGCGCGCATAGATGTCGGCATGGTCGAACAGGTTGATGCCCTGTTCCAGCGCGGTCTCGATGAGCTGCGCGGCCTGCCGTCGTTCTTCCGCGGTGGGATCGGTGTCGTCCCAGGCGCGGCTCAACTGCATGCAGCCGCAGGCGATGCGCGAGGCGCGCAGGTCGGTGTGGGGAATCGGATGGCGCCGCATGGGATGGGTTCCGGTCAGGACGCCGGATCATGCCAGAGCGGCGCGCCGCTCCGGCGGGATATGGTACGGCGGCGTCAGTGGACCCGCTTGCCCGGTGGATCCAGCAACGCCAGCAGCGCCGGCAATGACAGCGGCCGCGACAGGAAATAGCCCTGGGCGTCCGGCACGCCCAGGGCGCGCAACGCGGCCAGTTCTTCCGCCGTCTCCACGCCTTCGGCGACGATGCCGCTGTGGGTTTCGCGGGCGAAGGCGATCAGTGCCGCGGCCAGTGCGCGGCGTGGCGAATCGGTGTCGATGCTGCGGGTCAGGGTCATGTCCAGCTTGATGATGTCCGGGCTGGTGGCCAGCACATGGCGCATGCTCGCGTAGCCGGCACCCGCATCGTCGACCGCGACGCGCACACCCTGCCGGCGCAGCGGCGCCAGCCGCTCGCGCAACACCGCGTAGTCTTCCACGTAATCGTGCTCGGTGATTTCCAGCACCAGCCGGTGCGGCGGCAGTTCGTCCAGGTAACCGGCGATCTCGCCGCTGATGAGCGTCTGCGGCGAGACGTTGACCGATACGTAGAAGTCGCCGGGGACGTGGCGCAGGCCGTCGAGCGCGGTGAGGATCGCGTTGAGTTCCATCCGCACGCCCAGGCCGATTTCGCGCGCCTCGTTGAACCACAGGTCCGGTGGCCGTGGCGGGTTGATGTCGAACCGGGACAGGCATTCGATGCCGATGATGCGCTCCCCGGCCAGATGGTAGATCGGCTGGTAGACGATGCTGGGCTGGCCCATCTCGAGCACCGAGGTGATCCGCTCGACCTTTTCCTGGTGCAGGCGCACGGCATCCAGATCGCCGTCGATCTGGTAGGCAAGCAGATCCGCGAAGGCGCGCATCATGTGCAGGTCGCGTTCGCCCAGCGACAGGTGCGGGCGCAGGCTGAAACAGCAGAAGGTGCCGTAGACGCGGCCGTCGCGCAGGCGGATGGGGACGCTGATGTGCGCGCCGATGGGAACCAGCGCGGTCTCCGGAATCGCGGCCAGCGCCGGCACCGCGGCGGTATCCGGTATCAACTGCGGGATGCGGCCCTCGACCACGCGCAGGCAGTAGCCTTCATCGAGCGGGCTGCTGTCGCCGGGACGGATCGGCATCGGTTCAATCGAGCCCGCCACGTGGCGGAAGGTCCGGTAGTGGCCACCGAACTCGGAAATGAAGGCCACGTCCATGCCCAGATGGGTACGCACCGCGTCGAGCACGCGATCGACGTTGTGGCCGATGGCCAGCGCACCGGGCCCGCCTTGGGCCAGGATGGCATTCCAGGGAGCGTCGTTCCGCATGACTTCCTCCTGAAGGCAAGGGCGGGAAACGATCGATGGACACGGGCGCAGGGCGGTTATGGCGAGGCGGGATCGATCCCCTGTCCGATCCGGCGCCGCCCGGCATGGCCTCGACGGTTTCCCGGGCGGAGTCTAGCGCGGGTGTTTGCGGTTTGCAGCGGCCGGGCGCCCCGGCTCAGGCGACGAAGGGCTTGAAGGTGATGCCCAGGCCCTGCATGTCCTCGGGCTCGCCGACCAGGTCCGACTTCAGCAGCGGCCGGGCTTCAATCCAGCGGCGGTCCACCACCAGCCGGAGTTCGTCGCCCTCTGCGGTGAGCTCGAGGCGGGGAATCGGCGCGGCCTCGTGCGCGCGATGCAGCAGCACCGCCAGCCGCAGCAGCGCGGCCTTGCGCTTGGCCGACAGCAGCAGGCGGTCGGGCAGGGCGTCGAACGCGGTCTTGGGAATGTTGCGGCGGTGCGTGCGCACCAGCGCCGCCAGGACCTGCTGTTCCTGCCGGGAGAAGCCGGCGATGTCAGAATTCTCCAGCACGTAGGCGCCGTGCGCGTGGTACTGGCTGTGGGCGATGACCAGGCCGATCTCGTGCAGGCGCGCGGCCCAGCCGAGCATGCGGGCGTCGTCATCGTCCAGCTTCCAGGCACCGGCGACCTGCTCGTGCAGGCGCAGCGCGGTGGCTTCCACCCGCGCGGCCTGGATTTCGTCGATGCCGTAGCGCTGGGTCAGCGCGGCCGCCGACATGTCGCGCGGATCGTTGTCGCTGCCGCGGCCCAGCATGTCGTACAGGATGCCTTCGCGCATGGCCGCCTTGCTGACCATCAGCCGCTGCAGGCCCAGCGCCTCGAAGGCGGCCTCCAGCACCAGCACGCCGCCGGCGATGATCGGGCGGCGGTCGCTGGACAGACCGGGCAGATCGATGGCGTCGATGCGCTCGGCCTGCAGCAACCGATCGCGGACCTGCGGCAGGGCCTCGGCGGTGACCGCGCCCTTGGTCAGTTTCATCGCCGCGCAGATTTCGCCGATCGCCTTGTTGGTGCCGGAGGAGCCGATCGCCTCCTGCCAGCCCAGCGAGCGGTACTGGCCGGCGAACTGCTGGAACTCGGCGGCGATTTCGGTGAGGGCTTCCTTCCAGCGCTTCTTGGACAGCTTGCCGCCGGGGAAGAAGCGCCGGGTGCTGGCGATGCAGCCGGCCTGCAGGCTTTCGCGTTCCAGCGTATCCATCCCGCGACCGATGATGAACTCGGTGGAACCGCCGCCGATGTCGATGACCAGGCGCAATTGCCCCGCCTTGGGCGGCTGCGCGTGCGCCACGCCCAGGTAGATCAGGCGCGCCTCCTCGCGGCCGGACACCACTTCGATCGGCTTGCCCAGGGCGGCTTCGGCGGGGACCAGGAAGGACTGCGGATCGGCCAGTTGGCGGACCGTGTTGGTGGCCAGCGCGCGTACCCGGCTGGCCGGGATGTCGCGGATGCGCTGGCCGAAGCGCGACAGGCAGTCCAGCGCGCGTTCGCGCGCGGCCTGCGACAGTCCGCCCTTGCCGTCCAGGCCGTCGGCCATGCGCACGGTCTCGCGCAGGCGATCGACCACGCGCAGCTGTCCCAGCGTGTAGCGCGCCACGATCATGTGGAAGCTGTTGGAACCGAGATCGATGGCGGCAAGCTGTTCGCCGTCATGGGGAGGCGGCGAGACGTGGGCGGAGACGGGCGGCATCGGAAAAGCCTAGAGGCAGAGACCGCGGCTTGGCAACGCGGCCCCTGCCATTTCAGGCACTTGCATCGCCCTCAGACCCCGGCCAGCAGGGTCGCCTGCGCCGAATGCGGTGCTTCGCCCTCGGCCGGCGCGACCTTGCGGTAATTGCCGTCGGCGTCCAGCGCCCAGGCGTTCTGGTTGTCGTCCAGATAGTTCTGCAGGCCGTCGCGGAACACCCGCCTGGCCAGCTCCGGATCCAGGATCGGGAAGCAGGTCTCGACCCGGTGCAGCAGGTTGCGCTCCAGCCAGTCCGCGCTGGCGCAGTAAAGCTCGGGGTTGCCGTCGTTGCCGAACCAGTAGACCCGGCTGTGTTCCAGGAAGCGTCCGACAATCGAGCGCACGTGGATGTTCTCGGAAATCCCCGGCACGCCCGGCCGCAGGGCGCAGGCGCCACGCACGATCAGGTCGATGCGCACGCCCGCCTGCGAGGCCGCGTACAGCGCGCGGATCAGGCGCGGCTCGTTGAGCGCGTTGATCTTGGCGATGATGCGAGCCGGCTTGCCGGCCTTGGCCAGCTTCGCCTCGCGCTCGATCTTGCGGATGAGCCCGGCATGCAGAGTGAACGGGGATTGCAGCAGGCGCTTGAGCTTGGTCGACGGGGCCAGGCCGGACAACTGCTGGAACAGCAGGTGCACGTCGTTGCCGATGTCGGCGTCGGCGGTGATCAAGCCCAGGTCGGTGTAGGCGCGGGCGGTGCCGCTGTGGTAGTTGCCGGTGCCCAGGTGCACATAACGGCGCAGCTTCTTGCCCTCGCGGCGCACGATCAGCAGCATCTTGGCGTGGGTCTTGTAGCCGACCACGCCATACACCACCTGCACGCCGGCTTCCTGCAGGCGATCGGCCACGCCCAGGTTGGCGTCCTCGTCGAAGCGCGCGCGCAGTTCCACCACCACGGTGACGTCCTTGCCGTTGCGCGCCGCCTGCACCAGCGCATCGACGATCGCCGAGTCCTTGCCGGTGCGGTACAGGGTCTGCTTGATTGCCAGTACGTTCGGATCCACCGCCGCCTGCTTCAGCAGTTCCAGCACCGGGGTGAACGCGTCGAAGGGATGGTGCAGCAGCACGTCGCCGTCATCGACCTTGTCGAAGATGGCGTCGCTGTCGCGCAGGGTGCGCGGGGTGAAGACGGGGTACTTGAGTTCCGGGCGCTGCACCAGGTCGTACACCTGGATGACCCGGTTGAGATTGACCGGCCCGTCGATCAGGTAGACCGCGTTGTCGGGCAGGGCGAAATTCTGCAGCAGGGTGCGGATGATCGGCTTCGGGCAGTCCTGGGCGATTTCCAGCCGTACTGCCGGCCGGTAGCCACGGCCGATCAGTTCGTCGCGCAGCGCCAGCGCCAGGTTCTCCACTTCCTCCTCGTCGACAACCACTTCGGAGTTGCGGGTGACGCGGAACTGGTAGGAACCCTTGACCTCCATGCCCGGGAACAGTTCGTCGACGAACGCCGAGAGCACCGAGGACAGCAGCACGAAGTCGTTCTCGCCGCCGGACACGCGCGAGGGCAGGTGGATGATGCGCGGCAGCGAGCGCGGCGCGCGCACGATCGCCAGGTGGCCGGCACGACCGAACGCGTCCTTGCCCTTCAGCACCACCACGATGTTGAGGGACTTGTTGAGGATCTTCGGGAACGGGTGCGCCGGGTCCAGGCCCAGCGGCGACAGCACCGGCATGATCTCGTTGCGGAAATAGGCGCGCAGCCAGCGCGTCTGCCGCGCGCTCCAGGCGCCGCGTCCGAACACCCGCACGCCGGCTTCGTTCAGCGCCGGCCGCAGCACCTCGTTCCAGCACTTGTACTGCGCATCCACCAGTTCCGCGGCGCGATCGTGGATGCGGTTGAGCGCGACGGTGGGGCTCATCCCGTCGGCGCCCGGCGGCAGGCCGAAGTCCTGCGCATGGCGGACGGTGGCCGCGCGGATCTCGAAGAATTCGTCCAGGTTGGTGCACGAGATGCACAGGAAGCGCAGCCGCTCCAGCAGCGGCACTTGCGGATCCTGCGCCTGCGCCAGCACGCGGAAGTTGAAATCCAGTTGCGACAGTTCGCGATTGAGGTAGAGCGAGGGATCGCGCAGGGCGTCTTCGTTGCTCAGATGGTCTGGCGTCGTGTCGATGGCGGCGTTCATGCGATCTGGCCGTGGGGCAGGGAAGGGGAGGGGGCGGGAGCGCGCGGATGCACGCGCTCGCCGCCGAAGTGCACCGAGAACACGCTACCGTGGCCGACCTCGCTCTGGATGTCCAGCCGCGCCTGGTGCAGGTTCAGCACGTGCTTGACGATCGACAGGCCCAGGCCGGTGCCGCCGCTTTCGCGCGAGCGGCTGGTGGACACGCGGTAGAAACGCTCGGTGATGCGCGGCAGGTGCGCGGCCGGAATGCCGTAGCCGGTGTCGCGCACGCTCAGCATGGCACCGTCGCCCTCGCGCACGAAGCGCACGGTGATGGTGCCGCCGGCGGGGGTGTAGCGGACGGCGTTGCTGACCAGGTTGGAGAATGCGCTGTGCAGCTCCTTGTTCGATCCCCACAGATCCACGCCGGCTTCGTCTTCCACCACCACGATGTGGCGCTTGTGGCTGAGCGCCTCGGCCTCGCGGCGCAGGGTCGCCAGCATCGGCGCCATCGCCACGCTTTCGTCCGGCAGACTGTCCTGCGCCTCCAGCCGCGACAGGGTCAGCAGATCCTCGACCAGCTGGGTCATGCGCTGGGACTGTTTCTGCATTTCCGCCAGCATCGGCGCCCATTCCGGGAAGTCCTGCGGGTCCAGCATGTCGAGATAGCCGTGGACCACGGTCAGCGGCGTGCGCAACTCATGGGAGACGTTGGCGACGAAGTCGCGGCGCATCTGTTCCAGCCGCAGCATCTTGCTGACGTCGCGCGCGACCAGCAGCCAGTACTGGTCGGAATAGGGAATCAGGCGCAGGTTGAGGCGCAATTGCGGATCCACCGGCGAGGCGGCATCCAGCATCGGCTCGGCATTGCGGCCGGCGGCCAGCCAGTGCGACATCGGCAGCGGTTGCAGGCGATCGCCGATCGGCGCGCCGATGTCGGTCGGATACTGCAGCCCCAGCAGGCTGGTGGCGGCCTTGTTGAACCATTGCACGCGCTGGTTGTTGCGTTCCACCACCACCACCGCGTCCGGCAACGCCGCGGCGGCGGCGCGGTAGGCACGCAGCATGTCCAGCAGCCGGCGCTTGCGCGCGCGCATTTCCGCATGGCCGCGGAACAGCAGCCGATCCAGTTCGTTCCAGACGCCGTTGCCGCGCGCGGGCTCCAGTCGCTGGCGCGCGGTCAGCCGCACCAGCACCTTGCGCAATCGCCAGTAATGCCAGGCCACCACGCCCAGCGCGGCCAGGGTGACGACCGGCCAGACGTGGCCAATCAGCAATCCAATGACCACCGCCAGGGCCAGCACACCCGCCAGTTGACCGAGCGTCTTGAACCAGGCGGAGCGTATGTATTGGGGCATGGGCCGATTGTAGGCAGTTATTTATGACAGCCAGCGGGAGCAGGCGGGGGAAACATCGAATCCAGAATCCCCCAAGCCGAATCCCGCGCCTAGACCGACGCCGAGAACCGGTAGCCGGAACCACGCACGGTCTGCACCATGTTCTCCAGGCCGTGCGGTTCCAGGGTCTTGCGCAGGCGGCGGATGTGCACGTCCACCGTGCGCTCCTCCACGTACACGCTGCCGCCCCAGACGTGGTCGAGCAGCTGCGTGCGCGAATAGACCCGCTCGGGGTGGGTCATGAAGAAATGCAGCAGGCGATACTCGGTCGGGCCGATCGGCACCGGGGTATCGCCGGCGAACACCCGGTGGGCGGCGCCGTCTATGCGCAGCGGGCCGATGCCGACGCTGCCGTCCTCGTCGTCCTCGCGGGAGCGGCGCATGACCGCCCGGATGCGCGCCAGCAGTTCGCGTGCCGAGAACGGCTTGACCACGTAGTCGTCGACGCCGGCTTCCAGGCCGCCGACCCGATCATTCTCCTCGCCGCGGGCGGTGAGCATGATGATGGGGACGTCGCGGGTCATCGCGTCCTTGCGCCAGCGGCGCGCCAGCTCCAGGCCGCTGGTGCCGGGCAGCATCCAGTCCAGCAGGATGAGGTCCGGCACCCGGTCGGCGATGGCGTTCTGGGCCTCGCGGGCGTCACCCGCATGCACGGGTTCGTAATCGCCCTTGCGCAGGGCGAAGGCGACCATGTCGCGGATGGCCGGCTCGTCGTCAACGATCAGGATGTGCTTCTGCACGCGATTACCGTCGTCTGTGGGGTACCGCACCAGTAGACGACAATTTTATGACGGAAACATGACATGCCGCGCGCCCGTCATATGACAGTCGGGGCCGCTGGTCGCCGCCGGGAGCCCCGGCGGCCGGGCTAGCGGCGTTCGATGTCCGGGTCGCGCACGCCCTGGCGCCGCAGTTCGAGCACCTGCGGGGTGATGACGGAGATGCGGGCGTCGATGCGGGCGCGGGCGTAGTAGTCCAGATCGCTGCGCTTCTTGAGATTCTGCAACTGGATGAGCGCCTGTTCAGGCCGCCCATTGAGGAAGGCCGCCTCGGCGAAGGCTTCGCCGGCGCGGACCGGGTCGCCGGCCAGCTCGTTGGCCCGGCCGAATTCCTGCTGGAACACCGGGTCGTTGCCGGCCCGGGACAGCAGCGGACGCAGCACCGCCTGGGCGTGCCGGCCAGCTTCGGCGCCCCCCTGCTCGTTGAGGACGCGGGCGAAAGTCAGCGCGATGGGGCGGTTGTTCGGCATCTGCTGGAGCAGGCGGGCGAGCCGTTGGTTGGCCGCCGCGGTGCGGCCCGCGCGGGATTCGGCCTCGGCGGTCGCCAGTTCCAGCCACAGGTTGCCCGGATGCTCGGCCAGCAGCGGGGCCAACTCGGTCAACGCCACCTCCGGCCGTCCCGATCCCAGGTGGGCCAGGGCCAGGCCATAACGCTGGGCATCGTCCAGGCCCTTGCCGGATTCCCGGCGGATGGTCTCGTAGTCGCGGGCGGCGCCGTCGGCGGTGGTCGCGCTGAGCACCCGCAGGCGTTCCCGGGCCCAGTCGAAGTCACCGGTGGGGCCACGGCTGAACAGGTCGCCCGGCAGGCGCACGGACAGGGGCAGCAGCGGATTGTCGCTGTCCTTTTCCGGTGCGACCACGCGCTTGGGATCGAACTGTTCGACCCGCTCGCCGCCGCCCGGAACCCGGGTGATCAGGGTCAGGTTGTCCTTGCGCATCTGCTCGGCGCGTTCCTTGGCCTCGCTGATCCGGGTGGTGGTGACCGGGTGGGTCATCAGGTAGTCCGGGTACGCCTCGCGGCCGGTGCCGCGGTTGGCGCGGGTGGCCTGGGCCATGCGGGCGAAGAAGCCGGCCATGGCGTCCACGTCGTAGCCGGCGCGCGACAGGGTGCGGATGCCCAGCCGATCGGCCTCGGATTCGTTGGAACGGGTGTAGTCGATCTGGCGTTGCTGCATCAGGCCCATGCCGCTGGCGACCGCCGCCATCGAGGCGTCGCCGCTGGAATTGCCGCCGGCGCTCTGCGCCAGCACGATCGCGCCCAGCATCCCGAGCAGGATCGGAATCTGATCGCGCTCGGCCCGCTCGACGCCGCGCAGCACGTGCTGCTGGGTGACGTGGGCGATTTCGTGGGACAGCACCGCGGCGACTTCGTCCTCGCGCTCGGCGGTCAGGATCAGGCCCGCGTTGGTGCCGATGTAGCCGCCCAGCGTGGCGAACGCATTGATCTGCCGGTCCTTCATCAGGAAGAACGTATAGCTCTGGCGCGGCGAGTCGCTTTCCGCGCCCAGCCGGGTGCCGACCTTCTGCAGCCAGTCGTCCAGCAGCGGGTCTTCCAGCAGGTAGCCGTAGTTGCGCAGCTCACGCAGCATCATTCCGCCGTACTCCGCCTGGCGCGCCGGGCTCAGCACCTCGCCGGCGGAGGAACCGATGTCCGGCAGGCGCACGTCCTGCCCTTGCGCCAGAGGCGCGGCCAGGAGCACGGTGAGGGCGGTGGAAAGCAGCGGAAGGCGCAAACGGAACTCCGTTGTCGGACAATGGCGGCAGGCTTGCGAGCGGCAGGATGACGCTTTGCCGCCGGCAGCGAGTGAACATGCGGTTAACCGGACCCACGGCCCGCACTGTTCCACTCGGCCGGCTGGAAAGCGCGCCATCGGCCACCCATATTGCCCTCAGACCCGACTTTGAACGCGTTGTTCCATTCAGGAGGATTCCTTGAGCGACACCGAGACCGGCGGCCCCGCCATCACCCTCTACACGACCGCGATCTGCCCTTACTGCGTGGCCGCGAAGAACTTCCTCAAGAGCAAGGGCCAGAGCTGGAAGGAAGTCCGCATCGACCTGGAGCCGGACGAGCGCGAACGCATGATCGCCCGCGCGCGCCGCACCAGCGTGCCGCAGATCTTCATCGGTGAGACCCACGTCGGCGGCTACGACGACATGATCGCCCTGCATCGGGCCGGCAAGCTGGAGCCGCTGCTGGCCGGAGAGGGCGCATGAGCGGCGGTGAAAAGGACCGTCTGCGCGAATTCACCGAATTTCGCCAGCGCATGAACGAGCGCATCCTGGCCGAACCGAACCAGGTCGTCCGCCGCTTCTTCGCCCTGGATACCCAGACCTACCAGCCCGGCGCGCTGGATGTGAAGACCAAGGAACTGCTCGGGCTGGTGGCGTCGATGGTGCTGCGTTGCGACGACTGCATCAGCTACCACGTGGCCCAGTGCAAGGACGCCGGCGTCAGCCGCGACGAGTTCTTCGAGACCTTCTCGGTCGGGCTGGTGGTGGGCGGCTCCATCGTCATCCCGCACCTGCGCCGGGCGGTGGATTTCCTGGATCAGCTGGAGGCCGGCGCGGCCGACGCGCCTTCGGCGCACGGCCACGATTGACCCGCGAATCGGCCCCGCGCCGGCGCCGGCCTTGGCCGGAACCGGCGCGACAGGGCCGGTTTTCCGCTCCTCCGACGATGGTCGATTTGGGACCGTACAGGGGGTTCAGGCATAATTGGCGGACTTGAAACCCCCTCCGCGCCTGCATCCCGGTTCCCGGCCCGCACGGCGCCCCTGTTCGGAATCCCAAGCAAATGACCCAGACGATTACGGTCATCCGCGGCGACGGTATCGGCCCGGAGATCATGGACGCGACCCTGCACGTGCTCGAAGCCCTGAAAGTGGGCCTGAGCTACGAGGAAGCCGATGCAGGCATGGTCGCGCTGGAAAAGCACGGCGACCTGCTGCCGCAGGCGACCCTGGACTCGATCCGCAAGAACGGCGTGGCCCTGAAGAGCCCGCTGACCACGCCGGTGGGCGAGGGCTTCAGCTCGATCAACGTGGCCCTGCGCCGCCATTTCGACCTGTACGCGAATGTCCGCCCGGCCAAGTCGTTCCCCAACACCAAGTCGCGCTTCCCCTCCGGCGTGGATCTGATCACGGTCCGCGAGAACACCGAAGGCGCCTACATCGGTGAAGGCCAGTCCATCTCCGAGGACGGCGAAACCGCGCTGCTGACCCAGAAGATCACCCGCAAGGGTTCCGAGCGCATCGTCCGCTACGCCTTCGACCTGGCCCGCAAGACCGGCCGCAAGAAGGTCACCGTGGTGCACAAGGCCAACATCCTCAAGACCACCTCGGGCCTGTTCCTGAAGGTCGCGCGCGAAGTGGCCGCGCAGTACCCGGACATCCAGTGCAACGAGATGATCGTGGACAACACCTGCATGCAGCTGGTGATGCGTCCGGAGCAGTTCGACATCATCGTCACCACCAACCTGTTCGGCGACATCATCTCCGACCTGTGCGCCGGCCTGGTCGGCGGCCTGGGCCTGGCCCCGGGCGCCAACATCGGCGTCGACGCGGCCATCTTCGAAGCGGTCCACGGCTCGGCCCCGGACATCGCCGGCAAGGGCATCGCCAATCCGTGCGCGCTGCTGCTGGGCGCGGCGCAGATGCTCGACCACCTCGGCCAGCCGGACAAGGCCGAACGCCTGCGCGCGGCGATCATCGCCACCCTGGAAGCCAAGGATTCGCTGACCCCGGACCTGGGCGGCGAGGGCACCACGATGTCCTTCGCCAAGGCGATCGCCAGCCGGGTCTGATGTCCCGGCGGCGCCGGGTTTTACCGGGCTGAAACACGGAAACGGGGCGCCCAGCGTCCCGTTTTTGTTTGCGTTCGTCCCGCCCGCGGGGCTTGGACCGGGCCGTGGCAAGCCGGACAATCGCCGGTTTCCCGCACACCTCCGCCGCCCACGATGACCGTCCGCCCCAGCGCGCTCGCGCTGACCCCGCTGCTGCTGTTCCTGGCCCTGTTCTTCGGCGCCGGCCTTTACTACACGTCCCAGGGCGACGCCATGGGCTTCTACCAGTTGCGCGCGCCGGTGGCGATCCTGCCGGCGCTGGCGCTGGGGGCGTGGCTGGCCCATCGACGCGGCGTGGCGGCCTCGCCGACGCTGCTGGGAGGCATGGGCGATGCCAACGTGATGCTGATGTGCCTGATCTTCCTGCTGGCCGGCGCGTTCGCCACCGTGTCCAAGGCCATTGGCGCGGTGGATGCGGTGGTTGCGCTGGGACTGGGCGCGCTGCCGCCGTCGCTGATCCTGCCCGGATTGTTCCTGGTGGCTTCATTCGTGTCGCTGGCCATCGGCACGTCGATGGGCACGATCGCCGCCGTTGTGCCGATCGCGCTGGGCGTCGCCGACGCCGCCGGCCTGGATCGCACGCTGGTCGTCGGTGCGGTCATCGGTGGTGCGATGTTCGGCGACAACCTGTCGGTGATCTCGGATACCACGATCGCGGCGACCCGCAGCCAGGGCGCGGAGATGCGCGACAAGTTCCGCGAGAACTTCAAGATTGCGTTACCCGCCGCCCTGGCCACCGCGGTGCTGCTGGCGTTCCTGGGAGAGGGGGCGCCGGTGGAGGCGCCCGGCGGCGCGTCGCCCTGGCTGGTGCTGCCCTATGTACTGGTGCTGGTGCTCGCCCTGATTGGACTGGACGTGGTGGTGGTGCTGGCGATCGGCCTGGCGCTTTCCGGCGTTTTCGGCTTCGTCTTTGCCGGCGACTACACGCCGGTCGATCTTGCCGGAGACATCTACGCCGGATTCGAGAGCATGGTGGAGGTGACCCTGCTTTCGATCCTGATCGGAGGACTGGGGGCGCTGATGAAGGCGAGCGGGGGCCTGGACTGGCTGGCGCGGACGATTGCCCGTTTCGCCCGCGGCCATACCGGGCGGCGCTCCGGCGAATTCAGCATCGCCGCGCTCTCCGCCGGGACCGATGTCCTGACCGCCAACAACACCGTGGCGATCCTCATCACCGGCAGTCTCGCCAAGGACATCGCCGAGCGCCACGGCATCACGCCGCGTCGTTCGGCCAGCCTGCTCGACATCTTCGCCTGCGTGGTGCAGGGCGTGCTTCCTTATGGCGCGCAGATTCTGCTGGCATCGTCGCTGGCGGCCGTTTCGCCGCTGGCGCTGGCCGGCAGCGTCCACTATTGCTGGCTGCTGGTCGCGGCGGCCGTGGTGTTCATGCTGCTTCCCGCGCGCCGCTCAACTGCCGTGGCGGGTACCGGCTGAGCGGCACGTCGCATCCAGGGCAGCAAAAAGAAAACGGGGCGCCTTGCGCCCCGTTTCTTGTTTTACCGGCCTGGAGATTCAGTTGCGCGACTGCAGCTTGGACAGCAGGCGCAGGAACTCGATGTACAGCCAGATCAGGGTGACCATCAGGCCGAACGCCGCGTACCACTCCATATACTTGGGTGCGTTCTGCTCCACGCCGGTCTCGATGAAATCGAAATCCAGCACTAGGTTCAGCGCCGCGACCACTACCACGAACAGGCTGAAGGCGATGCCGATAAGACCCGAGTCGTGGATGTAGGGAATGTTGATGTTGAAGAAGCCCAGCACGATCGTGGCCAGGTAGATCAGCGCGATGCCGCCGGTGGCCGCGACCACGCCCAGCTTGAAGTTCTCGGTGGCCTTGATCCAGCCCGAGCGGTAGGCCATCAGCAGCGCGAACAGGGTGCCGAAGGTCAGCAGCACCGCCTGCAGCACGATGCCGTTGAACTTCACCTCGTACATCGCCGAGATGGCGCCGAGGAACAGGCCCTCGGCCAGCGCGTAGAGCGGGGCGGTGACCGGTGCCCAGGTCTTCTTGAAGATGGTGATCATGGCCAGCACGAAGCCGCCGATGAGCCCCCCCAGGATGTACAGCATCGCCCCCGGCGCGAGTTCGCCGGTCGGGGTGAGCGCCGTGTTCCAGGTGTAGGTGGCGGTCAGCACGCACAGCAGCAGCAGGATGCCGGTCCGGTTGACCGTGCCGTTCAGGGTCATCGCGCCGGCATCGCGCGAAACCACCGCGCCGCTGCCCAGGTCGAGGAAGGTGGACTCCTTAAGAGCCGGATTGCCGCTGCGCATCATGGTTCCCTCATGGTTGATTCGGACTTCTGTCCCCAGCCGCGGAGCATAGCCGATGCCCGTGACCGGACGCGGCGTTTGACAGGAAGCCGGCAGATTCCGACAATAGACGGCCTTGTCGACGCTGCCTGGCGCCGATGCCGGGGCCCTCGTCGGGGTATAGCGCAGTCTGGTAGCGCATCTGCTTTGGGAGCAGAGGGTCGGGGGTTCGAATCCCTCTACCCCGACCAGTCTGGCTCGTCCCGACGACAGGGATGCGACAATCCGGTCCGGGCGCCCGTAGCTCAACCGGATAGAGCACCGGCCTTCTAAGCCGGCGGTTACAGGTTCGAGTCCTGTCGGGCGCGCCATCCGGCGCAAGCGGCGGACAAAGCGGTAGAAAAAAGTTTCAGTGGTGGCTGTAGCTCAGTTGGTTAGAGTACTGGATTGTGATTCCAGATGTCGGGGGTTCGAGTCCCCTCAGCCACCCCACCCAGCAAGGCTTTCGCGCAAGCGGGGGTTTGTAAGAAAAAGAAGATGCGGTTACACTACGCGTCCAGTTTTTGGGGCCGTTAGCTCAGTTGGTAGAGCAGTTGACTCTTAATCAATAGGTCCAAGGTTCGAATCCTTGACGGCCCACCAAACAGAACGCCCGACCGCGAGGTCGGGCGTTTTCTTTTCCGGGATGCTCCGTCGGCCTTCCCGGCTGGGTAGAATGCCGGCGCACCTGCGAAAGTGGCGGAATTGGTAGACGCACTGGATTTAGGTTCCAGCGGGTAACCCCCGTGAGGGTTCGAGTCCCTCCTTTCGCACCACGTCCTTCCGGACGTTTCCGGGACCGGCCCGGAATCCGGGGCCCCGGCCATTTCCCCGGATTGCCCCGAAATTCCCTTCCCCGGCGCCTGCGGTTGGCAGGAAAGCCCGGAATAGGCGAAACTATTCCGTTCCGCCGGTCGGCACGTCGCGTGTCCGCGGGCGACCCGAATTCATCAACATCATGCCCGGGCATGGGACCCGGGCAGCAGGAGCCAGTGAGTATGCAAGTTTCGGTCGAATCGGTCGGCAACCTCGAACGCCGCATGACCTTCAGCCTGCCGGCTGAGCGTCTGGATACCCACATCGGTGGCCGCCTGCGCGAAATCGCGCGCACCGCCCGCATCAAGGGTTTCCGTCCCGGCAAGGTGCCCACCAAGGTGATCGAGCAGCGCTTCGGCCAGCAGGTCCGCGCCGAGGCCCTCGACGGCCTGCTGCGCGAGACCTTCAACAACGCCGTGCGCGACAACGATCTGCAACTGGCCGGCAATCCCCGCATCGAGAAGAACGGCGAGGGTGAGCTGGATTTCATCGCGACCTTCGAAGTGGTGCCGGATTTCGGCGAGATCGACGTGACCAAGCTCAACGTCATCCGCCACACCGCCGAAGTGGCCGACGCCGACATCGACCAGATGGTCGAGAACCTGCGCCTGCAGCGCCGCACCTTCGAAGTGGTGCAGCGCGGTGCGAAGGACGGCGATCGCGTCGAACTGGAAACCTGGTCGCAGGCCGGTGACGAACGCCTGCCCGCCGAGGGCGCGGAAAAGGGCGCCACCCTGATCGGCTCGGGCGTGATGTTCGCCGATATCGAGAAGGGCCTGATCGGCCTGGCCGCCGGCGAGGAGAAGACGATCCAGGTGCAGTTCCCCGCCGACTGGCGCGTGCCGCAGCTGGCGGGCCGCCAGGTCGACGTCTACGTGAAGGTCACCGAAGTGGCCGAGTCGGTGCTGCCGGCAGTCGACAAGGACTTCATCCGCAGCTTCGGCGTGAAGAGCGGTGACGCCGAACAGTTCCGCCGCGACATCCGCAGCAACCTGGAGCGCGAGCTCAAGGGCGCCCTGATGGGCCGCCTGCGCCGGGAAGTCGGCGAGCAGCTGATTGCCGCCTGGGCGCACGTGGAAATGCCGCCGCGCCTGGTCGAGAACGAGGCCCGCGCGATGGTCCAGCAGACCGCCGATCAGGCCGCCCGCAACGGCCAGCAGGTGCAGATCCCGCCGAACGCCCATGAGGGCTTCATGGATGCGGCCCGCAAGCGCGTCCTGGTCGGCCTGCTGGTGGGCGAGGTCGCCCGCCGCAACCAGCTGCGCCTGGATCCCAAGCGCCTGAACGAGACCCTGCGCCTGATCGCCTCCACCTACGAGGAACCGGAGCAGGTCATTGAGTTGTACCGCAACGATCCCCAATTGATGGGGGGACTGCAGTCGCGGGTGATGGAAGAGCAGGTGATCGACTGGATCGCCGAGCGCGCCCAGCACACGGAGCAGTCGCTGAGCTTCCAGGAAGCCATCCGGAACTAACGGCGGTTCGCCGGGGTCGATGAGACCCCAGCCCGTCCCGGTCCGGCTATCCTAGGCCGGACCCCTCCACGACAATTTGGGCGCGAAAAAGCCGATGAGCATTGAAACCAAAGCCTTGAACCTGGTGCCGATGGTGGTCGAACAGACCAGCCGCGGCGAGCGCGCCTACGACATCTATTCGCGCCTGCTCAAGGAACGCATGATCTTCCTGGTCGGCGGCGTGGACGACCAGGTGGCCAACGTGATCGTGGCGCAGATGCTGTTCCTCGAGGCCGAGAACCCCGAGAAGGACATCAGCCTGTACATCAATTCGCCCGGCGGCGTGGTCACCGCCGGCATGGCCATCTACGACACCATGCAGTACATCAAGCCGGACGTCAGCACCGTCTGCATCGGCCAGGCCGCCAGCATGGGCGCGCTGCTGCTGGCCGCCGGCGCCAAGGGCAAGCGCTATGCGCTGCCCAACTCGCGGGTGATGATCCACCAGCCGCTGGGCGGCTTCCAGGGCCAGGCCACGGACATCGACATCCATGCCCGTGAAATCCTGACCCTGCGTTCGCGCCTGAACCAGATCCTGGCCAAGCACACCGGCCAGGCCCTGGAAACCATCGAGCGCGACACCGAGCGCGACAATTTCAAGAGCGCCTCCGACGCGCAGGCCTATGGCCTGGTCGACCAGGTGCTGGAACGCCGTCCTGAAGAGACCATCCAGCCGGCGTGAACCCCGGGCGCGGACCCTGTTTGCCGCGCCTGCCACCCCCTCCGCGGACCCGGCTGACAGGCCGGGGCCGTGTGCTATTCTCCGACCGAGTCCGCCTAGCGGGCAGGGTGACCGAGTAATCGAAGCATGAGCGAAGACCGTCAGGGCCGTACCGGCGACAGCAGCAAGATCCTGTATTGCTCGTTCTGCGGCAAGAGCCAGCATGAAGTCCGCAAGTTGATCGCGGGCCCCAGCGTGTTCATCTGCGATGAATGCGTCGAGCTGTGCAACGACATCATCCGCGAGGAACTCGAGGAGAAGGCGCAGTCCGCCCGCAGCCACCTGCCCAAGCCGCGCGAGATCCTGGAAGTCCTGGATCAGTACGTGATCGGCCAGCAGCGCGCCAAGCGCACCCTGGCGGTGGCGGTCTACAACCACTACAAGCGCATCGAGAGCCGACAGAAGAACGACGACGTCGAACTGGCCAAGTCGAACATCCTGCTGGCCGGCCCGACCGGTTCCGGCAAGACCCTGCTGGCCGAGACGCTGGCCCGCCTGCTCAACGTGCCGTTCACCATCGCCGACGCCACCACCCTGACCGAAGCCGGTTACGTGGGCGAGGACGTGGAAAACATCATCCAGAAGCTGCTGCAGAAGTGCGACTATGATGTCGAGAAGGCGCAGCAGGGCATCGTCTACATCGATGAAATCGACAAGATTTCGCGCAAGAGCGAAAACCCGTCGATCACCCGCGACGTGTCCGGCGAAGGCGTGCAGCAGGCGCTGCTGAAGCTGATCGAAGGCACCGTCGCCAGCGTGCCGCCGCAGGGTGGCCGCAAGCACCCGCAGCAGGAATTCCTGCAGGTGGACACCAAGAACATCCTGTTCATCTGCGGCGGCGCGTTCGCCGGCCTGGACAAGATCATCCAGCAGCGCTCCACCGAGGCCAGCGGGATTGGCTTCGGCGCCAAGGTCCGCAGCGCCGAGCGCAAGACCGAGACCGGCAAGCTGCTGTCCGAGGTCGAGCCGGAAGATCTGATCAAGTTCGGCCTGATCCCCGAGTTCGTCGGCCGCCTGCCGGTGGTCGCGACCCTGGAGGAACTGGACGAGCCGGCCCTGGTCAAGATCCTCACCGAGCCCAAGAACGCCATCACCAAGCAGTTCAAGAAGCTGTTCGACATGGAAGGCGTGGAACTGGAGTTCCGCCCGGACGCGCTGTCGGCGATTGCCCGCAAGGCGCTCAAGCGCAAGACCGGCGCGCGCGGCCTGCGCACCATCGTCGAGTCGGTCCTGCTGGACACCATGTACGACCTGCCGTCGCTGGAAAACGTGAGCAAGGTGGTGGTGGACGAATCGGTCATCGAACACAAGTCCGAGCCGTACCTGATCTACCAGAATCCGCCGGCCCAGAAGGTCGCCGCCGCGGAATGAAGCGAGGCCGAGCATACGGCGCAAGTATTTGATTCAATTAACATTTAGAGGTTGCACTTGCATCCTCCCGACAATGGCCCCATAACGGGGCCATTGGCTTTTTGGCCTCCGTAATTCCGCATCCGCTGGAGCCCCCATGCCCCGCCGTACCCCCACCGAAATTCTCGACCTGCCGGTCCTGCCGCTACGCGACGTAGTGGTGTTCCCGCACATGGTCATTCCCCTGTTCGTCGGCCGCGACAAGTCCATGCGCGCGCTGGAGCAGGCCATGGAAGCGGACAAGCGCATCCTGCTGCTGGCCCAGAAGTCGGCCGAGACCGACGATCCCGTGGCCGCCGATCTCTACAGCATCGGCACCCTGGCCCAGGTCCTGCAATTGCTGAAGCTCCCCGACGGCACCATCAAGGTGCTGGTCGAGGGCGTGTCCCGCGTGAAGGTTTCCAATGTCGTCGAGCGCGACGGTTCGCTGTACGGCGAAGGCGAGGAAATCGAATCCACCGAAGGCCGCGAGCCGCGTGAAATCGAAGCGGTCGCGCGTTCGCTGATGGGCCTGTTCGAACAGTACGTCAAGACCAACCGCAAACTGCCGCCGGAACTGCTGCAGACGCTGGCCGGCATCGATGAACCCGGTCGCCTGGCCGACACCATCGCCGCCCATCTGGGCGTGCGCCTGAGCGACAAGCAGCGCCTGCTGGAAACCATCGGCATCGGCGAACGGCTGGAATTGCTGGTCGGTTTCGTCGACGGCGAAATCGACGTGCAGCAGCTGGAAAAGCGCATCCGCGGCCGGGTCAAGTCGCAGATGGAGAAGAGCCAGCGCGAGTACTACCTCAACGAGCAGATGAAGGCGATCCAGAAGGAACTGGGCGAGCTCGACGACGCGCCGAACGAGCAGGAGGAACTGGCCCGCAAGATCGCCGAGGCCGGCATGCCCAAGGCGGTCGAGACCAAGGCCAAGAACGAACTCAACAAGCTCAAGCAGATGTCGCCGATGTCCGCCGAGGCGGCGGTCGTGCGCAATTACCTGGACTGGCTGCTGGGCGTGCCGTGGAAGAAGCGCAGCAAGGTCCGCAAGGACCTGAAGGTCGCGCAGGAAACCCTGGACGCCGACCATTACGGCCTGGACAAGGTGAAGGAACGGATCCTCGAATATCTCGCCGTGCAGTCGCGCGTGCAGAAGATGCGCGGCCCGATCCTGTGCCTGGTGGGACCGCCGGGCGTGGGCAAGACCTCGCTGGGCCAGTCAATCGCCAAGGCGACCAACCGCAAGTTCGTGCGCATGTCGCTGGGCGGCGTGCGCGACGAGGCCGAGATCCGGGGCCACCGCCGCACCTACGTGGGTTCGATGCCGGGCCGCATCGTGCAGAACCTCAACAAGACCGGCAGCAAGAATCCGCTGTTCGTGCTGGACGAAATCGACAAGATGTCGATGGACTTCCGCGGCGATCCCTCGTCTGCGCTGCTGGAAGTGCTGGATCCGGAGCAGAACAGCGCCTTCAACGATCACTACCTGGAAGTGGATCTGGACCTGTCCGAAGTGATGTTCGTCGCGACCTCCAACTCGCTCAACATCCCCGGCCCATTGCTGGATCGCATGGAAGTCATCCGCATCCCGGGCTATACCGAGGATGAGAAGCTCAACATCGCCCTGCGCTACCTGCTGCCCAAGCAGATCAAGGCCAACGGCCTGAAGCCGGAAGAGCTCACGATCGCCGAGGACGCCATCCGCGACCTGGTGCGTTACTACACGCGCGAATCCGGCGTGCGCAACCTGGAACGCGAAATCGCCAAGATCTGCCGCAAGGTGGTCAAGGAAATCGCGCTGGCCGGCCCGCAGCCGGCCAAGAAGAAGAAAAAGGGCGCGCTGGTGCAGGTCAGTTCGAAGAACCTGGACAAGTATTCCGGCGTGCGCCGCTTCGATTTCGGTCGCGCCGAGGAGCAGAACGAGATTGGCCTGGTCACCGGGCTGGCCTGGACCGAAGTGGGCGGCGATCTGCTGCAGATCGAAGTCGCGCTGGTGCCGGGCAAGGGCCTGTTGACCCTGACCGGCCAGCTGGGCGACGTGATGAAGGAATCCGCGGCCGCCGCGATGTCGGTGGTGCGCGCGCGCGCCACCGCACTGGGCATCGATGCCGAGTACCTGCAGAAGCACGACGTCCACCTGCACGTGCCCGACGGCGCGACGCCGAAGGATGGTCCCAGCGCCGGTGCCGCGATGGTGACCGCGCTGGTGTCCACGCTGACCCGCACGCCGGTGCGTGCCGACGTGGCGATGACCGGCGAGATCACCCTGCGCGGGCGCGTGTCCGCCATTGGTGGCCTGAAGGAAAAACTGCTGGCGGCGCTGCGCGGCGGCATCACCACCGTGATCATCCCGGAAGAGAACCGCAAGGACCTCGCCGACATTCCCGCCAACGTCACCCAGGGCATGAAGATCGTGCCGGTCCGCTGGATCGATGAGGTGCTGGATCTCGCGCTGGAACGGCCGCTGGCGCCCACCGCGGCGCCGACCGAGGGGGGCAAGCCGCGGCGCGTGCCGGCCCGCCGCAAGGCGCCCGTGCAGCCCGACGTCAAGCACTGAATCGCGGCATACACGGAAGGTAAAAAACCCGCAAAACCCGCGTCATTATTGGGTTTTCGGCTTGCGTGCCTGTATACCCGCTGGTATAACGGCGTCACCCGCAAACACGATGAGCATCGTTCTCGTCGTGTTCGTGGAAGACGACCGGAAGCGCGTGACGATCAGATTCCCGCGCATTCCGGTTACACATTCCGCGGTTGTTCCGCAAAAGGAGTTTCTACATGAACAAAACCGAATTGGTTGATGCCGTCGCCGACGAAGCCGAAATGTCCAAGGCTGAAGCTGGACGTGCCGTCGACGCCGTGATTTCCAGCATCACCAAGGCCCTGAAGAAGGGCGACAGCGTGACCCTCGTGGGCTTCGGCACCTTCCAGGTGCGCAAGCGCGCCGCCCGTACCGGCCGCAACCCGAAGACCGGCGACACCATCAAGATCAAGGCTTCCAAGAATCCCGCCTTCAAGGCTGGCAAAGCCCTGAAGGATGCCGTAAACTAATCGACTCGCTGCTGCCGAGTGAGTCCGGTCGGTTGAACGGGTGCTTAGCTCAGCGGTAGAGCGTCGCCCTTACAAGGCGAGGGTCGGGGGTTCGAAACCCTCAGCACCCACCAAACCGGACCAACTGTTTAAGTTTCCGCGGAGTGGTAGTTCAGTCGGTTAGAATGCTGGCCTGTCACGCCGGAGGTCGCGGGTTCGAGTCCCGTCCACTCCGCCACGAACATGAAAAACCCCTGAGAAGTCAGGGGTTTTTTGTTGCCTGTCGGTCGCGCGAAAGATGGCGATGGTGGTTGCTTCCAGCGTCCGGAGCGATGCGAATGTCGCGTAGCGCCCCGCGGACCAATCGCGTCGTCGTGGATGGCGCCTCGCTTGAATTTCCGTCAGTCCGGCGCGGACGATGCGCGGTACTCGCGACCCTGAAGGTCGATGTAGAACTCATCCCCATCGAGACGCACGCGCGCAAGGCCATCGCGGAAGCGGAATTCCGAGTCATAGCGGAACGGGATGACCCGTTGTCCGCGCGTATCGAGAGCTCCCCATTGCTTTTGCCCGTTGCTGGCGGCGATCAGACTCTCTCCCCAAGGCGAAACCTCGCTCAGGCCGCAATGGAGTTCCGCCCCCGCGTGATCGAGGAGGCAGCGGGTGTCGTCGTCCCGTCGCACGACCAGCAGGCGGAGCGGCAGATCGGGAGAGGTATATTTCAGGTACTCGAAGCTTGGCCGATCCGCGGTCACGACCTCCACGTTGCGCGCCGCATCCAGGATGCCCCAGCCGCCGCCGACGCGATGAACCACGAAAAAATTGTCGTATTGATATCGGAGATCGTCATAGATGCCGAACGGGACGATTTGCCGGCCATCGGTACCGAGCACACCAACGCTCTTGCGGTCCGGGGCGCGTACCACGCGAAGCTCCCGGGAATCCGACGACGGCTCCCGGAAACGGCTGGACGCCACGTCATACCGATCCGGATAGTCACCGCCGCAGGGGTGTGCGTGGCCGTCCGGAGAGATGAGATAACACTTCCGGCTTCCCGCGGAATGAAACGGATTCAAATCGATGAATCCGCTTCGGGTGGACGGTTTGACGATGGCGCCCCAGGCCACGCCGTCCCTGAATGGCCTGGCTTCGGTGAAACGCGGATGCAGGATCCAACGGCCCCGGAGATCGATATAGCCCCATTTCCCGCCCGATTTCACCGCGGCCCGGTCTTCGGTGAACGGCTGCGCATCCTCGAAGGTTTTCGAGAACGGGGTCTGCCCATGAGCATCGACAAAACCGAACCGGCCGTCGGCATGGAGATAGGGGATGAAGGAAGTCGCGGCGTTCACCGGATGTCCGGTTTCGGCGGCGCCATCGTCGGAACGACCGGAGGCGATCATCGAGATGGGCAGGAGTAGCCAGGTGAGGAGCCGAAGCAGGCGGGAGGGCGGCATGACACAAGAGCAATGGCAGTGCGAACAGAGGTCGATTCTATCGGGATGACTCCGAGGCCCTTTTGCATTGTTCGTTCTCAAGAGCAACGAATGACGGTCGCTCGTGTCGAGGAATCTCTTGCCCATGCGGGAAGAAAGGGCGGCGAGCGAATCCGTCCGATGCGGTTGCGGCCGGAAAGCACCTGGCACCGCCATAGGGGGCCGATTTATGGGAACGAATGCTCTGCGCGGCTGCGGCCGCGTGGCTGCCGTGGGGGGGCGGGCGCGAGCGCAGCAGGTCGTCGAGAGGGAGGGAGGTGCGCCACGGTGGACGAGTCCCGGCGGGGCAGGGAACCACCCGCTCCGAACGAAACAGGTCTGGCCGACCTTTCACCGGGAAGGGTGCGGCAGGGATGACGCCGAACGCACGCCGGGGGCCCCCGCGACCGCCGCTGCCCGGTCATTCCGGCCAGGCCGCCGGAGGCGCGGCGGAAGCAAGCGACGGGCTCCCGTGGCCCCTTGGCAACCGCGGGCAGGGAGAGATGCGGTTCCCTGGGCACGGTGCCGACAGGGGACCGAACCTGAAAAATCTGTTCGACCGGTCTGGCACAATTTCCGGAAGCCCCGTACAATGGTCGACTCAGCGCGGAGTGGTAGTTCAGTCGGTTAGAATGCTGGCCTGTCACGCCGGAGGTCGCGGGTTCGAGTCCCGTCCACTCCGCCAGTTATCCCGGAAAGCCCGCGAAAGCGGGCTTTCTGCTTTTCCGGGGACCGCTGCCGGCGTCCGTGGATGAACGGGCCCGGGCGGTGCGGCCGGGTTGCGGCGAACCACCGCGAAGCGCGGTAAACTGCGCGGCTACTGAAATCGAGCCACGCATCGATGCTGCAAAAACTCCGCGATAAGACATCCGGGTGGATCGCCACCCTCATCCTGGGCCTGCTGATCATTCCGTTCGCCTTTGTCGGCGTGAACGAATACATGACCGGCGGCACGGCCAACGATGTCGCGACCGTCGAGGCGCCGCCCACCTGGTGGAAGTCCGCGCCGAACTGGTGGCCGGTGTCCAGGCTCTGGCAGCGCAAGGAAATCACGGTCGACGAATTCCGTACGACCTTCGAGGCCGCGCGCCAGCAGCAGCGCCAGATGCTGGGCGAGAATTTCGATGCGCGCGAGTTCGAGAGCAAGGAAAACAAGCTCAAGATCCTCGAGCAGCTGATCAACCAGCGCGTGCTGGCGTTGGCTTCCGAACGTGCGGGCGTGGTGATCGGCGATGCCGCCGTCAACCAGGCCATCGCCGCCGAACCGGCCTTCCAGGTCGACGGCAAATTCAATGCCGAACGCTACCAGCTGGTGCTGGCTTCGCAGGTGCCGGCGCTGTCGCCGCTGAAGTTCCAGGAGCAGGAACGCGAGCGCCTGAAGATGATGGTGATGCCCGAAGGCATCGGCACCTCCGATTTCGTCACCAAGGGCGAACTGGAGCGGTTGTTCAAGCTGCTGGCGCAGACCCGCGACGTGGGCCTGGCGCTGGTGCCGCCTGCCGCACCGGATACCGCGCCGGTGTCCGACGCCGATATCCAGAAGTGGTACGACGGCCACAAGGCCGATTACCGCCAGCCGGAAACGGTCTCGCTGGAGTATGTCGAGGTCAACGGCGCGACCCTGCCGGGTGCCGTGGCGCCGGACGAGGCGACCCTGCGCAAGCGCTATGAAACCGAGAAGAACCGCTTCGTGGCGCCGGAACAGCGCGTGGTATCGCACATCCTGATCGGCGCGCCGGCCGGTGCCGACGCCGCCACCTTGAAGAAGGCCGAGGACAAGGCCGCCGCGCTGGCCGCGCAGGCCAGGCAGGGCGCCGACTTCGCCGCGCTGGCCAAGGCCAATTCGGAAGATCCGGGTTCCAAGGACACCGGCGGCCTGCTGCCGGCGTTCGCGCGCGACGGATCGATGGTCAAGCCGTTCGAGGACGCTGCGTTCGCCATGCAGGCCGGCGAGATCCGTGGCCCGGTCAAGAGCGACTTCGGCTATCACGTGCTGAAGCTAAACGAGATCAAGCCGGGCCAGGGCAAGAGCTTCGAGGAGGTCCGCGACGAACTCGCCCGCGAGCAGGCCACCGCCGACGCCGAGCGGGCCTACAACGAACTGGCCGGCAAACTCGTCAACGAAGTGCTGAAGAACCCCACCGCGCTGGAGCCGGCCGCGAAGGCCGTTGGCCTGCCGGTGCAGAAGATCGGGCCGTTCTCGCGCGCCAACGCCAGCGGCATCGCCGCCAACCCGGCGGTGCTGCGCAGTGCGTTCTCCGAGGCGCTGGTGCAGGACGGTACGGTCAGCGATCCGATCGAGATCGCGCCCAGCCACAGCGTGGTGATCCGCGTGGTCGGTCATACGCCGGAGCAGCCGCAGCCGCTGGCCCAGGTCCGTGACGCGGTGATCGCCGCGATCCGCGCCGATCGCCAGGAGAAGGCCACCGCCGCCACCGCCGACGCGGTGCTGGCACGCATCGCCAAGGGCGAGACGCTGCAGGCGATTGCCACTGCCGACAAGCTCCAGTTCAACGAAATGCCGGGCATGCCGCGCGGCATGCCGGTGCCGACCGCGGAAGGCAACGAGGCGATCTTCGCGGTGCCGCGTCCGGCCGCGGGCAAGGCGTCGACCGGCAAGGTCGCGCTGGGCGGCGGCGCGTTCGCCGTGTTCGCGGTCACCAAGGTCACCGACGGCGATGCCGCGCAGGTGCCGGCCGAGCAGCGCGATGGCATGAAGCAGCAGCTGATCCAACTGGGCGGCGGCGTCGCCACCCAGGGTTTCATCGACACCATGCGCAAGCAGTACAAGGTCACCGTGATGGAAGATCGCCTGTAAGGCGTTCGACCGACGCGGTGAACGAAAAAGCCCGGCAAACGCCGGGCTTTTTTTATCGGGTCTTTTGCGCCACACGGCATCGGCACGGAGCCGGCATGACCTCGAGCCGGGGGGACCGAGAGCCGTCCTGTCGTCAGGGCTGGCTTTCGTCCAGCGCCAGCACCATGCCCGGGCGCAGGATGGCGTCGGACTTCAGGCCATTGCGCGATAGCAACTGCTGCGGCCTGAGGCCGTACCGCCGCGCGATGGTCCAGGCGGATTCGCCGGCACGAACGGTGTGCGAGCGCCGGGATGCGCTGGCGACGCTGGTGTCCCGCGACGGCGGCGAAGCGCTTGCGGCGGCGCCGATGCCGGCGGCGGACGGACCCGGTCCGGACTCCGCTTCGACCGACGCGTCGGCAAGCCGGGGCGAGGATGCCGCCACGATGCCCCGGGAATCGGGAGCGAGAATCCTGACCGGCTTGTCCAGGCGCGGGACACCCTTGCCCAAGGCCGGATTCAGGCGCTTGAGCAGGGCGCTGTCGTGACCGTTGGCCTCCGCCCAGCGCTCCAGGCTGGCGGCATCGCGGGGCAAGGCGTGCGCGGACAGGCGAGGCACTGGACGGTCCAGCCGTTTCAGCCATTCGCCGCGATCGTCGGCCTGTTCGAAGATGCAGGCCAATGCATGCAGCTTTTCGACGTAGGCGTAGGTGATGCTGGACAACCCGGGCAGCTCGGCCGGGCGGGCGTTCTGCGCATTCATGCCGGCGCGGCGCATCGATTGCAGCACCCGGTACTCGCCGGCGTTGTAGGCCATCACCGCCAGCCGCCAATCGCCGCCGAACATGCCATGGAGGGTCTTGAGGTAACGCACCGCGGCCTGGGTGGAATCCACCGGCGAGAGCCGGCCGTCGTAGCTTTCGCGCACCGGCACACCATGGTTCCGTGCGGTGATGCCGATGAACTGCCACAGGCCCGCGGGACCGCTGGCGTTGCGCGCGCCGGGCTTGTAGCCGCTTTCCACGAAGGGGATGAGCGCGAACTCGGTGGGCAGGTGCGCCTCGCGCAGCGCGTCCACGACATAACCGAACAGCGGTAGCACGTCGTCCGATTTGACCAGTTGGCTCGGCGCATGGGCGAAGTGCTTCTTCCAGCGCGGGCCGGTGGCGGCGGCATCGCATTGCGGTTCGGCCAGGCCGTCGCGGAACCGCTGGTAGATCTCCAGCCCGCTTTCCTGCTGGCTGGGGGGCACCGTGACCAGTTCGATCGGGGGGGCCGAAGGCTGGCTCGCCTGTGCCGGCGACAGTGCCAGGCCCAGGCCGGCGCTGCAGGCCAGCGCGAGCAGGCCGGCTCGCAGGCCAGGAAGCGGGCCGCGCCGGTTCATGCGCGGAACTGGTCCTTCCAGCGCCGCAGTTCGGCGAAGGTCTCGACCCGGTCGGTGGGCGCGCGCCCCAGCCGGTGCGCCACGGCCGCGCGCACGGCCTCGCTGTCCACCCGCAGGAACGGGTTGGTCGCGGTTTCCTGGGCCAGGGTCGACGGCAGGGTCGGACGGCCGGCTTGGCGCATGGCGTGGACTTCCTCGGTTCTGCGACGCAGGGCCTCGTTGGCGGGATCCACCGCGCGGGCGAATGCGGCGTTGGCCAGGGTGTACTCGTGGCCGCAGCAGACCGCGGTCGAGCCGGGCAGGGCGGCCAGGCGGTCCAGCGACCCCAGCATCTGGGACGGCGTACCTTCGAACATGCGCCCACAGCCCAGGCTGAACAAGGTGTCGCCGCAGAACAGGTGATCCTGGTCCTGGCCTCCGCCCAGATAGGCGATGTGGCTGCGGGTATGGCCGGGCACGGCCAGCACCTCCAGGCGCCAGTTCTTCAGCGCCACGCGGGCGCCGTCGCCCACCCGCACACAGTCGAACGGAATCCGCTCGTCCTCCGGCGCGTAGACCGGCAGGGTCGGCCAGCGGGCGCGCAGTGCCGCCACGCCGCCGATATGGTCGTTGTGGTGATGGGTCAGCAGGACCGCCGCGGGCCACAGGCCCTGGTCGGCGGCGGCCAGGACCGGCGCGGCGTCCCCGGGGTCCACGATCAGCGCATCGCCGTCGTCGTCGGCCAGCGCCCAGATGTAGTTGTCGTCGAAGGCGGGCAGGGCGGTCAGGCGCATGGGCGATGGTTTTGGGGAGGGACGCTGGAAGGGTCGTCCACTACAATCCCGAACATGCCTGCCTTCGAGTTCAGCCGTCAACCCGATGCCCTGGCATGGTTCGATGCCGGGCGCGGGCAGGCCCTGCTGGCAGCCGAGACCGTCGCCGCCGGCCAATGGCTGACGCTGCGGCCGGCCCAGCCGGCGCTGTGGCTCTCCCCGGCCCCGGCGCGCCCGCCGGTCGTGCTCCACGGCTTCAGCCGGCAGTTGTGGCTGTGGCGGCATCCGGACGGCTTCAGCGGCGATCTGCGCTGCGAACTGCCCCTGCCGCTGCCCAGCGAGGCCTTCGGCAGCATCGTCGTCCAGCACGTGCAAGAGGCCGGTTCGGCGACGGATCTGCTGGGCGAGTGTGCGCGCGTGCTCGCCCCCGGCGGACGCCTGCGCCTGTACACGCTCAACCCCCTCAGCCCGTACCGGTGGCGCTGGCGCGGTGCCGCCCTGCGGGTCCGCGATGCCGCCAGCTGGCAGGGCGCGCTTCGCCAGGTCGGCCTGCACCCGCTCGCCGCCGGAGCCGGCTACCAGGGGCCGCTGCTGCGCGGCACCGCGATGGCGCCGCACCTTTCCTTCAACCGGTTCCGCGCGGTCTGCGTGCTGGAAGCCGAAAAACGCGTCGCCGCCCTGATTCCGCCCGCGCCGGCCCGGCGTCGCTGGAACACCGGCGCGGCGCACGCCTGAACCCACAACGCACAGGAAGCAATGAAGCAGATTTCCATCCATACCGACGGCTCCTGCCTGGGCAATCCCGGGCCCGGGGGCTGGGCCGCCCTGTTGCGCTACCAGAAGAAGGAGCGCGAACTTTCCGGGGGTGAAGCCCAGACCACCAACAACCGGATGGAGTTGATGGCGGCGATCGTGGCGCTGGAGACCCTCACCGAGGGATGCGCGGTCGCGCTGTACATCGATTCCCAGTACGTGCGCCAGGGCATCACCGAATGGATGCCCAACTGGGTGCGGCGCAACTGGAAGACCGCCGCCGGCGACCCGGTCAAGAATCGTGATCTGTGGGAGCGCCTGCACGAGGCGACCCGGCGCCATCGCATCGAATGGCACTGGGTGAAAGGCCACAACGGGGACCCGGACAACGAACGCGTCGATCAGCTGGCGCGCATGCAGGCGCTCAGGTTCCGAGACGGCGGCGCGGTAAAGTAAGCGGCATGAATCTTTCACCCGTGCTCGAAACCGAGCGCCTGCGCCTGTTCGAGCTGTCGGAGCATGCACCCGGCGATACCGCCTTCGTGCTGGAACTGCTCAACGACCCGGATTTCCTCCGCTACATCGGCGACCGCGGCGTGCATTCGCTGGCGCAGGCAGTCGACTACCTGCGCGACGGACCGGTGGCGAGCTACCGGCTCAACGGTTTCGGCCTGTATCGGGTGGAACGGCGCGAGGACGGCGCGGCGGTGGGCATGTGCGGGTTGATCAAGCGGCCGCCGCTGGCGCATCCCGATCTCGGTTACGCCCTGCTGCCGCGTTTTCGTGGCCATGGTTACGTGGCCGAGGCCGCGCGGGCAGTGCTCGCTGCGGCGCGCGAACAGGGCATCGCCACCGTGCTGGCGGTGGTGGACCCGGACAATGCGGCCTCGATCCGGACCCTGCAGGGCCTGGATTTCGGGTACCGTGAAATGGTCCGGCTGGCGGCGGACGACATCGAACTGAAGTTGTTCGCTTGGCAATCAGACAAGCAATAGGCAAGACAGACGCATGCGACAGATCATCCTCGACACCGAAACCACCGGCCTGGAATGGAAGAAGGGCAACCGCATCGTGGAAATCGGTTGCGTCGAACTGCTCGAACGCCGGCCCACCGGCCGCACCTACCACCAGTACATCCATCCGCAGCGCGAGTTCGAGCAGGGCGCGGCGGAGGTCACCGGCCTGAGCCTGGATTTCCTGTCGGACAAGCCGCTGTTCGCGCAGATCGCCGACGAGTTCCTCGCCTTCATCGACGGCGCGGAACTGATCATCCACAACGCCGCGTTCGACGTGGGCTTCCTCGACTACGAACTGTCGTTGCTGGGCGAGCACTACGGGCGCCTGCAGGATCGGGTGACCGTGGAGGACTCGCTGCTGCTGGCGCGCCAACGCTTCCCGGGACAGCGCAATTCGCTGGACGCGCTGTGCAAGCGGCTGGGCGTGGACAACACCCATCGCCAGTTGCACGGCGCGCTGCTCGACGCCCAGCTGCTCTGCGATGTCTACCTCGCGCTGACCGCCGGCCAGCGGGAAATCGGCTTTGCCGGCCTGGACGAACCGAGTTCCGGCGCGGCGGTGGTGGCGGCCGATTTCAGCGGCCTGGCCGCCGGCCCGCGCCCGCGCGTGCAGATCGGCGAGGCGGAACAGGCCGCGCACGAGGCGCGCCTGGAAAAACTGCGCAAGAAAGCCGGCAAGGCGTTGTGGGACGAACTCGACACCCCGGCCATGGCCGAAACCGCCATCGCCTGAATCTCAGGGCGGAGCAGGCAACATACCTCGTAGCGCCGAGCTTGCTCGGCGAACCGGGGCGGAGATCCGGGGGCAAGCGGAGCAAGCTCCGCTCTACGTCAGTGGCAGCGCACCAGGATGGCGGTGACGTTGTCCGAACCACCGCCATCGAGGGCCGCGGCGATCAGGCAATCCACGCATTCCTGCGCGCTGCAGTCGGACAGCCTCAGGGTGTCCGCGATACTGCGATCGTCCACTTCCTCGGTCAGCCCGTCGCTGCACAGGAGCAACTGCATGCCCGGACGCAGTTCGCCGGTGAGGGTTTCAACGTTGAGATGGGTCGGATCGGTCACGCCCAGCGCCTGGGTCACCACGTTGCGGTGTGGATGCGAGCGTGCCTGTTCGCTGGTCAGCGAACCCTGTGCGATCAGTTCCTGCACGTAGCTGTGGTCCTGGCTCAATTGGGCCAACTGGCCGTCGCGCCACAGGTAGGCGCGGCTGTCGCCGACCCACGCCACCTCGAAACGGTTGCCCTGGACCCGCGCGGCGACCACCGTGGTGCCCATCGGCAGGGTGTCGTTGCGGCGCCGGGAGGTGCGGATGATTTCCTCGTCGGCGATGCGGATGGCCTGGTGCAGCGGCGTGCCATCGCGGATCTCGCGCACGATGGTCTCGCGCGCCAGCGCGCTGGCCACCTCGCCGCAGGCGTGCCCCCCCATGCCATCGGCCACCAGCCACAGTCCCAGCTCGCTGTCGCCGTAGTAGGTGTCCTCGTTCAGCTCCCTTCTGAGGCCTACGTGGGTGATGTGCCCGAATTCGATCATTGATGTCCTGATGGTGGGAGCGGGGGAGGGAAGTTCCCTGCTGGTTGATACGGAATGATCCGGGCGAAACGGACAGCGGGCAAGCAAAAGCGAGCCCGGGAGAGTTTTCGTTCAGTGGGAAACGACGAATCCGGCCGGAATCTTCAGCTTCGGCTTGTCGGCGGAGGGCCCGACCCGTATCATTCACGCCCCCGGCCGCGCGTCGGGGACCACCGGAGAGGTGGCAGAGTGGTTGAATGTACCTGACTCGAAATCAGGCATACGTTAATAGCGTATCGGGGGTTCGAATCCCCCCCTCTCCGCCAGATACGCAAGGGCCCCCGCAAGGGGGCTTTTGCGTATCTGGCGGAGTGTGGGGATCTGGAGAGAACCCCGACGGGTTCGACAGAACGGCGCAGCCGTTCTGCACGGCGAAGCCGCCCGCAGGGCGAGGCACGCAGTGCCGAGTGAATCCCTCTCCGCACCTTACAGGGCCCCCGCAAGGGGGCTTTTGCGTTTCGGGAACTTCTCAGACCCGACCAGTCACCGGAATCAGCGCGCCGGTGATCGCGGCGGCCGGTTCGGACAGCAGGAACCGGACCACCCCCGCCAGTTGTTCCGGGGTCACCCAGCGCGAGGTGTCGGCGTCCGGCATGTCGGCGCGGTTGGCGGGGGTGTCGATGATGCTGGGCAGCAGCGCGTTGACGGTGATGCCGCGATCCTTGAATTCCTCCGCCATCGCCTCGGTAAGGCGCGCCACGCCGGCCTTGGAGGCCGCGTAGGCGCCCATGCCGGTGCCGGCCTTGACTGCGCCGGCCGCGCCGATATTGACGATGCGGCCGCCGCCGGCGGCGAGCAGGAACGGCAGCGCGGCCTGGCTGGCGGCCACGGCCGTGCGCAGGTTCAGCCGGTAGAGCCGGTCCCAGGTGTCCAGGCTGCCTTCGGCCAGGGTTTCCCAGTGGAAGCCACCGGCGATGTTCACCAGCGCGCCGATGCCGCCGAGCGCCTGCCTGGCCTGCTCCAGCGCGGTCCTTGCCGCCTCGGCATCGGCCAGGTCGATGCCGCCGAAGGCATGCACGCCGGCGGTGGTTTCGGCGGGAGCGGGCGCGTGATCCAGCGCTGCCACCGTCGCGCCCGAAGCGACCAGCGATTGCACCACCACCCGGCCAAGCGCGCCGAAAGCGCCGGTGACGACAACCCGTTGGGCCGATGAATTCATGGAGGACATCCCGATGCGGAAAGCGACCATGTTAGCGCCGTGCGAGCGGGCGTGTATCCGCCATCCGGTACACTGGCCGTCCCGTTTTCGCGGTGCCGCGCCATGTCCGAAATCCTCGTCCCCGTTTCCTTCGGCGAACTGCTCGACAAGATCGCCATCCTGCAGATCAAGTCCGAGCGGATGAGCGACCCGGCCAAGCTGGCCAACGTGCGCAACGAACTGAGCGCACTGGAAAAAACCTGGATGGCGCATCCGGCGGCGGTCAACAACATCAGTGAACTGCGCGCCCAGCTCAAGGCGGTCAACGAGCGCCTGTGGGTGATCGAGGACGACATCCGCGTCAAGGAGAAGGCGCAGGCCTTCGATGAGGAATTCGTCCGCCTGGCGCGCAGCGTCTACTTCGAGAACGACGAACGCGCGCGCATCAAGAAGGACATCAACCTGGCGCTGGGCTCCAGCTACGTGGAAGAGAAGTCCTACCAGGACTACAAGACCGGCGCGACGCCGTAACCACCGCGCGCGGGACTACACCAGGCAGGTCGGTTCCTGCGTGCCGAATCCCCGCGCCAGATCCCACACCATTTGCGCCGCGGGTATCGCCTGCGTGCCGGACACGTTCTGGCCGGCCCACAGCGGCGAATAGTCGCCGCTGCCACGCGCCTCGGCCGCTTGCCGCAAGGGCGCCATGGCCGCGCTTGCGAGCGGAAACGCGGGCGCGTCAGTCGCCATCGGCCCCAGCGTGCGCATCGCGTGGTTGACGATGCCGCGCGCGGGACGTCCGGTGAACACGTTGGTCAGCGCGGTGTGCGCCGCCGCCGGGCTTTGCAGGGCCGCGCGGTGCAGCGGACCGGTATCGGCCTCGGGGCATAGCAGAAAAGCGGTGCCGACCTGCACGCCCGCCGCGCCCAGCGCCATCGCCGCCGCCACGCCGGCCGCGTCGGCGATGCCACCGGTCGCAATTACCGGGCAACGCACCGCTGCGACGATCTGCGGCAACAGGGTGAAGGTGCCGGACTGGGTGGTGAGGTCGTCGGTGAGGAAAAGGCCGCGGTGCCCGCCGGCTTCCAGTCCCTGCGCGATGATTGCATCGACGCCGCGCGTCTCCAGCCAGCGCGCTTCCTCCACCGTGGTGGCCGAGGCCAGCAACTTGCAGCCCCATTCGCGCAGCGGCGCGATCAGCGCCTCATCCGGCAGCCCGAAATGGAAGCTGATCACGGGCGGGTGCAGTTCGCGCACCAGCGCCAGCAGATCGGCATCGAAAGGCCGCCGTCCCGCGCCGGCCGGAAAGGCATCCGGATCCAGGCCGAAGCGGGCGTAGTCGGCGGTGAGTCTGAGCCGCCAGGCGGCTTCACGCGCCGGATCCGGTTGCGGCGGCGCATGGCAGAAGAAATTGAGATTGAATGGCGCTTCGGTCTGCGCGCGGATGGCCGCGACTTCCGCGCGGACGGCGTCCGCTGACAGCATCGCGCAGGGCAGGGCGCCTAGGCCACCGGCCTGGCTCACTGCAATGGCCAGCCGGCTGCCCTGCACGCCGGCCATTGGTGCTTGCAGCAGCGGCAGTTCGATTCCGAGCAGCGTGGCGAGCGACATGGCGGATTCCCGGTGCGGCGGATCCGGAATTATGCGCCCGCAATCATGTCAGCGCGCGGTATCGGCCCGATAGCGTTCGAACGCCGCGATCGCATCTTCGACGGTGACCAGATCCATCACCTCGTCGAACTCGATCTTGGTGCCCCACTTCAACGCGTCGGCCGGTTTGCCAAGGTATTTGCGCGCGGCGGCGTCATAGCGGTCCACGCAGTAGCGGATATCCGAATAGGGGCCGCTGCGGCGCGGATTGCTGGCCGCGTGCAGGCCCAGCACCTTGGTGCCGACCGCGTTGGCGATATGCATCGGGCCGGAGTCCGGCGTGACCAGCAGGTCGGCGCGCTCCAGCAGCGCGGGCAACTGCTTCAGCGTGTCCTTGCCGACCAGGTCCAGGGCCGGCGCGCGCATCGCGGCGAGAATCGCATCGGTGGTGCTGCGCTCCAGATCGCTGCGACCGCCGCACAGCACCACCCGCCAGCCGTGGCCGGCGGCGTGATCGGCGAGCGCGGCGTAACGATCGGCATGCCAGTTGCGGCGCACGTGGCTGGAGCACGGGGAAATCATCAGCACCGGCGCCCCGTCCTGCGGCCATTGCGCGGCGGCCCAGTCGCGCGCTTCCCGCGGATAGGGCAGGTCCCAGATCACCTGGTCCTGTTTCAGGCCCAGCGGTTCGCAGAAGCTGCCGATCGCGTCCAGTACATGGATGCCCGGGCGGTCGGGGATGCGCTCGTTGATGAAGAGGCCATGCAGATCCTTGGAGCGCGCGTGGTCGTAGCCGATGCGCCGCCGGGCCGGGATGAAGGCCGACAGCACGTTGGCGCGCAGGGCCACCTGCATCTGCAGCAGCACGTCGAAGCCGCCGGCCGGCAGCTCCCGGCGCAGGGCGCGCATGCCGGCTAGGCCGCTGCGCTTGTCGTAGGTGTGGAAGGTCACGCCCTCCAGGCCGTCCAGCAGCTTGTGCCCGGCCTTGTCGATGACCCAGTGCAGGCGGGTCCGCGGCCAGTGCCGCTGCAGGGTGCGCACCAGCGGCACCACGTGGGTCACATCGCCGAGCGCCGACAGGCGCAGCAGGCAGATCGATTGGGGGATGGCGGACAAGAGTTGTTAGACTCGCTGGATGGTCAGTTTCGACGCCACGGAATCCCTGACGCCGTTCCGCGAAGGCCGCGGATACGGTGCGATTCTGTTCGACCGCCAGCACCTGCGGCAAGCCAATCCGGACTGGTTCGTGCCGGAGAAGTGGGGCGATCGCGCCCAACCGGTCGGCGACGGCGGGCGCGGCGGGGCCTGGTTCATCGAAGCGCCGTCCAGCCAGTGCGTGCTGCGGCGCTACCTGCGCGGCGGGCTGGCCGCGCGCGCCAGCCGGGACCGCTACCTGTGGCGGGGCCCGGACAAGACCCGCAGTTTCGCCGAGTTCCGGCTGATGCGCGCGCTGCTGGCGCGCGGCCTGCCGGTGCCGCAGCCGGTCGCGGCCCAATACGTCCACGAAGGCATGTTCTACCGCGCCGCCCTGCTGATGGAGCGGCTGGCCGGGGTGACCTCGCTGGCCACCCTCGCGCAGGAACTGCGCGCACCCTGGGAAGAGGCCGGCCGGCTGATTGCCCGCTTCCACCGGGCCGGGCTCCAGCATGCCGACCTCAACGCCCACAACATCCTGTTCGACGAGCAGGGCAAGGGCTGGCTGATCGACTTCGATCGCGGCCGCCTGCGCATTCCTGCCACCGGCTGGCGCGAACAGAACCTGGCGCGCCTGCTGCGCTCGTTGCTGAAGCTGCGCGGATCGCGGTCCGGCGAGGACGTGCGCCAGGACTTCGCCCGCCTGCGCCGGGCCTATGATCAGGCCTGGTCACGGGGTTTCTGAGATGGACTGGCGGCTGCGCTTCCATGGCGTGGGCAGTGCGACGGCGGTGGCGCTGGGGTCGGCGATGGCCACGATCGAGCGCGACGGCCGCCCCTGGCTGACCATCGACTGCGGCGGCGAAGGCCTGACCGCGTTTCTCGAACACTATGGCGAATGGCCGCAGGCGCTGTTCGTGACCCATGTGCACCTGGATCATGTGGCCGGCTTCGAGCGCCTGTTCGTCGGCCACTATTTCGAGCCTTCGCGCCGGGGCCGCGTACGCCTGTACGTGCCCGCGCCGGTGGTGCCACTGCTGCACCAGCGCGTGGGCGAGTATCCCAATGTGCTGGCCGAGGGCGGCGCCAATTTCTGGGACGCGTTCCAGCTGATTCCGGTCGGCGGCGCGTTCTGGCACGAGGGTGTGCGGCTGGAGGCATTTCCGGTGCGCCACCACTGGCCGGAGACCGCGTTTGGCCTGCGCCTGCCCGGCAGCCTGGTGTGGACCGGCGACACCCGGCCGATTCCGGAGATGCTGGCGCGCTTCGCCGATGCCGATGAAGTGATCGCGCACGATTGCGCGCTGCACGGCAATCCCTCGCACAGCGGGATCGAGGATCTGGAACGCGAGTACCCGCCGGCGTTGCTGGCGCGCTGCGTGCTGTACCACTACGCCAGCGCCGCCGATGGCGCGGCGATGCGCGGGCGTGGTCACCAGGTCGCCGAACCCGGGCAGACGCTGTCGTTGAAGCCGCTGCGCGATGGGATGGAAGCGCGGTGAACGCGATCCCGCCGCCGCCGGAAGATCGCCTGGGCCGGCCGTTGCGCGACCTGCGCCTGTCGGTGATCGAAGCGTGCAACTTCCGCTGCGGCTATTGCATGCCGGCCGACCGGGTGCCGGACGACTATGGGCTGGACGCCGCCTCGCGGCTGTCCTTCGACCAGATCGAAACGCTGGTGCGTGCCTTCATTTCGCTGGGCGTCACCAAGCTGCGCCTCACCGGCGGCGAGCCGCTGCTGCGCAAGGGCCTGCCGGATCTGGTCGCCCGCCTGACCCGCCTGCCGGGCCTGGACGACGTGGCGCTGACCACCAACGGCACGCTGCTGCGCGCGCAGGCGGCGGCATTGAAGCAGGCCGGCCTGCGTCGCCTGACCGTCAGCCTGGATGCGCTGGATCCGGACGTGTTCGCAGCCATGTCCGGCGGCCGCGGCCGCGTGCAGGACGTGCTGGCCGGCATCGACGCGGCGGTGGCGGCCGGATTCGAGCGGCTCAAGATCAACTGCGTGGTCCAGCGCGGCCTCAACGAGCGGCAGGTGCTGCCGCTGCTGGAACACTTCCGCGGCAGCGGCCACGTGGTGCGCTTCATCGAGTACATGGACGTGGGCACCCGCAACGGCTGGCGGCGCGACCAGATGGTGCCGTCGGCGGAACTGCGCGATCGCATCGCCGCGCGCTGGCCGCTGCATCCGGTGCAGGCCAACTACCGCGGCGAGGTGGCCGAGCGACACGCCTTCGACGACGGCCAGGGCGAAATCGGTTTCGTCAGTTCGGTCAGCGCGCCGTTCTGCGGCGACTGCCACCGGGCGCGGGTGTCGGCCGACGGCCACCTGTACACCTGCCTGTTCGCCAGCGAGGGTGCCGACCTGCGTTCGGCCCTGGCGCAGGGCGAGCACGAGCTGACGACGCACGTGGCCTCGCTGTGGCGCTCGCGCGAGGACCGCTACAGCGAGCAGCGCGGCCAGACCGGCGCCCGCCATGGCCGGCCGGTCGAGATGTACCTGATCGGCGGCTGATCCCGGATGTGCGCCGCCCGCGCCGGACGCTACCATGTGCGGCCTGGACCGCACGCCGACCCATGAAGAAACCGACCCTCGCGCTGACGCACCTCGACGCCGCCGGACGCCCGGCGATGGTGGATGTGTCCGCCAAGCCGGCAACCGCGCGCGAAGCGATCGCGGAATGCCGGGTGAAGTTTCCGGCCGCCGTCGCGCAGCAACTGCGTGCCAATGGCCTGCGCAGCGCCAAGGGCGGCATCGTCGATACCGCCATCATCGCCGGCACCATGGCGGTCAAGCGCACGCACGAACTGATTCCGTTCTGCCATCCGCTGCCCATCGACGGCTGCCGCATCGCCATCGACTGGCATGACGAGCGCAGCCTGGACATCCGCTGCTCGGTGCGCACCATTAATCGCACCGGCGTGGAGATGGAGGCGTTGACCGGCGCCACCGTGGCCGCGCTGACCGTGTACGACATGTGCAAGGCGCTGTCACACGCCATCGTGCTGGGACCGGCGCGGCTGCTCGGCAAGCGCGGCGGCAAACGCGACGTGGGGACGCTGGCATGAGCCGGCGGCTGATCGTGCGTTACTTCGCCAGCCTGCGCGATGCCGCCGGCGTGGCCGAGGAAACCCTGATCACCGGCGCGCCGGATCTGCGCGGCGTCTACGCCGAGTTGCAGGCGCGCCACGGCTTCCGTCTGCCCGTCGCCCACCTGCGCGTGGCGGTGGACGGGGATTTCGCCCGTTGGGAGGACGCACCGCGCGAAGGCAGCGAGGTCGCGTTCATTCCGCCGGTGAGCGGAGGCTGAGCCATGCCGCGTTTTGCCCTGAGCGACATTCCGTTCGATCCGGCGCCGTTGCGCTCGGCGTTGCTGGACGAGCGCGCCGGCGCGTTCGCCGCCTTCGAAGGCTGGGTGCGCAACCACAACGATGGCCGCGCCGTGAACGGTTTGCGTTATGAAGCCTATGTGGAACTGGCGGAGAAGGAAGGCGAGCGGATCCTGGCCGAAGCCTGCGAACGGTTCGCCATCCACGACGCGCGCTGCGTGCACCGGATCGGCGAACTGGCCATCGGCGACCTCGCGGTCTGGGTCGGAGTGAACGCCGGCCATCGCGACGCGGCCTTCGCCGCCTGCCGCTGGATCATCGACGAAGTGAAATCGCGCGTGCCGATCTGGAAGCACGAACGCTATGCGGCCGGCGATGCCGGCTGGCTGCACCCGACACCGACAACGGATTGAGGAAAGGATGCTTACGCGGAACAGGGAACAGGGACGTTTGCTGTTGTGGTTGGCGTTGTGCGCGCCGTTGTCCGGATGGTGCGCGGATCTGCTGGTCAGCAACCAGTCCGCCGACAGCGTCTGGCGGTTGTCCGCGCAGGACGGTCGCAAGCGCGGGGAATACCGCACCGGCGATTCGCCGCATGAAATCGCGATCTCGCCGGACGGCCGCACCGCGGTGGTCAGCAACTACGGCAGCGAAGTGTCCGGCAGCACGCTGTCGGTGCTGGACCTGCACGCAGGCCGCCCGACCCGCACCATCGATCTGGGCACCCATGGCGCGCCGCACGGCATCCGTTTCCTGGACGCCGGGCGCGTGGTGGTCACCGCCGAGGGCAGCGCCAGCCTGCTGCTGGTGGACGTGGACGAAGGCAAGGTGACCCGCGCCATCGATATCGGCGACGGCATCGGCCACATGCTGGCGGTCAGCGTGGATCGTCGCCATGCCTACGTCAGCAAGCTGGGACGCGGAACGGTCAGTCGCGTCGACCTGGTGGCCGGCAAGCTCCTGCTGGAGCGACCGGCGGGCAAGGGCGCCGAAGGCATCGCCCTGCGTCCGGATGGCCTGGAACTGTGGGTCGCCAATCGCGACGAAGGCACCGTGACCGTGCACGATCCCAACACGCTGGCGGTGCGGCGGCGCATGTCCAGCCGCGGCTTTCCGTTGCGCGTGGCGTTCACCTCCGATGGGCGCCATGCCTGCGTGGTCAACGCCCGCAACGCCGAACTCCAGGTCTTCGACGCCCGCACCAAGCTCGCGCTGACCCGCGTGCCGCTGACGCGCGAAGGCATGGACATCCGCGACACCGCCCTGGGCCGAGGTGCACTGCCGATCGGCATCACCGTCGATCCGGTGAAACCTCGCGCCTACATCGCGCTCAGTGGCGGTGATCGCATCGCTGTGGTGGACACCCAGAAATGGCAGGTCATCGATTACTGGGTCACCAGCCGCGAACCCGGCGCGGTGGTCCTGTTCCCGTAGAGCGGAGCTTGCTCCGCTTGATCGGTCCGAATGCCGGTGACCTTCCGCCGTCGAGACAAGCTCGGCGCTACAGGAATCTCCACGCCCGTAGAGCGGAGCTTGCTCCGCTTGAACGGTCCGAGTACCGGTGACCTTCCGCCGCCGAGCAAGCTCGGCGCTACAGGAATCTCCACGCCCGTAGAGCGGAGCTTGCTCCGCTTGAACGGTCCGAATACCGGTGACCTTGCGTCGCCGAGCAAGCTCGGCGCTACAGGAATCTCCACGCCCCGTAGAGCGGAGCTTGCTCCGCTTGGACGGTCCGAGTAGCGGTGACCTTCCGCCGCCGAGCAAGCTCGGCGCTACAAGAATCTCCACGCCCCGTAGAGCGGAGCTTGCTCCGCTTGAACGGTCCGAGTACCGGTGACCTTCCGCCGCCGAGCAAGCTCGGCTCTACAGGGTCGGAAAAGGCGATGACCCCGCCGGTTGACCTCGGCGCCCGCATCAGTCGATACCGTTGCTGCCTTCCGGCCCTGGCGGGGTTTTCAACCTAGCGTCGCGAGGGACCGACGGGGTCACCATAGACGAGGGCCGCGCTGCGCGCGGCCCGTGTATTGCTCGAAATCTGGCGGAGAGAGGGGATTCATTCGGCGCTGCGCGCCTCGCCCTGCGGGCGGCTTCGCCGTGCAAACCGCTGCGCGGTTTGTCGAACCCGGGGGTTCTCACCCCCTCTCCAAGTCCCGGCGAAACATCACGGACATGGAGCCTTCACTACGTCATTCAATCTGGCGGAGAGAGGGGGATTCGAACCCCCGAAGCGCGGTTTAGACGCTTACACACTTTCCAGGCGTGCTCCTTCAACCACTCGGACACCTCTCCGGGTCCCCAGGGACCGGCCGGTCCGCGGGGAGTCGGGCATTCTACGGAATTTCCCCGGGCAGGGCAAAAACATCCGGAGGGTTCACCGGGCCTCGCACTGGACGTCGTAGGCGGAGACGGTGGGCGGCTCGTCGCCGAGCGTGGTCACGTGCAGTTGCGCGCCGTCGGCACGTTCATAGTTCACCGCGCAGAAGCCATAGCCGGTGCCGGAGCAGGTCTCGAATTCGGTCAGGCCCTCGGCGCGGTAACCGGCTGCGGCGTCGAAGCGGTCTTCCTCGTCCGTCGCCGCTGGCGGAGCCGGGCGCCAGCCCCCCTTGGCCAGGATCTTCCGGGCTTTCGGGATATCCATGCCACGGAGATTGGGAATCACCAGGTTGCCGCAGAATGTTTCCCGTTCAGCCACCGCCACCACTTCAATGGCGTCCGCGCTGAAGCGGAGGTCGGCCTGGGCCAGGTTGGGGGGCGTCCGGTCGGTGATCCGGACCCGATCCGGCAACGTCGTCCCGGCGACGCCACCAATCGGCCCGCCCACATATTCGTCCTCGGCCGGATCGCCATACACGATGGCCGCCAGCGCCGGGCCGCGGAACACGAACACGTTGCCGTCGGCGATCAAGCAGGTGCCGCTGGTGCCTTCGCCCCCGCGGCTGAAGGCGCCCACGCTGGTATACCCGCCGGCCTGGACCTCGCTGGTGACGTACCAGCCGCGCGCGGCGACGGCGCGGCCGGCCGTGGTCTTCGGTTCGGTGACCTGCATCCGGCAGAAATGGCCTTCCTCCAGCATCTGCGGCTCGCGTGGCGCGGGCAGCGCGTCGCGGGCGGCGATATGCAGGCCCTTGACCTCGCTGCGGACCGCCGGCGCGGCGGCGCTGGCCGAAAAGGCGGTGAACAGCAGGCAGCAGGCGGCTGGAACGGCCCGAAAACGATGGAACATGCGGATCCCTGTCATGGACGCGTCCGGCGTCCGTCCTGGCCGGCAGTGTATCCATCGGTTCCGGCCTTGACCGCGACCGGGTGTGGCAAAATCCACCGATGAGCTATCTCGTCCTCGCCCGCAAGTGGCGTCCGAAGCGCTTCGCCGAACTGGTGGGGCAGGAACACGTGGTCCGCGCGCTCAGCAACGCGCTGGACACCGGCCGCGTCCATCACGCCTTCCTGTTCACCGGTACCCGTGGCGTCGGCAAGACCACGATCGCCCGCATCTTCGCCAAGTCGCTGAATTGCGAGAAGGGCACCAGTGCCGATCCCTGCGGCCAGTGTGCGGCCTGCCTGGACATCGACGCCGGCCGCTACATCGATCTGCTGGAAATCGACGCCGCGTCCAACACCGGCGTGGACGACGTCCGCGAGGTGATCGAGAACGCGCAGTACATGCCCTCGCGCGGCAAGTTCAAGGTCTACCTGATCGACGAAGTGCACATGCTGTCGAAGGCGGCGTTCAACGCGCTGCTGAAGACGCTGGAAGAGCCGCCGGAACACGTCAAGTTCCTGCTCGCCACCACCGATCCGCAGAAGCTGCCGGTGACGGTGCTGTCGCGCTGCCTGCAGTTCAACCTCAAGCGGCTGGAAGAGCCGCAGATCGCGGGCCAGATCGCCAAGATCCTGGGTGCCGAAGGCATCGAGGCCGACGACGGCGCGATCCGCCAGATCGCCAAGGCCGCCGACGGCAGCCTGCGCGACGGCCTGTCGCTGCTGGATCAGGCCATCGCCTATGCCGGCGGCGCGCTGCGCGACGAGGGCGTGCGCACCATGCTCGGCACGGTCGATCGCACCCAGGTCGGCGCGATGCTGGAGGCGCTGGCCGAAGGTGATGGCGAACGCCTGTTGCAGGTGGTCGCCGCGCTGGCCGATTTCTCGCCCGACTGGGATGGAGTGCTGGAAGCGCTCGCCGAAGCGCTGCATCGCATCCAGGTGCGCCAACTGGTGCCCGGCGCCGGCGCGGACGGCGAGGGCGTGGATGCGGATAGATTCGCATCGCAACTGCGGCCGGAAGTGGTGCAGCTGTGGTACCAGATGGCGCTTGGCGGACGTCGCGATCTGCCGCTGGCGCCCAGCGCCCGCGCCGGTTTCGAAATGAGCGTGCTGCGCATGCTGGCGTTCCGCCCGGCGCCCGCGACGGGCGAGGGCAAGGGCGAAGCCGTGCCGACGACGCGGCAAGCGGCGTCGATGCCCGCCGCGACGACGAGCGCCGCTTCCAAACCTTCGGAAACCGCGCCCGTGCGCGCGGTGGCCGACCAGGCAGCCCCCGCCGCCACACCGCGACCCGCTGCCGCGCCGATGCCCGCGCCGGCCGCCGATGACGACACGCCGCCGTGGCCGGTCGAACCGCCGCGCGCCGTGTCTTCCGCGCCGGCGGCGATTGCGCCTTCCCAGGCGATGGCACCGCCACCATCGGCACCGGCCCCAGTCGCCGCAACCCCGACATCGACGCCGAAGCAGGAAGCCCATCCCGCCGATCGCGACTTCGCCTTTTCCTCCGACATCGGCATCACCAACGCCGATGTATGGATGCACTTCGCCAGCAACAGCGAACTGAAGGGCGCCACCCGCCAACTGGTCGAGAACGCGGCGTTCGTCGGCTACGACAGCGGCGTGCTGCAGCTGTCGCTGGATCCGGGCTTCGACTACCTGCGCTCGGAGCGTTCCGTCCGCGATCTCGGCGACGCCATCGCCCAGCGCTACGGCACCGCGCCGAAGATCGTGTTCCAGGCCGCGCCGGCGGGCTCGGAAACGCTGCGCCAGCGCACCGATCGTGAACGCGGCGAACAGCAGATAGCCGCCGAGCAGGATTTCATGAACCACCCGGACGTGCAGCGCCTGATCGAGCAACACGGCGCGAAGGTCGTACCGGATTCCATCCGTCCATTCGAAGAGTAAGCACACATGCGTGGAAACATCGCCCAACTCATGCAGCAGGCGCAGAAGATGCAGGAAAACCTGCAACGCGCCCAGGAAGAGATCGCCAAGCTGGAAATCACCGGCAACGCCGGCGGCGGCATGGTCAGCGTGACCCTCACCGGCGCCAAGGAGTGCCGCAAGGTCCGCATCGATCCGTCGCTGCTCGGTGACCAGGAAATGCTGGAGGATCTGGTGGCCGCCGCCTTCAACGACGCCTCCAACAAGATCGACGCCGAATCCAAGTCGCGCATGGGCGCGCTGACCGCCGGCATGCCGATGCCGCCGGGCATGAAGCTGCCGTTCTGAGCCCACGGGTGGACGACGTGCCAACGGGTTTCGATGAACGCCCGCCACGCGTGAACCGCTTCCGACAGATGCATGCCATGCCGCCCGCCGCGCCGGGCGGCTTCTTTTCCTTCGCACGTCCATGTCCCTGTCCCTGCTCGAACAACTGATCGAATCCCTGCGCGTGCTGCCGGGCGTGGGCCAGAAGACCGCCCAGCGCATGGCCTACCACCTGCTGGAGCGCGAACGCGAGGGCGGCAAGCACCTGGCCGAGACCTTGTCCGTGGCGCTGGAGCGGATCGGGCATTGCAGCCAGTGCCGCGATTTCACCGAGGGCGAGATCTGCGCGATCTGCGCCAGCGGCAGCCGCGATCGGCACCTGCTGTGCGCGGTGGAATCGCCCGCCGATCGACTCGCCATCGAGCAAGCCACCGGCTATCGCGGGGTGTACTTCATCCTGCAGGGCCGGCTGTCGCCGCTGGACGGCATCGGCCCGCGCGAACTGGGCCTGGAACAGCTTGGCGAACGCCTGAAGCAGGGCGAGATCAGCGAGCTGATCATCGCCACCAATCCCACCGTGGAAGGCGAGGCCACCGCACACTATCTCGCGCAACTGGCCCGTCAGCACAACGTCAAGCCGAGCCGCCTGGCCCACGGCGTACCGCTGGGCGGCGAACTGGAATACGTGGATCGCGGCACCCTTTCGCACGCCTTCGGCTCGCGCAGCGAGATGCCCTGAAGCATTTCCCGCCCTGTCTTGTGGGAGCGACGTAAGTCGCGATAGCTCTGGTCGGTTTCGTCCGCTTCACCGCAATCGCGACTTACGTCGCTCCCACAATGCATCGATGTCGACCGCCAGGCACTATGCTTGCACCCACCCCATCCCGGACCGCGCCATGACCCAGAACGACACCCTGTTCGGCAAGATCCTCCGCCGCGAGATTCCCGCCACCATCGTCTACGAAGACGATGAGGTGCTCGGTTTCAAGGACATCGCACCGCAGGCGCCGGTGCACGTGCTGTTCATTCCCAGGCACGTGCTGATTCCCACCATGGACGACCTGCTGCCGGAACAGGCCGCGCTGGTCGGCAAGCTGGTGCTGGCGGCGGCCGAGTACGCGCGCCGCGAAGGCTTCGCCCAGGACGGCTACCGGGTGGTGATGAACTGCCGCGAACACGCCGGGCAGACCGTGTTCCACCTGCACCTGCACCTGCTGGCCGGCGCCCCGCTGGGCCACTTCGGCGTCCCCGGCCGCTGATCTCCCACGCGGTGCCCACCGCAAGCCGTCATTCCAGCGCAAGCTGGAATCACGTTCGCGCGATGCCCTCGCATCCGCGATGATCCATCGTCCCGGAAAATGGATTCCGTCATTCGCCGGAATGACGAGGAAAGGGGCAGTCCAGTGATGTGGGACACGACCAAAGAAAAACGCCGCTCGATGAGCGGCGTTTTGCATCCGGCCAATCCTCAGGCCACGGGGGCGATCACCACCAGCCCCAATAACCCCAGCGCGGTCCCCAGTAGGGACCCCAGAACGGGTCATAGAACGGCGAAGGACGCACTTCGACCTCGCGCACTTCCGGCCACAGGTAGACCACGTCGGCGTCCACCCTCGGCAGGCGGTAGTCGTACTCGCCGATGCGGGTGTTCTCGTAGCTGTTGATGCGGCCGACGAAGGTCACTTCGCGGCCCGGCGCGAACACGGCCGGATCGTAGAAGCCGGAGCGGCAGGCGAGGAAGCGGCCGTCGGTCGCGTCTGGCGCCGATTCCATAGGCCGGCCGGTGGCGTTCAGCGGACGCGAGACCAGTTGGAAGCAGGTGCTGTCCTGGCCTGGCTTGGTTTCGATGATGCGGCCGCCCCAGCGCACCTGCGAACCCACCTGCGCACCGGCGACGGCGTCGCGCGGCGTGACCGGGGTGAAGGTGCCTTGCAGTGGTTGCGGGGCGGTGGCGCAGGCGGCGAGGGCCGCGACGGCGCCGGCTAGCATGAGGTGACGAAGTTTCATGGAAATCTCCTTCAGGGCCGATGGCGGCGCAGGTCGCGAACCAGCGCGGGAATGTCGCTCACGGCGGCAGCGTAGCGCGCCTCGGCGAAACGTTGGCTGAGCGGGACCAGCACCGCGCCGGCGGCCGGATGGCTGGCGGCGACCCGCCGCGCCCAGTCCAGCGCCGGCTCGTGGGGCTGGCGGCCCAGTCCGATCCGCGCGTAGCGCGCGCCCAGCGCGTGCCAGGCCCGCAGCAACGGATCGCGCTCGCGTTCGCCGCGGGCCAGCAACCAGGCCATCGCACCCACGGCAAGCAGCGCGGCCAGCGCGAACAACGCGCCCAGCCGGCCGCCGTCCAGCGGAGGCAGACCCAGCGCCCTGAGCATGTGCTGCTGGCGGCGGGCGTCGAAACCCAGCACCAGATCGTTCCAGCCGCGCCGCAGCCAGTCGCCCGCGTCGAACAGCGGATTGCGCTGGAACACCGCGCCGGTGTCCGCGCCCAGGCGATCTTCCAGCGTGTCGAAGATCCGCTCCGGCGCCACCGCGGCGGTGGGATCCACCCGCACCCAGCCGCGTTGCGGCAGCCACACCTCGCTCCAGGCATGCGCATCCATCTTGCGCACGATCCAGTAGTCGCCGAAACGGTTGCGATAGCCGCCGGCGTAACCCACCACGACCCGCGCCGGAATGCCCGAGGCGCGCATCAGCGTGGTGAACGAGGAACTGAAATGCTCGCAGTACCCGCGCTGCTGGTCGAACAGGAACTCGTCGACCGCGTCGCGTCCGGGCAGCGGTGTATCCAGGGTGTAGCCGAAGTCGCGCCGGATCCATTCCAGTGCGCGGCGCACGATGGCCAGATCGTCGCCACCGGCTTCGCGCCGCCACCGCGCCGCCAGCGCGTGGGTCCGCGGATTCAGGCCGGCCGGCAACGCCAGCGCGCGTTCGCGCAGCGGCGTGGGCAGCCGGGTATCGAAGCGCGACGGCGGCGCCGAAGCCACGCGCCAGCGGGTGACACCATTCATGGGCTGCGTGGCCACCAGCGCCCGATCCCGATCCAGTTGCGCATCGGCGGGCGTGGACACCGGCAGATCCAGCGCCACCAGCCAGCGCTGCTCGGTCGGCTCCACCATCATTTCGTAGTCCCAGCGCGGTGCCTGGGCCGACTCCGCCGGCGCCGCCGGCAAGGTCGCGATCCACGGCGAGCGCGTCCACTCGCGACCGTCGTAGTCCCACAGCACCAGTCCGCGCCAGTACATCTCCTCCGGCTTCGGCACCGCGCCGAAGAACTGCACGCGCAGGGCCGGGTTGTCGTCGGCCATCAGGTCCAGCCAGCCGCCCGGCGACATCCGATCGGACAATCCCGGCTGGGCCAGTGCGCGCTCGGGCACGCCCCAAAGCGGGGAAGGAAAACGCGGGAAGAACCAGAACGTCGCCAGCATCAGCGGCAATCCGATCAGCAGCAACCGGCCGACCCGCCACAGGCGCTGGCGCAGGGACACGCGCGGCATCGGCGCATCGGCTTCCGCGTCGGCCAGTTGCGACAGCGCCAGCAGGCCCGCGGCCACGCCGAGCGCGGCCAGCAGCAGGGTGAGCGGTCCCTGGTCCAGCAGGAACGCCGAGAACGGCGCGAACAGCGCGAATCCCAGCAGGCTGCGCGCATCGCGCAGGCTCACCGTCTCCGCCGGCTTCAGCGCCAGCATCGCCGCCAGCAGCGCGCAGCCGGTATCGCGGCCGAAGCGCATGCCCATCACCGCCAGCACCGCGCCGATGATCAGCAGCGCCAGCAGCAGCCGCAGCGGGCCGGGCAGCGCGCGCCGCCAGGACAGCGCAGTGGTCGCCACCGCCAGCGCGCCGATGCCGGCCGCCACTCCGGCCGGCAACTGGATCAGGAGCGCCAGCAGGCACAGTCCGGTCGCAAGCAACGCCCACAGGCGACTGCCGGCATCCAGCGTGCTGGCGCGGGGCGCGGCGGACTTATCCATGCGGCAACAACGCCAATGCCCGCAGGCAGGCATGCCGGTGCGCGGGGCCGCGCGAGGGCCCCAGCGCGACGTCGCCGGGCAAGCGAAGCCGGTAGCGGCGGCCCTCGCGCTCGGCCAGATCCACCCAGTGGGCGAGTCGGCGGATGCGTTGTTCGCCCGGCAGCGCGGCCAGCGCCGACCAGGCCAGATCCACTTCCAGGCCCACCGGCTGCTCGAACTCGCGCACCAGCAAGTGCTCGCGCCGCGCGGAGGGCTTCCAGGCGATCGCGCGCAACGGATCCCCGGCGCGGTAGGCGCGCAGATGGTGCACGTCGTCGCCGCTGGCCTGGCGTCGGGCGCGGCTGCCGCCACCCTCCGAGTCGGGCAGGGGAGGACCGTTCGGTTCCGGCGATGGATACACCAGCAGCCACTGGCGTGGCCAGAACCAGGCCCAGGCGCGCGCCAGGCCAAGCGGTTGCGTGGTCCAGATCTCCAACCGCTCCGGATCCAGCCAGCCGCGGCGGGTCGTGGGCAGGATCAGTTCCGCCACCACCGCGTCGCCGGTGATCACCGGCACGCCGCCGGCGATCTCCAGGCACGACAGCCGCAATCCGCGACGCTCGCGCTGATCGCGCGTGGACAGCGCCACCTGCACCCGCAGCGGTTGCCCGGCCGGCACCGGTTCGGCGGACACCGCGTCCAGTTGCAGGCCGGACAGTTGCAGGTGCGCGGCAATCAGGCTGGCCAGCCCGGCCGAGGCCAGCAACAGCGCCAGCAGCAACGCCGGGTTGTTGTTGTAGTTGAGCGCGCCGACCAGCATGGCGGTCACCAGCACCGCATAGAACAAGCCGAAACGCGTGGGCAGCACATACACCCGGCGGCGGTCCAGCCGGGCCGGCAGGGGCTCGGACTGGCGCGGCCGCGCGAACCGCGACAGGCGCCGGCGCAACCGTTGCCGCAGCGTGTCCGCCATCGACTCAGTCCACCGCCACCGCGTGCAGGATCGCCTTGGCCAGCGCGGCGGTCGAATCGGCTTCCGCCTCGGCGACCAGCCGGTGCGCGGCCACCACGCCGAACAGCGCCTGGATGTCTTCCGGCAGCACGTGCGCGCGGCCGAGCAGCAGCGCATGCGCGCGTGCCGCGCGCAGCAGCGCGATGCCCGCGCGCGGCGACAGGCCCACGCGCACGCCCGGATGATGGCGGCTGCGCGCCAGCAGCGCCTGCACGTAGACGATCAGCGCGTCGCTGGCGTGCACCTGGTTCACCGCCGCGCGCAGCGCCAGCACGTCGTCCGAACTCAGCACCGGCAGGGTCTGCGCGATCAGCGCGCGCCGATCCTCGCCGGCCAGCAGCGCGCGTTCGGCATCCGCGCCGGGATAGCCCAGCGCCAGCCGCAGCAGGAAACGATCCAGCTGCGAGTCGGGCAGGGGATAGGTGCCCGACAGATCCACCGGATTCTGGGTGGCGATCACGAAGAACGGATCCGGCAATCCATGGGTCACGCCGTCCAGCGTCACCTGGTGCTCGGCCATCGCTTCCAGCAGCGCGCTTTGCGTGCGCGGCGGCGCGCGGTTGATTTCATCGGCCAGCAGCACCTGGGTGAACACCGGGCCGGGATGGAACTGGAACTGCCGCGCCGCGCCGTCGTAGACCGACACGCCCAGCACGTCAGCCGGCAACAGATCCGAAGTGAACTGCACGCGCTGGAAGCCCAATCCGAGCGTAGCCGCCAACGCGTGCGCCAACGTGGTCTTGCCCAGGCCGGGCAGGTCCTCGATCAACAGGTGGCCGTCGGACAGCAGCGCCACGAACGCCAGCCGCACCTCGTACGCCTTGCCCAGCACCAGTGCATTGACTTGTTCCTGCGCGCGCTTGAGGGCATCGCGAAGGGCATCGGATAGCATAGGCGGCGTGGGCGTGGTGGGCATCGCGTGCTCGGGACCTGACCGTTGGGATGAAGAGGAAGTGTAGCGGCATGCAGGACGTGGCAAGCGCAAGGAAAACCTTTCTGGCGGTCTGGCTGATCGCATCCGTGATCAAGGTCGTGATCGCGGCCCGCCTGCCGCTGTTCGTCGACGAGGCGTTCTATTGGCAGGAAGGCCGCCACCTGGCCGCCGCCTACTCGGATCTGCCCGGCCTGACCGCCTGGCTGACCCGGCTGGGCACCGAACTGGGCGGTCAGCACCGCCTGGCCCTGCGCGCGCCGTTCCTGATCATGGCCGCGCTCATTCCCTGGCTCATCGCCCACATCACGCGCCGCTGGTTCGACGAGGCCGCCGGCTGGCAGGCCGGCACCCTGACCGTGCTGATGCCGCTGTCGGGCACGCTGGGCCTGCTGGCCCTGCCGGACGTGCCGATGGCGCTGGCGGCGGTGCTGTGCCTGGATGCGGGTGCGCGCCTGCTGCGCGAGATCGACGCCACCTCCGCCGCCGAACTCGCGCTCGGACTGGCCATCGGCGCGCTCAGCCATTACCGCTTCCTCGGCGTGATCGGCGTGGGTTTCGTCGCCCTGCTGTGCCTGCCGGAAGGACGCCGCATCCTGCGCGACCCGCGCATCTGGATCGCGTTGGCGGTCGGCGTCGCCGCGTGGGCGCCGCTGCTGGCATGGAACCTGGAATATGCCGACGCCGGTCTGCGCTTCCAGTTGGTCGATCGCCATCCGTGGTCGTTCCAGCCCACCGGCGCCTGGTTCGTGATCATCCAGGCGTTGATGGTCACGCCGCTGCTGTTCGCCGCATTGATGATCGCGGGCTTCCGCGCCAGCCGCGGGACCGCCGACGTGCCCTCGCAATGGCGCTACTTCGGCCTGCTCGGCATGGCCTCCACGCTGGGCTTCTTCGCGCTGGGTTTCTTTGCCGACGTCGAGCGGGTGAGTTTCCACTGGCCGTTGCCCGGTTACCTGGCGCTGATCCTGGCGGTGCCCGCGCTGATCGCCGGCTGGCCGCGATTCTGGCGGCGCGCGCTGTGGATACTGGCCGGCGTGGGCATGGTGGCGATGCTGGCCTATTACCTGGTGGCCTCGGTGCCGTCATGGCGCGAGCGCTTCGCCGCCGAAAAGTACTACCCCTACAACTTCGCCGGCTGGTCGCACCTGGCCCGCGCCGTGCGCGAGGAGCGCGCGCGCCTGCCCGCCGACACCACGCTGCTGGCGGGCAGCTTCAAGGTCGGCGCGGAACTGGGCTTCGCACTCGACGATCCGGACATCCGGGTGCTCGATCATCCGCTCAACCGCAAGCATGGCCGCGCGCCGCAGTTGCAGCTCTGGAAACTGCAGGATGACGGCACCCGCGACATGCCGGTGTTGCTGGTGATCGGCCAGGGCGACGTGCAGTACAAGCACTTGCTGGACTACTACCACACGCTGTGCGGGCAGGTCGGGCCGCTGCCGCCGCCGCGCGTGGTCAACATCGATCACGGCCACCAGCGTTTCCTGTTGTTCGCCTTGCCGAAGGAAAAAGCGAAGGGCGCCTGCGTGGCGCCGGCGATGGCCTGGATCGACGCACCGGTGTCGCGCGCCGGCGTGTCCCCGCGCTTCCCCGTGCAGGGCTGGGCGTTCAAGGAAGGCGTGGGCCTGAAGGGCGTCGAAGTGCTGATCGACGGCAAACCGGTGGCCAAGGCCGAATACGGCAGGTCCGAGCCGGGCGTGGCCGCGTTCTGGCGCATCTCCAACGATCCGCAGCACCCGCGAGTCGGGTTCCGCGCGGACGTGGATGCGTCGGCCCTGTCACCGGGACGCCATTGGCTCGGCCTGCGCCTGCACGGCAACGACGGCAGCGTCGAGGACTGGGAAGAGCAGCCGATCGATATCGAGCCTTGACTGGGCGGATTGCGAGAGCGGGCCAAGGCCCGCTCTACAAGGGGAACCCGGTCAGGGCAACTGGAACCCCGCCTCGCGCAGCAGGCGCGACAGCGCGATCAGCGGCAGGCCGATCAAGGCGGTCGGATCCTGCGAGTCGATGGCCTCGAACAGGGTGATGCCCAGTCCCTCGCTCTTGAAACTGCCGGCGCAGTCGAACGGCTGCTCGGCGTCCACATAGCGTTCGATTTCCTCCGCCGACAGCGCGCGGAACCGTACCGTGGTCACATCGCTGGCCTCATGCCGGTTCTGGTCCCGCAGCAGGCACAGCGCGGTGTGGAAACGGATGGCCCGGCCGGACATCGCGGTCAGCTGGGCGATGGCCGCCTCGCGGTGGCCGGGCTTGCCGATGGCCTGGCCGTCCACCTCGGCCACCTGGTCGGCCCCGATCACCCAGGCCTCGGGGTGGTGGGCGGCAATCGCAGCGGCCTTGAGACTGGCCAGCCGGGCCGCCAGGGCCGCCGGCGCCTCGTCCGGGCCGGTCGTCTCATCCACGTCCGGGCGGGCCACATGGAAGGGCAAACGCAGCCGTTCCAGCAGTTCGCGGCGGTAGCGGGAGGTCGAGGCGAGCAGCAGGGGCATCATGGCGGGCCGGGAGACGGGGGCGGGCAGTCTGCCGAGCGTGGCCGCGTCCGGCAATCCCTTATCCTGTGACGATTGACCAGGTTTGACAGCTCGGCGCGCAGTCCTTAACATTCAGCGGCTTATGTCCGCGAATACGCCCGAGATGTTGGATGCTTGGCGCATGGTCGCGGCACGGCGCAGTTTTGAAGGTCGCCTGCCGCTGTCGTCCATGACGCGCTTGCAGGGTCTGCTGAACGATACCGATGGCGAAGCACGCTACACGATCGAATTCGATCAAGACGCGCTGCGGGTGCCTTACGTGGAGTTGAGGATCGAGGCGCAGTTGCCGCTGGTGTGCCAGCGCAGCCTGCAACGATTCCTGCTTCCGGTCAGTCTCGTCCAGCGGCTGGGCCTGGTGCGCGACGAGGCCGACGAGGCCGCGTTGCCCCCGGACTACGAAGCGCTGCTGGTGCCGGAGGACGGCATGCTGCACCCGGCGGATCTGGTGGAGGACGAACTGGTCCTCGCCGTTCCGGTGGTTCCGGTCAATCCGGAATCGGACGCGGTGGAACGTGACTGGCCGGCGCAGGAAGAAGAATTGGCAAAGGCCAACCCGTTCGCGGCGCTGGCCTCGCTGAAAAAGAACTAGCCGCTTCGGCGGTCTGGCAATACGAATCGCAGATTCATTTCAAGGTTTATAGCTGGAGCAATCCCATGGCTGTGCAGAAATCCCGAGTCACCCCGTCCCGCCGTGGTCAGCGCCGTTCGCACGACGCCCTGACCGCCAAGCAGCTGTCCACCGATCCGACTTCCGGTGAGACCCACCTGCGTCACCACGTGACCGCCGACGGCTACTACCGCGGCAAGAAGGTCATCGCGACCAAGACCTCGGCCGTCGAAGAAGATTGATGCGCTCCCGGCGCGTCCGCTTAATCGCGGACGCGCCCGCCATCATCGTCGTGGTATCCAGGGCCCCGTTGCGGGCCAGCAACGGGAGCAGGCATGAGCCAGCAATCCAACGGGCGTATTTACGCGCGTATCGCCGGAACCGGCAGCTACCTGCCTGAGAAGGTCCTGACCAACGACGACCTGGCCAAACTGGTCGACACCAGCGACGAATGGATTCAGACCCGCACCGGCATCCGCGAGCGCCACATCGCCGCGGAAGGCCAGACCGCGGGCGATCTCGGCTACCAGGCCGCCCTGCGCGCGCTGGAAGCCGCGGGCGTCGAGGCCTCCGAGATCGACATGATCGTGGTGGGCACCACCACCCCCGATCTGATTTTCCCGTCCACCGCCTGCCTCATCCAGGCCCGCCTGGGCGCCGAAGGCTGCGCCGCGATGGACGTCAACGCCGCCTGCTCGGGCTTCCTGTACGCCCTGAGCGTGGCCGACAAGTTCATCCGTTCCGGTGACGTCAAGACCGCCCTGGTCATCGGCACCGAAACCCTCAGCCGCATCGTCGACTGGACCGAGCGCACCACCTGCGTGCTGTTCGGCGATGGCGCCGGCGCCGCCGTGCTCAAGGCCGACACCGAAACCGGCATCCTCAGCACCCACCTGCATGCCGACGGCAGCAAGAAGGAACTGCTGTGGAACCCGGTCGGCGTGTCCGCCGGTTTCGACAACAATGCGCCGAACAACGGCAGCCGCATCCACATGAAGGGCAACGACGTGTTCAAATACGCCGTCAAGGCGCTGGACTCGGTCGTGGACGAAACCCTGGAAGCCAACGGCCTGGACAAGCACGATCTGGACTGGCTGATTCCGCACCAGGCCAACCTGCGCATCATCGAGGCGACCGCCAAGCGCCTGGAGATGTCGATGGACAACGTCATCGTCACCGTCGACAAGCACGGCAACACCTCCTCCGGCTCGGTACCGCTGGCGCTGGACGAAGCGATTCGCTCCGGTCGCGTGCAGCGCGGCCAGCTGGTGCTGCTGGAAGCCTTCGGCGGCGGTTTCACCTGGGGCTCGGCGCTGCTGCGTTACTGATCACAGGCGACGTTCTCATCCGCGATATCGCAAAGGGCGCTCTTCGGAGCGCCTTTTGTTTTCGGGGAGAGGCAAGTCGCCGTGCGCGGAAACACCGCGTCATCTCGCACCCTGTCGCGCGTGTTTCGCATCCGCGAATTCGCCATCGTTACAAGCGGGCGAGGTGGCCGTCATCGAGTGACGTCATTGGGTGCGCAGGGTTCGCGCTGGAAGCTCGCGACTGACGTCGCTCCCACAGGAAGCAGGTGTGGGGGCGATGGTTCCGGAGGCGCGGGGTGGGGCGCGCAATACGCCTGGGTACAGACAATCCGGCGCTTTCGCACGTATCATCCCCGCTCGTTTTTTTTCACCGGACCCCCGCGTGACCTCCACCCCGCTCGCATTCGTTTTCCCCGGCCAGGGCTCGCAGTCGCTCGGCATGCTGGCCGAACTGTCGGAGCTGCATCCGATCGTGCGCGAAGCGTTCGCCGAGGCCTCCGACGGCGCCGGCGTGGATCTGTGGGCGCTCTCGCAGGGCGGCCCGGAAGAAATGCTCAACCGCACCGAATACACCCAGCCGGCGCTGCTCGCCGCGGGCGTGGCGGTGTGGCGCGCGTGGCAGCAGCAGGGCGGTGCCCAACCGGCCGTGCTCGCCGGCCACAGCCTGGGTGAATACACCGCGCTGGTCGCCGCCGGCGCGCTGTCGCTGCGCGACGGCGCGCACCTGGTGCGCCTGCGCGGCCAGCTGATGCAGGAAGCCGCGCCCGAAGGCGTCGGCGCGATGGCCGCCGTGCTCGGCGCCGAGGATGCCGTGGTCGCCGAAGTCTGCGAACAGGCCTCCAACTCGCGCGTGGTCGTGCCGGCCAACTACAACTCGCCCGGACAGATCGTGATCGGCGGCGACACCGAAGCCGTGGAACGCGCCATCGCCCTGCTGGGCGAGCGCGGCGTGCGCAAGGTGGTCAAGCTGGCCGTCAGCGTGCCCTCGCACACCCCACTGATGCGCGAAGCCGCCAACCGCCTGGCCGAGGTCATGGCCGGACTGAGCTGGCACACCCCGGCGCTGCCGGTGGTGCAGAATGTCGACGCGCGGGTGCATGCGGATCTGGACGGCCTGCGCGACGCGCTGGTGCGCCAGCTCTACCTGCCGGTGCGCTGGACCGAATGCGTGCAGGCGCTGGCCGGGCAGGGCGTCGTCCGGGTGGCCGAATGCGGCCCCGGCAAGGTGCTGACCGGCCTGGTCAAGCGCATCGACAAGGCGCTGGACGCGCGCGCCATCGGCGGCGTTGGCGACTTCCAGGCCGCGCTGGCGGACTGGGCCGCCTGAGCCCCGCCGACCCATCCTTCCGGCGCGCGCACCGCGCGCGCCCCTGATTCCGAGGACCCCGCAATGAGCAAACCCCTGCAAGGCGAAATCGCCCTCGTCACCGGCGCCAGCCGCGGCATCGGCGCGGCCATCGCCGATGAGCTCGCCGCCCAGGGCGCGACCGTCATCGGCACCGCCACCACCGCCGGCGGCGCGCAGGCCATCGGCGAGCGCCTGGCCGAGCGCGGCGGCCACGGCCGCGAACTCAACGTCACCGACGCGGCCGCCGTCGAGGCGCTGATCGAGGACATCGCCAAGCAGTTCGGTCCGGTCTCGATCCTGGTCAACAACGCCGGCATCACCCGCGACAACCTGCTCATGCGCATGAAGGACGAGGACTGGCAGGCCATCCTCGACACCAACCTCACCAGCGTCTACCGCACCTCCAAGGCGGTGATGCGCGGCATGATGAAGGCGCGCAAGGGCCGCATCGTCAACATCGCCTCGGTCATCGGCGTCACCGGCAACGCGGGGCAGGCCAACTACGCCGCCGCCAAGGCCGGCATCATCGCCTTCTCCAAGTCGCTGGCCAAGGAAATCGGCAGCCGCGGCGTCACCGTCAATGTGGTCGCGCCCGGCTTCATCGACACCGACATGACCAAGTCGCTGCCGGAAGACGCCAAGAACGCCATGCTCGGCCAGATCGCGCTCGGACGCTTCGGCGAACCGGCCGACATCGCCCGCGCGGTCGCGTTCCTGGCCGGCCCCTCGGCCGGCTACATCACCGGCGAGACCTTGCACGTCAACGGCGGCATGTACATGCCGTAACAAAAAATAGCGGTAAGTGGTTGATTTGGTGACGGATCCGGGCATCTGCCCGCCGCCGCCGGTTTCCACTACACTATCCCCCGGTTTGCCATCGCCAAGCGTGGCAATATCAACTAGTCACCCAATCTCCGTCTGGAGCGATATCCAATGAGCAGCATCGAAGAACGCGTCAAGAAAATCGTCGTCGAACAACTCGGCGTGAAGGAAGAAGAAGTCACCAACAGCGCATCGTTCGTCGATGACCTGGGCGCCGACTCGCTGGACACCGTTGAACTGGTGATGGCGCTGGAAGAAGAGTTCGAGTGCGAAATTCCGGACGAAGAAGCCGAAAAGATCACTTCGGTGCAGCAGGCCATCGACTACGTCAAGGCCCACGTCAAGGCGTAAGCCCGGCGTTCTGAAGTCTTCGTGTCGGGGCCGCGAATGCGGCCCCGCGCGTGTCCGGGGTCGCACCGCCCGGCAAGCAAAACGGGCGTACCGAAACAAATGCATTTGAGGAGCGTGTTATGAGCCGGCGTCGCGTCGTCATTACGGGAATGGGTTTGGTGTCGCCGCTGGGCAACGACATGGCCACCAGCTGGGATGGCATCGTCAACGGCCGTTCCGGCATCGGTCCGGTCACCTCGTTCGATGTTTCGGCCTACACCACCCAGATCGCGGGTGAAATCCGCAACTTCGATCCCACCACCTTCGTCTCCGCCAAGGACGCGAAGAAGATGGATCCGTTCATCCACTACGGCATCGCCGCCTCGTTCATGGCACTGGATGATTCCGGACTGGAAATCACCGAAGCCAACGGCGAGCGCATCGGCGCCATCATCGGCTCGGGCATCGGCGGCATCCACGGCATCGAGGAACAGACCATCAAGCTGCACGAAGGCGGCCCGCGCAAGGTCTCGCCGTTCTACGTGCCCAGCACCATCATCAACATGCTGCCCGGCCAGCTGTCGATCCTGAAGGGCATCAAGGGCCCGAGTTTCTCGGTCGTCTCGGCCTGCGCCACCTCCAACCACTCCATCGGCGTGGCCATGCGCGCCATCCAGTACGGCGATGCCGACGTGATGGTCGCCGGCGGCGCCGAACTCGGCTCTTCGCCGACCTCCATGGCCGGCTTCTGCACCATGAAGGCCATGTCCACCCGCAACGACGATCCCACCCGCGCCTCGCGCCCGTGGGATCGCGATCGCGACGGCTTCGTGCTGGGCGATGGCGCCGGCGTGCTGATCCTGGAAGAGTACGAACACGCCAAGGCGCGCGGCGCGCGCATCTACGCGGAACTGGCCGGCTTCGGCGCCAGCTCCGACGCCCACCACATGACCGCCCCCAGCGAAAACGGCGAAGGCCCGGCACGCTGCCTGGTCGCGGCCATGAAGGACGCCGGCATCACCGCCGAACAGGTCGAATACCTCAACGCGCACGGCACCTCCACCCCGCAGGGCGACCTCGCCGAAACCCTGGCCATCAAGCGCGCGCTGGGCGACCACGCGTACAAGATCATGGTCAGCTCCACCAAGTCGATGACCGGCCACCTGCTGGGCGCGGCCGGCGGCGCGGAAGCCATCTTCTCCGTGCTGGCGATCCACCACGGCATCATTCCGCCGACCATCAACCTGGACAACCCGAGCGAAGGCTGCGACCTGGACTACGTCCCGCACACCGCGCGCGAGAAGAAGATCGACATCGCGGTGTCCAATGGTTTCGGCTTCGGCGGAACGAACGGCACGCTGGTGTTCAAGCGGATCTGACGCCGGGCGATGTTGCGCGATATACGAAACCCCTCGCTGGAAGGCGAGGGGTTTTTGTTTGTCTGATAGGAAAAGCGCCCCCATCCGCCCTGTCGGGCACCTTCCCCCGCAGGCGGGGGAAGGGCGATGTATCAACATCTTCTTGACCCCAACGAAAGTCCCTTCCCCCGCGTTGCGGGGGAAGGTGCCCGGAGGGCGGATGGGGGCAAGCCCGCAATGCCAGAACCCCCACCACATCCGGCACAATGCACCCTGCTTCCCCGCGCTCCCGCAAGACGATGATCGAAACCCGCGCGCTGTCCCCCGACACCGATCTGCTCGCCCTGCACCGGCGCGATCCAGCGCGCTATCCGGTGCTGCTGGAATCGGTCGCCTCCGGCACCGTGCAGGGACGCTGGGACCTGCTGCTGATGGCCGCCGAAGGCGAAGGCTTCACCCTGCATCACGACGGCCGCGTGCGCGACTTGCATGGCGCACCGCAGGACGCCAACTTCCTCGACACCCTCGACGCCCACTGGCAAGCCGCGCGCATCGATCGCGAAGAACCGCGCTGGCCGTTCCGCGGCGGCTGGGCCTTGCTGCTGGCCTACGAACTGGCCGGCGAAGTCGAACCCGTCCTGCAACTGCCCCCGCGCGATGACGACGCGCGCATGCCGATTGCCGTCGCCCTGCGTTGCCCCGCCGCGATCCTGCGCGATCGCGGCACCGGCGACTGCGTGGCGATTGCCGAACAGGGCCACGCCGCATTGCTCGAACGCATCGCCGCCGACCTCGCGTCACCCGCACCCGCATTGCCCGCCTGGCACCCGCCGCTGTGCATCGACGAGGACGCCCCCGAACGCTTCACCGACGGCGTCGTCCGCATCCTCGACTACCTCGCCGCCGGCGACGTCTTCCAGGTCAACCTCTCGCGCGCCTGGAAGGCGTGGTTCGACGGCACCCTGGAACCTTCAACGCTGTACGCGCGCCTGCGCACCGCCAATCCCGCACCATTCGCCGGCCTGTTCGCGGGGCAGGGCTGGGCCGTGGTCAGTTCCTCGCCCGAACGCCTCGTCTCCGTGCGCGGCGACGTGGTCGAAACCCGCCCCATCGCCGGCACCCGCCCGCGCTTTCCCGGCGACGATGACGCCGCCCGCATCCGCGAACTCGTCGGCCATCCCAAGGAACGCGCCGAACACGTCATGCTCATCGATCTGGAGCGCAACGACCTGGGCCGCGTCTGCCTGCCCGGCAGCGTGCAGGTCGACGAACTGATGACGGTCGAAAGCTACGCCCACGTCCACCACATCGTCAGCAACGTGCGCGGCCACCTCAAACCCGACGCCACGCCCGGCCAGGTCATCCGCGCCACCTTCCCCGGCGGCACCATCACCGGCTGCCCCAAGGTGCGCTGCATGCAGATCATCGCCGAACTGGAACAGGTCGCCCGCGGCGCCTACACCGGCGCCTTCGGCTGGCTCAACCGTGACGGCGACCTGGACCTCAACATCCTCATCCGCAGCGCCGAAGTCCTCCCGCGCGAAGGCGGCACCGAAGTCCGCTTCCGCACCGGCGCCGGCATCGTCGCCGACTCCATCCCCGATCGCGAACTCGACGAAACCCGCGCCAAGGCCCGCGGCGTCCTGAAAGCCCTGGAAGCCTGACCGACTCTCTTGTCCCGCTTTGCAGGGAAGAGATTTGCGTAGGGATTTTTGGCCGTCATTCCGGCGCAAGCCGGTAAGTGGGGTGGCGCGGAGCGTGCCCCCATCCGCCCTTCGGGCACCTTCCCCCGCGTTGCGGGGGAAGGGACTCGCCTCGCGATTTTCGAGGCGTGCCGCCCCCGCATATCCGGCAAAGCAAACTCCTTCCCCCGCAACGCGGGGGAAGGTGCCCCAACGGGGCGGATGGGGGCGCCTTCCCGCAACTCACCCACAGCCCCTTCGTCATCCCGACGAACGCCCGGACCCATCTCCGCGAACCTCGCCCAAATGCATCCCGGCCCCCACCGAACTAACAACCCAAAACCCCAACGAAAGTCCCTTCCCCCGCAACGCGGGGGAAGGTGCCCGAAGGGCGGATGGGGGCAGCCTTCCCGCAACTCACCCACAGCCCCTTTCGTCATCCCAACGAACGCCCGGACCCATCTCCGCGAACCTCGCCCAAATGCATCCCGGCCCCCACCGAAATAACAACCCAAAACCCCAACGAAACTCCCTTCCCCCGCAAAGCGGGGGAAGGTGCCCGAAGGGCGGATGGGGGCAGCCTTTCCCCACAAAGCCAACCCCACCTGTCAACCCATCGCCCCCTTAACACCGAGCGGTTATCCTCCCCAGCTTCCGTCCCACTCCGAGACCTACGTGGCTTCAGGTTGCAAAAGCGGCTGCCGCAACATCGTCATCGTCCTGATTCTGCTGCTGCTGGCCGCGGCCGCCGGCGGCGCCTGGCTGTACCAGCGCTACCACGGCTTCGCCGATGAACCGCTCACCGGCCTCAAGGGCGATCAGGTCATCGAAGTCGCCAGCGGCGACGCCTTCGGCACCGTCCTGCGCAAGCTGCGCGACCAGGGCGTGACCGACGGCCAGAACATCGAATGGCAACTGCTCGCCCGCGAACTCGACGCCGCCGGCAAGCTCAAGGTCGGCGAATACGCCCTGCAACCCGGCACCACCCCACGCGACCTGCTCACCCGCATGCGCGACGGCAAGACCGTGCAGTACCGCTTCACCATCGTGGAAGGCTGGAACATCCGCCAACTGCGCAACGCGCTCAAGGCCGCCACCCCGCTCAAGCAGGAAACCGCCCAGCTCGACGACGCCGCGCTGATGAAGGCGCTCGGCCACCCCGGCCAGCATCCCGAAGGCCGCTTCCTGCCCGAAACCTACGTCTACACCCGTCGCGAAACCGACCTCGACGTGCTCAAGCGCGCCTACGACGCCATGGACAAGGCGCTCGCCAGCGCTTGGGCCGAACGCGACCCGCAGGCGCCGCTGGCCTCGCCGGAGGAAGCGCTCATCCTCGCCTCCATCGTCGAAAAGGAAACCGGCATCGCCTCCGAGCGTCCGGCCATCGCCGGCGTGTTCGCCCGCCGCCTGAAAATCGGCATGCGCCTGCAGACCGATCCCACCGTCATCTACGGCCTGGGCAGCGGCTACGACGGCAACATCCGCAAGCGCGACCTGCTGGCCGACACGCCCTACAACACCTACACCCGCGCCGGCCTGCCGCCCACGCCCATCGCCATGCCCGGCGTGGACGCCCTGCGCGCGGCGGTCAAACCCGAAGCCGGCGACGCGCTGTACTTCGTCGCCGTCGGCGACGGCAGCGGCAAGCACGTGTTCTCCGCCTCGCTGGACCAGCACAACGCCGCCGTCGCCCGTTACCTCGTCACCCGCCGGGAGACCCTCGACAAGGCGGCGCAACCATGACCCAGTCCGTCCTCAGCCATCCGCACTTCATCAGCCTGGAAGGCGGCGAGGGCGCCGGCAAGACCAGCGCCATCACCGCCCTGCGCGATCTGTTGCAGGCGCGCGGCCACGAAGTCGTACTCACCCGCGAACCCGGCGGCACCCCGCTGGCCGAGCGCATCCGCGAACTCGTCCTCAACCCGCGCGACGAACCGCTGCATGCCGACACCGAATTGCTGCTCGTGTTCGCCGCCCGCGCCCAGCACGTGCGCCAGGTCATCCGCCCGGCGCTGCAACGCGGCGCCTTCGTCGTCAGCGATCGCTTCACCGACTCCAGCTACGCCTACCAGGGCGCCGGCCGCGGCCTGGACGCGCGCTGGATTGCCGAACTGGAACGCCAGGCCGTCGGCATCAAGCCCGGCCTGACCCTGCTGCTGGATCTGGACGTGCGCGAAGGCCGCGCCCGCGCCGCCGGCCGCGACCTCTGGCCCGATCGCATCGAAAGCGAACAGGACGACTTCTTCGAACGCGTGCGCCAGGGCTTCCGCCAGCGTGCCGCCGAGGAACCGCAGCGCTTCCGCCTGATCGACGCCAGCCAGACCCCGGCCCAGGTCGGCGCCGCCGTGCGCGACGCCCTCTGGCAATGGCTGGAAACCCTCGAAACCCTGGAATGATGTGGAAGTGACCCCGGAATGACCGAGTTCTCGCCCTGGCAGCGACGCGCCTATGACCACGCCGTCGCCGCGCTGGACGGTGGCCGCATGGGCCACGGCCTGCTCATCTGCGGACCGGCCGGACTGGGCAAGCGCGCCGTCGCCGAACGGCTGGCCTTGCACGTCTTGTCCGGTGGCAATGCCGCCCACGCCCAACGCGCCGCCGCGCTGATGGCCGCCGGCACCCATCCGGATTTGCAGGTGGTGTCCTTTGGCTTGACCAAGGACGGCACCAAGCTGCGCACCGAGATCGTCATCGACCAGATTCGCGACCTCTCGCAGAAGCTCGCGCTCACCCCCCAATACGGCAGCGCCCAGGTCGCCCTCATCGACCCGGCCGACGCCATCAACCGCTCGGCCTGCAACGCCCTGCTCAAGACCCTGGAAGAACCCGCGCCCGGCCGCTACCTGTGGCTGCTCAGCGCCCAGCCCGCGCGCCTGCCGGCCACCATCCGCAGCCGCTGCCAGCGGCTGGAATTCCGCCTGCCGCCACGCGCCGAGGCGCTGGAGTGGCTGCAAGGGCAGGGCCATACCGCCGCCGCCGCGCAGGAAGCCCTGGATGCCGCCCGCGGCCATCCCGGTCTGGCCAACCAGTGGCTGCGCGAGGACGGCCTGGCCCTGCGCAAGCAGGTCGCCAGCGACCTGGACAAGCTCGCCCGCGGCCAACTGGGCGTGGTGGAAACCGCGCAGAAGTGGGCCAACGACGAACTGGCCGACGCCCGCCTGCGCCACGCCGCCGATCTGGCCCTGGCCCGCGCCAGCGACGCCGGCTTGACCGACACCGCCCGATTGACCAAGCTGGCCGCGTGGTTCGACGCCGCCAACCGGACAAGGGATTTGCTGCGTACCACCGTCCGGGGGGATCTGGCGGTGGCCGAACTGCTGCTGCTGTGGACGCGACAGATGGGCGAACCGCGCCCCACCCGCGCCGCACGCGGCTGACGTCACAAGGAGCAAGGGGACACCGATGAACACACCCGCCGCCACCGGTCGCCAGGGCATCCTGTCGCTCGCCGTCAAGGACAAGGCCGCCCTCTACAACGCCTACATGCCCTTCATGAAGGGCGGCGGCATCTTCGTCCCCACGCCCAAGCGCTACTTCCTGGGCGATGAAGTCTTCCTTTTGCTTACCCTGCCCGAATCCACCGAACGCCTGCCCGTTGCCGGCAAGGTGGTATGGGTGACCCCCGCCGGCGCCCAGGGCGCCCGCACCGCCGGCATCGGCGTGCAGTTCCCGGATAACAGCGATGGCGAAGCCATCAAGAACCGCATCGAGACCATCCTGGCCGGCACGCTGAACGCGGATAAGCCGACGCATACGATGTAGGTCTAACTCGCTTAAGGACAAGCGCATGCTTTCCAGCAAGTTCATCAATACATTGATTTTTCGCTCTGCTATCAGGTAGTTAACTACCTGTTCTCGGCTGGTACTGGTATGTTGCCAACTGCCGTAAGAAGTCAATCAAGGTTGAATAGAGAGCTCACATGCTGACGAGGCTGCGAATAAAGGGCTTCAAGAACCTAATCGATGTAGATATCAGGTTCGGTCCGTTGACGTGCATAGCTGGACCAAACAGCGTTGGAAAATCGAATCTATTTGACGCGATTCGATTCCTAAGCGAGTTGGCCGACAAGCCTTTCGTTGAAGCAGCTCGGTCAATTCGGGGTGGGGAAGACATCCAATCATTGTTTACTGCACGACAAGATCCAAGAATGGAGTTGTCTGCTGAAATGATCATCTCAACGGAGGGATTCGATGATTTCGGACAGCCAGCAGAAGCTGGCGCAACATTTGTCAGATATGACTTGGTTCTCTCCCTCGATACGAGTGGAGAATTTCATGGGTCATCTCGGATTAGGCTCGATTCTGAGAAGTTGAGCTATATAACCAAGGCAGAATCCGCCGAAGCGATTGGCTTCCCGCATTCAAAGCAATGGAGGGATTCGGTTGTGCGTGCTTCGGCCCGAAGGACAACCTTCATTACAACCGAGGTTGATCCTCATAGGGGAGCCGTCGTTCGCTTGCAGTCTGATCGCATGCGAGCTGAAGGTATGTCTCAAGCTGGTGGCGGTAAGGCATTTGCATTCTCTACTAAGACCCTGCCTAGGACAGTGCTTTCATCTGCTCAGAATGCAGAAGAGAGTCGCACCGCAGTGCTTGTTCGCAAGGAAATGAGGAACTGGAAACTTCTGCAGTTGGAGCCCTCTTCATTACGAGGCGTTGATGAGTTTGATAGTGAACAGCGCATAGACGCAACGGGTGCGCATATTCCCGCAACCCTATGGCGGCTCACGAGCGACAAGGCAGAGGCTGAAGCTGCTTCTGTTACAGCGAATATCTCAAATTCGCTTTCAAACCTTGTTGAGCGCGTTAGAGATGTCAGGGTCGATAAAGATGAAGTCAGAAGAACCTTTAGGTTCATGATGACAGATGCGGAAGGGTTGGAGCTTCCCGCTAGTTCGCTTTCAGATGGAACGATGCGATTTGTTGCGCTAGCCATCATAGAGCAGGATCCAGACGAAACCGGCTTGCTTTGCCTTGAAGAGCCAGAGAATGGAATTCATCCACAGCGAATTGACGCGATTCTGGATCTTCTATATCGAATAGTGGTTGATGTTGATTCTCCTATTGGATCTGATAATCCACTCAGGCAAATCATAGTTTCGACTCATTCTCCACTGCTTGCTTCACGAGTCGATCGGGACGATTGCGTGTTTGCTCGGATCCGCCATCACGGGATAGCTGCTGAACGGTTCCCGGGACTTCAGTTGGTGGGATTGGCGCGAAGTTGGAGGGCCAGGCTTTCTACTGAATTCATCGCAGATGGTGATGCGATCGCATACCTTAGGGCGTCGGGGTTGCTAGATTCACCCGTCCCGTTCGAGAGAACGGTCGCTGGAATGTTTAGGGGGCAGCTAAATCTACCGCTGTATTTTGGGGTTGATAGTCCATGATTGACTATACGCTTACTACGGAAGGAACAAGCGATAGAGTTCTCCTTAGGCATATCGATTGGCTCTTATCTCAACATGCAAGTGTTGAGTTTGATGGGAAGTGGGCGGACCCTACTACATTCGCTAGCCATGAACGTGATGTTGAGACACGGATGGTCGAATCTATAAGAAATTACCCATGCAATCTTCTCTTTGTTCATCGCGATTCGGATGGACATGGGTATGCTGCTAGGAAGGCTGAGATAACAGACGCATTAGGGCGTTGTGGTTTAGGGGTCCCGGTCGTATGTGTGATCCCGGTGAAGATGACGGAGGCTTGGTTGCTGATTGAGGAACAAGCAGTAAGGACAGCTGCTGGAAACCCAAAGGGGCGAACCGATATCCAGTTTCCGCGCTTGAGTTCCCTTGAGGGACTGGCGGATCCAAAGGATCGTCTCAATAGTTGTTTAATGCTTGCGTCTGAGACTACTGGAAGAAGGCGCCAGAGATTCTCATCGTCTCTTAGTTCGAGTCGTCACCGCGTTTCTCAGCTTATAGAAAATCTCGATCTGCTTAGACGAGTTCAAGCATTCGTTGATTTTGAGAGTGATGTAAAAAGAACTCTGGTCGAGAACGGTTGGTCCCCAGGAGCAGCGGCTGTTTAGCTGGAAGTTGAGTCTCAATGTTAGTCGACTCCACACCCACCCTGTAGCAGACTCCTTCCCCGGAGTTTAGAAGCTCCTCTTACAGCGGAAGCCACCACCGAAACGCGGTGGCTTTTCCGTATTGCGTGTCACAATACGGACCGACGCAAAGCTCTGCGTCGGGAGGGTGGCTAATACAACACCCGTCAGGGAAATACGCCCACCGTCTGTAAGCGGCTTCTAACCTCCCGACAACCACGCACATCCCGTGCGTGGAGAGCAGAAGGAGTGTTTGCATGAACGGAAAGAAGCCCGCCACCCCCAGGCCCGATCGCGGCTACCTGATCACCGAGGACAGCCAACGCCAGCTCCGGCGCATGGCCGAGCAGTTCCAACTGGCCGCCGTCCTCATCGCCCCCCGCAGCGCCCAGGACGACACCATCCGCATCCCCGTCCACGTCCTCCCGGTCACCGAACTCCTCTACGACCACGCCCGCCACCTGCGCCGCATCCTCAACACCGCCCACCACATCTTCCTGGACGGCAAACAGCGCTAACGCACCCCGGACTGGCCGCGCCAACGCGTGGGCCGGTCAGTCCAACCGGGTGGCGCAGGTGCGCGTGCCTGAATACTCCGCTTTCGTGAGGCGCTTTGCTTTCGCGTTTCGTCAAGTACTTTCAGACGAATCCTATGGCTGGAGCCTTCTCCGATAGGTCCACTTCGTACGCACTGCCTATGCAGCGAGCGATGTTCGATGAAGGTGGCTAATCATCGAACCGGAAGCGCAGGTAGGTGATGCGAAGTGCACGCCTTCGCCGCGTTCGTGAACTTTGGCGCGCGAAGGAGCCTGCAAATCTCTATCGGGGGGCGGTATGAAGATACCGGTGGTTCTAGCCGTGCTGTTGCTCGTGATTCTCTATGCGGACCATGCGACCGCAGCGCAGACCTGCGTGAGCGTCCGCGTAGTCACGAAAGATCCGAAAACTGGCGAGATGCATGTTTCCCACCAACTCGTCTGCTGGGATGAGCCGGAACCCGGCGGATGGGATGGAAGGAATCCGATCTTCCCGGGTCATCCACGAGGAGGCCTCTACTGCGATAGCCTCATGCTGCAAAAGCCCGAAAGCTGTCTGGGACAGGAGCAGATAGTAGGCGCACCCTTCGGGAGGGAGCGATATCATCCTGGCTCTGGCCTGGCCGCCGCCATCCACAACACGACCAACAGGGCGCTTGCGCCACGGACACGTACGCTGATAGCCAACGCGCTCTCGGCTCATACCGCGGCTTTGGAAAGAGGAACGATTCCACTCGTTACCGCAAATGCCAATCTACTCGAAGGGATGAGATTGGCGTGCAGTTATCAGGCGGCTCACGATCAACTGAATCCTCCACTGACGCCATGGGTAGGAAGAATATCCCCCGCCATGCGGGCTTGTCTGGGAACACTGAGCCGGCTTAGCGGCGAAGCTGGTTTGTCCTTTGGTGCGTTCTATTTGGACTGGCTGCACACGCTGGGTATAAGCATGGCTGATTTGAAAGTTCCACAGACGTTGATCAACTGGGTGGCGCCGGAAAACTCGTTGCGCGTCAAGTACGAACTTATCAGTGGGCACGTCAAGTGCAATGCCTGGTATAGGGAGGTCATCAAGAATGGCTGCCAATAAAAAAATCGTCGCGCTGGGTGTGGCAGCGTTGCTCATTGGAGCCGCCTGCTGGCATTTCTTTGGCAACGACACAGAGCGGGAAAGCCGGTCCGATTTCGCGTCTGAGAGGGTGTCGGGGCAGAAGTCGGAAGATCCCCAGGAGCCCTTGCCTCCAACTACAACTGCTGCGAGGTCTATGGTCTCTTCCAGTGTTGTTTTCCAGCACTATCAGTGCCCGCCCGGCATGGAGGATTGCGAACGCAATCCCAATGTGGCCGCCACCCCGGAGGACGCCCAATGGCTGCTGACGCACGGCTATCCCACCGTCAAGCAGATTCAAGATCTCCGCACACGATCTACGGCGGACTATCGGGAAGAGTACCAGCGGACTGGCAGCAAGGTAGCCCAGTCGCTCTATGCGATGAGCCTGGCGCTGGATGGCGAGGCGAGGACGGCGATTGGTCTGCTTTCACAGGGGGCAGGCCAGGGAAACATCTACGCATATCACTTGCTGTCCGACCTGTATCGTCGCACCGAAGAGTTGGCCAACCTGATCACCAGCGCCGCATACCTGCGCGCGGCCTATCTGGCCGGCGATTCCCGCGCGGCGGACCGATACGCCTACCAGTTCGGCATTCTGTCGCCGCCTGAAAATCTGCTCGCCGACAAGGAGGCGTTCCGGCTTTTCAAGACCTTCGGACGCGGACGCAACTACCTGCGCCCATGAGGGGAGGGAACCGATCGAGATGACCATGCATCCATCACGACGCCGCCGGTTCCTTGTAACTGGTGTCCAGAAGTACTATGAAAAATGATCGCAAGATCGTGGCGGCTGGCATCTTGCTCTCCGTTGGGCTCGCCGCCTGCACATCGAAAGAGCCCCCGGCGTCCCAGTCCCGCAAGATTCCACAGTCCCTGACGGCTGAGTTACCCGCTGCGGTGATCCGTGCAGTCGGCCAAGGCTTGTGGATTGAGGCTCCAGCCGCGATTCGGTATGCCGGACAGCCCAGTCTGGGAGCTGCCGCTTCCTGGGACGCACGACTGGCAACGCTGCCGGAGCGGGACCGTGCCTATATGGAGGCCGTCAACGGCAGGTATTACGGCGCGCTGGCCTTCGCCAGCGAGCAGGAGCGGCGGGAACTGACTGCGCGGGGATTCCCCATGCCGGAGGAATGGCTGGCGGCCCGCGACACACCGGATGCCGAACTGGAACGTCAGGCGATAGCGGGCAACCAGAAAGCACGGATGTTCCATATCGATCGCGTCAGCGAACGGGTGGCGCCTGTCCTGACGGTGCGCGGCTTCGAGAACACGCCGGGTGACCAGGAACTGTTCCGGCAGTTCGTGGACGCCACGGCCATGGTTGCGAACCTGCTGCACGATACCCGCAGTCCCTTTGCCGCCTACCTCGCCGGCAGGATCGTGTCTTCCGGAACGCTGGGCGGCCAGCCGGAGGCCATCGCTGCATCCTTCCAGTTGGCCAGGGAACTGGGAGACCCACGCGCCGACAGCTTCCGCGATGCATTTCTCGACCAACACCCGGGCATGGACGTCGCGACGGTGATGACGGCCTATTCGTACTTCAAGTCGAGCGTGGATAGGACGGCGGCGGATGGGAAAGGGCGGTAGGGGATGGAAGTGTTCGACGGCGTGAATAGGCTACGGCATACCACGCAATTGAAGACGTTGGCGGCACTGATATTTCTCGCTTCCGGCGGCTGGAACCTCTATCAGGGAATCATGGCCACACCGGAAGGCGAGATCGATTCGCTGCGCTGCTGGGCAGGCGCTGTCTGTGTACTGGCAGCGGTATTGATAGAGAAGTCGCGACGTCGCCTGCAACGCCGTTGACGGAGATCACTTCCCCGCCCGTGCCTGGGCGGGGAGGGGTTTCTCCCCTAAGGCGCGTTCTTCCGCGCACGATATTCAGAACCGTCCGATGGAAGAACGCAACGCCGGATGATGTTGTGAATGCTGTTGGTCTGATGGACGCATCGGCGGATGAATCCCACAAGACGCGAACAGTGTGCTGCGGCCGTCGCCGTATGCCTGCTTCACTGGATGCTGTTCAAATTGCTGGCCTCTCAAGGCGCCGTCATAGATTCCAGCAACGAAGCCAAACCCCTGCGTATCCGGTTCATCGAACGCGAACCGCCACTGCTGCCAAGTACAACCAACCGAGACGATTCGCCAGATACTCCCGTCTCCAGTCAGCCCCACGTAGCCCGAATGCCCCTGCATCCTCGAATGCCTGAACTGGCGTATCCGGATGCCGATACTGACACCCGTCCACGCGCAAACGAGCCACTCAACCTGACACCCGCAACATCCGCCGCACCGGACTTCTCACGACGCCCCTTGGAAGGCGACACTCGCCTGGACCGCTTCGCCGCCCCCACCGAGCGCATCCCCATGCGCAAGCCCCTCACCGGCAAGGACGTCATTGAAGGCGCTTCCCAGATACTCGGTTTCTGGCCGCCGGGCTACACCACCGATCCCTGTCCTCGGATCCGCCGCAATATCGATGAATTGAAGACGGACGGTAGCGCCAGTGGCCGCGAGCGACTGGCGCAAGAGATGGCACGACAGGCGCGATACTGCCCCTGAGCGTTCCGGCTTGGCAGTGCTAACGCGGGGTCGAACCTGCCCTCACGGCGACGCCGGTTCCCCATAACTGGCATCCAGCAACGCCGTCGCCAGATCCCCGATGCGCATATGGTCGAAGCTGGTGTTGTTGGCCAGGAACACGCTGTGGCCGTCTTCCAGCACACGCCAGGCGAGCACGCGGAACGCGCCGTTGGAGCCGTACTCCCACGCCACCGGGCGCGGCTTTCCCGCCACCGGCAACGTCTTGACCCGGCCACCCAGTGCGTAGTTTTGCGCGGGGCGGACCACTTCCATCAATGTGGCGACGCTGGCAGGCGACAGGACGCGATGCTTGAAGACCGCGTCCATCAGCCGTTGCAGGTCACCCACGCTGGTGTAGTAACCGCCGGCCAGCATCATGAAATCGGGCACCGGGTTTTGCCGGGGTGTCACGACTGGTTGCAACGCGGCATAGCCTGCGGCCATGCCGGTGACGTGGACCGAGTCGCCGACGAAGACGCCGCTGTCGCGCAGTCCCAACGGGAAGGTCAGCAGGGTGCGCACCAGCGCGGCATAGGGTTGTCCGCTGACGCGTTCGACAATCGCCTTGACGATCAGCCAGTTCGAATGCGAGTAGTCCCAGTCGGTCCCCGGCTCGAACGCCAGATCGCCGCTGGCATAGGTGCGTACCGCTGTGGCGTTGTCCAGCGACTGCTGCTTGAGCGTCGGGTCGGCCTTGGCCGCCGCGTCCCACTGATTGGGCACGCCGCTGGAATGGCTCATCAGCCAGCGCAGCGTGAGCTTGTGGCCGGTATCGGGCCGGTAGTCCGGCAGATAGGTGGTAATCGGCGCGTCCAGCGCCAGCCGGCCCTGTTCCACCAGCCGCATCGTCACGATGGCCGCGACCCACTTGGAAATCGAACCGGCTTCGAAGCGCGTCCGCGGCGTCATCGGCGTGCCGGCTTCCGCGTCCGCGGTGCCGAAGGCGCCGCTGTAGATCGCCTGGCCGTCCCGCGTGACCAGCACGGTGCCGTTGAAACCTTCCTCGCGGGCGAACTTCTCCGCGATGTCCTTGCACTTGCCGCAGTCGGCACGCACCTGGCCGGGCAGGAGCAGGGTGAGCAGGGCAACCGCCAGACCTGTCAGAGCGCGAGGCGGTAGACCGATGACGGGCGAGGGCATGGGCGCGGCAAGGTGAAGAAGACTGGCGTTGGATGCCGTGGCGGCGTCAAAGGTTTATAGGCCCGTCGATGTCCTTCATTAAACCCTTACTGGTTTGTCCGGCCCGTGCGTCTCGGCTAGAGTGCCGCCACCGGCAACCGGGGGAAGGGAAGTGCCGGGCGGATCCCGGGGAAGCGCCTCGGACCCGAAGATTTGATGGCGTGGCGTGCTGCACTTTTTCAATGAATGTGGAAACAGGGGAACAGCGATGGTGGCAGGGATTCGCATAGCGCTCGGACTATGGATGCTGGTTTGTGGGACGGCGTACGCAGCGGATGACTCGGGCGAACGCGAGGACTACAACAAGCTGCCGGTCGAGAAAGTAAGGCCGTACGCAATCAAGGGAGACCTTGGGGCCATCCACGCGCTTTGCTATCGCTACATCTATGGAGATAAAGCGCCCTTGGACTATGCCGAAGCCCACAACTGGTGTGCGCAGGGGGCGGTCAGGGGAGGAGCCAGTTCCCAAACATTGCTGGCGGAGTTGTTCTTACTGGGAAAGGGAGGCCCGGCCAAGCCGGAACGCGCCTACCACTGGTATCTGGAGGCCGCCGACCAGGACCACGTGCATGCTTTGTTCATGCTTTACCTGATGGATGCGAATGGCCTTTCGCCAAAAAAAGATCCGGAGCGCGCCATGCGCTATCTGCGCCGATCCGCGGAGTTGGGCTATCAGGCTGCCATCGACATGCTGAAGTCACTGGAAGAGGAAGCCAAGCCAGGAAAGTCCCTGCGAAAGACTGCGGGCGAAAGCAATAGCCGAATGCCGTCTGGGGCAGAGCCTGCTCAAGCCAGCAATACGAGGCAAAGCAGAGCAGGCTGAGACTGGCCGCTGCTCCCTGTTATCCCAACATCGGCATCTCCGGTTTGGTGCCGTTGGCGAATAGCCAGGTCCCGGATCCTGACAGGAAGCACGTGATTGACGGGCCGACGAGCGCTTGCCCAGAATCCCCCGTGCACCCCCACTTTGGGGCGCGCGCCATGGGCTCGCAGAGAGGGACGTCATGACCCAGACCGTTGTTCCGGTTCTTCGCGTGACCAACGCGGCCATCAGCTTCCCGTTCTATACCGAAGGCCTCGGGTTTACCGTCGACCGGGAATATCGGCACGAGCAGGGCTTCCCCGTCTTTGCGCAACTCACGCGGGACGGGCAGTCGATCTTCCTGACGGAACACGCGGGTGACTGCCAGGTTGGTGGCGCCGTTTACTTCATGGTGCCAGCGGTGGACGAGTGTTATCGGGCGTTTCAGGCGACGGGGATTGTCAAAGCCAATCCGCCCCACAACACCGCCTGGAAGACGCGCGAACTCCAAATTGTCGATCCGGATGGCAACCGGCTTACGTTCTCCACCGAACTTGCCGGCTGATGCAGGTGCTGGTGCCGGCTGATTTCGGTTTCCGCTCGCGTCGTAGTATGCCGCGACCCCTCGAGTGTCACGTATTGAGCTGCGTCCGTAGGAAGCGGGAAACACGCTCGACGGCCTTATCGACCTGGGGCTCTGCGTCGTAGTACTGGTAGTGGGTGCCGTCTTCCCACGCCAGTTCCTTCGCCCCGCCCAGTGCGGCGAACAGCTTTTTTGCCTGCTCCGGGAAGGCGCATCCATCGGAGTGGACGACGATCGCGGGAGTCGACACGGACGCGGCCGTGCGGATCGGAGCCATTTCCAGAAAAGCGGTCATACCCATAAGAGCCGCTTCGTTACGGTATTGCGGGACGTTCGCCCGGGACTCCATCAGGTAATAGTCGTAGTTGCCTTCGCGTCCGAAATTGATGGCAGCAGGGTCGACTTCGCTATACGCAGGTACAGCATCCACCGCGCCCCGCTTCCCGTACTTCTCGCGTGCCTTGTTCGAGGCAGCCTTCCGCTGCGCCACGACATCGGCGCCATACAGATTATCCAGAAGTTCTGGATCGGGCAGGAAGCCTGCGACGGTCGCAATGGCCTTGACCCGATCTTCGGTCGCCGCCATCTCGATGACGTTACTGGCGGAAGTGCAGACGCCGACGACAGCGACGTTTTTAACGAAGGGCCGGTCCAGGAGGTAGCTGATGGCCGCCTTCAGGTCGCTGACCTTCTCCGCTGGCGCTTCGAGTTGGCGCGGCATGCCGCCGCTCTCACCGTAATGGGCATAGTCGAACGCCAGTGCGACAAATCCCGCTTCAGCGAGCTTTTTCGCATAGGTGCCCGACATCTGCTCCTTCACGGAGGTGAAAGAGCCCTGGACGATCACTGCATCGAAGCGTCCGGTTCCGGAAAAACCTCGCGGCAGGAAGAGATCGCCAACCAGCTTGATGCCGTCACGGGTGAAATCGATCTTCTGTTTCATGGAGATGGATCCGGTGTGAGGGGATTTCGACGCGCTGGTGCGCAATGCGGTTGATGAACCGATGGTCGGGGCGAGCGCTGCCACGCAGAGACTCGTCGCTGCGATAAGCAGTGAGCGTCGCTGCAGGAAGGCTGCGGAGGGGTCTTTTTTTTTCACATTTTCGATGCGGTGTTTCAATGAGCAAACTCCAGGCGGGTGACGGACCAATGCCGGCGTTGGTCCTGATGATGGGGGCGCGCCTTTCTAGTGCGCCGTTCGCCTATCAGCGCCTTGAAGCGCGAGCTCGCGCCAGCGGGCAGGTGTCGTGCCTTCCCAGGAGCGAAATGCCCGGTAGAACGAGTTCGCGTCTTCGTAGCCGACGAGGTAGGCTACCTCGTTGATGTCGATCGAAGGCTCGGCCAGTAGATGCCGGACCAGATCCTGTCGCGCCGCAGTCAGCAGCTGGCGGTAGGTCGTGCCCTCATCGGTGATGCGGCGCTGAAGCGTGCGCTCGCTCATCCCGAGTTCGCGGGCAACGTCGGCCATCTCCGGCCGACCGCTGGCCAGGATGTGCTTTAGCGTTGCCTTCACCCGATGCGAGATGGTGTGGGGTTCGCTTGCCTCTGCCAGCGCTGCGGCGAGGACCGGACTCAGTATCGCCAGCAACTCCGGGTTGTGCCCCGGGAACGGCAAGTCGAGATCGTTGGCATCGAGGATGAGTTCATTGCGGGAAGCGCCGAACTGCACCGGACAACCGAAGTAGGCCTCGTGCGCACCCGAGCGGTCATCCTGCCGCTTCAGCGACAGCCGGATCGGGGTGATCCGCCCACCCGTGCCGCGCCGGCCGAGTTCGACGAATGAGGTGAACTGGATGTCCATCAGGACCGAGGGGATCTCGGTCTCCGCCTGCCACCAATCGACCGTGAGGGTCGCCTCCCGCCCCGACTCCACCAGATTGATTCGTTCTGGCGCACATAGCGCCTTGAATCGCGCTGTCCGCTGGAGCGCGTCTCGATAGTCCCGGGCGTAGAACGCGATCAAGCTGGACGGCGGCAACGTGGCGGTCTTCAGGCCTTGGTTGAACCGAATCCCCGCCGAGGCGTCCGGGCTCAACTTCTCGATGGCCTCCCACAGGCGAAAAAACTCCTCGGTGGTGACCTGTCGCCGGCCTGATGACTCAGGCAGGTGCAACGTGGCAGGCAGCCGCGCATGCCGCAGCACAAGCTCGGGACTGAGCCCGATCACTCCCAGTCCCTCCCAGGTCGCGGGCGCGACATCGAACCGGATGAGCTTGGGATTCTGGCGAAGCATCGACGAAGGGCGCGCGGCCGGCGGGGTGCGAGTGGTCATTCTCTCGCGCTGGAGCCACCGTTTCACTAGCAGAAAATGCCACGTTACTTGCGGTCGGCGCCAAGGGCGCGCGACGCGAGTTACACAGAGGCGTACAGCTGCGGCCCTTTAGTGAAGCCAAGCACGAGTTCTATGCAAGCTGCCGGTCGGCATCTCGTTCAATGCTCGCTTGGCAAGTCCGCTTAGGGTCGAATCGGACCATATGCCCGCCCGGTCCGATCCAGCCATCTCCTGACTAGTACCGCGCCCTGTCCAGCCCCAACCGGTACAGATGTTCAGATCCGCCGGAATCCGCAGGCTGAATGGTTCCCAGCAGTGAACTGTGCCTGTTCAGTCCGCCAAGTCCTGTGTGACCAATAACCCCAACGGACATAAGTTGATGATTCATGGTGGCCCCGGTAAGCTGGGCGCATGAACACCCTGAGCGCTCCAACTGGCGCCAGCCGCGGGCCGGCTACTCATGACATTCGCGACCAGATTGTCGTGGCGGCGACTGAGCACTTCAGCCACTACGGCTACGAGAAGACCACCGTTTCCGATCTGGCCAAGGCGATCGGCTTCTCAAAGGCCTACGTCTACAAATTCTTCGAGTCGAAGCAGGCCATTGGCGAGATGATCTGCGCCAACTGCCTGGCGGAACTCGAACAGGAAATCCATCAGGCCATTGATGGCGTGGAGCAGCCCGCAGAGCGGCTGAGGAAGTTTTTCAAGGCTTCCACGGAGGCGCACCAGCGACTCTTCTCCCAGGATCGAAAGCTCTACGAAATAGCGCAGTCGGCCGCCGCCGAGCGGTGGCAATCCGTGTTGGGATACGAGGAGAGACTACGCGCGCTGCTCCAGGAAATCCTCCAGCAGGGCCGGGATTCGGGCGATTTCGAGCGCAAGACGCCGCTGGATGAAACCACCAATGCCGTCTATCTGGTATTGCGCCCGTATTTGAATCCACTTTTGTTGCCGCATAGCCTCGACTACAGCGGGCAAGCGCCCATGCTGCTTTGCAGCCTCGTGTTGCGGAGCCTGTCTCCTTAGGAAATTCGTTGTGACTATTGACTATTTTGGTCACTAGGTTCAGAGTCCCGTCCAGATTGGACCGACGGGACTCCCATGCGTCATTTTGTTAAAAATTCATTAGCCGTTGCTCTCCTGGTTTTTCTGGCGGGATGCGGCGCCGAAGCACCGTCTGACCCCAGAACAAAGGCGCCTTTCGTACGCACGGCGACGGTGGTGGGGGATGGCGCGCCAGCTCGCGCATTTACAGGAACGGTGGCGGCGAGAGTCCAGAGCGATCTCGGATTCCGTGTTCCAGGCAAGGTGTCGCAGCGGCTGGTGGATGCGGGGCAAAAGGTCCGGCGCGGGCAGATCCTGATGCGCATCGACCCGGCCGACCTTCAGTTGTCGGCGCAGGCGCAACAGCAGGCGGTCGTGGCCGCGCAAGCCCAAGCCAGACAGGCGATCGCCGATGAGGCCAGGTATCGCGCCCTGCTTGGCACGGGTGCCATCTCCGCCTCCTCGTACGACCAGAGCAAGGCCGCGGCCGATGCGGCGCGCGCCCAGCTCAGTGCCGCCAGAGCGCAGGCACAGGTGGCCAGCAACGCCAATCGCTACGCGGAGCTTCTCGCCGATGCTGACGGCACTGTGATGGAAACGCTGGCCGAACCCGGCCAGGTGGTGAGCGCCGGCCAGCCCGTCGTGCGGCTTGCGCGAACCGGAGAGCGCGAAGCCATCGTGCAGCTTCCCGAGACCCTGCGCCCGGCACTGGGCTCGGTAGGCCAGGCCAGGCTGTACGGCGATCGCCGGAACCCGGTGCCCGCCAGGCTCAGGCAGCTCTCCGACGCGGCGGATCCGCTGACACGCACCTACGAGGCCAGGTATGTCCTGGATGGCGCGCTCGCGGAGGCCCCTCTGGGCGCCACCGTCACGCTCGAAATCGCCGATGGCCTGCCCGTCACGGCCGCACTTCAGGTCCCGATTGGCGCGCTGTTCGACGCAGGGAAGGGGACCGGTGTCTGGGCGCTGGAAGGCACGCCCGTCAAAGCCGTCTGGCGCCCCGTGCAGGTAATGGGACTTTCGGACGACATGGCGCAGGTCAAAGGCCGCCTGAAGTCGGGCGAGAGGGTTGTTTCGCTCGGTGCGCACCTGATCAAGAACGGCCAGATCGTCAAGCCGCTGGGCGAGGGCAAGGAAACACGCTCCGGAGCTCAGCGATGAGTGAGGGGCGCTTCAATCTTTCGTCGCTCGCGGTTCGCGAGCGCTCCGTAACCGTCTTCCTCCTGTTCTTGATCTCGGTGGCGGGCGTCCTTGCGTTCTTCCAACTGGGCCGCGCCGAGGATCCTCCGTTCACGATCAAACAGATGACGGTCGTCACTGCATGGCCGGGAGCGACGGCGCAGGAAATGCAGGACCTGGTGGCCGAACCGTTGGAAAAGCGGCTGCAGGAACTGCGGTGGTACGACCGCTCCGAGACCTACACGCGGCCAGGTCTGGCCTTCACGATGGTGTCATTGCGCGACGCAACGCCACCCTCCCAGGTGCAGGACGAGTTCTATCAGGCCCGCAAGAAACTGGGAGACGAGGCAAAGAGGTTGCCCGCTGGCGTCATCGGGCCGATTCTCAATGACGAATACGCTGACGTGACCTTCGCACTCTTTGCGCTCAAGGCGAAGGGGGAGCCGCAACGACTGCTGGTGCGTGACGCCGAAATGCTGCGCCAACAGTTGCTGCATGTGCCCGGGGTCAAGAAGGTCAACATCATCGGCGAGCAGCCTGAGCGCATCTTTGTATCCTTTTCGCACGATCGGCTGGCGACGGTAGGCGTCAGCCCGCAGGACATTTTCACCGCACTCAACAGCCAGAACGTGCTGACGCCAGCCGGGTCCATCGAGACCCGTGGGCCGCAGGTGTTCGTGCGCGTGGAGGGCGCCTTCGATAGCCTGGAGAAGATCCGCCAGACGCCGATCGTGGCGCGCGGACGCACGCTGAAGCTCTCCGACGTGGCCACCGTCGATCGTGGCTATGAGGATCCGGCCACCTTCCTCGTTCGCAACAATGGCGAGCCCGCGCTCCTGCTGGGCGTCGTCATGCGCGATGACTGGAACGGGCTGGATCTCGGCAAGGCGCTGGAATCGGAAGTCAGCAAGATCAATGCGCAACTGCCTTTGGGCATGTCGCTTGCCAAAGTCACCGACCAGGCCGTGAACATCAGTTCGGCGGTCGACGAGTTCATGGTCAAATTCTTCGTCGCGCTGCTTGTGGTGATGCTGGTGTGCTTCCTCAGCATGGGCTGGCGGGTAGGCATGGTGGTCGCCGCGGCCGTACCCCTGACCCTGGCCGCGGTGTTCGTCGTCATGGCGGCCACGGGCAAGAATTTCGATCGCATCACGCTGGGCTCGCTCATCCTGGCATTGGGGCTGCTGGTGGACGATGCCATCATCGCCATCGAGATGATGGTGGTGAAGATGGAAGAAGGCTACAGCCGCGTGGCCGCCTCGGCCTATGCCTGGAGCCACACGGCCGCGCCGATGCTGTCCGGAACGCTGGTCACCGCCATCGGATTCATGCCCAACGGTTTCGCGCGATCCACCGCGGGTGAATACACCGGCAACATGTTCTGGATCGTCGGCATCGCGCTCATCGTGTCCTGGGTGGTGGCCGTGGTGTTCACTCCCTACCTGGGCGTGAAGCTGCTGCCGGACATCAAGAAGGTGGAGGGCGGACATCAGGCGATCTACGACACCCGCAACTACAATCGCTTCCGGGAACTGCTGGCGCGCGTGATCGCGCGCAAATGGTGGGTCGCCGGCGCGGTGGTAGGGCTGTTCGCGCTGGCCGTCGTCGGCATGGGCGCGGTCAAGAAGCAGTTCTTTCCCACCTCCGATCGACCGGAGGTGCTGGTCGAGGTGCAGATGCCCTACGGCACGTCCATCCAGCAGACCAGCGCCGCCGCGGCCAAAGTCGAAGCCTGGCTCGCCAGGCAGGAAGAGGCGCGCATTGTGACGACCTACGTCGGGCAGGGCGCTCCTCGCTTCTTCCTGGCGATGGCTCCGGAACTGCCGGATCCGTCGTTCGCCAAGATTGTGGTACTGGCTGGCGATGACAAGGAGCGGGAAGCGTTGAAATTCCGGCTGCGCGAGGCGATCGCCGACGGACTGGCGCCCGAAGCGCAGGTGCGTGTCACCCAAATCGTGTTCGGTCCGCCATCTCCGTTCCCGGTGGCTTATCGGATCATGGGGCCGGACAGGGAAAAACTGCGCGAGATCGCCGGGGAGGTCGGCAATGTCATGCGGGCGAACCCGATGATGCGAACGGTCAACTCCGACTGGGGACCCCGCGTGCCCACGCTGCACTTTGCACTGGATCAGGACCGCCTCAACGCCGTGGGCCTGACCTCGAACTCGGTGGCGACGCAATTGCAGTTCCTGCTCAGCGGTGCGCCGCTCACGGACGTACGCGAAGACATTCGTTCCGTGCAGGTGGTAGGTCGCGCGGCGGGCGATACGCGTCTGGATCCGCAGAAGATTGCGGACTTCACGTTGGTCGGAAGTGCTGGTCAACGTATCCCGCTCTCCCAGGTGGGGACCGTGGAGGTGCGCATGGAAGATCCCATCCTGCGCCGACGCGACCGCACGCCCACCATCACCGTCCGCGGCGATATCGCCGAAGGCCTGCAGCCGCCAGATGTCTCCACGGCGGTTCTGAAGGATCTGCAGCCGCTGATCGAGCGGCTCCCGGCGGGCTACCGCATCGAGCAGGCCGGTGCGATCGAAGAGTCCGGCAAGGCCACGGCGGCGATGCTCCCGCTGTTCCCGATCATGATCGCACTTACGTTGCTTGTCATCATCCTGCAGGTTCGCTCCATCGCAGCGATGGTCATGGTGTTCGCCACCAGCCCACTGGGGCTCATCGGTGTGGTGCCGACCCTGCTGGTCTTCCAGCAGCCATTTGGCATCAACGCACTGGTCGGACTGATCGCGCTGTCAGGCATCCTGATGCGTAACACCCTGATATTGATCGGCCAGATTCACCATAACGCGCAGGAAGGCCTGGGTCCTTTCGATGCCGTTGTTGAAGCGACCGTGCAGCGGGCGCGGCCCGTCATCCTGACCGCGCTGGCCGCGATTCTGGCCTTCATACCGCTGACGCACTCCGTGTTCTGGGGGACGCTGGCATACACGTTGATCGGGGGAACGCTGGCGGGAACCGTCCTCACACTGGTCTTCCTGCCGGCGATGTATGCAATCTGGTTCAAGATAAAACCGTCTTCACCCGATGAAACGGCCCAACCCGTGCTTGCCCCTGCACACTGAGCGTGGTCCGACGCATGAATGCCGAGTCTTTTGCACCGTTTGACGGGACGAGCGCCGACGCGACGCTGAGCCTGTTTCATCGGGCTCTTTCCGGGCCGCCTCTGCCGCACATGCATGGCGCTGTTTCTGACCGAGATTCCAGTTCCGGGCCCTTCGAGCGCGTATCGCTGGACAATGCGCGCCTGGCCCCAGCCCAGCCCTTCCACCCACAACGCGGAGCCCATCACCATGGATGACGTCATCATCATCGGCGGCAGCTTTGCCGGTCTCGCCGCCGCCCTGCAACTCGGCCGTGCCCGCCGCAAGGTGACCGTTCTCGATACGGGGCTGCCGCGCAATCGCTTCGCGGGCCACTCGCATGGCCTGCTCGGCCACGATCACAAGCCACCGCTGGACATCCTGGCCGAAGCGCGGCGGCAGCTGGCGCGCTATCCCACCGTCAGGCTGGTCAATGCCCGGGCCGACAGCATCTCCGGCGCCATCGATGATTTCACCGTTCTCACCGGGGACGGCGAAAGCCTTGGGGCGCGCCGCCTGATCCTGAGCTATGGCGTCGTTGACCAGATGCCTGATGTTCCGGGCTTTGCGGAAGGTTGGGGGAAAGCCATTGTGCCTTGCCCCTATTGCGACGGCTTTGAAGTCGCCGACCAGCATTGGGGCCTCGTCTGGTCCGGTCCGCAGTCGCACAATCATGTCAGGCTGTTCCACGATGGGACCGACAGGTTGACGCTCTTCGCCGACGGTCACGACATTGCGCCCGACGTCCGGGCCGATCTGGCGCGTCGCCGCATTCCAGTCGTCGCCGGCCGGATCACCGAGGTCGCCCATCACGGGGACCATAACGCCATCGTCAAGCTCGATACCGGTCCCGATGTCGCGGTCGACATCCTGTTCGCGCACCCACGCAACAAGCCGTCCGCAAGCCTGCATGAATCATTGGGCCTGGCCACGGTCGATACGCCCCTTGGCGTCGTTCTCAAGGTCGACGAGCGCCGCGAAACCAGCATGCCCGGCATCTACGCCGCCGGCGACCTCGCCAACCCCCTAATGCCATCGGTCACCACGGCATCATCACAGGGCGCGATGGCGGGTATCTTCGCCCAGCAGTCGATGCTGGTTTGAATGGCCGCCTCCAACCGGTGCGGGGCATCCGGCGCACCTTGTCCGCGTCCTTGCCACTGGCCGTCGATGTCACTTCCGGGATTGGCTGCGGAGAGCGGGCAATGTGCTTCAAAATGCCCGCTATCGATCCGAAGCCGGCATTACGCGCAGGGGCGCGGTATTGGCGCGGGGGAGACCCTGTCGACCGCGCGGACGCATGGGGCCGCGGGTTTTGATGGAGATGAAGGGATCCAGGCCGCAACGCCCGCGGATTGCCGCATCTTCACAGCCCATCTACATACGCCAATGTCGGCTGAAGGCTGCTGATGACTCCGGCAAAAAGACCGCTATATTTCGAGCTCCCAGACGAAGGAGGTTGGAATGTTCATGACCCAGAAGCATCTGAAAATTGCACGTACGCTCGGCGTGGCGATCGTCGCCCTGAGCCTTGGCGCCTGCGCCACCTACAAGGACGAGTTCGCGACGATCAACTCGCGCCTCGATCAGCTCGACACGAAGGTGCAGGGCGCGGCTCAAAGCGCCGAATCCGCCAATCAGTCCGCGCAGCAGGCCAACCAGCGGTTGGATCAGATGGAAGGCCGCCTGCAGCGGCTCGAAAGCGCGCCGCGCCGCTCGCCGCGCGGTTGATCGTTCTGCATCATTTGTGACGAACGGTTTGAACCTGGGACCCGGCGGCCTTGCTGGCCGCCGGTCTCCTTTCTTCATCCAGCCTTCGTTTTGAGGAACCGTCCCATCCGTACTTATCTGCACCCTGTGATCCGGACCGCCACTGGCGCGCTGGCGCTGACGCTGGCGCTCGCGACTGTCGGCGTGGCCACCGCGAAGGATGCCACCGCGCAACCGGTATCCGCCGTCGACCAACTGCCGCGAGGGCAGGAAGTGTCCGATACGGTGATTGAGCTCGCGGGCTGGGTGGTCGCAAGCAAGGACAACCTGGGCTATCCGTTCGCGGTCCTGGACAAGGCCGCCGCACAGATCCTGGTGTTCGGCGGTGACGGCCGGCTTCGCGGCGCGGCGCCCGGACTCTTTGGCTCGGCCATCGGCGATCACACGGCCCCAGGCATCGCCGGCCTCGCGCTTCGCGAAATTCCGGGCCGGGATCGCACGACGCCGGCCGGGCGCTTTGTGGGCGGCTTCGGCCCGTCCATCGACGCGGGGCGCGTGCTGTGGGTGGACTACGAATCCGCGGTCTCCATCCACCCGACCGCGACGGGTGTCCCGGCCGAGAAGCGCCCCGAACGCCTGGCGTCGCCATCGCCGGACGACAACCGCGTCACGCATGGCTGCATCAACGTCTCGCCCGAGTTTTACGAGCAGGTCATCCAGCCGACGTTCGAGCGGGGCGGGGTGTTCTACATCCTGCCGGACAAGGCGTCGCTGGCGGAGACCTTCCCGGAGTTCGCGCAGAGTCGCCAGACGGCGCGTGGCAACGACGGAAAACGCTCGCGGCGCGCCAACAAGTGACGGACGCGTAGGCGTATTGCCTGGGGTGCGCGGAGCATGCGTCCTCGACCCCGGCATCCGTCGCCCGGCAGTCGATGCTGGTTTGAATGGCCGCTCCAATCAATGCGGCACATCCAGCGCCATGATCAAACGGCGCCGCAAGGCTCGAACGGATTGTCAGGCGGCGCCTGCGGGTGGCATCGCGATGACAACCTTGCCCCTTGCCCGGCCCCGTTCCACGTAGGCGATCGCCTCGAGTGTCTCGTCGAACCCGAACGTGCGGCCGAGGATCGGACGCAGCGCGCCAGCATCATGGAGCGCGGAGAGTGTCCGCAGTTGTTGACCATCGGCACGCCCATGCGGAGGCATTCTCCTGTCGCGCGCCTGCCCGGATGACTCACCCCTGGTGGACGAGATCCTGGAGACGTGCCGCGGGCGGATTCTTGCGTCACTAACCACCCAAGACGACGCGGAGAGGGGAACTTCGCGCGGAAAGCGGCCCGGCGATTCGTTCTGACCGAGCGTTGCTTCGTAGGGCGGCAATCCAGGGTTCGCATCGAACAGCCAAGGCCAACGGCCAACCCGTGGGCTGACGAACAGCCATCTCGCCAACCATGCGTTCAGCAGGGCATCCCGGCCATAGGCTTCTCTATTGCGGCAATCCTATGCGTGCGAGCGCGATCGATTGCGCGAACGTGTCGCGGGTCAGTTCGCGTTTTTTTAAGACGATTCCTAAAGAAATCGCCATTCGGTCTCTTCAAGAATCGATGGCAACGAAAGTTAGCATCGCTAGCTTTCATGGGGGCCCGTCCCGGGAGACCGAGCGCTCTTTCCCGTTCGTGCGGTATGCGTTGAGCAGTCTCTGGTCGCCGAGGCATGCCTGTCTGTCTCCCCCGTGGGGATCGTCATTCGAGCGTGGCCATGCGTCATGCAGGGAGTTCATAGAAGCACCATGAATTACATTGTCCGAATCCTGCTGGCAGCTTCGCTGTGTGTGTTGGCGCATGAGAGCCATGCGATGGTCTGCGTAAAAGATCGGCCCCCGACAGGTGGAGGGACTGTCACCCACAAGCAGGACATCGGTACCACGGTCGCAGTACCCAGAGTGCTGCCCGCGGGCACGGTCTTGTGGCGATCGCCCACCTATACCTTCGTCATCACCTGCTTTCATGATCGCGATGCCGGTGTCGAGAACGTCTACTTCTACATGAGTCCCGACGACCCGAATTTGAGCAAATTGGGGAGGGATGTGGAAATAGGGATCGGACTGGTAGGTCCTGCCGATGGTAGCGGTCCGGGCGACAAGCGCTGTTCCGCCATCGGCGGGGGACAGGGGGGAGGAAACTGCAAGATCAAGCTCGATGCTGTCGTCCCCGCTTGCTGGGGAACGCAGGGCCGGGGATGTGGCGGCACCCGGTTCATGGTCAAGTTCACGTTGACCTTCAACTTCTTTCTGGCAAAGCGCTCAGGACCCGGCAGTGGTCAGGATGGCCCGCTGACCGGCATACGCGGTGAGTATCCCATCTTCCAACTGGATGGCGCGCAGGCGCTCAACAACGAGCCAGACCGGAACCTGCGCATGATCGTGACCGGCCTGGATAAGCTGCACTACGTTGCCTGCGCCTCCACCCTGTCCATCGAACCCGGAACCATTCGGTTTGGTGGCATCCATTCGATGTACGCCGAGCGGGACAAGACCGCCAAGGTCGTGCCTTTCAGCATCACCGCCAGGAAACCCTGCACCAGCGTGTACGCGCTGACTGCCCTGATGAAACCCCTCAACGGCACCATTCAGCCCGGCAATCATGTGCTGGTGCCGAACGACAACCCGTCGGTGGGCATCACCCTGCGGCGTGCGGAAGACGAAAGCGCCGTTCCCTTCAATCAGGAGTTTGACCTGATTCCTCGCACCGGTGACATGGTGGTGGTGAAGAAGTTCTTCGCCCAGCTCAAATGGCTGACTGACAAACCCACCCTCGGTCCCTTCAGTACCGGCGCGACGATTGATGTCTACTACAAGTGACGTCCGACACAAGGTGGCGGAAAACGCGCAAGGGAGCGTGCGTCATTTCATGCTGATACCGAAGGGAAGGGTATGGAACGTGACATGGATTGCATTGGAGTTCCGGGCGCTCGTTCGGTTGCAACAAGAGCACAAGTTCGCCACCATCGGCATCGGGAAGTAGCACAAGGGGGAAGGGATGCACATGTGGTTGTTGCTGGTCGCGGTGGGGCTGCCAGTGTTTCTGGTACTGGGCACGGTCCTGTTGTGGCGTCGTGTGCTGGCGCGCGACAACCGTCGCTCTCCGCTCACCATCTCCCTGCATCATCAGGCCGGAGAGCAATTGCGCCGGTCACTGGACAGGGCCACGGATGATTTCTACGAAGCCATGGGCATGGCGGTCGCGCTGGGACCCCTCTTCCTGTCCGGCTGGATGCTGGCAAGGCTGGGCAAGCTCGACTGGTCGAAAATCCGCTTCGGTTGGGGCGATGTCATCCTGGGGCTGGCGGCCGCGGCGATGCTGGCGTGGATCATCCGCAAGGTGATCATCAACGGACAGACGGTTCGCAAGCTGCGACAGGGACTCGAAGCCGAGCTGGCCACCGCACAGTGCCTGACCCCGCTGATCGGCGAGGGATGCTACGTCCTGCACGACATTCCGGCTGACAAGTTCAACATCGATCACGTGGTCATCTCGCCGCATGCGGTGTTTGCGGTGGAATCCAAGTCGCGGATGAAGCCGGAACAGGGTGGAAAGGAGAACGCCAGGGTGCGCTATGACGGCAAGACCCTGCGGTTTCCGGAACATGTTGAAACCAAGCCCCTGGACCAGGCCAAGGGGCAGGCGAGATGGTTGCAGAAGGCGTTGACGGACGCGCTGGGGGAACCGGTGAAGGTCGTGCCCGTGCTGTCGCTGCCGGGCTGGTTCGTGGAAGGACGGGGAGGACGGGAGGACGTCGTGGTCTGCAATCCGGTCAATCCCCGCTTCATGCTCCTGCCTGCCTTTGGCGATCCGCTCCCGGAAGCCTTGCGCAAGCGGGTTCTCAACGAGCTGACAAAGCGTTATCCGGGACAGGGCTGACGGGTACAGCCTCTGGAGGCAACCCCATTGGCTTGTTAGTCGGACTTGGCGGACCTAAGATCCTGCCGTACCAAGGGGCGCGACGGGGTCTATTTCGGATATGTCGCTTAGCCGTACTCGAACGGCCATTTATCAGCATTTGCCATCAGGAGACGTAATGTCGCGCTTGTTTTTTCTACTATTCCTGCTTCCCTTCACCCTGCATGCGCGTGATTTCAAATCAGAGAGCGAGACCAAGGCGTTCTCCGATTCGGTAATGAAGGAAGTCGCGACAGGTAATCTGAAAGGCGGATTCGATCAGATCGGTGCCGTCTATACCGTCATTCCCAAGGTGGAACTTGATGCGCTGGCCAGTCAGGCCATGCTCCAGGTTCCCGTCATGGAGGCGAGGTTCGGAAAGAGCATCGGATATGAGTTCATCTCCGAAAGCCGGGCCGGCGATTCGGTGCTCAAGTACGTCTATCTTCAAAAGTTCGAGAAGCACGCCATCGTCTGGCAGTTTGTGTTCTATCGTCCTGGGCAGGCGTGGATCCTGAACTCGTTCAAGTATAGGGATTCGGTGCTCGACGAGCTCTGACGGCTGAGCGTTCATGCCACTGGGGCCGCCACGCGTCGCTTGTTGGCTGAACCCAACGATTTCAAAATGAACTAGTGTCGTTGAATCAGCGAATCGCCGGATCGAACATGAAAATTGCGCAAACCTTATTCCTGCTTGTTTGCCTGTTTTCGGCGCCCCATTTGCATGCGGCGGATACGGCGGGGGCGGAAGAGTCGCCTCATGCAGAAGCGATTCGCCTTGTCATGCAACATCGTGCTGACGAGGTCAGGAAGATGGATGAGGCGGATCAATGGTGGCATGACACGGAAGAGCGGACCTGGTCGGCCAAACGTCCTTTTGGGCCTGGTGTTGTCGACAGTACCCACCTCTTCATTGTCACGTATGCAATCGATGGTCATATCGTAGGCACCTGGAGGGTGGATACCCGAACCGGCGAAGTAGCAGGCCCAGCTGAATCCATTTCAGCCGAGTGAGGATGTATCAACTCGAACTGGATTTCCTTTCTGGCGGGATGCAGCCGCCGTCTCGTCGAGCTAAAGAAATGATAGGAGAGGGCGATTGATAGAACTCCCCATAAGAGACCCCTGCGATCTTTGTGAAACGGCGGGACGCGAAGACAGATGGGCGGTCATCGATGAGGGCGAACATACGCTTACCGTGATCAATCCCTGGCAATTCGAAGTCGGCCAGTGTTGTGTCATCACACGCCGGCATGTCGCCACGCTGCTCGATCTTTCCCGCCAGGAATGCGAGGAAGTACTGGTGTCGGCCAAGCGGCTCGCGGAGGCGCTGGTCAGGACATATCAGCCCCTTGGAATACTGACGTTCCAGAACAACGGGGTCTACAGCGGACAGGAAACACCGCACTTCCATTTCCATGTCGTGCCCCGGCAGAAAGGCAGCGACTGGGGCATCGGGCCACCCCAACTCGCGACCTTCGATGGTGCCGGACGTCAACGGGGGACGCCGCACGATCCGAGCGGGGATGCGCAGCGTCTGGCCAGGGTTCGGGTTTCCGCCGGGCAGTTGGCTGAAACCGCTGCCTTGATCCGGTCGAATCTGCCGAACTAGCCAGTTGATTCCTGTGGGCGGCTGAGCTGTCCGGAAACACGCAGGCGGAAGTCGCGGGGCGAATCGGAAGTGCCGCTTTTGCGCCTGTTCGCTGGTTTGGCCGAGTGGTTATATCAGGTGGACTGAGGATGGCAGCCCATAGGGTGTTCCGTAAATGTACGAATAGCCCGGTTCCGGGTACCTGCTACCAGGTAATCAAATGGTCATGACAGATGAATCCAAACTACTGAAACAACTGGAATTGGAGCTGCTCGATCCCGCTGGCCGTTCCGATTCCGTTCTTCTGGACAGGCTCATCGCGGACGACTTCATTGAAGTGGCAGCCAGCGGCAGGGCGTTTGGAAAGGACGAGGTGCTCGCTCGCCTTCCTTCGGAGACGGGCATTTTGTTTCGCGCCGAAGATCTCACGGTGCGCCTGATCGCGCCCACGGTCGGTCTTGTTACTTACTCGGTAACCCGTACCGCGGGCGGCGCGCCCGCCGTATCCAGGCGCTGCTCAATCTGGCGCCTCGACCAGAAGCAGTGGCGCATGGTCTACCACCAGGGGACAGCCGAACTCAGCCAGGAATCCGCGCAATCACCTTGATCTCGAAGTCGAAGCCCGCCAGCCAGTTCACGCCGACCGCAGTCCAGTTCGGATAGGGCGCCTTGGGGAATATTTCGCTCTTGATCTTCATGACGGTGCCGAACTGGCGTTCCGGGTCGGTATGGAAGGTGGTCACGTCGACAATGTCGTCCAGCCCGCAGCCACCGGCTTCCAGCGTCGCTTCGAGATTGGCGAACGCCAGCCGGACCTGCGCTTCGAAGTCCGGTTCGGGCGAACCATCGCCGCGGCTGCCGACCTGGCCGGAAACAAACAGCAGATCGCCCGATCGGATCGCGGCGGAATAGGTCTGGGAGGAGTAGAGGTCGTGCCGGCCGGCAGGGAATACGGGGTCACGCGGTGTCATGGGGATGCTCCTGTTGTTGTCAGGTTATGCGGCCGGGCGCGCGGCGTCCGGCAGCTTGGCGACGGCCTTGATCTCGAACTGAAAGCCGTACAGCCACGTCACGCCGATACCGGTCAGCGCGGGATGCGGCGCCTCGCCCCAGAATTCGGGCACGATTTTCCACGCGCGTTCGAAGTTCCGCTCCGGGTCGACGAGGAAGACGGTGACGTCCACGACGTCGTCGAAGGTGCAGCCGGCTTCGGCCAGGATGGCGTTGAGGTTGCGGAAGGCCTGGCGCACCTGGTCCTCGAAATCCGGCTCCGGCGAGCCGTCCTCGCGGCTGCCGACCTGCCCGGACACGAACAGGAAACCGTTGGAACGCACCGCCGGGGAATAGCGGTTGCGCTCGTACAGGGCACGGCGGCCCGGGGGAAAGACGACATCACGGGTACTCATGGAAATCTCCTGATGGGGCGGCGCCCGGTTTCTGCCGCTCACTCTAGGTAGCCGCCCTGGAGGGATAAACACGCTGAACGCGGGATCACTGTTTGTAGAATCCAAACAATCCCAACGTCCGGAACCCCCATGGACCGTCTCGATGCGATGCAGGCCTTCGTCCGCGTGGTGGAAACCGGCAGTTTTACCAAGGCGGCCGAGACCTTGCAGTCCAGCAAGACCCGCGTCACCCAACTGGTGCAGCAACTGGAAACCCATCTGCGGGTCAAGCTGCTGAACCGCACGACGCGCAAGGTCAATGTCACCGCCGACGGCGCCGCCTACTACGAGCGGGTGGTGCGCCTGCTGGGCGACCTGGACGACGCCGAGACCAGTCTGTCCGCTGCTTCCGCATCGCCGCGCGGGCGCCTGCGCGTGGACGTGCCCGCACCGCTGGCCAGTCTGGTGCTGGTGCCGGCGCTTCCGGATTTCCACGCGCGCTATCCGGATATCCAGCTCGATCTGGGCGCGAGCGATCGCAAGGTGGATTTGATCGACGAGAACGTGGACTGCGTGGTACGCGGCGGCGAACTCGCCGACCCGTCCCTGCGCGCCCGCCATGTCGCCGATCTGCCGCTCGGCGTCTATGCCGCACCGGCCTACCTCGCGCGCAACGGCACGCCGGCGCATCCGCAGGCACTGGAAGACAGCCGGCACCGCATCGTCGGCTACCGCAGCTCGCGCATCCGCAGTGCCTTGATGTCTCCCCTGCGCCAGGGCGGGGAAGAGGTGCGCGTGCAGGGACGCCACGTATTGTCGGTGGATGACGGCAACGCCTATCTGGCCGCCGGGGTGGCCGGCCTGGGGGTGATTTGGCTGCCGCAATACATGGCCAATGGACCGACGGCGCGCGGCGAGTTGGTGCGGCTGTTCGAGGACTGGCAACTCGACGCGATGCCGTTGTATCTGGCGTTCCCGCCCAGCCGGCACGTCAGCCGCAAGCTGCGGGTGTTCATCGACTGGGTGGTGGAACTGATGGCGCGGCACGCGCCGGCCATCCAGCCGCCGGGGACGCCGGCGTCGCGATGAGACGCCGTGGCTGGATGCCCTCAGCTGATCGCATTCAACAAGCCCATCAACCGGTACGGCTTGGGAATGAACTCGAACCGTTCCGGCAGCTGCGGCAGATGCCCCAGCTGATGGCCGGAGGCGACGATGATTTTCGCCGCGGGATTGAGTCGCGCGGCCTCGTGGGCCACGTCGATACCGGACACGCCGTCCGGCATGCTCACATCGGTAATCACCGAATCGAACGGGATGCCGGTATGGAGCAGTTCCAGTGCATCGCGGCCGTTGGCGGCCACGCAGACCTCGAACCCTTCCGAAGACAGGGCGTCGGCCACGACTTCAGCGATGTCGGGCTCGTCTTCAACGAACAGGACCCTGCGAACCTTCTCCATCGTCTTTCTCCATGCCTGCGGGCAACCAGATGCGGAACGTGGCGCCTTGACCGGGACTGCTGGCGAGTTGGACAAATCCACCGGACTGGGAAGCCAGGCCGAACACCTGGCTGAGTCCGAGGCCACTTCCCTTTCCTACTTCCTTGGTTGTGAAGAAGGGGTCGAATACCCTGGCTTGCAGCTCGACGGGGATGCCGGGCCCGTCATCGCTGACCTCGGCACAGACGTGCAGCGAGGGCTCGCTGTCGGGCTGCAGGGGATTGTTCATCAGGGCGGCGGACGTCCGCACGACGATGCTGCCGTTCCCGGACAGGGCGTCGCGGCTGTTGCAGACGAGGTTGAGGATGGCCGCTTCCAACTGGGCCCGATCCACCAGCACGAGCGGGAGATGATCGGACAGCTCGAAGCGCAGGCTGACCTGATCCGCGCAGGCACGCTCGAACAGGTCGGCCGACTTGCGAATGAGTTCGCTCAGGTGGGTAGGTTGTGAAAGCAGGTTCTGCCCGCGTCCGAAGGTCAGCAATTGGCGGGTGAGCAGGGCGCCACGGTCGCAGGCGCGGATGGCGGCCTTCAGCGGCGAGGCGATGTTGTCGTTGCCGACCGTCCTGGCCGCGATCACGTCCAGGCTGTTGAGGATGACCGTGAGCAGGTTGTTGAAGTCGTGCGCCAGCCCCAGGGTGAGCTTGCCGATGGCCTCCATCTTCTGCGCCTGCAGCAGGGCGTCGCGCGCTTCCTCCAGTCGCTTCTGCGCCGAATACCGCTCGGTCACGTCGCGCGTGACCTTGGCGAATCCGATCAAATCGCCATCCTCCCAGATGGGTTCGATGACGATGCTGGCCAGGAACCGGCTGCCGTCCTTGCGCACGCGCCAGCCTTCGGCGGAGAGGCCGCCGTTTTCGGCGGCGGCGCGGAGATTGTTGCGCGGAACCTCGGCGGCGATGTCCTCGGGCGTGTAGAAGCGGGAGAAATGCTCGCCGATGATTTCCCGCGCGGAATAACCCTTGATGCGCTGGCCGCCCGGATTCCAGGAGCAGATGTAGCCTTCGGGATCGAGCATGTAGATGGCGTAGTCCGTGACGCTCTTGATGAGCAAAGACAACTGCCTGGATTCGTCCTCCAGTGTCTTGGGTTGGCTGAGTCTGAGCATGTGAATGTCTCGTGGCCCCATGCCTGAAAACTAGGATGCTGTTTGTTAAAAAGGAGTGAGTTCGGCCCCTCGATTCTTGCAGGACCCGTCCCGAGAGCGTATATGTGTAGGACTTGCTGAGCGGCAGCTCATTCTCGCCATCCATCCAAGGCGACCACACTTCCTTTCGGCACACACTCATGGCCTTGTGGCCAAGGATGCATCGTGTCCCGAGGTCGTCGTCAGGTGTTTGTCCTGCATGTGGGCGCCGCGCAGTCCGTCGGTCCGGACGAGTTGCGGGTCATGTGGGCGACTGCCTGCGGTTCGCTGGATATCAACGTGACGCGGCAGGCGCGCGGTGGCGAGCACCCGGGACGCCCGAGCTACGGACTCTGGGTGGGCGAGACGTTCGACCGGCACGGCGCGGAAGCCCGGATGCGGGATCTGCTCATGGCGCGCGGCTATTTGTTCACTCTCAGAAGTACGGCCCAGTAGGAGGTTGCATGGCGTTCGACATTGGAATCGGGAAGTGCCGTTCGATCACGAACGATACGGTGGATGTGTGGGTGGACAGTTCCGTGGTCCGCCGGATTCTCCCCGATGTGGCGTGGAAGCAGGCCGGCATCAGCGTGCTGCGGATTCCGCAGACGGTGTGCAGCACGGTCCGACCGCTGGTCGTTGGCGAGGAAGTGTTTCTGGGCAGCGACGCACTGAACGCGAAGAGCTTCGGCCAGCTCGACTTCCACGGCACCGGGGATTTCAGCCGTGTTGGCCTGGGAAAGCTGGTGCCCGTCCTCGACGAAAGCCAGCCGCCGCCGCCGAGCCGGAAGAACAGCTGGCGCTGAAGCGTCGCCCGCCAAGGCTGTTCACCCGGAAAAGGTCGCCACTGCTGCGGATTGTCCGCCCGTTCCAGCTCGGCTAAAGTGCCGCGACCGGCGGGGGACGGGCGATGACAGGGAAGTTGGACCAATGGATCATGGGAGTGGCCTGGTTGCTGGCCGGCCTGTGCGGCACGGCTTCGGCGCAGTCGCTGGACCGCATCACCCTCAACGCGCCCGAGCTGTCAGCCGGCGCCTATACCTGGGACGCACCCGGCGCGCGCATCGAAGAAAGCCTGGAACCGGGCGATGAAATCTACGGCGGTACCCTGAATCTGACGCCCAGGGGCGGACCGGGTGGCGAGTACCGCGTGCGTGTGCAGTTTGAAACCAGCCTGGGCATCAGCGGAGAAGGTCCGCATGTGGACCTGATCGACTTCCGCCATTGCGTATCGGAATGGCATGTCGCCAGCAGCGCCGACGGGCGCCGTTTCACCGTGCCAACACCGACCGACGAGGAATCCGGATGTGTTCCCCGGGCCACTCCCGATGAAATCCGCGTCGCCGCCCGCGAGGCATTGGCCGGTTGGAGCGACACGCAGGAGACCACGGAGCATTGGCTAGGCCTCATCAAGGACATCAAGTCACCGGCCGACTCGCCGATGTATTCGACCATCAGCGAAATCAGAATCCAGGTGGAAGCGCGTGTGGACGGTCGCTGGAAACCGGTGACGCGACTGGTGTTTGCGGTGCCGATGGGATGTTGAATGGCGCAACACGGGCGCCCGGAACGACAGGACCTTGGGAGGGGGAATGTACGAGGAACGCGTGGAAATCTATTCCGACCGCACCAACGCGGTCGTGCTGCGCCATCACGGTCGCAAGCATCCCGGCGTGCTGGTGCAGGGCGATGCATTGTTCATGATGTTCCAGTGTGCCGATGCGGCGTGCGAGGCCGCGCGTGGCGTGCTTCCTGCGGAAGCACAGGATGAACTCACCGACTTGCGCGATACGTTGCTGGCCTATCTGGATCACTACAAGACCGTGCTGGGTGAGCACGGACTTGTTCCACCATTTCACGAACACGCGTAGGAGAGTGAGCACGCCCCACCGTCATCTTTGGACCGGAAGCGGAGAGGTGAGCAGAGAACAGACGCCCACCTTCGACGGGCAAAGAATTGGCGGACTGGGACCGGTCCATGGCAAGGAGGTGTTCGATGCGATTCCTGAGAGAAGGCTTGGCGCTGCTCGCCGGTGTCGTGGGCTTCGTCCTGGGGGCTTTGGGAGCCTTGGCTGTGTTGATGCGCCTGCTCATCCCGGACGGCGATTGCCAATCACCCTGCGATGGGCCTGCCTACATCGCCATGTGGATAGGCGTTTTTGTCGCGCCGGTGGTGGGGGTCATTTGCGGAGGACTGGCTTACTGTGGAATGGCATATTGGAACAAGCGTCAATGACCTCAGGCGAACCACGATTATGAAGCGAACAAGGAGGAAGAATGCGGATTGAGTCACCACACCACTTCTGGGATGCAGGAAGGTGGTTTCTGATTGCGTTCGCCACTGCGGGCGCAATCGCGGTGGTCCTGGAAAGAAATGGGCATGGACCCGGACTCTCTATCCTCCTGGCCTGGGGCATCAATCTTGTCGTAGCCTGGAAACTGGGTAGGGCGCACGCGGTGCGCGGTGTACGCCGATGGGCGGTGACCTGTGCGGCGGCGCTGGGTCCCCCGCTGTCGTTTTTCCTGCTCTTTCGGATGTGGCCGACAATCGCGCAGGCATGACCTGGGTATGCTTTGACCCACCCTAAGAGGACGGCGGGGTCTTCTGGCGCCACAGCCAGATCGCCAGCGGCACGAAGCTCAGGTAGACCAGCGGCAGGTAGAGCGTGCCGTAGAGCGCGTCGAACTTCGGTCCGATGAGGTAGCTGTCGATCATTCGCAGGAACAGTCGCACGGCATTCAGGCCGAAGGCCCACAGCGCCAGCCAGTGCATGCGGTCGCGGCCCAGCGCGAGGCATGCCAGCACGCTGCCCAGCAGCCACGACAGGCCCAGCGGGAAGTACAGCGCGTACTGCACCGACTGGAAGCTGCCCTGCGCGGCCAGGATGCGTGCGTGTTCGGCCGTGTCGGTGGTGGCCCGGTATTGCTCCGGCAGGGCCAGGTAGACATGGAACAGCTCCACCGCGCGCAACTGGACTTCCAGCAGGCAGAACACGAAGAAGCCGAGGAACGCCAACACCGCCAGTGCAGGATTGCGCCGCCAGGCGATACCGCAGGCCACCAGGAACAGATAGGCCAGCCCGAAGAACGACAGCAGCATGCTGGTCGCGCGCGCCAGGTTGAGCGGATGTGGCCCCTGCAACAGTTGCTGCACGGGATCGCCGGCTTCCGGCAGATGCCCGAACACGTACCACTGGAACGATTGCACGGCGACGTAAATCAAGGCGACGACAGCGGCGATGCGACGGTGCCGAGGGGTATCGAACATGCGGACTCCCGGAACGGGGACGGGAACGAACGGCGCAAGCGTACCCGAATCGGAGCGCCGGGCGAGGGCTGGCCTCCGTTTTATGCATGCGTCTTTTCTGTTGATAGTGGTCTGATGCGCAGGCCACTGATGCCTGTAAAAGTCCCTTCCCCCGCGCTGCGGGGGAAGGTGCCCGAAGGGCGGATGGGGGCGCTCCTTCGCCCTGCCGTCCTGGCTCGCTCGCCACCCTGTGAAAGCCGAGCACGGACTGGTCTGACCCGGCAGGCCGCGGATATTTCACCCGTCCCGCGAAACCCGCAGACGGATGCCTCTCAACCGTCCAGCATCGCTTGCGCCAGATCGGCGACGGCGAAGTCCGAGGCGATGTCCTGTTCGTCCTCATCCTCCAGGAACCATGCCGCCGACAGGCCGGCGAAGGCGACCACCCAACGCAGCAGGCGTTGCGGCTCCAACCGCGCAGCCTCGGCAATCACATCGAATTGACGATGGAAGCGTTCGGGCCGGGTGACGGTGGGCAGGTCCGGATTGGTCAGCAGGTTGGCGTAGTCGAAGCCGCGTTCACCGGTGACGCATTTGGGATCGATGGCGAGCCAGCCGCGCTCGTCGAAGTCCAACACGTTGCGGTGATGCATGTCGCCGTGCAGGACCACTGGATCCTGCGGATCGTCCAGCAGCCCCAGCGCCATGGTCCAGCAACGCGCGAAGCGGGCATCGATTCCGGCCACGGCTTCCAGCGAACGAAACCACGGCCGCAGCGGCACCAGGTGCGCTGGCGGCGGAGCGGCGCGTGGCGCATGCAGGCGGGCGAGGGTGGCGCAGAGGATGCGGCTGGCTTCATCGTCCCGGCCGTCCAGCGCCATCGCGAACAGATCGCGCGTGCCGGTGGCGCGTTCCATCAGCAGGGTGTCGTCTTCATGCCCATACACGTGCGCGGCGCCGTCGCCGTTCCACCAGCGCAGCAATGCGCCGCCGGATTTTTCTTCCGGCGTCAGTGCCCGCTTGAGCATGGCGGGGCGGCCCCGCCAGCGCACCGGCAGCAATTGGCTGCCGGGCGTGGCGAAGGCGTCACCATCAACGGTGAGTTGCCATTGATCGAGCAGGGGCTGCCAGTCGGAGGAGGGAGGCTTCATGCGACCGGATCATAGCCAACCTCGTCGACACTATCGGATCCTGGGCCGGCATCCCTGTGGGAGCGACGTCAGTCGCGAACCTGTCAATCCGGATCGACGCTCGTCAGGACGCGTTTGGCATCGCGAATCGCAACTGACGTCGCTCCCACAAGAGGAGGTTCAAAAGAAAAAGGCCGCGTCGCGGCCTTTTCTTTTGACTCATGCGGCGGGTTGCCGCAGCGCTTCCGAATCCCAGCCGGGACGCGGGGCGAAGCGGTCGCCGTGGCGCGCCTGCAGGGCCTTGAGCCTGGCCAGCAGCGTGTCGGCGCCGGTGCTGCGGATGTACTGGATGGGGCCGCCACGGAACGGCGCGAAACCGGTGCCGAAGATCACGCCGGCATCCAGCAGATCGCCGTCGGACACCACGCCATCGTGCAGGCAGGCCACCGCTTCATTGAGCAGCGGCAGGATCAGGCGGTCCTCCAGATCCTCCGGCGCCTTGTAGTCCTGCGGCACCTCCGGCTTGACCGGCTTGCCGTTCTCCCACTTGTACAGACCCTGGCCGTCCTTCTTGCCGCGCTTGCCGGATTCCACGTTGCCCAGGGCGGCGGGAACCGTGAGGCCGAGGAACGGAGCCAGTTCCATGCCTACGCCGGCGGCCACGTCCAGGCCGACGGTGTCGATCAGTTCGATCGGTCCCATCGGCATGCCGAACTTCACCGCCGCCTTGTCGATGACCGGGCCGGGAATGCCTTCGGCATACGCGTTGGCCGCTTCCAGCATGTACGGGAACAGCACGCGGTTGACCAGGAAGCCGGGCGTGCCGGCGACCGGCACCGGCAGCTTGTCGATGGCCTTGCAGAACGCCGCCAGGCGCTTTTCGGTCTCCGGCGCCATCGCGTCGTGGCGGATGATTTCCACCAGCGGCATCAACGCGACCGGATTGAAGTAGTGCAGGCCGGCGAACTGCGCCGGTCGCTGGATGTGCTCGCGCAGCTCGGTCAACGGAATGGACGAGGTGTTGGTGGTCAGCAGCGCGTCGGGTTTCAGGCGCGGCTCGACCGACTGGTACAGATCACGCTTGGCTTCCGGGTTCTCGATGATCGCCTCGATCACCAGATCCGCTTCCGGCACGCCGTCGCCGGCCAGGTCGCTCTTCAGCCGCGCGGCCACCGCCGGACGCTTGGCCTCGTCCTTCACCCGCTTGGCGAACAGTTCCTGCGCGCGGGTCATCGCGCCGTCGATGAAGCGCTGCTCGCGATCCTGCAGGGTGACTTCGAAACCCTTGTAGGCCGACCAGGCGGCGATGTCGCCGCCCATCACGCCGGCGCCGACCACGTGCACGCGCTGGATGCCGTGATCCTTGCCGCCCAGGCCCTTGAGCCGCTCGGTCAGGAAGAAGATCCGCACCAGGTTGCGCGCGGTCGGGGTGGACGCCAGCTTGACCACCGCCTTGCGCTCGGCGTCCAGGCGGCCCTGGATGCCCTTGCCGCCGGATTGCTGCCAGGTGTTGATGAGCGCGTAGGGCGCGGGGTAGTGCGCGCGCGGCGCCTTGCGGGCGACCTGCTTGGTCATCTGCGGCGCCAGGATCTTGCGCGCGATCCAGGTGTTGCTGATCCAGCCCAGGAAGCGCTGCTGAAACGGACGCTGCACGCCGTTCTGGATCAGGCCGATGGCGGTGTCCAGCAATACCGCCGGTTCCACCACCTTGTCCACCAGGCCCATCGCGCGGGCGGCGCTGGCCGACAACGTGCGGCCGGTGAGCATCATGTCCATCGCCTTGGGCGAGCCGATCAGCCGCGGCAGGCGCGCGCTGCCGCCCCAGCCCGGGAAGATGCCCAGCTTCACCTCGGGCAGGCCGATGCGGGTGGACGCGTCACTGGAGGCGACGCGATAGCGGCAGGCCAGCGAAATCTCGGTGCCGCCGCCCATGCAGAAGCCGTGGATGGCCGAGACGGTCGGGCAGGGCAGTTCGGCCAGCTTCTGGAACACGGTCTGGCCGCGACGGATGGCGTCGTTGACGGTGCCGCGGCGATCGAATTCCTGGAACTCCTTCAGGTCCGCGCCGGCGATGAAACCGGAGCTCTTGGCCGAGCGCAGCACCAACCCCTTGGGCGGGTCGATGGCGAGGCGTTCGAGCAGATCGGACAGCTCGATCAACGCGTCCTGGGAGAACGCGTTGACGCTGGCACCCTGGCGGTCGAAGCTGAGGACGACGATGCCGTCGCTGCGCAGTTCGGTCTGCCAGTGACTGAATCGAAGCCCATCGAAGTTTGCGGCCATGATCGGACCATCCGTTTACGTATGGACAAGACCGCTATCATCCCGAGGTTGTTTAACCCGCGTCAAATCCGCATATCCGGGAGAGGGGTTGATCGACGGCCGGGGAAATGATCCCGCGCCGGCGGTTAAATTCTTGATATCCCGCCGGTTTTTCCCGGCTGGCATGCCGGTTCCGGGCGTTGTTGCCCGGAGCCGCGCGATGGCCCGGCCCGGAGCGCCGGCGGGATGGGAAACGGGGCCGGTCAGGCCCGCGACCCACCCGTGAACTTTTTTCCGCGGATGCGGTCACATTGCCCGGCTGATGGCCGAGCTCACAGGAGTGCAGCCCGGCATGGCCGGAACCGATTCAACACAGGAGTTGGACCTCGAACTGGTCAAGCGGGTGCAGCGCGGCGACAGCGCAGCCTTCGATCTGCTGGTGCGCAAGTACCAGCATCGGGTGGTGGCCCTGATCGGGCGCTACATCCATGACTGGAGCGAATGCCAGGACGTGGCCCAGGAAACCTTCCTGCGCGCTTATCGCGCGCTGGGGAACTTCCGCGGCGATGCCCAGTTCTATACGTGGCTTCATCGGATTGCAGTGAATACCGCCAAGAACCATCTTGTAGCGCACAACCGCAGGCCGCCGACGGATGACGTCGACGCCGCCGACGCCGAGCAGTACGACGCCGGCAGTCGCCTTCGCGACACGGATACCCCCGAACGCGAATTGATGCGCCAGGAACTGGAGCGCACGGTCATGAAGGCCGTGGACGCGCTGCCCGAGGAATTGAGGACCGCCATCACCCTGCGCGAGGTGGAAGGTCTGAGCTATGAGGAAATCGCGCAGAAGATGGATTGCCCCATCGGCACCGTGCGTTCCCGCATTTTCCGTGCGCGTGAAGCCATCGATGCCGAGTTGCGACCCTTGCTCGATACAGAAAGTGCCACCCGGGAGCGTAGCCGCCCATGACCGTAGAACTCGACAAACTGGACATCCACAACCGCCAGCAGCTTTCGGCGTTGATGGACGGCGAGTTGTCGCCCGATGAAGCCCGTTTCCTGCTGCGCCGCCTGCAGCACGACGGCGAACTGAACGCTTGCTGGGAACGCTGGCAGCTGTGCGGCGACGTGCTGCGTGGCCAGGCCCAGGCGCCGGCACCGGAAGGTTTCGCCGCCCGGGTGGCGCTGGCCGTGGCCGCCGAGGCCCGCCAACCGGCCGCCAACCAGGAAGCGACCGGCGCGCCGCGCGGCCGGCTGGCACGCTGGGGCGGCGGTGCATTGGCCGCCTCGGTCGCACTGGTCGCCTTGTTCATGGTTCGCCAGCAGGCCCCGCAGGAGGACGCCGCTTCCGCCGCACCGTCGGTGGCCGCGGTGCCAGCCGCGCCGGCCGAAGACGCGGGTGTTCCCGCCACCGTCGCCGATACCGGCACCCTGGCCGATGGCGCCGGAGCGGCCGAACAGGCCCTGGCTTCGGCGGCGACCGCCGCGGTGGCCGTGGCCAGCGTGCCGCGTCGTGCCGATGCCGCTTCCCGCCGCAGCGCCACCCGCACCCAGCAGGCGGCCCGCAGCGCCGCGGGCCGGGTGATGCGCGAGCCGGTCCGGGCCGTGGCCCGCACCACGCCGCCGGTCGCGGTGCCCGCCGTCGCCAACAACGCACCTGTCCTGCCGGCATCCGCGCCTCCGGCGAGCGCGATCGCCCGCAATGGCGATCCGTTCTCGCCGGGACCGGCCGCCCCGCAGGCCCGGCCGTGGCCGCGCTCGACGCTGTCGCAATACCCGGCCAGCGGCGCCTTCAACGCCGGTTTCTCCAGCGACGCGGGCGCCCGTACGTTCTATCCGTTCGAGCCTTCCACCGAGGCCTCGTCGGTACCGCCGGTCGAACCGGCCCGCGCGCCGCAGCGCTGAATCGCGGCCGCACCGTCATTCCCCGGCGCGGGACCGCGCCGGGTTTCCCACCCCAAGAACCGTCATCCGCAATCGAGGCCCGCATTCGATGAGTCTGAGTGCCCGTTCCAACGTGTTGTCCCTGCTGATCCTCACCGTGCCGCTGGCCGCCTGCGCGCGCCCGGCCGATCCCGCGCCGGCGACGCCGGTCGCCGCGTCGGTGCCCGCGGTGGCGCAATCGTCCGCGCCGCAACTGGTGAGCGGCCTGCCGGATTTCACCAACCTGGTCGAACAGGTCGGTCCCGGCGTGGTCAACATCGAAGCCCAGATCGGCAGCCGCCGGACCGCCGACGCCGGCGAGGCGATGGGCGAGGACGAGATTCCCGAATTCTTCCGCCGCATGCTGCCGCCGGGCTTCCAGATGCCGGGCCCGGGGGATCGCGGCCGTGGCCCGCGCGGCGTCTCCGCCGGTTCGGGTTTCATCATTTCCGCCGACGGCTACGTGCTGACCAACCACCACGTGATCGACGGCGCCGACGAGGTGAAGGTGAAGCTGCCGGATCGCCGCGAGTTCACCGCCAAGGTGATCGGCAGCGACCAGCAGTACGACGTGGCGCTGCTGAAAATCGAGGCCAAGGGCCTGCCGGTGGTGCGCCTGGGTGATTCCAGGACGCTCAAGCCGGGCCAGTGGGTGGTGGCGATCGGTTCGCCGTTCGGCCTGGACCATTCGGTCACCGCCGGCGTGGTCAGCGCGGTCGGTCGCAGCACCGGCGGCCAGGAACAGCGCTACGTACCCTTCATCCAGACCGACGTGGCCATCAACCAGGGCAACTCCGGTGGGCCGCTGCTCAACACCCGCGGTGAAGTGGTCGGCATCAACTCGCAGATCTTCTCCGCCTCCGGCGGCTACATGGGCATCAGCTTCGCGATTCCGATCGATCTGGCGATGGGCGCGGTGGACCAGCTGAAGGCGACCGGCAAGGTCAGCCGTGGGCAGTTGGGCGTGGTCGTCGAGCCGCTGACGACGGAAAAGGCACGTGGCATGGGGGCTGCCGATACCCGCGGTGCCCTGGTCAATCAGGTCCTGGAGGACAGCCCGGCGGCGAAGGCCGGCCTGGTGCCTGGCGACATCATCACCGGCTTCAACGGTGCGCGTATCAACGATTCCTCGGATCTGCCGCCACTGGTGGGCGCGCTGACCCCGGGCACCAAGGCCACCATCACGGTGATCCGTGATGGCAAGCCCAAGGACCTGAGTGTGACCCTGACCGAGCTCAGCGAGGAATCGGCTTCCGCCAGTGGCCTGCCGGCCGTCCCGGGCAAGCCGGCCCAGACCTCCGGCAACAATCCGCTGGGTATCGTCGGCCAGGATCTGGACGCGAATGCCCGCAAGCAGATGGGCCTGAAGGCGGGCGAGGGCGTGTTGATCTCGCGCATCAATGGCAGCGCCGCCCGTGAAGCCGGGTTGGCGCCGGGCATGGTGGTGCTGCAGGTCGGGCGCACGCCGGTCGGTTCGGCCGCCGCGCTCAACGGCCAGCTCAAGGACGTCAAGGCGGGTCAGACCGTGATGTTGCTGGTCCGGCAGGGCGGCGTGACGCGCTTCCTGGCGGTGACCGCCGACGACGCCAAGCCGTAAGCCTGCTTCCACGGCTGCTTTCGGACGCCCGCCGGAGGTCCCGGCGGGCGTTCATGTTTGTGGGGCACAGGTAGGGATTGCCTCCGGCCATGCGATAATGCCCCGTTATCCTGACGACGGCCGTGGCCGCCGCCCCCACATGTCCTCTGATTCCATGCGGAACATCCGCAATTTCTCCATCATCGCGCACGTCGACCACGGCAAGTCGACCCTGGCCGATCGCATCATCCAGCTTTGCGGCGGCCTCCAGGCCCGCGAAATGGAAGCGCAGGTGCTCGACTCCAATCCGATCGAACGCGAGCGCGGCATCACCATCAAGGCACAGTCCGTATCCCTGCCGTACAAGGCCAAGGACGGGCAGACCTATTTCCTGAACTTCATCGACACCCCCGGCCACGTCGACTTCAGTTATGAAGTCTCGCGTTCGCTGGCGGCCTGCGAGGGCGCGCTGCTGGTGGTCGATGCCGCCCAGGGCGTGGAAGCGCAGTCGGTCGCCAATTGCTACACCGCGGTGGAGCAGGGGCTGGAAGTGGTGCCGGTGCTGAACAAGATCGACCTGCCCACGGCCGACATCGAGCGTGCCAAGAGCGAGATCGAGGCGGTCATCGGCATCGACGCCGAGGACGCGGTGCCGGTCAGCGCCAAGACCGGCCTGAACGTGGATCTGGTGCTGGAAGCCATCGTCCAGCGCATCCCGCCGCCGCAGCCGCGCGACACCGACAAGCTGCAGGCGCTGATCATCGATTCCTGGTTCGACAACTACCTGGGCGTGGTCTCGCTGGTGCGGGTCATGCAGGGCGACATCGTTCCGGGCAGCAAGATCCTGGTGATGTCGACCGGCCGTACCCACCAGGTCGACAGCGTCGGCGTGTTCACCCCCAAGCGCAAGGTACTGTCGAAGCTGGGCGCCGGCGAGGTGGGCTGGATCACCGCGTCCATCAAGGACGTGCACGGCGCGCCGGTCGGCGACACCCTGACCCTGGCCAGCGACCCGGCGCCCAAGCCGCTGCCCGGCTTCCAGGAAATGCAGCCGCGCGTGTTCGCCGGCCTGTTTCCGGTGGATGCCGAGGACTACCCGGCGCTGCGCGAGGCGCTGGAGAAGTTGCGCCTGAACGACGCGGCGCTGCGCTTCGAGCCGGAAAGCTCCGAGGCGATGGGCTTCGGTTTCCGCTGCGGCTTCCTGGGCATGCTGCACATGGAAATCGTGCAGGAGCGCCTGGAGCGCGAGTACGACCTGAACCTGATCAGCACCGCGCCGACGGTGGTGTACGAAATCCTGAAGACCGATGACACGGTGATGCCGCTGGACAACCCGGCCAAGCTGCCGCCGGTGAACCAGATCGAGGAGATCCGCGAACCGATCATCCGCGCCAACATCCTGACCCCGCCCGACTACGTGGGCAGCGTGATCACGCTGTGCGAGGAGAAGCGCGGCAGCCAGATCGGCATCACCTACATGGGCAGCCAGGTGCAGATCAGCTACGAACTGCCGATGGCCGAAGTCGTGCTGGATTTCTTCGACAAGCTCAAGTCGGTGAGTCGCGGTTACGCTTCGCTGGACTACCACTTCCTGCGCTTCCAGGCCGGCCCGTTCGTACGGGTGGACACCCTGATCAACGGCGACAAGGTCGATGCGCTGTCGCTGATCGTCCACCGCGGCCAGGCCGATCGCCGCGGCCGCGAGCTGACCGAGAAGATGCGCGAACTGATTCCGCGGCAGATGTTCGACGTGGCCATCCAGGCCGCGGTGGGCTCGCAGATCATCGCCCGCAGCACGGTCAAGGCCATGCGCAAGAACGTGTTGGCCAAATGCTATGGTGGCGACATCACCCGCAAGAAGAAGTTGCTGGAGAAGCAGAAGGAAGGCAAGAAGCGGATGAAGCAGGTCGGCCGGGTGGAAATCCCGCAGGAAGCCTTCCTGGCGGTGCTGCAGGTCGACAACAAGTAAGCTGGGCGTCGGGATTGCGGCGAGGAACCGGGCCGATGATGGCCCCGCTCCAGACGAATCCCCACTCCCGAATCCCCAATCCCGTTCCGAAGGAACACTAGATGGTCTGGTTCGAAACTATCCTGGTCGTGTTGACGCTGCTCACCGGCGTTATCTGGCTGCTCGACAAGCTGTTCTTCGCCAAGCGCCGTGCCGCGCGCGGCGGGTTGCTGGACGAGGAACCGGTGCTGGTGGACTACTCGCGGGCGTTCTTCCCGGTGCTGGCGATCGTGCTGGTGCTGCGCAGCTTCGTCGCCGAGCCGTACAAGATCCCGTCCAGCTCGATGATGCCGAACCTGCTGATCGGCGACTTCATCCTGGTCAACAAGTTCGCCTATGGCCTGCGCCTGCCGATCAACAACCGCAAGTTCGTCGCCATCGGCGAACCCAAGCGTGGCGACGTGGTGGTGTTCAAGCCGCCGCACGACCCGGAGAACAACTGGATCAAGCGCGTGATCGGCCTGCCGGGCGACCGCATCGGCTTCCAGGGCAATACGGTTTCCATCAACGGCCAGCCGCTGGCCTACCAGACCCTGGGCACCTACGCCGGCCGTGGCCTGCCGATGGGTGCCGAGAGCGCGACCCTGCTGGAGGAACAGCTCCCGGGCCGCCCGCACAAGGTGCTGGAAGTGCTGGAGCGGGCCACCGGCGAGGGCGAGTGGATCGTGCCGCCGGGCCACTATTTCGTGATGGGCGACAATCGTGATAATAGCGAGGACGGCCGGCTGTGGACCCAGACCCACTTCCTGCCGGAAGAGAACCTGCGCGGCAAGGCTTTCCTGATCTGGCTGAACTGCGAGGACTGGTTCTGCAAGGGGAGCTTCGAACCGTCCCGGATCGGCAACCGCATCCAGTGACGGCAACATCATCCAGGGCGTGTTCAACGGGGGACTGGCAATGAATCACAAGCATCAGAGTGGCATCACCTTGATTGGCTTCCTGGTCGTGCTCGCGGTGGTGGGGTTCGCCGCGTTCATCGCCATGAAGCTGTTCCCGATGTACCAGGAGTACTACTCGGTGCGGACCGCGATGCGCGGCCTGGCCGCCGAACCCGGCATCGCCGACATGGATCCGCAGCGCATCCAGGACAAGTTCTTCCGTCACCTGGCGATCGACTACACCGAGAACGTCAAGCCGGCCAACGTCAACTTCGAACGCACCGATGGGGGCTGGCTGATGAAGGTCAATTACGAAGTGCGCCGCTCGATGGTCGGCAACCTCGACGTGGTCGGCAAGTTCGACACCACCGAGGAACTGACCCGCCGCGGCGGTTCGGAATAAGGTTTGAGCGTACTCCGGCTCACGCATGAGTTCGTCAATCAGGGTTTGCTGGGGCAGGCCCTGACCCATCGCAGCGCCGGGGCGCCGCACAACGAACGGCTGGAATTCCTCGGCGACGGCATCGTCAACCTGTTGGTCGCCGAGGCGCTGTTCCAGCGCTGGCCCAAGGCCGATGAAGGCGCATTGACCCGCGCGCGCGCCGAACTGGTGCGCGAGGCCTCGCTGGCCACCATCGCCCGGCGCATGGAACTGGGTGCGCGGTTGACGATGGGGCCGGGAGAAATGAAGTCCGGCGGACATCGTCGCGACTCGATCCTCGCCGACGCGCTGGAAGCGCTGGTGGCCGCCATCTACCTGGACGCCGGTTTCGAGGCGTGCCGGGCGGTGGTGCTGCCGTGGTTCGAGGATTCGCTGGCCGCGCTGCCGGTCGGCAAACCCGAAAAGGATGCCAAGACCCGCCTGCAGGAATGGCTGCAGGCGCGCCAGCGGCCGTTGCCGCTGTACGAACTGGTGTCCGAGAGCGGCGACGACCACGCCAAGCAGTTCGTGGCCCGTTGCAGCATCCAGGAACCACCGCTGTCGGCCGAGGGCGAGGGCACCTCACGGCGCATCGCCGAGCAGGCCGCCGCCGCGGCGCTGCTGGATCAACTGGCAGAGACCAAACGGAACACCGTCGAATGAGCGACACCCCCCAAACGCATAGCGGCAGCGTTGCCGTGATTGGCCGCCCCAACGTGGGCAAGTCGACCCTGACCAATGCGCTGGTGGGCGCCAAGGTCAGCATCGTGTCCAGCCGGCCACAGACCACCCGCCATCGCCTGCTGGGCATCGCGACTTTCCCGGCCGGGCAGATCGTGCTGGTCGACACGCCCGGTTTGCACAAGCAGCAGGGCAAGTTCTCCGCCTCGGCGATGAGCCGGGTGATGAACCGTGCCGCGCGCGGCGCGCTGGAAGGCGTGGACGCGGGCCTGCTGGTGATCGAGGCCGGCCGTTGGGAAGACGAGGACACCCTGGCCTACAACGTGCTCAGCGACGCCGGCATCCCGGTGGTGCTGGTGATCAACAAGGTGGACCGACTGCGCGAGAAGAGCGCGCTGCTGCCGTTCCTGGCGCAGGTTTCCGAGGGGCGCAAGTTCGCCGCCGTGCATCCGATCTCCGCGCTCAAGCGCAATGGCCTGGAAGCACTGGTGAAGGACGTGCTGGCGCTGCTGCCGGAAGCGCCGCCGATGTTCGGCGAGGACGAAATCACCGATCGCAGCGAACGCTTCCTTGCCGGCGAGCTGATCCGCGAGCAACTGATGCGCCAGCTCGGCGCGGAACTGCCGTACGCCACGACCGTGGAAATCGAACGCTTCACCGAGGAAACCTCGCCCAAGCAGGGCGAACTGCTGCGCATCGGCGCGGTGGTGTGGGTCGAGCGCGAAAGCCAGAAGGCGATCGTGATCGGCAAGGGGGGCGCGCGACTGAAGGAAATCGGCAGCAAGGCGCGCATGCAGATGGAACACCTGTTCGGTCGCAAGGTCTTCCTGGAAACCTGGGTACGCGTGCGCGAAGGCTGGTCCGACGACGAAACCGCCCTCAAGGCGTTCGGTTATGAGTAAGCAGGGGCGACGCGAGCAGGCAAGTCCCGATTCGTGTCCCTCCGCTTTCGCGAATCCCCAATCCCCAATCCCGAATCCCGGCCGCTGAAATGCACCTCACCGGCGAACACGCGTTCGTCCTGCATGCGCGGCCCTGGCGCGAGACCAGCCTGCTGGTGGAAGTGCTGAGCGAGGACCGTGGCCGGCTGGGACTGGTGGCGCGCGGCGTGACCGGACCGAAGAAGCAGGCGCTGCGTGCCGCACTGCAACCGCTGCAGTACATCCGGCTCGATGCCGAACTGCGCGGCGAACTGGCCCGGCTGGTGGCCGCCGAGGCGCTGGACACCGCGCCGAGGCTGGGAGGCGACGCGATGCTGGCGGGCTTCTATCTCAATGAACTGGTGCTGCGGCTGGCGCCCCGCCACGATCCGCTGCCGGACCTGTTCCATGCCTATGCCGCCGCGCGCGAACGGGTTCGCGGCGGCCAGCCGCTGGCGTGGACATTGCGGCGGTTCGAACGGGATTTGCTGGACGCACTGGGATTCGGCTTCTCCCTGGAACATGACAGCGACGGACGCGCGATCGATCCGGCCGCGCGTTACCAGCTGGATCCGGAACAGGGACCGCGCCGGTTGCTCAGCGATCGCGGACACAGCGATCGCAGCGCCGCCGCGACCGGCCGCGCGCTGCTGGCGCTGGCGGCCAACCAGGCGCCTCCGGCCGAGGATCTGGCCGGCCTGCGGCTGGCCCTGCGCGGCGTCCTGGCGCACCACCTGGGGCCGCGCGGCCTCAAGTCCTGGGAACTGATCAGCGAACTGGGCAGGCTGAAGCCGCGCGCCTGAGGCGCGGAAAGCACTGCATCAGTCGCGGAGCGACTCGGCCGCGGCGCGGAAATCCATCAGCGCTTCCAGCGAACCGGGCGCGTGATGCAGTCGCTGCGCGGCCGTCGCCAGGCGGCTGGCCCCGACGAAGCCACAGCTGGCGCGCAGCTTGTGCAGGACGGCGCGCAGGGCTTCCTGGTTGCCATCGCGGAAGGACTGTTCGACAGCGCCGACGCTGGCGGGCAACTCGTCCAGGAACAGTCGACGCAAGGTCGCCACGTGTTCCCGGTTGCCATTGAGCGCCTTCAGCGCGGCCGACTCGTCCCAGTCGTGCGTGGTCGACGCCCCCGCCGGCAGATGCCGACGCACGGCCGCTTGCAGGTCCGCCGCGGACAGCGGTTTGACCAGCACCGTCGCGAAGCCGGCCGCGAGCAGGGATTCGCGCCGCTCGGAGGAAGGATCGGCGGTATGGGCCAGCGCCACCGTGCGCGCATGCAGCCGGCGCAGGCCATCGAGCAGTTGCGCGCCGCTGCCGTCGGGCAGGTTCGCGTCGATGAGCCAGAGATCGTGTTGATCTTCCCGCCGCAGGGCGTCGGCGACCGAATCGGCGCTGTCGACCTGGGCGGGCAGCGCCTGCAGCGCGGCCAGCATGAAGGCGTGGCTGATCGGGTCGTCCTCGACCAGCAGCAGGCGTGGCTTCATTCCTTCGTCCCCGGACATCGTTATGCTGCCCCCATGTGCGTTCGCATGTTAACGCTGCTGGTGCTGATCGGGTTGACACCGCTGTTCCCGGCGCAGGCCCGCGTCGCCAGCGTGCATATCGCGCGGGTGAGCACGCCGGTGGCGGTGCTGGAGGACGTGCACGTGCGCCTAGCCTGGCCGGCGGCCGCCGACACCGGCGAGCTGTCCCTGCGGGCACGTGGCCTGCGGGCGGACGATCTGGGCTATCGCTGGCACGACGTTCATTGGAGCTGTCCGTTGCGGCGCGAGGCCGGGGAACGGTGGCGGTGCGACGGAAGGGTGACCCAGGCCGGCGGTTCGCCGCTGCGGCTGGACGTGGCCATCGACCTGACCCATACCCATGCCCGGCTGGCCGGCGGTCCCGCGTCGCTGGCGATGGAGCGCAACGCGGCCGCGCCGGATCTCACCCGGATCAATCTGGTGCAGGTGCCCGTGAGCTGGGCGCAGGCGCTGGTCGCGCAGGGCTGGGCGGATGCGCGCCTGAAAGGCGGGCGCCTGGATGGCAGGCTGGACCTGCGGGTGCCCGAACGCGGTCCATTGCAGGTCTCAGGGCCGCTCCGGCTCGGCGGACTCTCGCTCGACACGCCGGACGGCAGCATTGCCGCCGAAGGCCTGTCGGCCGCCTTGCGGATCGACTACCGGCAGTTTCCGCAGCAGAGGCTGGTCACCCTGGACGGCGAGCTGCGTGGCGGCGAACTGCTCGCGGGCAACGCCTACATCGCCTTGCCGGATACGCCGGTGGGGGTGAACGTGGCCGCGCGGCGCTGGCCGGACGGGCGCTGGGAATTGCCGACGCTGGCCTGGGACGACGGCGCGGCCCTGCAGGTGACCGGCGGTCTGAGCCTGGATCCCGCCTTGAACCTGAGCGATGCCGCGCTGCGGATGCGCAGCGACGACCTGGCACCGTTGCAGGCGCGCTACCTGTCCGGCTGGCTGGGCCTGGCCGGCCTGTCGGATCTGCGCATGGGCGGGGCGTTGGCGGCGCGGGTGGATCTGCACGCCGGCGCGCTGCGCGAGGCGGAGATGGAACTGCGCGATGTCGATCTGATCGATGGTCGCGATCGTTTCCGCCTGCTGGGCGTGCAGGGCAATCCGGTGCTGTCCGGCGGCAACCGGCGCGACAGTGTCCTGCGCTGGGGCGGCGGCGCCCTGCACGGACTGCCGTTTGGCGCGGCCGAGTTCCCATTGCGCAGCGGCGACGGGGCACTCGCGTTGCGCGAAGCGGTCACCGTGCCGGCGCTGGGCGGCGGCCTGACCTTCGAAGCCCTGAACCTGCATCCGCCGCGGGCGGCGGGCGGGCTGTCGTTCGACTTCGGCCTGAGCGTGAAGGACCTGGACATCGGGCAGCTCGCCACGGCGATGCATTGGCCCGCGTTCCAGGGCAACCTCAGCGGACGCATTCCACGCGTGCGCTATGCCGAGGATCGCCTCGACTTCGACGGCGTCCTGACCGCGCACATGTTCGGCGGCAGCGTGGAAGTTTCCGGCCTGTCGATGGAACGTCCGTTCGGCACCGCGCCCACGCTGTCGGCGGACATCGCGCTGGATGATCTGGATCTGCAGGCGCTCACCGGCGTGTTCGGCTTCGGCGAGATCACCGGCGCGCTGGATGGCCACATTCGTGATCTGCGCCTGGTGGATTGGAGTCCGCAGGGGTTCGACGCCGACCTGCATACCGATCCGCAGTGGCGCGGGCGCCAGCGGATCAGCCAGCGCGCCGTGCAGGATCTGTCCAGCGTGGGCGGCGGCCAGGGTCTGGGCAGCAGCCTGCAGGCGCAGGCGCTCAAACTGTTCGACGACTTTGGCTATCGCCGCATCGGCATCCGTTGCCGCCTGTCCGAGGAGGTCTGCCGGATGGACGGGCTGGGTTCAGCCGGAGCCGGTTTTATCATTGTCGAAGGCCAGGGACTGCCGCGCCTGACCGTGGTGGGCTACAACCACCAGGTCGACTGGCCGACCCTGGTCAAGCGCCTGGGCGACGTGACCCGCGGCGAAAGCAAACCGGTATTCCAGTAGCCATCCAGGAGAGACACACATGCATCGTTGGTTGGGAACCTCTGTCGCCGCCGCGCTGCTGCTGACCGCATGCGTCACCATCAACGTCTATTTCCCGGCCGCCGAAGCCAAGGAGGCCGCGCGCGAGTTCGTCGAGAAGGTGATCGGCGACGACGCCAAGTCGCCCGCCACGCCGGAGGCCAAGCCCGATTCCAGCGTGCCGACCACCCCGGGCGGCAGCGCATCGCTGAGGCCGGTCTCGCGCCGCGGTTTCGATTGGCTGTCGCTGATCGGCATTGCCAGCGCGCACGCGCAGGAAAGCGCGGACATCAACATCAAGACCCCGGCCATCCAGGCCATCCAGGGTCGCATGGCCACCCGCTTCCGCAACCAGTTGCAGGCCGGTTTCGATGCCGGTGCGCTCGGACTGACCCGCGACGGCATGATCGAAGTGCGCGACGCCGGCAAGCTGGCGCTCAAGGACCGGGTGGCGATCACCCAGGCGGTGGCCGACGACAATCGCGACCGCAAGGCCGTATACCGCGAGATCGCGGTGGCCAACGGTCACCCGGAGTGGGAAGCGCAGATCCGCCAGACCTTCGCCCAGCAGTGGATCGCCAGCGCCCGGGGGGGCTGGTGGTACCAGGATGCGGGCGGGTGGAAGCAGAAGTAGGACGCCGGAGGCTGAGGACCAAATCCCGCTCGGTCTCCCTTTTGCGCTTCAACAGCCGAATGGCTGGTCAAGGGGAGGCAAAAGCCAGGTTTTCTTGAGCATCTCGAACGCATCGGAGCTGGGAGATTGCTTTCTAGCCCCCTTTGAAAAAGGGGCGGGCGGCCGCGCAGCGGGCGTCGGGGGATTTGCTTTTGGCGGGGAGTCGGGAGAGGCCCGCCCCCGCTCATGCGACAATGGCGCCCCGTAGTCCGCACGCAGCTTTCGCCACGTGGCCCGCAGCCGTTCCCCCCGCATCGACAAGACCCCTTTTGAAGCCCAGATCCTCGACCTGACCCACGACGGCCGGGGCGTCGCCCGCCGGCCCGCCGCGCCGGGCGAGAGCGGCAAGGCCGTGTTCGTGGCCGGCGCGTTGCCGGGCGAGCGGGTGATGGCCGAGCAGACCGCCAAGAACCGCCATTTCGACGAAGCGCGCACGCTGGACGTGCTGCAGGCCTCGCCGGATCGGGTCGCGCCGCGCTGCGCGCATTTCGGTACCTGCGGCGGCTGCGTGCTCCAGCACCTGGACGAGGACAAGCAGATCCACGCCAAGCAGCGGGTGCTAATGGAAAACCTGGAGCGCATCGGCCACGTCGCTCCCGGCAGCGTGCTGGCGCCGCTGGTGGATGCGAGCTGGGGCTATCGGCGCAAGGGCCGCTTCTCGGTGCGCCGGGTCGACAAGAAGGACAAGACCCTGGTTGGATTCCGCGAGCAGGATCCGCGCTTCGTCGCCGATCTGTCCGAGTGCCATACCGTCATCCCCGAGATCGGCGGACGCATCACCGCGCTGGCGGCGCTGGTCGATGGCCTGGACGCGCGCGCCGACATTCCGCAGATCGAATTCATCGCCGGCGACGCCAGCGTGGAGTTCGGCGGCATCGCCCTGGTGTTCCGGCATCTGAAGCCGCTGGGCGATACCGATCGCGCCGCGCTGGTCGCGTTCGGGCAGCAGCATTCGTTCGCCATCTTCCTGCAGCCGGGCGGCGTGGACAGCGTGCATCCGCTGTGGCCGGAAGCGCCGGCGCTGGCCTTCGTGCTGCCGCAGTGGAACGTCGAATTGGCGTTCCGTCCGCTGGACTTCATCCAGGTCAACGCCGGGCTGAACCAGAAGATGATCGCGCGGACCTTCGAGTTGCTGGATCCGCAACCGCGGGATCGGGTGCTGGATCTGTTCTGCGGCCTGGGCAACTTCACCCTGCCGATGGCCCGGCTGGTCGGCGAGGTGGTGGGCGTGGAAGGCGATGCCGGCCTGGTGGCGCGGGCGCGCGAGAACGCGCAGCGCAACGGACTGGCGAACGCGCAGTTCCATGCCGCCGACCTGACCCAGGATCAACGCGGCACCGGCTGGATGCGGCAGGGCTTCGACAAGCTGCTGCTGGACCCGCCGCGCTCGGGCGCCATCGAAGTGCTGCAACAGCTGCCGCTGAAACAATTCAACCGTATCGTCTACGTCAGCTGCCACCCCGGCTCGCTGGCACGCGACGCCGGCTTCCTGGTCAACGAACAAGGCTACGAACTGAAGGCGGCCGGGGTGATGGACATGTTCCCCCACACCGCCCACGTCGAATCGATTGCGTTGTTTGAGCGGAAGCGGTGATTCGGGATTGGGGATTGGGGATTCGCAAGAGCCCTTTCCCCAGTCTCCCGATGCCTGCATTTGCCAATCCCGAATCCCGAATCCCCAATCCCATGCCTGTAGAAATCGAACGCAAATTCCTGGTCACCGGTGACGGCTGGCGCGAGGCGGCGCACGAGGTGGTGCCGATGGCGCAGGGCTACATCAACGACATGGCGGCGATGGACGAGGGCCGGCAGAAGGCGTCGGTGCGCGTGCGCATCCAGGGCGACGAGGCTTATCTCAACCTCAAGTCGCGCGAGCTCGGCCATACCCGCCAGGAGTTCGACTATCCCATCCCGGTGGAAGAGGCGCGCGCGCTGCTGGACCTGTGCGTGGGCGGGCTGATCGACAAGCGCCGCCACCATGTCCGCCATGCCGGGCACCTGTGGGAGGTGGACGAGTTCCTGGGCGAGAACGCCGGCCTGGTGGTGGCCGAGATTGAACTGGCCAGCGCCGATGAAGCCTTCGTGAAACCGGACTGGATCGGCAGGCAGGTCACCGACAGCCTGCGCTATTACAATCTGGCCCTGGCGTCGCGCCCGTACTCGCAGTGGTCCGCGGCCGAACGCGACGCCAGCGACCTTCCCTGAGGATTCCACCATGCTCGTCATCGGCATCGCCGGCACCGAACTCAGCGCCCAGGAGCGCGACTGGCTGCAGCACGACGCCGTCGCCGGCGTCATCCTGTTCACCCGCAACTTCGCCTCGCGCGCGCAGGTCACCGAACTGTCCGCCGCCATCCGCGACGCGGCGCCGCGCCCGCAGCTGATCTGCGTGGACCAGGAAGGTGGCCGCGTGCAGCGCTTCCGCGAGGGCTACAGCGCGCTGCCGCCGCTGGAAGGCTTCGGCAAGCGCTACGCCGAGGACCCGCAGGGCGCCCTGCAACTGGCGCAGGAACACGCCTGGCTGATGGCCAGCGAGATCCGCGCCAGCGGCATCGACCTGAGCTTTGCTCCGGTGGTGGATCTGGCGCGCGGCAACCGTGCCATCGGTGATCGCGCGTTCGACGCGGATCCGACGGTGGTCGCCGCATTCACCCGCGCCTACGTGCAGGGCATGCACAGCGTCGGCATGCCGGCCACCCTCAAGCATTTCCCCGGCCACGGCACGGTGCTGGAAGACACGCACTTCGACGACGCGGCTGATCCGCGCACGCTGGAGGAACTGCGCGGGCAGGATCTGCTGCCGTTCGTGGCCGGCATCGAGGCCGGCGCGGACGCGGTGATGATGGCGCACGTGAAATACCCGGCGGTGGCGCCGGAGCCGGCCGGCTATTCGCCGCGCTGGATCCAGGACATCCTGCGCGCGGAAATGGGTTTCCGCGGCGTGGTGTTCTCCGACGACATCGGCATGGCCGCGGCGTTCTCCGCCGGCGGCGTGAAGGCGCGTATCGACCTGCACCTGGACGCGGGCTGCGACGTGGTGCTGGTGTGTTCGCCGAAGCTGGTGGAGGAATCGCTCAAGGCGGTGGAAGGGCGCGCCCTGAACACCGCGGCGCTGCTGGGCCTGATTGGCCGCGGCGCGCTGGGCTGGGACGGCCTGCTGGCCGATCAACGTTATGGGCAGGCGCAGGCGCGCGTGCTCGGCAATACAGGAGTGGTGTGATGAGCAAACTGGGAACGACGCGGCCGCCGCTGGCCGATGCACTGGCCAACGCGGATCTGCTGGTGGACCGCGCCACCCTCGACCAGGCGATCGCGCGCATGGCCGAACCGATCGCGCGCGACTACGCCGGCGAAGTGCCGGTGTACCTGACCATCATGCATGGCGCGCTGCCGTTCTCCGGCCAGTTGGCGCTGGAACTGGGCGCGCGCGGGCTGGACCTGGAATTCGACTACCTGCACGCCACCCGCTATCGCGGCGAGACCGCCGGCGGCGAACTGGTGTGGAAGCATCGTCCGGCCACCGCGCTGTACGGCCGCCGCGTGCTGCTGGTCGACGACATCCTCGACGAAGGCCATACCCTGTTGGCGGTGCGCCAGTGGTGCCTGGAGCAGGGCGCCACCGACGTGCGCATCGCCGCGCTCAGCGTCAAGCGCCACGACCGCTGCGTCGAAGGCGTGCAGGCCGACTACATGGGCGTGGAAGTCGCCGATCGCTACGTGTTCGGTTTCGGCATGGACTACTACGAGCAGGGTCGCAACCTGCCGGCCATCTATGCGCTGAAGGAAGAGGCATGAGCGGCATCGCGCTGGCCGTGATCGGCGGCACCGGCGTCTATCGCCTGGCCGCGCTGGCCGACGTCGAAACGCGCGAAGTGGATACCCGCTTCGGCAAACCGTCCGGGCCGATCCGCGTCGGTCACCTGCTGGGGCAGAAGGTGGCGTTCCTGGCCCGCCATGGCGAAGGCCATTCGGTGCCGCCGCACCAGGTGAACTACCGCGCCAATCTGGCCGCGCTGAAGGACATCGGCGCCACCCGTGTGCTGGCGCTCAATACGGTCGGCGGCATTACCGAACGGTTCGGGCCGCGCGTGCTGGCTTGCCCGGATCAGATCATCGATTACACCTGGGGGCGCATCTCCACGATCTGCGAGGAGCCCGGCAGCGAAGTGCTGCACGTGGATTTCGGCGAGCCCTACACGCCTTTGCTGCGGCACAAGATCGTCGCGGCCGCGCGCGTGACCGGCGTCAAACTTGTGGATGGCGGCTGTTATGGCGCCACCCAGGGCCCGCGCCTGGAAACCAAGGCGGAGATCGCGCGGATGCGTCGCGACGGCTGCGATCTGGTGGGCATGACCGGCATGCCGGAAGCCGGCTTGGCGCGCGAACTGGGGCTGGATTACGCCTGCCTGGCGATCGTCGCTAACTGGGCGGCCGGTTGCGGCACCGGCGAGGAGATCACGATGGCCGAGGTGCTGGCCAACGTCGAAGCGGCCTCGTCGGGACTGCCGGAACTGATTGGCGAACTCGCGCGCGGGTGATTGTCAACGCGGCAAAGCCTTTGCATACTCGGCGGGTGCGGTTGTCGCCGCACGTCAACCACCCGCACCTTACAAAGGAAACGCAAGCGCTATGCCGTACGGTACCGTGAAATGGTTCAACGATGCCAAGGGCTTCGGATTCATCGCGCCAGAAGATGGCAGCGCCGATGTCTTCGTGCATCACTCAGCGATCAACTCCAAGGGCTTCCGCAGCCTGAAAGAAGGCCAGCGGGTGACCTATGAAGTGACCCAGGGCCCGAAGGGCGCACAGGCCGGCAGCGTCACGCCGTCCGACTGATTGCAACGCTGCGAGATTTCTCGAACCCCGCTTCGGCGGGGTTTTTTATGAAGGAAGGGGAGACCCACACGGATGCGGAAACAACACATCGCCATCGTCGGATACGGCACCGCCGGCCAGGCCCTGGCCCTGCTGCTGTCGCGCGACGGACATGCGGTGGAGGTGTTCGAACGCGCACCGCAACTGGGGCCGGTGGGAGCGGGATTCCTGCTGCAGCCGACCGGCCTGCAGGTGCTGTGGGAGCTGGGATTGCTGGAGGCCGCGCTGGCGCACGGACGGCGCGTGCGCCGGTTGTACGGGGAGACGCCCTGCGGTCGCGCGGTGATGGACATGCGCTATGCGCGGCTGGACGTGGGGCTGTTCGGTCTGGGCATGCAACGCGGCGCGCTGTTCGCGCTGCTGGCCGACGCCTGGCCGGGACGGACCGAAGTGCGCCAGGGCGTGTCCATCGAGGAGGTCGAAGAGGACACGCGCTGGCTGCGCGATCACACCGGCGCCCGCCATGGCCCCTACGATCTGATCATCGCCGCCGATGGTTCGGCCTCGCGGCTGCGCCGGCACACCGGCGCGGTCAGGCTGGATGCGCCGTATCCCTGGGGGGCGCTGTGGTGCCTGGTGCCGCAGGGGGAATGGCCATGGCCGGACGAGCTGCGCCAGCGCTATGTCGCCGCGCGCAAGATGATCGGCATGCTGCCGGTAGGCACGCGGCCGGATGACGGCACGCCGAGGCTGAGTTTCTTCTGGAGCCTGCCGACCGCCACGTTCGAGCAGTGGCACGGCCAGGGCATCGACGGTTGGCGGCGCGAAGTGGCGGCAATCTGGCCCGGGATCGAACCGCAGCTGGCGGGATTGGTGGAGCCGGTGCAACTGGCGCGCGCAAGCTACCGCGATGCCGCGCTGACCCGCTGGTCGCGTGGCCGGCTGGTGATGGCCGGTGACGCGGCCCATTCCATGAGCCCGCAGCTCGGGCAGGGCGTGAACATGGCGCTGATGGATGCGTTGGCGCTGCGCGACGCGCTGCGCGCGGAAACCGAAGTCGAGGCCGCGCTGGCGCGCTACCAGCGCGAGCGCGAGGCGCACGTGCGCATCTACCAGTTCTGGAGCCGCTGGCTGACGCCGATCTTCCAGTCCGAGCACGACTGGATCGCGCATGCGCGCGATGTCGCGTTCCTGCCCCTGGGACGCCTGCCGTGGGGAAGCCGGCACATGCTGCGCGTGCTCAGCGGTACCCAGCACGGCGTGTTCGGCAAGCTTCCGCTGCAGCCGGCGTTCCTGCAGGCGCTCGCCGGCCTGGGCTGAACCGGCGGGCCCGACGCCCACATCCGGCGCGCTTTTGGGGGAGAATCCAGGCGCATGCCGTGATGGAGTCCACGCGATGAACGGATTGCCGCCCTTCGAAACCCATCGGGTCGAAAACCAGCCACCCGCGTTCGAGCCGCGCGATCTGTGGGCCGATGACATCGCCCTGCGCGAGGCGGTCGACCGCGAAGGCGGTGCGGCGTTCGCGGCGCGGCTGGCCGTGTATGGCGCGCTGGCGGGCGACGAGCTGTACCGCATCGGTTTCGACGCCAACCGCGATCGCCCGCGCCTGCGCACGCATGATCGCTTCGGTCATCGCATCGACGCGGTGGAATTCCATCCGGCCTATCACCGGCTGATGGAGGCGGCCAAGACGCATGGCGTGGCCGGCCTGTCCTGGCATGACCCGCAACCGGGCGCGCACGTGGCGAGGGCGGCGCTGAGCTATCTGCACCACCAGGCCGACGCCGGCACCAGTTGTCCGTTGACCATGACCCACGCGGCGGTGCCGGTACTGCGGCGCGAACCGGCGCTGGCGGCCTGGGCGGAAGCGGCCGCCGCGCCGCTGTACGACCCGCGCGATCTGCCGCTGGCCGACAAGGCGGGCATCACCCTGGGCATGGGCATGACCGAGAAGCAGGGCGGCTCGGACGTGCGCGCCAACACCACCACCGCGACGCCGGACGGCGAGGGCTACCGGCTGGTCGGGCACAAGTGGTTCTTCTCCGCGCCGATGTGCGATGGCTTTCTGGTGCTGGCGCAGGCGCCGGGCGGGCTGACCTGTCTGCTGATGCCGCGTCGTCTGCCCGATGGCGAACGCAACGGCTTCGCGCTGATGCGCCTGAAGGACAAACTGGGCGACTGGTCCAACGCCTCCAGTGAAGTGGAATTCCGCAACGCATTGGCTTGGCGGGTGGGCGAGGAAGGACGCGGCGTGGCGACCATCATCGAGATGGTGATGCTCACCCGGCTCGACTGCATGCTCGGCTCGGCGGCGGAAATGCGCATGGCGCTGGCGCAGGCGCTGCACCATGCGCGTCACCGTCGCACGTTCGGCAAGGCGCTTGTCGACCATCCGCTGATGGCGAACGTACTGGCGGATCTGGCGATCGAATCCGAGGCGGCCACGGCCTTCGCGCTGCGGGTGGCGCGCGCCGTCGACCGCGCGCCGCGCGATGTGGGCGAGGCGGCTTTCGCCCGCATCGCCACCGCCATCGGCAAATACTGGATCTGCAAGCGCACGCCCGCCTTCGTCAACGAGGCGCAGGAGTGCCTGGGGGGCGCGGGTTACGTGGAGGAATCCATCTTGCCGCGGTTGTACCGGCAGGCGCCGCTCAATTCCATCTGGGAAGGCAGCGGCAACATCCAGTGCCTGGACGTCCTGCGCGCGCTGGCGCGCGAGCCGGACACCCGCGCGGCGCTGGCGGCCGAACTGGAATCCGTGGCGGGCAGGGAGCCGGCTTTCGACAGCTTCGTCGCGACGCTGATGACGGATCTGGCGCACGCCAGCGAAGCCGGCGCGCGCAACCTGACCGAACGGCTCGCACTGGCCCTGCAGGCGACCGTGTCGCTGCGCGCCGGCAGTCCCGCCGCCAGCGCCTTCATCGCCGGCCGGCTGGTGGACCAGGGGCACGGATGGGCCTTCGGAAGCCAGCCCGGGATCGCCGCCGCCGACACGCTGCTGGCCCGCGCGCTGCCCGCGTAGCCATTCCGCCAGCGGCACGCCGTGAGCGCCGTTCCGGCGCGAGTTTTCGACTGGTGCCTGGGGATGCCGGTGGACATCGCGCGTACCGGAGCAACCGGCAAGGCGCGAAAAAACGACCGGACGGAAATGCCACGTGCCAGGGTTGGGACCTGGGCTAGCATCGCCTTCATGGAAAGATCGATCAGAACGGACCGGTGGCCGGTCAGCCTCCGCGGCTGCGCGGGATGCCTGCTATGGGCCGTGTTCGCCTTGACCGGCAGTGCGCGAGCCGGCGAGCCGCCGGACCTGCTGCCCGTCGCGCAGCGGGCCGATGCCATCCAGGTCTACAAGGCGCAAAGGCGCATGGAACTGCTGCGGGCCGGCCGGGTCATCGCCACCTACCGGATCGCGCTGGGCGACGCGCCGGTCGGACACAAGCGCCAGCAGGGCGACGAGAAGACGCCGGAAGGCGATTACCGCATCACCTACCGCAACCCGCGCAGCCGTTTCCACCTGTCGCTGCGCGTTTCCTATCCCAACGAGGCGGATCGCCGGCAGGCACGCGCGCGTGGCGTGGATCCGGGCGGCGACATCATGATCCATGGCGCGACGCCGCCGGGTTACCGCGGCGACTGGACCGATGGCTGCATCGCGGTGACCAATGCGGAAATGGACGAGATATGGCGGCGGGTGCCGGTCGGCACGCCGATCCGAATAGTCCCCTGAGCCGCCCTGAGCGGCGGGGTCAGCGGCCGGCGGCGAGGGCGCGCGAGCCGGTGATGATCATGCGCACCATCTGCGAGACCTGATCGATCAGTTCCGGGTCCTTCTCCGGCGGCAGATCCATCGCGGTGGCGCCCATCGCGAACACCAGGCGGGTGATGGCCTTGGAGACGAGCGCCGGCTCGTGCAGCGGTGCGTTGTCGCGGATCGCCAGCCGGATCAGGTCGATGCGCAGTTCTTCCTCGAAGAATTCCAGTTCACGGTCCACCGCCTGCTTGAAGGCGTCGGAACCGACCGTGCCCTCGCGCAGCAGCACGTGCAGCAGCTTGTCGTCGGCGCGCAACTGTTCGATGAAGGCTTCCACCGAACTGCGCACCACGCTGCGATCACTGCTGGCCGCGCGCTGGCGGGCCTCGCCGATGATCTTGCGCAGCGAACTGCCGGCCACGTCGATCAGCGCCACAGCCAGTTCGTCCATGTCGCGGAACTGCCGGTAGAAGCTGTTCGGGGCGATGCCGGCCTCGCGCGCGACCTCGCGCAGGCTGAGGGTGGAGACGCTGCGGTGCGGTCCGAGCAGCTTCAGCGCCGCCGCCAGCAGGTCCTCCCGGGAGATCGTCGCCTTGCGGCCGGGGCCGTGGTCGTCGTGCGGGAGGAGGGAGGTGGACATGGATGGAAGCGTACGGGGCTGAATGGAAAGGGACTGGCCGGCATCATAGCGGCAAGAATTAATATACGGTTGTATACACGACTGTATTGACACCGGTATAGTGCCCCTATGAACGCCCGTGTCCTTCCCGCCGCCCGCCGCCCATCGGGTGCGCTGCGGCGGCTGATCAGCCCGCTGGTCGCGCCCGATGTCTTCGATTTCTGGGCCGGCAGGCTCAACCGCAACTGGACCTGGGACCGCCCGCGCGCGCGCCTGGTGGCCCGCGAGGACGCAGCGAAGGGCGCGGTGACACTCTGGCTCAGACCCAACCGGCACTGGGCCGGATTCCGGCCGGGACAGCACGTCAACCTGGGCGTGGACATCGGCGGCGTCCGCCATACCCGCAGCTACAGCCTGACCGAACCGCCGCGCGCGGACGGCCTGCTGGCGATCACCGTCAAGGCGATCGAGGCGGGGCGGGTCAGCCAGTACCTGTACGGCCAGGCCCGGGCGGGCGAAGTGTTCGAACTGGGTCCGGCGTTCGGCGAGCTGTGCCTGCCGGCGCGCCCGGAGGGCGGCTGGCTGTTTCTCGCGGCCGGCAGCGGCATCACCCCGCTGATGGCGCTGACCCGGCAACTGGCGGCCCAAGGCATGCCGGTGGATCTGGATCTCGCTTACTGGGCGCGCACCCGCGAGGAGCTGTGCTTCCTGGATGAGCTGCGTGCATTGGCGATCCGCCATCCGCGCTTCCGCGTGCATCTCGGCCTGACCGGCGAGGCCGCGCGGGAGGCCGACGAGCAGGCCGGCCGCATTGATGGCGATTGGCTGGACGCGCGGATTCCCGCGCTGGCCGGACGGCGGGCGATGGCCTGCGGTCCCGGCGGTTTCGTCGAGACCGCGCGGCGGTTGCTGGAAGGCCGCGTCGCCGGCTTCCAGGCCGAGGCGTTCAGCCCGCCGCCGAATGCCATCGAAGACAGCGGCGAAGTCGAAGTCCATCTGACCCGCAGTGGCCGCCGCCTGCAGGTGGCGCGTGGCCAATCGCTGCTGGTGGCACTGGAGGAGGCCGGGCTGAAACCCGAATCCGGCTGCCGCATGGGCATCTGCAACACCTGCGCCTGCGGCAAGGCCACCGGCGCCACCCGTCATCTGCCCAGCGGCGCGCTGGCGCAGGAACCCACCCAGGCGCTGAAGCTGTGCATCAACAGCGCCGTGACCGATCTGGAACTGGATCTCTGATGAGCGCTGCACGCAACCGGGCCCTGACCCCCACCGAACTGGATCGCTTCGGCGAAGAACTGGACGCGCTGCGCGCACGCACGGTGGCCACGGTGGGCGAGCGCGACGCACGCTACATCCGCCGCATCATCGCCGCGGTCCGCTATACCGAAGTGGCCGCGCGCACGCTGCTGTTCGCTTCCGCCCTGCTGGGCGGCCTGCTGGCGGCGGGACAGGCCTGGGCGTGGGTGTTCTGGCCCACCTGGATCCTCGGCGCGCTGCTGCTGGGCGGGGCCAAGATCCTGGAGAACATGGAACTGGGCCACAACGTCATCCACGGCCAGTACGACTGGATGGGCGACCCGCAGATCAACGGCCGGACCTACGAGTGGGACATCGTCGCCACCAGCGAGAACTGGCGGCATACACACAACTTCCGCCATCACACCTACACCAACATCCGTGGCCTGGACGACGACATCGGTTACGGCCTGCTGCGGATCTTCCCCGAGCAGAAGTGGAAGCCGTTCTACCTGGCGCAGCCGCTCGTCGCGATCGTCTTCGCGCTGTATTTCCAGTGGGGCGTGGCCATCCAGGATCTCAAGCTGGGCCGCTGGTGGCACGGCAAGATGACCGGCGCGCAGCTGCGACGCAAGGCGCGTCCGGTGCTGCGCAAGATGTCGCGCCAGTTGATCAAGGACTACCTGGTGTTCCCGGCCCTGGCGGGCCCGTTCTTCCTGCCGGTGCTGCTGGGCAACCTGGTTGCCAACGGCATGCGCAACGTATGGACCTACGTGATCATCTTCTGCGGACATTTCACCGCCGATGCCGAGACCTTCCCGAAGGAATGCATCAAGAACGAATCGCGTGGCCACTGGTACCTGCGCCAGCTGCGCGGATCCTCCAACATTGGCGGCGGCCGGTGGATGAACGTGATGTCGGGCAACCTGAGCCACCAGATCGAACACCATTTCTACCCCGATATCCCGGCCAACCGCTACGCGGAAATGGCGGTGGAAGTGCGCGAAATCTGCGCGCGTTATGGGCAGCACTACAACACCGGCTCGCTGCCACGCCAGTTCGGCCAGGTGGCCTGGCGGATCCTGCGGCATGCGTTCCCGAGCCGCGCCCGCATCAAGGTGCCGCTGGTGTTGCCGGAGCCGGAGCCCGCGCCGGAAGCGGCGTGAACCGTCACCGGTTCAGTCGAACAAAAGCGTTGCAACGGGGCCGCCGAGCCCTTTCCGGATACCGTCAGTCGCGACGCCAGGGCTGGCCGCGGTACCACGCCTCGTGCGCCAGGCCGAGCATGGCGTGATCCTCGTGGGTGTCGCCGTAGGCGTGGATGCGCTCGTAGCGTGACAGGTCGTAGCGTTCGCGGATGCGGCGCGCCTTTTCCTCGCCCACGCACTGCGCGCCGCGATAGCGCCCGGTCATCCGGCCGTCGCGGCTTTCCAACTGCGAACAGAGCAGTTCCAGTCCCTGTGCCTGGCACCAGTGCGACAGGTAGACCTCCAGGCCGCCGGACACCACCACCACGGTGTCGCCGCGATCGCGGTGCCAGTGCAGGCGTTCCATTGCGTCCGCGCGCAGCACGCCGGGCAATACCTGATCGGCAAACGCCTTGCCGGCGTCGCGCAGGCGGCCTTCGGCGACCCGGCGGAAACCGAAATTCACGATGGTCGCGCGCACCCGGTGGCCCGACACCCAGCCGGCGCGATAACCGAGCACCATCGGTGCCAGCACCACCTGGCCCACGGCCAGGCGCACCGGCGGAACCGCGGCGCGCATGAAGTCCGGCATCATTTCGCGGACCGTGAGGGTGCCGTCGAAATCGAACAGGGCCAGGTTCATCGCCGCCTGTGCCCGGGAGTGGACATGTCCGACGCCGTTCGACTGCCGCGCGTGATCAACGGCACGCGTAGACGGGCTTTTCCGGGGTGGAGTTGGAGCGGCAGGCCGGACACCAGGACTGCACGATTTCCTGGCCATCGGCCATCGTGCGCATGCCGAAGTGGCCGACCGGATGGAAGACATGCCGACCCGCCTGGCTGGAACAGCGCGGGCAACTCTTGAGGTGCTGTCCGCCCCGTTCCATGTACTGGGAATCGTTGAGGGGATGTTCGCAGCTGCAGTCGGTCATGGCAGGTCCTTCGCGATGGAATCCGGTGGAGTGCGGATGTTAACCGGCGCGCGCGGCCGATGGCATCCTCAGTCGAGGAACTGCAGGCGCGCCAGTTCCGCGTACAGGCCATCCTGTGCCAGCAGTTCCTCGTGCGTGCCCTGCGCGACGATGCGGCCGCGATCCATCACCACGATGCGATCGGCCTTGAGCACGGTAGCCAGGCGATGGGCGATGACCAGGGTGGTGCGGCCCTGCATGAGTCGTTCCAGCGCATGCTGCACGGCGCGTTCGCTCTGCGCGTCGAGCGCGCTGGTGGCCTCGTCCAGCAGCAGGATCGGCGCGTCCTTCAGCAATGCGCGCGCAATCGCAATGCGCTGCTGCTGGCCGCCGGACAGACGCGCGCCGCGTTCGCCCAATTGGCTGTCGAAGCCGTCGGGAAGCTCGCGCAGGAAATCGTCGGCCTCGGCCGCCTCGGCGGCGGCGCGTACCTGCTCGTCGCTGGCGTCGAGTCGACCGTAGCGGATGTTGTCGGCCGCGCTGGCGGCGAAGATGGTTGGCTGCTGGGGAACCAGCGCGATCCGTTCGCGCAGGCCGGTGGGATCCAGCTCGCGCACATCGACGCCGTCCACGCGGATCGCGCCGGACTGCACGTCATGGAAGCGCAGCAGCATGGAGAACACGGTGCTCTTGCCGGCGCCCGACGGACCGACCAGCGCGACCGTCTCGCCGGGCTTCACCGTCAGGTCGAAGCCATCGAGCGCGGGCAGGTCCGGGCGCGACGGGTAGTGGAACACCACCTGCTCGAAACGGATCTCGCCATGCAGCGGCTCGGGCAGCGCACGCGGCCGCGCGGGCGCGGCGATGCGCGGCGTTTCCTCGAACAGTTCGGCGATGCGGCCCATGCCGCCGGCCGCGCGCTGCAGCTCGTTCCAGACTTCCGCCAGCGCGCCGACCGAACCACCGCCGATCAGGGCGTAGAGGACGAACTGGGCCAGCGTGCCGGCGGTCATCGCGCCCTCGGCCACGTCGTGCGCGCCCATCCACAAGACCAGCACGATGGTGCCGAAGATCAAGGTAATGGCCGCCGCGGTCACCCAGGCCTGGGCGCGGATGCGCCGGCGCGAAGTGTCCACCGCCACCGACAGCGCGGCGTCGAAGCGGCCGCGTTCGTAGCTTTCACGCGCGTGCGACTGCACCGTGCGCACCGCGCCCAGGGTTTCGCTGGCCAGCGTGTTGGCATCGGCCACCCGGTCCTGGCTGGCGCGCGAGGCTTTGCCCAGCCGGCGCGAGCCCAGCACGATCGGCAGCACCGCCAGCGGGATGCCCAGCAGCGCGAATCCGGCCAGGCGCGGACTGGTGACGAACAGCATCACCAGGCTGCCGATCACGGTCACGCTGCTGCGCAGGGCCACTGACATGCTGCTGGCGACCACGCTGCGCAGCAGTTCGCTGTCGGCGGACAGGCGCGAGAGCAGTTCGCCGCTGCGGGTGCGATCGTGGAATTCCGCATCCAGGCCGATCAGGTGCGCGTACAGGCGCTGGCGCAGATCCGCCACCACCTTCTCGCCCAGCAGCGAGACGAAATAGAAGCGCGCCGCGCTGGCCAGTGCCAGCACCACCACCACCACGAACATCGCGCCGAAGGCCTGGTTGATGCCGGCACCGCCGGCGCCGAAGCCCTGGTCGATCATCTGCTTGAAGGCGGTCGGCAGGCTCAGGGTGGCCGCCGAGGCGACCGCGAGGGCGACCAGCCAGGCGGTGAACAGGCCGGCGTGCTGGCGGATGAAGGGCCACAACGCGCGCAGGCTGCCCAGCTTGGCCTTGGGGCGGGCCGCGCGGGCATCGTCGGTGCCGGCGTCGGCCGGCGCTTGGGCAGCACTCATGAAGGTTCCATAGGAAACGCTGTGGAAGCGGTCCGGTGCCGGACCGCTTCCACAATTCTTCCGGATTGGATTCGCCCGTGACCGGTGTCTTCCGGATCAGGCATCCCGATCAGGCATCCGGCTCCGGCCCGGACCAGCGCACCCGGTTACGGGTGGCGTCGCGCAGGTGGATTTTCAAGGCGTCCCCCTGTTCTGCCGGCAGGCGCAGGCGCAGGCGGGCACCGTGTTCGTCGAAGGACTCGTCCAGTTTCTCCGCGCCGAATCCGGCCAGGGCGGCATGCACGGCCCCCAGGTCCTCGAACGGCGCGGCCAGTTCCAGCGTCCGCATCACGATCAGCGGCCTGCGTTCGGCCAGCCGCAGGCATTCGGCGGCCGCGCCACCGTACGCGCGGACCAGGCCACCGGCGCCCAGCTTGATGCCGCCATACCAACGGGTCACCACCACCATCAACTGGTCGTAGCCCTGGCCGTCGATCGCGGCCAGGATGGGGCGTCCCGCGGTGCCGGCGGGTTCGCCGTCGTCGCTGGAGCGGTACTCGGCGCCGATCCGGTAGGCCCAGCAGTTGTGGGTGGCGGCGGGGTCGGCGACGTCGGCCAGAAACGCCAACGCATCCTCCGGGCTGGTCACCGGCGCGGCGGCGACCAGGAACCGGCTGTGCTTGACCTCCAGCAGGTGCGAGGCCTGGGCGGCCAGGGTGTGGCTCATTCGCCCAGCAGTTCCTTCAGATCGTCGGGAACCTTCTGGAAGGGATGGTTCTGCTTGAAGCGCATCAGGCTGTCGGTCGCGCTGGCGCGATCGCCCAGGTCCCGGCGCAGGCGGATGCGTTCCAGCCAGTCTTCCGGCGGCAGCTTGGTGTCTTCGATGACCGGCAACTGCAGGTCGGTGCGCTTGAGCGCGTTGCGGGTGGCGCTGGCGGGTGCCGGCGCGACCGGGGCCGAGGTGGTGATCGCGGGTGGGGGCGGCGCGGGCTGGGTGGCGGGCTTGGGCGCGACGAGTCCGCGCCGCACGCGCGCCTCCGCGCCGCCACGGGCGGCCTCGGCCGCGTCGGCGGCATCGCGGGCCTGTTCGGCGCGCGCCTTTTCGCGACTGGCGGCAATCGCCGCGGTGGTTTCCGGATCGGCGACGAAGCCCGGGCGGTCGGCGCTGCTGGCATTTCCATAGGCCTGCACGGTCGCGGGTGGCATGGCGACGCTGTCCAGGGTGGTGGCATCGGCGCGGGCTGTCGCGGCGACAGGCGGGGGGGGCGCAGGCGGCGCGGCCAGCGGGCGGCCGTATTCGACGGCGGGTACGGATGCCGGCTCGGCCGCGGCTTGCGGAGCGGGAGCCTGCCGTCTGGCGGGCGGGATGGCTTCGCGCGTGGCCACGCGTTCGGCCGGGGCGCGACGGGGCATGGCCATCGGCTTGGCCACCGTGGGTGGCTGCACGACCGAGGCCGGTGCCGGCGGGGCGACTTGCCGGGCGGATGCGGGCGGGGCGTCGGCCGGCGCGGCGGCCGCGGCGTCCGCCGCCTGGGGTTCGTCGGCGATCACGAGGCGAGCCTCGGGCAGCGCGGTCTGCTCCGCCGAGGGGATTTCGTCGACCGGCCGAAGCTGCCATGCGATGCCCACCGCGAGCAGGGCGCTGGCGGCCAGGCCCATCGCCACGGGCCAGCGCGGTTTGCGCCGCGTGGCCGGACGGGCCACCACCGCGTCGTGCGCGGCCGTCAGGATGCGGGCATCGAGGGTGGGCGAGGGCTCGCCGTGCGGCCCCAGCCGCGCCAGCTGATCGGCCAGCTGGCGTTCTTCGGCATTCAACGGTTCGGGGGGACGGCGGTTCATTCGTTCAGTCTCGCGCGCAACTTGTCCATCGCGTAGCGCAGCCGCGATTTGACGGTTTCCCGACCCACGCCGGTGATGTCGCCGATTTCCTCCAGGCTCAGTTCCTGTTCCAGTCGCAACTGCACCACCTGGCGCTGGTCCTCGGGAAGTTCGGACAACGCCATCTGCAGCCGCCGCCGCTGCTCGAACTCGGAGAGCTGCCGCTCGGGCGTGTCCGGATCCGGCACCCGCGCGGTGCGCTCGTCCGCGTCCTCGGGGGCCGGCGGGCGATGGCGGGCGGCCCGCCAATGGTCGTTCAGGCGATTGTGGGCGATCCGGAACAGCCAGGTGGTGAAGGCCGCCTCCGGTTTCCAACCCTGGCGCGCACTGATGACCCGCTGCCAGACATCCTGGAAAAACTCGTCCGCCAACGCGCCGTCGCGCAGATTGCGCAGCAGGAACCGGTACAGCGGTCCCCGGTGGCGGGCGTAGAGCCGCTCGAAAGCCGATGCATCGCCGGCGGCATAGGCCAGCATCAATGCTTCATCGGCGGGTTCGGCGGCGTCGTTCACTGCGATCAGCGTAAGGGCTTCGCGCTTTTCCGGGAAGCGGCCGAGCGTCAGGTTGCTGAACGAAAACGCATCCGGCGCAGGGCGGGGCGCATCGGAAAGCAGGGCGGGGACCGGAACGAAATGCATGTCCGTGAAAACGGATGGACGGCCATTGCGGGGTTCGCACCGGAGTTTGTGGCGCGGGTTGCCGTTCACGGACCGCATTGGCGTTATGCTCGGCACGGGGAACTTTCATTTTGAAGCCAATGCTGTCCGGAACCGGGGTGCCCAGCCAGAACGAGCGTGTCGGCACCTTGCCCGGCGAAGGAGAGGCGGTGGCACCCGAACGGATCCTGGGCGTGCTGCTGGAAGGCCTGCCGCCAGGCGCCGAACTGGCGATCAGCTGGCGCGACTGGGCGCTGGGCGCGGGCGGCGTCGCCACGGTCGAAGCCTCCGCCGGCCTGCGCCGGCGCGCCGAACACGCACTGGGCGAGGGTTCGCCGGTCGACCCGGAAGATGGCTGGCTGCTGGCCTGGGAAAACGCGGACGGCAACGCGCGGATGGCGTTGGCGGTGGCATTGCCGCAACCGGTGCCCGAGGCGAGGCGTGACTCCTGGTGCCGGCTGGCCAAGGCGATGATCGGCGCGACCCTGGAAACGGCGCGCGCGCATGCCCGGATCGTTTCGCTGGAAAAATCCAAGCGCCTGCAGCAGGCGCTGTACGAAATCGCCGATCTGGCCGGCACCGGGCTGGAGATGAGCGAGATGCTCCGCCGCATCCACGCGGTGGTGAATTCGCTGATGTACGCGGAGAACTGCTACATCGTTTCCTACGACGACCAGCGCCGGACCATCCGCTTCCTGTATTTCGCCGACCAGAAGGACGCCTACGTCGCCGAGCCGGAGCGCGAGTTCACCGAAGAGGAAATGGCCAACAGCATGACCTTCGCGCTGCTGCGCCACGGCCAGCCGTTGCGCGGACCTTCGGCGGTGATCCGGCAGAAACTGGGGGTCATCCGCGATCCCAGCCACGGCCCGGACAGCCTGGACTGGCTGGGCGTGCCGATGCGCCGCGACGATCGCGTGTGCGGCGCCATTGTGGTGCAGAGCTACGACACTCCGGCCAGCTACGCCGACGAGGATCGCGCGCTGCTGGGCTACGTGGCCCAGCACATCCTCACCGCGCTGGATCGCAAGCACGCGCACGCGGACCTGGAACACCGGGTGGAAGCGCGCACCCACGAACTGCAGCGCGCCAACCGCGAGCTGCAAGCCGAAATCATCGAGCGCAAGCGCGCGGAGAAACTGCAGAGCGCGCTGTTCCGGATCGCCGATCTCGCCATCACTTCCGAGAGCCTGGAGCGCTTCTACGCGGACGTGCACGCGGTGGTGGACGAGTTGATCGACGCGCGCAATTTCTACATCGCGCTGCTCAGCGAGGACAGGCAGACCCTGACGTTCCCCTACTCGATCGACGAGCGCGACCCACTGCGGCGGTCGCGCCGGATCGGCAACGGCCTGACCGAATACGTCATCGAGACCGGAAAGCCGCTATTGGCCGACCGCGCCGTCATCGCCCAACTCAGCGGCGAGGGCAAGGTCGTCCAGCACGGACCGCCGGCCCACAGCTGGCTGGGCGTGCCGCTGTTCCAGGGCGACGATGTGCAGGGCGTGGTGGTGGTGCAGAGTTATTCGCCGGAGGTGAAGTTCACCCAGCACGACCAGAGCCTGCTGAACTTCGTCGCCCACAACATCGGCAACGGCCTGGGCCGGCAGCGCGCGCAGGAGAACCTGCGCGCCGCGCACGCCGAGCTGGAACGGCGGGTGGAGGAACGGACCCGCGAACTGGCCGACGCCAACACCCAGTTGCGCGCCCAGATCAACGAACGCCTGCGCGCCGAACAACGCCTGACCTACCAGGCCACCCACGACGCGCTCACCGGACTGCCGAACCGGCCGCACCTGCTGGATCGGCTGTCCGCGGCCATCGAACGTGCCCGCCATGGCGACGGCCAGGCGTTCGCGGTGCTGTTCCTCGATCTGGATCGCTTCAAGCTGGTCAACGACAGCATCGGCCACGCGGCCGGCGACGAACTGCTGATCGAGGTGGCACGCCGCATCACCATGACCGTGCGCGGCAGCGACGTGGTCTCGCGTCTGGGCGGCGACGAGTTCGCCATCCTGATGGAGTACGCCGACGGCGAGGAGAACATCCGCGAGCTGGCGCAGCGCTTGCTGGCGGTGCTGAGCCGGCCGATGTGGGTGGCCGGGCGCGAACTGTATCCCTCGGCCAGCCTCGGCATCGCGGTCTGGCATCCGCGCTACCGCAACGGCGAGGAACTGCTGCGCGACGCCGACGCGGCGATGTACCGGGCCAAGGAGCAGGGACGTGATCGCTGCGCGATGTTCGACGAGGCCATGCGCGAGGCGGCGATGCACAGCCTGGACCTGCAGGCGGACCTGCGGCGCGCGATCAACAACCGCGATTTCGTGCCGTACTACCAGCCGATCCTGCGGCTGGACGACGGCGAGGTGGTCGGCTACGAGGCGCTGCTGCGCTGGCAGCACGAGCGGCGCGGATTGCTGGCGCCGGCCGAGTTCATCAGCCTGGGCGAGGACAGCGGACTGATCGAACAGGTCGATTGGCTGATCTACGAACAGGTGGTGAACCAGATCGCGCGCGGCGGCGAGGGCTACGTGTCGGTCAATGTGTCGCCACGGCATTTCCGCTCGCCGGATTTCGCCGACCGCCTGCTGGCGTTGTTCGAGGCCCAGGGCGCGGATCCGGCGCGGTTGCGGGTGGAAATCACGGAGGTGGCGCTGCTCGACGACGCGCCGCGCACCCTGCGCATCCTCAGCACGTTGCGCGAGCACGGCATCCTGGCGCAGCTCGACGACTTCGGCACCGGTTTCTCGGCGCTGTCGTACCTGCACCGTTTTCCGATCTCGGTACTGAAGATCGATCGCAGTTTCGTGGCGGGCATCGGCGACGAAACCCGGCCCGAGAGTCCCGGCCTGGTCCGCGCCATCCTCGCGCTGGCCAGCACCCTGGGCATCGACACCATCGCCGAGGGCATCGAGACCGAGGAGCAGCGCGGCGCCTTGCTGGAATTGGGCTGCAACTTCGGCCAGGGCTACCTGCTGGGACGGCCCGCCGCGCACATGGGCGCGCGCTGAACGGCGGACAGCGCCGTCCACCGCCAGGATTGAATCAAGCCATTCGCTTCGCCGTCCCGGGAGAGTTCGCGCCGGGACGGCGCTCCTGACCAGCGGGATGTTTTTCCCTATTCGCCGGCGGCGATGGCGGGGATGTCCGTCGCCTGCGCCGTGGCGAGTTGCCGGGCCTGTTCCACCATGCCGGTGAATTCGCGGCGAAGGCCGAACCGATCCGAACCTTCGGCACCGCGCGCGGCGGCCAGCACCTGGGCCCAGCTCCAGTTGTCGATGTGCTGCCCGCCGCGCAGCAGATCGGCGTACGCCGCCACCGCGGTGGCGAAGCGGAAGCCTTCGCTGGGTTTCTGGCTGAGGGCATCGGCCCGGATTGGCGTCGCGATCAGGCGGCTGGTCTCCTGGCCCGGCGGTTTGTAGCGCAGTTGCAGGTGGGCGATCTCGCCACCGGCCACGCCACGCGATGCGGCTGCGGAACCGGCCTGGCCATAGCGCAGCGGCGGCAGGCGATCGGCGCCGGAACCGGCGGGCGTGATCTCGTACAGCGCGGTGACTTCGTGGCCCGCGCCGATATCACCGGCGTCGACCTTGTCGTTGGCGAAGTCCTCGCGCTTGAGCAGGCGGTTTTCGTAACCGATCAGGCGGTACTCGGAGACGTAGGCCGGATTGAACTCGATCTGGATCTTCACGTCGCGGGCGATGGTCAGCAGGGTGGACTGCATTTCCTCCACCAGCACCTTGCGCGCCTCCTGCAGGGTATCGATGTAGGCATGGTTGCCGTCGCCCACGTCGGCCAGGCGCTCGGCCATCGCGTCGTTGTAATTGCCCTGGCCGAAGCCCAGGGTGGTCAACGCGATACCTGACTTGCGCCGGTCCCCGACCAGCGTCTCCAGCGCGTCCTGATCCACGGTACCGACGTTGAAATCGCCGTCGGTGGCCAGGATTACCCGGTTGACGCCGTCCTTCACGAACGCCTGCTTGGCCATCGCGTAGGCCAGCCGGATGCCGTCGCCGCCGTTGGTCGAACCGCCGGCCTGCAGGCGATCCAGCGCGCCGAGGATCTCGTCGTGGCGGTTGCCCGGGGTAGGCGGCAGCACCAGTCCCGCGGAGCCGGCATAGACCACCACCGACACGCGATCCTGCGCGCGCAGCTGCGGCACCAGTTGCGCGAATGCCTGCTTCAGCAGCGGCAGCTTGTCCGGCGAATCCATCGAGCCGGAGGTGTCGATCAGGAGCACCAGGTTGGCGGGCGGCAGGGTCGCCTTGGGCACGTCGTAGCCCTTGATGCCGACCATCAGGATCTGGCGCTTGCTGTTCCAGGGCGCGGCGGCGAGTTCGGTGGTCACCCGAAACGGGGTGTCGCGGTTGGCCGGCGCCGGATGGTGATAGTCGAAGTAGTTGATGAACTCCTCCGCGCGCACCGCGTCGGCGGGAGGACGGACGCCGTCGCGCAGCATCCGCCGCACGTTGCTGTAGCTGCCGGTGTCCACGTCGATGGAGAAGGTCGACACCGGCTGCTCGCTGGCGCGGTGGACCGGGTTGTCGTCGCGCGCGGCGTAGCGTTCGGTGTTGGCCGGCTCTGACGAGGAGACGAGCCCAGGGCTTCGCAACGCTGCGTACCCGGCACTCATTTTCATCGCGGCGGGCGGGGGAGGCGCGGCGGCCGCCCTGGGGATGGGGCGACCGTACTCGGTTCGCGGCCGGGCACCGGCCTGTTGACGGACCCGGACCGTGTCCAGGGTGGCGCTGGTGGCCGCCGCGTCGGCGGCGGCAGACGCCTCGGCCTCGGCCAGGTTCGCGGTGATGTCGGCGTTACCGGGGCTGGAGGAGGCGGACGACGGGGACTCCGCCACCGGCTGCGACTGGCAGGCGGCGAGCAGGGCGACGGCGAGCAGGGTGAGGCTGGGGCGAGCGTGGCGCATGGCGATTCTCCCGATGGGTCGGGAAGGTCAAACGCACGCGGAAGAAAAACGGGGTTGAGGCCGATTGGCGGAACGGGAAGACAGTGGGGTGGGCAGACCCAAGGCCGGCCCGGCCAACGCCGCGGACCAGGCGCGCTACTCGACGCGCAGTTTCAGATCACCATCGGCCAGGCGGGCCTGCACGGTATCGCCCGGCTGTACCTGCGCGACCGAGCGCACCAGCGCACCGTCGTCCCGGGTGACGATGGCGTAACCGCGTGCCACCGTCGCCAGCGGACTTACCGCTTCCAGCGAACGGGCCAGTCCGCGCAACCGCAGGGCGTCGCGCTGCAACTGGCGGGCCACCGCGGCTTGCGGGCGAACGCGCAGCGCTTCCAGCCGCGCGCGCAGTTGCGCCAGTTGGCGCTGCGGTTGCGCGGCGCGCAGGACGGCCGCGGCATGGCGCAATCGTGCGCGCTTCTGTTCGGAACGTTCGCGCCACAGTGCCTGCAGGCGCCGCATCGCCTCGTCCTGGCGGCGGCGGATCAGCGCCAGGCGTGCCTGCGGGCGCAGCGCGTTCAGGCGCAGCGCGGCGCGGTCGGCGCGCTGCATGGCCTGGCGCAGGAGGTGGCGTTGCAGATCGAGCAGGCGTCGCTGCAAGGTGCGCAGGCGGGTCGCGAGATCGCGAACGTCCGGCACCAGCAGTTCGGCCGCGACCGACGGCGTGGGCGCGCGCAGATCGGCTGCGAAGTCGGCCAGGGTGAAGTCGGTCTCGTGGCCGACCGCGGACACCACCGGTACGGGGGATGCGGCGATCGCGCGCGCCAACTGTTCGTCGTTGAAGGCCCACAGGTCCTCCAGCGAACCCCCGCCGCGGGTCACCAGGACCGTGTCGTAGCGGCCGCTGTCAGCGGCGCGCCGGAGCATCGATACGATCTGCGCGGGCGCGGCCTCGCCCTGGACCTGCACCGGCAGGATGTCCACTTCCAGCAACGGAAAGCGCCGGCCCAGCACGCTCAGCACGTCGCGCACCGCCGCGCCGCTGGGCGAGGTGATGACCGCCAGCCGGCGCGGGTGCGCGGGCAGGGCGCGTTTTCGGCCTTCATCGAACAGCCCCTCGGCCGCGAGCCTGGCCTTCAGTGCTTCGAACGCCCGCCGCAGTGCGCCTTCGCCGGCTTCTTCCACATGGTCGATGACCAATTGGTAATCGCCGCGTGCTTCGTACAGGGTCAACCGGCCGCGCGCGAGCACCCGCAGCCCTTCGCGAGGAACGAACCGCAGCCACTGGCTCTTGGGCTTGAACATCGCGCAGCGGACCTGTGCGCGGGCATCCTTGAGGGTGAAGTACAGGTGTCCGGAGGCGGGACGGGTGACATTGCCGAGTTCGCCTTCCACCCAGATCAGCGGGAACGCGCCTTCGAGGAGGTCGCGGGCCAGGGTGTTGAGCTGGCTGGGGGTGAGGACGTCGCGGGCGGGGTCTTGCATGGGGCATACCGTAGCGCAGCAGCGCGGTTTCATAAACCCGGCGTGGAGCGGAGCCTGCTCCGCTGCGGTGGCTCGGTTTTTTGTCTTTTCACCTTGTGCGCCACCAGTTTGCGCGCTGGCACCCGATAGCCATTCCGGATGAAAGCGAAAGGCAAAAGCAAACGCCACGGCAGCGGAGCAAGCTCCGCTCTACTCGTCGACCTGTCGGCGTTCGGGGCCGGGGCGTTTCAGCAGCTTGCGCTGCAATGATCGCCGGTGCATGCCCAACAGACGCGCGGCGGCGGAAATATTGCCATCCGTCTCCGCCAGCGCCTGCTGGATATGCTCCCACTCCAGCCGGTGCAGCGGGGTCATGGTTTCCTCGGGCTCCAGCGGCTCGCTCTTCTGCTCGATGCCGAGCGCGCGCAGGATCGACGACAGCGAGGCCGGCTTGGGCAGATAGTCGTCGGCGCCGCGCTTGATCGACTCCACCGCCGTGGCCACGCTCGCGTAGCCGGTCACCAGCAGGATCCGCATGTCCGGACGCAATGCGCGCAGCGGTTCGATCAGGGTCAGGCCGGACGATTCGCCCAGCTTCAGATCGACCAGGGCGAAGTCGGGCGCCTGCTCACGCGCCAGGCGCAGCGCCTCGCGGGGATCCAGGGCGATGCGGGTCTCGATACCGCGCCGCGCGAGGCTGCGCTGGAGGGTGCGGGCGTACAGTTCGTCGTCGTCGATCAACAGGCCGTTCATGGGAAATCCTTGGTGCCGCGCAACGGCAGACGGAACCTGACCCGCACGCCGCGTGGCGAGGCGGTCTGCAGGGTCAGCGAACCGCCCAGGCGTTCGACCGTCGCGTGCGAGAGCGCCAGTCCCACGCCCATGCCATCGGGCTTGGTGCTGCGGAACAGGGTATCGGATTGGAAGCGCAGGGTGTCCTGGAAGCCGTCGCCCTCGTCGCGCACTTCGCCGATCAGTTCGCCGCCATCGCAGCGCAAGCGCAGTTCCACCCGGGTGGAACCGGCCTGCTGGCTGGCGTCGGCGGCGTTGTTGAGCAGTGCCTGCAACAGGTGGCCGATCGAGGGATCCACCCGCAGCCGCGGCGGCAGTTCGCCCTCGCGTTGCAGTTCGATGGTCGGGCGTACCAGTTGCCAGCGGTGGATGACGCGCTCCAGGTCCGCGCCGGTGTTGCGGCCCATCTCGGCGGAGGCGGCCAGCTCGCGCACGCGGTCGCGGCAGATGTCCACCAGTTCGCGCAGGGTGGTGGCGTCTTCGCGGATGGCCTCGTCGTCGCACTGCTCGGCGATCTCCTCGCTCAGCAGGGTCATCGTCGCCAGCGGGGTGTTGAGTTCGTGCGCGACCGCCGCGGCGTGGGTGGCCAGGGCGACGATGCCTTCGTTGCGGGCGAAGCGTTCGCGCAGCACCGCCAGCTCGCGTTCGCGCTGGCGCAGCGCGGCCACCAGGCGGGTGGAGAAGTACAGCACCACGCCGACCGACAGCAGGAAGTTCACCGCCATGCCCCACAGGTGCAGGTTGAACGCATTGCCGTGGAAAGCCGGCAGGGGCCGGCCGAACACCGCCATCAGCGCATAGCCCACCAGCGAGGCGGCGGCGGTGGCCAGCACCCAGCGCAGCGGCAGGGCCAGCGCGGCCACCGCGATCAGCAACAGGAACATCGGGCTGAACGGGTTGGTGATGCCGCCGCTCCAGCCCACCAGCCAGGCCAGCACCGCCACGTCGACCAGCATGTGCAGGAACGCCACCCCGGCCGAATCCGGCGCCAGCCGGTGGCTGCGCCAGGTGGCGTAGACGTTGAACGCGGCCAGCAGGCCGATGCCGCCCCACAGCGGCGCGACCGGCAGCGGTATGTGCATCAGCTCGGTGGCGACCAGGACGGCCACGGCCTGGCCGATGATGGCGACCCAGCGCAGGTTGCACAGGGTCCGCAGGAAGCTGGGAGAGGAGATCGGCATGCCGACATGCTAGACGATGCCGCAAGCGCGGCCATCCGGTGGACGGCGGTCCGGAGCGCGTCGGGTGAACGGCAGCGTGCCGACGGGCGCTGCCCGACCCGGTTCCCGGTCTAAAATGGGCGTCATGCACGACGCCGTCAGCCGCCCCACGCCCCCCGCCAACGCCGCCGCCTGGCCCCGCCGCATCACCCATGCCGTCGATATCGGCGGAGTGAAGGTTGGTGGCGGGCAACCGGTGGTGGTGCAGTCGATGACCAACACCGACACCGCCGATATCGCCGGCAGCGTCCGCCAGGTGGCCGAGCTCTGGCGCGCCGGTTCGGAAATGGTCCGGCTGACCGTCAACAATCCCGAATCCGCCGCCGCCATCCCGCGCATCCGCGAGAAGCTGGAGATGATGGGGATTACGGTGCCGCTGATCGGCGATTTCCATTACAACGGCCACCAGTTGCTGGCCGGCGAACCTGCCTGCGCCGAGGCATTGGCCAAGTACCGCATCAATCCGGGCAACGTCGGCTTCGGCAAGAAGAAGGACACCCAGTTCGCCCAGTTGATCGAATTCGCCATCCGCTACGGCAAGCCGGTGCGGATCGGCGCCAACTGGGGATCCCTGGACCAGGCGCTGGCCGCACAGCTGATGGACGAGAACCACCAGCGCGAGCAGCCTTGGGACGCCGGCCGGGTGCTGCGCGAAGCGCTGATCCGCTCGGCGGTGGATTCGGCCGAGCGCGCCGTGGATCTGGGCCTGCCGCGCGATCGCATCGTGCTGTCGGCCAAGGTCAGCGGCGTGCAGGAACTGATTGCGGTGTATCGCGACATGTCGCAGCGCTCGGAGTTCGCCCTGCACCTGGGCCTGACCGAGGCCGGCATCGGCAGCAAGGGCATCGTCGCCTCGGCGGCGGCGCTGTCGGTGCTGCTGCAGGAGGGCATCGGCGACACCATCCGCATTTCGCTCACGCCCGAGCCGGGCCAGTCGCGCACGCAGGAAGTGATCGTCGCGCAGGAACTGCTGCAGACCACCGGCCAGCGCGCCTTCACCCCGATGGTCACCGCCTGCCCGGGCTGTGGCCGCACCACGTCGGAGTTCTTCCAGGAACTGGCCAAGGTGGTGCAGAACCATGTGCGCGGCAAGATGCCGGAATGGAAGATCAGCCACCCCGGCGCGGAGAACATGACCCTGGCGGTGATGGGCTGCGTGGTGAACGGTCCCGGCGAATCGCGCCACGCCAACATCGGCATTTCCCTCCCGGGCACCGGCGAGGCCCCGGCCGCACCGGTGTTCATCGACGGCGAGAAGGCGGTGACCCTGCGCGGCGAGAACATCGCCCAGGAATTCATCGCCCTGATCGACGGCTACGTCGAACGCAAGTACGCGCGTGGCGCCGTCTGAGGTCCTGGCCCAGGGGCTGAACGCCCTGCTCGAATTGTTGCGCGAGCGCGGCCTGCGGATGCTGCTGCTGTTCGCCGGTGTGCTGGCGCCGCTGTGGCTGTTCGTGGAACTGGCCGACGAAGTCCACGAACTGGAGAACTTCTTCTTCGACGATCCGCTGCTGTGGCGGATGCACGCGCTGGCGTCGCCGGCGCTGGATCGCTTCTTCGTCGGCGTGTCGGCGGCCGGCTACCAGTACGGGGTGATCCCGGTCGACATCGCTATCGTGCTGGGCCTGCTGGCCTGGCGGCGCTGGCGCGAGGCGTTGTTCGCGGCGTCCTCGTTCATCGGTTCGGCGCTGCTGAACCTGGCGACCAAGCAGTTCTTCCAGCGCGACCGGCCGTCGCTGTGGGATTCGATCGCGCCCGAGCACACCTTCAGTTTCCCGAGTGGGCACGCGATGGGGTCGATGACCCTGGCGATGGTGGTGTTCCTGCTGGCCTGGCGCACCCGCTGGCGCTGGCCGGCGGCGCTGGCCGCGCTCGCCTTCGTCCTGCTGGTCGGCCTGTCCCGGGTCTACCTGGGCGTGCATTACCCCTCGGACATCCTGGGTGGCTGGGCCGCGGGCATGGCCTGGGTGGCCGGCCTGTATATCGTGCTGTACCGCAACGGCGGGCCGTGGAAGCGCGTCGCTCAGGCGAACTCGTAGAACTGGAAGCACACCCCCGGCGGCACGATCAGGTGGAACTCGCGCCGGCCCCACGACTTCATTTCCAGTGGCCCGATCTGCGCGGGCAGATCGCGGTACTCCGCGTACAGCGCGTCCAGTCCGGCCACCCCGATGCTGAAGCTGGCGTTGCGCGCCCACAGCGGTTCGTTGTTGCGGACCAGGTGGAAGCCGATGCCGTCGCGTTCGATGCCGGCCATGTCGCCTTCCTGCCAGAGCGCGTGGAAGCCCATTCGGCCGACATAGAAATCCAGCGCTTCGGCCAGGGACGGCCCGGCCGGCACCAAGGGGGTGACGCTCGCGAATCGGCTGGTCATCGGCGCTCCCTCCCTGCTGACCGCCTCCAGACTAGGAGAACCGCTGGTGGCGTCGCAAGCCGGCGGGCGCAGAACGTAACGGATTGTTGCGATCCGCCCGGCTTGTGGTTGTCCGCGCGCGGCGGGAGGATGGCGGCCTGTGCAAATACCGCGTGGCGCGGATGGATACCGATATGCAGGAGCTGGTCGAGCGGTTCGGCGTCGGACTGGTGTTCGTCAACGTGCTGGCGCTGTCGCTGGGCTTGCCGGTGCCGGCGATGCCGACCCTGATCGTGGTGGGGGCGGGCATCGCCCTGCACGCGGATCCGGCGTGGCCGGCGCTGCTTGGCGTGCTCGCGGTCTCCGTCTCGGCCAGCCTGCTGGGCGACGCCGCGTGGTTCTTTGCCGGCCGCCGCTACGGCAACCGCACCCTGCAATCGCTGTGCCGGCTGTCGCTGTCGCGCGACAGTTGCATGAAGCAGACCGAACGCGTCTACGGCCGCTTCGGCATCCGCGTGCTGGCGGTGGCCAAGTTCGTGCCCGGCCTGTCGATGGTCGCGGTGCCGCTGGCCGGTGCGATGCAAGCGGGCCTGCCGCGGTTCCTGCGCTATGACGGGCTGGGCGCGGCGCTGTGGGCGACGGTGGGGCTGGCGCTGGGCGTGATCTTCTCCCGCCAGGTGGAAGGCGTGCTGCTGGCGCTGTCGCAACTGGGCGTCGGCGCGCTGGCGCTGGTGGCGGCGGGGCTGGTCCTGTACGTCGGCTATCGCTGGTGGCGCCGGCGCGCGCTGTTCCGGATGCTGGAAGCCGCGCGCATCGAACCGGCCGCGCTGGACGCGCTGGTGCGCGCGGGGCAGGCACCGGCAATCCTGGACATCCGCGCGCCGGGTTTCCGCGATGTCGACCCCTTCATCATTCCCGGCGCGGTCTTCGCCGACGAGCGCAGGCTGGATGACATCATGGCGACCGTGCCGCGTGATCGCAGGGTTGTCATCTACTGCGCCTGCCCGGACGAGGTGTCCGCGGCCTGGCTGGCCGGCCAGCTGCGCCGGCGCGGCTATCTCGACGCGGTTCCGCTGCGCGGTGGCATCGACGCCTGGCGCGCGGCGGGATTGCCGGTCGCGCCGATCGGCGGCGAGGGGACGTTCGGGATTGGGGATTCGAGATTGGGGATGACGGGGTGACTGGATTGGAGATTCGGGATGACGGGACAGGGTAGGAGCGCCGTCCCCGGCGCGAGCTCTTGACCTCGGCGTCCCACGAAAAACCAGTACCCCGAAAACTCAATACTGGATGCAGACCCGGTTGCGGCCTTCGCTCTTGGCCCGGTAAAGCGCGGCGTCGGCCGCGGCCATCATCCGGCTGCAGGTATCGCGGCTGGGCGTGAGCGCGGCGATACCGATGCTCACGGTGATCGACTGCTCGTCGCCGCCGGGCTTGAACACCGCCTCGGCCACCGCCTGGCGCAGGCGCTCGGCGAAACCGAACGCGGCGTCGCCGTCGCATTCGGGCAGCAGCACCGCGAACTCTTCGCCGCCGATGCGCGCGGCGGCATCGTCGTTGCGCACGTGCCTGCGCAGGATGCCGGCGATCTGGCGCAGCACGTTGTCACCGGAGATGTGCCCGTAGCGGTCGTTGATGGGCTTGAACAGATCGACGTCGATGATGCACATCGCCAGCGGACGCTGGTGGCGCATCGCGCGGGCGATTTCGCGCTCGACCGCCTCGATGAAGTGGCGGCGGTTGTAGAGATCGGTCAGCGCGTCGTGGGTGGCAAGCTGGTAGATCTCCTCGTGGTAGTGCGCCTCGACGCTGGCGTGGCTGATGAACTTCAGGATGCACTCGCCCAGGGTCAGGTGATCGCCATCGGTCAGCGTCGCCTCCTGGATCGGCTGGTCATTGAGGCGGGTGGGATTGGTCGCATCCAGATCGCACACGCGGTACTCGTCGCCTTCGCGCCAGATCCGGCAATGCAGGCGCGACACGCTGCGGTGCGGGATGTGCAGGTCGGCCTCGCGCGAACGCCCGACCACCACCGGCTGCGCGTCGATGTCGGCGCGCCGGCCCAGGCCCTCGCCCTGGATCACCACCACGCAGGCCGAGCGCGAGCCGGACGGACGCGGTCCGTCGCTCAGGATCGTGCGCTGGGTGGTCTCGTGATCGGGCGCCATGCTGCGGCCGCGGGGAGGGAAGGCGTTGAGTGTAGCGGGTCCGCGTGGCGGCTGCCGGCGCTTCCGCTACCATGGCGGCACTCCAGGGGGATGCGCCATGAATCCAGCACCGCCATCGGCGGACCCGGAAGCCACCGAGCTTCTGGCGACGCGCCTGTCCGGGCACATGCCCGCGGACGGCCAGACCTTCGCGCCGGGCGCGCGGCTGGGACGCTATCGGCTTGAGGGCCTGCTCGGACGTGGCGGCATGGGCGAGGTGTACCGGGCCGGACAACTGGAACCGGTGCGCCGGACCGTGGCGCTGAAGCTGTTGCGCGGTCATCGCGTGGAAGCGCGCCATCTGGCCTATTTCGAGATCGAACGGCAACTGCTGGCGCAGATGCGGCATCCGGCCATCGCCCAGATCTACGACGCCGGCGCCACCGACGACGGCGTGCCGTTCTTCGCCATGGAGTTCAGCGAGGGGCGGCCGGTCACCGTGTTCTGCGCGGAGGAGGGACTGGATCTGCGCGAACGGCTGGCATTGTTCATCCGCATCTGCGAAGGCGTCCAGCACGCCCATCACAAGGGCGTGATCCACCGGGATCTGAAACCCGGCAATATCCTGGTCGACCGCATCGACGGCCGCGCCGCGCCCAAGATCATCGACTTCGGCATCGCCACCGCCACCTCGCGCGCGCTGGCCGGCATGCAGGAGCGCGCCGGCACCCCGGACTACATGAGCCCGGAACAGGCCGAGGGCGACCTTGCCACCCTCGATACGCGCAGCGACGTCTACTCGCTGGGCGTGCTGCTGCACGAACTGCTGACCGGCAGCCGACCCGGCGTGCGCGACGGCGGCACCGCCGATGGCGGCTTCCTGCGCCTGCCGTCCGAGCAACTCGCCGCGCAGTCGACCGCGGCCACGCCGGCGGGCGATACCCACCGCCTGCGGCGCGCATTGCGCGAGGAACTGGACTGGGTGGTCGCCAAGGCGATGGCCCATGATCGCAATGCACGCTATGCATCGGTCGCCGAACTGGCCGCGGAACTGCAGCGGTTCCTGGAGGGCGCGCCGCTGGCGGCGGTGCCGCCGACCCGCCGCTACCGCTGGTCGCGCTTCTTCGCCCGCCACCGCACCGCGCTGGTGGCCGCGGCGGTGGTCGGGCTGGCGCTGCTGGGTGGTCTTGCGGTGTCGGTGTATGGCCTGATGCAGGCGCGTGCGCAACGGACGATTGCCGAACAGCGCAGCGCGGAACTGGAGAAAGTGGCCGCGTTCCAGCAATCGATGCTGGAAGGCATCGACATCGAAGCGATGGGGGGCGGCCTGGCCGGCGGCATGCGCGACCAGATCGCCGCAGCCGATCCGTCCGTCCGCGCCTCGCTGGAACAACTGCTGGCCGGGATCAACACCGCCGATCTGGCACGCGGCATGATCGATCGTGATCTGCTGGCCAGCGCCGAGGCCGCCATTGATCGCGACTTCGCCCGGCAACCGGCGCTGGCCGCCAACCTGCGTGAATCGGTCGCACGCGTCTATGCCGCCCTGGGCATGAGTCCGCAGGCCGCGCGGGAATTCGGCAAGGTCGCCGATTACCGCGCCGGCCAGTCCGGCGAAGCCGACCGGACGACGCTGGCCGCGCGCCTGGAGCAGGCCGAAGCGCTGCTCGGCGCGGCCGAGGTGGACGCCGCCGCGGCCATCATCGAACGCGCGCAACCGCTGGCGCGGCCGTTGCCGTTGAACGATCCCACCCGCGCCGGACTGGAGATCGCCCAGGCCAGCCTGCTGTCCGCGCGCGGCGAGCGTGAACGCGCCAAGACCCTGCTGCAATCCCTGCACGAGCGGCTGGCGAAGCAGGCGGGCGATCGCGATCCCGCGGCGATGGACGCCCTCAACGCGCTGGCCGACATGCAACGCGCGGTCGGCGAGATGGCCGAGGCGCGGGCGAACATGGAAAAGCTGCTGCCGTTGCGGGTGGCGGTGCAGGGCGCCGAACACAAGGACACCCTGGCGGCCACCGGCAATCTGGCGGTGATGCGGATGATCACCGGCGAGAAGGAAGGCGCGGTCAAGTTGCAGCGCGAACTGCTGGCGATACAGACCCGCCGGCTCGGCAACGATCATCCGCTGACGCTGCATGCGCGCGGCACGCTGGCCAGCATGCTGGCGGACTCCAACGCCGCCGAGGAAGCGTTGCCGATGATGAAGGCGGTGCTGGCCGGGCGCGAGCGCGTGCTCGGGCCGCTGCACCCGCAGACCATCCGCGCGCGGTTGAACCTGGCCACGACCTACGCGCGGCTGGACGACTACGCCGCCGCGCTGCCGCTGGAGCGGCAGGTGCTGGAGCAGCGGACCCGGTTGTTGGGCGCCAATCATCCGGACACCCTGTCGATCCTGATCAACCATGCCGGCACCCTGCTGCGCGATGGCCATCCGCAGCAGAGCCTGGCGCTGCTGCGCGACGGACTGCCATTGGCGCGCGATGTGCTGGGAATGAAGCACCCGCAGGCCCAGCGCGCCTTGCTGATCCGTGGCGACGCGGCGCGCACGCTGGGCGATGCGCCGCTGGCGCTGGCGTCCTATCGCGAAGTGGTCGAGGTCCGCGGTCGCCTGCTAGGGGAACAACACCCGGAAACGCTGCATGCGATCTGGACGCTGGCCACCGCCGAAGCGGGCTTCGGCCACCGCGAACAGGCGCAGGCGCTGCGCCGGCAATACCTGGAGCCGCTGCTGGCGGCCAGCCCCGATACCCTGAGCGAGCCGCTGGCCGCGCTGGCCGATGCCATCCGCGAAGGGCGCCCGCCGACAGGATTCAAGTAAGGCGGGAGAGCATGCGCGTCGCGTCGTCGCGGAGGCGCCTCACTCGCCCGGCTTGGCCGCCGAACTGGCCGCCTCGGAGGCGGCCTTGCGCGACAGCACCGCCTCGCGATGGGCGATGTAGGCGTTGGCGCCGAAAATGATCGCCGCGCCCAGCAGGGTCCAGCGATCCAGGCTTTCGTCGAACAGCCACCAGCCGAACACCGCCACGACCGGCAACTGCATGAAGCTGATCGGCGTGAGCGCGGAAACCTCGCCCAGCTTCAGCGCACGGGTCCACAGCATGTGCCCGCCGGTGCCCATCACGCCGGCGGCGATCACCCACAGCCAGGTGATGCCCTGCGGCCATTCCCACACGCTCAGCGCGGGTACCAGCGACATCGGTACCCACAGCAGGGTGGTGTAGAGGACGATGCGATCGGCCGGCTCGGTCTGCGACAACTGCTTGATCTGGATCGCCACCAGCGCGCTCATCACCGCTGCCAGCACCGCGATCATGGCGTCCATGCTGAACTCGGCGGTGCCGGGACGCACGATGATCAGCACGCCCAGGAAACCCAGCACCACAGCGGTCCAGCGGCGGGCGCGGACCTTTTCGTTGAGCATGGCCGCCGCGGCCAGGGTGACGAACAGCGGGGTGGAGTAGGACAGCGACACCGCCTGCGCCAACGGCAGGTGGCCGATGGCCCAGAAGCCGGCCAGCATCGAGCAGATACCGATCACGCAGCGGAACAGGTAGCGCGGGAAATGCTGGGTCTTCAGCAGCCCCGGCCCGTGCTTGACCAGCAGCGGCAGCGCCGCCAGCAGGCCGAAGAAATTGCGGAAGAACGCAATCTCGAAGGTGTGCAGGCTGGCCGAGGCCAGCCGGATCGCGACCACCATCATCGCGAAGAACATCGTGCTGGCCAGCATCAGCGCTGCGGCGCGGAAGTGGACGGGAATGGCGGGCATCAGGCTTCCACGAAGGCGGGGCACGCCGGGCCGAATGCCGGCATGCGCGGGAGAAAACGACGAAGGAAACACAGCCATCGCGCGGCGACGCGGTTTGGACGCCACGCGCGGATCCCGCCCCGCCCTCCGCTCCGCGCGCTCCGGGGGAGCGGGCGGGAACGACGCGGGGCGGGAGCGGTGACGCGCATGGCTACCAGCGCGCTCCGATGATGCGGGGCTCGGGTTCGATGGCGACGCCGAACCGCGTGGCGACCGAGTCGGCGATGCGGCGGGCGAGGGCGAGCAACTGGGCGCCGGTGGCGCCGCCATGGTTGACCAGGACCAGCGCGTGCGAGGCGGCCACGCCGGCATCGCCGTCGCGGTGCCCCTTCCAGCCGCAGGCGTCGATCATCCAGGCGGCGGAAATCTTGCGGGTGTCCGGCGCGTCGCCGCGGAACACCGGCAGGCCAGGATGCGCGGCCTGCAGGGTTTCGGCCAATGCCGCCGGCACGATCGGATTCTTGAAGAAGCTGCCGGCGTTGCCGATCACCACCGGGTCCGGCAGCTTGCGGCTGCGGATCGCGATCACTGCTTCGGCGACGTCGCGCGCATCCGGCCGGGCGATGCCCATCGTCGCCAGTTCCTCGCCGAGGCCGGCGTAGTCCAGCCGCAGCGCGGGCGCGCGCAGCAGGTCCAGCTCCACCGCGGTGACGATGTAGCGGTCCGGCTGGTGCTTGAACACGCTGTCGCGATAACCGAACGCGCAGGCGCTGCGGTCCAGCCGGCGCAGGACGCCTTCGTGGCGATCCCAGGCTTCCACCGCGTGGATGAATTCGCCGACTTCCACGCCATAGGCGCCGATGTTCTGGATCGGCGCGGCGCCGGCGGTGCCGGGAATCAGCGCGAGGTTTTCCAGCCCGCACAGCCCCTGTTGCAGCGACCACATCACCAGCGCGTGCCAGGGCACGCCCGCTTCGGTGCGCACGCGCGCGTGGGTGGCGTCCTGGGACAGCACGCGGGTCGCGGCGGCGGTCAGCGCCAGCACCGGTCCCTCGGCGTCGCCGGCGAACAACAGGTTGCTGCCGCCGCCCAGTACCAGCAGGGATGTCTCGGCGATTTCCGGCCGCGCCAGCAGTTCCGGCAGCGCGGCGGTGTCGTCCAGTTCAATCAGCCAGGGCGCGCGCGCTTCCACCCCGAAGGTGTTGCGATTGCGCAGCGAGGCGTCGCGGATCAGGCGCCAGGGAAGACTCATTCCGGCGCCACCGCGCCACGGCTGGGTGCCTCGCGGCGGCGGCGGATGGCATCGACGCACTCGCCGATGAGTTCCGGCCCGCGATAGACCATGCCGGAATAGACCTGCACCAGCGAAGCGCCCGCGGCCATCTTGGCCACCGCGTCGGCGCCCGAGAGGATGCCGCCCACGCCAATCAGCGGAATCCGGTCTGGCAGGCGGGTGCGCAGCCGGCGCAGCACCAGCGTCGACTGTCCCATCAGCGGCGCGCCGGACAGGCCGCCGGTCTCGTGGGCCAGCGGATCGTCCTGCACGCTGATGCGCGAGACGGTGGTGTTGGTGGCGATGACGCCGTCCACGCCCAGATCGCCGAGCACGCGTGCCACCGCGTCGATGTCGTCGTCGGACAGGTCCGGCGCGACCTTGACCAGCATCGGCACCCGCCGGCCGTGTTGTGCGGCCAGATCCTCCTGCGCCTCGCGCAGGCTGCCGATCAACTGGCGCAGTGCCTGTTCCTCCTGCAGCTCGCGCAGGCCGGCGGTGTTGGGCGATGAGATGTTGACGGTGATGTAGTCGGCCAGCGGATAGACCCGTTCCAGGCAATACAGGTAGTCCGAGGCGGCGCGTTCGTTGGAGGTGTCCTTGTTCTTGCCGATATTGATGCCGAGCACGCCGCTGCGGCGGCGGATCCGTTCGATATTGCGCACCAGCGCGTCGACGCCTTCGTTGTTGAAACCCAGCCGGTTGATCACCGCCTGATGCGCGGGCAGCCGGAACATGCGCGGTTTCGGGTTGCCCGGCTGCGGGCGCGGCGTGACCGTGCCCACCTCTACGAAGCCAAAGCCCAGCCCGAACAGCGCCTCGACGTGGGCGCCGTTCTTGTCCAGGCCGGCGGCCAGGCCGACCGGGTTGGGGAAGGTCAGCCCCAGCAGCTTGGTCGGCAACGGCTGCGGCGGCCGCGCCAGCAGCGGGATCGTGCCGGTCCGGTAAGCCGTCTCGATGGCCTTCAGTCCGAGGCCGTGGGCGCGTTCGGCGTCAAAGCCGAACAGGAAGGGGCGAGCGAGTTTGTACATGGATCAGTGCAGGGTGCCCACGAACACACGGGTCAGGTAGTCGAAGTGGATCATGCCCTGTTCGGCGTGCGTATCGAATACCCGGCGCAATTCCGCCCGCATCGGCTCGTGCCGGGGATCCCCGGGCGGGGGTGTGGAGGAGGAGGAGCGCAGGCGGCCGTACAGGGCGTCGAAATCCAGCGGCTGGGCGTGCGGGAAGCGCGCCATCGCGCGGAAACCCGGCCCGAACCAGGCCTGCATGGCGTCGTCGTCGGGGTGGCGTTCGGCAACCCGCGCATAGTCCTCGCCGTGGGCGTGCAGCAGGGCCTCATAGTCGCGCAGGAACGGCGAGGCGTCGGGGAGGCGGCTGTTCCAGAACACGCAGGCCAGGCCGCGCGGGCGCAGGATGCGCGCCCATTCGCGGCGGGTCGCATCCGGTTCGAACCAATGGAAGGCCTGGGCGCTGGATACCAGATCGATGCTGGCCGGCTCCAGTCCGGTAGCCTCGGCGCTGCCGTCGGTCGTGCCCAGGCCGGGCTCGCCGGCCAGATCCGCCACCAGCGCCTCGCGCATGGCGGCATTGGGTTCCACCGCGATCACCGGGTGGCCGCGCCGTAGCCAGGCGCGGGTGGCGATACCGGTGCCGGCGCCGATGTCTGCAACCCGCGCGCCGGGTGGCACGCCCTGTTCGCGGTGCAGCCAGTCGAACAGGGCGTCCGGGTAGCCGGGCCGGTAGCGGACATAGTCCGCGACCCGGTTGCTGAAGCGTAGTGCGCTGTCGCCGGCGCCGGTCACCGGGCCCGGCTCACTGGCTCAGCGTGCCCAGCCACACCAGGCCGCCGAAGAACAGCACGAACACCAGGATGCCGATGATCCACAGGACGACCGACAGCCAGCCCAGGATCAGCCCGGCCACCGCGAACCCGTCGCCGTCCAGGCGCTGCGGCTCGCGACGGATTTCGGCCCGCGCCATATGGCCGGTGATGATCGCGCCGATGCTGCCCAGGAAGGGCAGCAGGCTCCAGCCGAGGATGCCGGCGATCAGGCTGATGATGGCCAGGGTGCTGGTCTGGCGGGCGGGTGCGTTCATCGGCGTCCTTTTCCTTTCTCGGGGCTCAGAGGTCGAACTTTATACCCTGCGCCAGCGGCAGCGAGTCGGAATAGTTGATGGTGTTGGTCTGGCGGCGCATGTAGACCTTCCACGCATCCGAACCGGATTCGCGGCCGCCGCCGGTTTCCTTCTCGCCGCCGAACGCGCCGCCGATCTCGGCGCCGCTGGTGCCGATGTTGACGTTGGCGATGCCGCAGTCCGAGCCGGCCGCCGACAGGAACTGCTCGGCCGCCTTCAGGTTCTGGGTGAAGATCGACGAGGACAGGCCCTGCGGCACGCCGTTCTGCATGTCGATGGCCTCGTCCAGGGTCTTGTACTTCATCACGTACAGGATCGGCGCGAAGGTCTCGTGCTGGACCACCTCGTCGGAGTTCTTCAGGCCGGTGACGATGGTCGGCAGGACGAAGTTGCCGGGGCGATCGATCGCGGTGCCGCCGGTCTCGACCTTGCCGCCGCTGGCCTTGGCCTTCTCGACCGAAGCGAGGAACTGCTGCACCGCGCCCTGGCTGTTGAGCGGTCCCATCAGGTTGGCCGGGTCGGTCGGATCGCCGATCTTGCCCTCGACCTGCTTGTAGGCCTTGATGAGGGTGGACAGCACGGTGTCGTAGATGGATTCGTGCACGATCAGGCGGCGGGTGGTGGTGCAGCGCTGGCCGGCGGTGCCGACCGCGCCGAACACGATGCCCGGGATCGCCAGCTTCAGGTCGGCGGTTTCGTCCAGGATGATCGCGTTGTTGCCGCCCAGTTCCAGCAGGCTGCGGCCCATGCGGCGGGCCACGCGCTCGCCGACGGTGCGGCCGACCTGGGTCGAACCGGTGAAGCTGATCAGCGGGATGCGCTTGTCGTCGACGAACTGCTGGGCCAGCTCGATGCCGGCGTCATTGATCAGGAAGAAAATGTCCGGAAAGCCGCCGGCCTTCAGCGCGTCATTGCAGATCTTCATCGACGCGATCGCGGTCAGCGGGGTCTTGTTGGACGGCTTCCAGATGCATACGTCGCCGCAGATCGCGGCCAGGAACGAGTTCCACGACCACACCGCGACCGGGAAGTTGAACGCGCTGATGATGCCGACCAGGCCCAGCGGCTGGTACTGCTCGTACATCCGGTGGCCGGGACGCTCGGAGTGCATGGTGTAGCCGTACAGCATGCGGCTCTGGCCGACCGCGAAGTCGGCGATGTCGATCATTTCCTGCACTTCGCCATCGCCTTCGGGCTTGCTCTTGCCCATTTCCAGCGCGACCAGCGAGCCCAGCGCGTCCTTGTGCTTGCGCAGCGCCTCGCCGCACAGGCGCACGGCTTCGCCGCGGCGCGGGGCCGGGGTGGTGCGCCAGACCTTGAAGGCTTCCTGCGCGCGCGCGACCACGGTCTCGTAGTCGGTCTGGCTGCTGGCATGGACCTCGGCAATCACCTCGTTGGTGGTCGGATTGATCGACTGCAACAGGCCGGCGTCGGTGGTCGTCGACCACTCGCCGCGGCCCAGGTAGGTGCCGGAGTTGGTCTTGCCAAGGCCGAGTGCCTTGAGGATGTCTGCGGGCATGGAGCGCTCCAGAAAAGATTCGAAAAAGGCGCGGCGCGACCTGCGCCGGCGGGCCGCCGATTTTAGCAGAGCGATCCCGTCGGCCCGCCTGGATCCGGGCCTTCCGTGGATGTGCTGAGCGGCTTGTTCGATTCGCCGAGTCCGCGGGCTTCCGGCAACCCGGATTTCGGCGATTCGCCGAGCGTGACGGCGCATCGATGGTGTCGCGATGCGGACCGGTGGCGCATGGCGGAGCGGCTACCTCGCCCCGGACCCGGGCATGACCCGCCAGGATCGATGTCCTCGCGGCGGTGGCATCGAGTGGGGTGGCGGAAGGGGTTTCCTGCCCGTGGGCGCCGTGACCGCGCGAATTGCCGGCATCGCTGCGGCTCGCCCCGGCAGGGCCGGAAGGGCGCCGCTAAGTGCTTGAAAGATGGCGGCCCCGGCGCGATTCGAACGCACGACCTTCCCCTTAGGAGGGGGACGCTCTATCCAGCTGAGCTACGGGGCCATGGCCGGCATTCTCGCATGAAGGGGCGGATGGGGCGACCGGCCCCGGCATGGCGTGGCCGCGCCGCGCCGGCGGGCATTTCAGAAATGACGCCCAGCTTCGTCTCAATGCCGAGCGACTCCCCGACGGAAGGAGATGGGACGCACGCCGGGCACGGCCATCCGTGTCGTGGATGTCCGGATGTCATTTCTTCCTCATCCGGTGTCGCGACGTTTCCTCGCGCGAATGCGAAGTGCGGGAGCGGCTTTTCCGCCTCGCAGCGAACGAAAATTCGCTGCGAGGCGAAGTCGTGCCTGGACAAAAATTGACCACATCGAATTGTGCCGAATTCCGTGCGCAATCCCGTCATCGCCGACTAGATGTCGAATGCATGACAAAAAGAATATTGAAGACGGGGCAGCGCTGACAGCGCAGGAAACGCACCCGCCATGCGACGGAGCCCGGGATTCGTGAGCGGCTCCGGACGCGTTCCGTTTCTACATTCGATATTCCAGGAGAGAGTCGCCGTGGTATCCCTTTGCCATCCGCCATCAGGAACGCTTCGCCATGGACCGGCGCTTACCCGCATCGCCGTCGCACTGGCGATCGCCATCGCGCCGCCATCGGCGCTGGCCCAGGCGGCCGACAACCCGCCCACGCCTGTTGACGCGCAAGCGGATGTTGCCCGGGCCGCCGACGAGCAGGCCGTGGATCTCGGCTCCGTGACGGTCACCGCGCGCAAGCGCGACGAACGCAACCTGGACGTGCCGATCGCGGTGACCGCGATCACCGGCGAACAGATCGATGCGATGGGCATCGACAACGTCGGCGACGCGATTTCGTTCTCACCCGGCGCGGCGGCGTACGATGCCGGCGGCGCGTTCACCTACATCCAGATCCGCGGCGCGTCCGCGCGCCAGGGCAGCAACGAGAACGGCTACTACCTCGACGAAGTGCCGTTCAACGGCGTGACCGTGCCCTGGTATCCGGAAACCCGCTCGTTCGACATCGAGCGCATCGAGATCCTCAAGGGGCCGCAGGGCACCCTGTTCGGCGAGGGATCCATGGGCGGCACGGTGCGGGTCATCACCCGCAAGCCCGAGTTCAACAGCTTCCGCGCGGGCGTGGAAACCTCGTACAGCAACACCGAAGGCGGCACCGACGGCTGGGGTGTCAAGGCAATGGTGAACGTGCCGCTGGTGGACGACACCCTGGCGATGCGCTTCGGCGTCACCGACGAGTCCCTTTCGGGCTGGCTGAGAAACCGCCAGACCGGCGAGGAGAACATCAACGAACAGCGCATCAGGACCGGCCGCGCCAAGCTGCGCTTCGCGCCGAACGAGCGCTTCAACCTCGATCTTTCGTACTGGAAGTTCAAGGCGCATTCGCCGGGCGGATTCGAGGCGGCCTACGACGACATGAGCGTGGATTCCTACTACGACGTGCGCAACGAATGGGATTCCGGCAGCCTGACCGCCAGCTATGCCTTCGACGATTCGCAACTGCTGTACGTGTTCTCGGACGGCAGCCTGTGGCGCGGGCTGAGTGGAATGATCAACCCGACAACGGCCTATGCGGGCACGGTCGACATCGGCGTGCGCACCCATGAATTGCGCTGGTCATCGACCGGCGAACGTGCGGTGGACTGGACGATGGGCTACTACCTGCGCAAGGCGATACGCCGGGATTCGTCCGCGATGACCGGCCTGTCGCCGACCCGCTCCTCGCAGACCAATGACTCGTTCTCGCTGTTCGGCGAAGCGACCTGGCACATCAACGAAAAATGGGCCGCGACCGCCGGCGTCCGCTACTTCGAGGACAAGGTCGACTCGATGGATGTCAGCGCGACCACGCGCAATACGCTGCAGAAGACCTTCACCAACACCAGTCCGCGGCTCAGCCTGTCCTATGCCATCGACGGGAATTCCACGCTCTACGCCAGCGCGGCCAGTGGCTATCGCTCCGGCCAGCTGCAGCCGATTACCTCGATCGAACTGGCCGAGCAGGCCGGGATCGACCTGCCGGTCGGCACCAAGCCCGACGCGATCTGGAGCTACGAGCTGGGCTACAAGGCGGTGTTCGACGAGGGACGCCTGTTGCTGGAGACCGCGGTGTTCTACAGCGACTGGAAGGATGTGCCGGTCTACATGTCACTGGCCGACGGCCTGTACAGCGGCATCCTCAATTCCGCCGGCTCCACCCAGAAAGGCGTGGAACTGGGGATCACCTGGATGCCGAACCGGTCGTGGGCGTTCAATTTCGGCGGCAGCGTGATCGACGCGGTCTACAAGGAAGATCTGGAAGGCACCCAGTTCCACAAGGGCACGCCGGTGTTCAACGTGCCCAGGACCACGCTCAACGGCGGGGTGGCCTACAACTGGCCGGTCGGCGATTCGCTCAAGGGCATCGCCCGCAGCGACCTGATGTACCACTCGCGGCGCGAAACCTCGGCCACCGCCGGCACCGAAGGGGGCGATGCGATCACCCGGCTGGCCGCGCGGGTTGGCCTGGAATCGCCCAGTGGCTGGTCCGCCTACCTGTTCGGCGAGAACCTCACCGACGAGGATGGCGCCACCGATGCCCGCAGCATGACCGGCGCGGCGACCCGCCTGCGGCCGCGGACCTTCGGTGTCGAGTTCCGCTACAACTACTGAGGGAAACTGCCCCTCCCGGCCAGGCCGGGAGGGGGATGGGCAGGGCTGTCGACGTCATTGATGCAACGCAGCACTTGACAGCCCGCCCGCTCTTCGTGTCCCCTACGGACATGCGCCCGAACGCCCCGTCCACCGTCGATTCCGCACGCCCGGCCCCGTCGCCGGCGGGGCGTTTCGCGTGCACGGGGGCCGCCTCGGCCGCCACCACTACCACCACCATTACCACCCCGATTAGCAGGGTGCGGTTGGTTGTGTTCGCGTAATTCGCAAACCACGGCCCCGCACCCGAATCAGGATGCGGGGGAGCCCAAAGCCTGATCCGTGTACCGGGCCTCCTATCGAGGTTCCGTCCATGTCGTCCAGCGTCGCCGCTCCACCCCAGCTTCCGTCCAAAACGCCGCAGTCCGCCACGGTCGTGCACAAGTTCGGCGGCACGTCCGTGGCCGACGCGGAACGCTATCGCCATGTCGCCCAGTTGCTGCTGGCGCGCGAGGAGGTCCAGCAGATCACCGTGGTCTCGGCGATGAAGGGCGTCACCGACGCGCTCATCGCCCTGGCCGAACTGGCGTCCGGCAACCTGGCCGAATGGCGCGATCGCTGGCACGAACTGCGCGCGCGCCACCGCGGCGCGGCGGTCGCGCTGCTGGCCGAGGACGCTGGTCCCACCCTGGAATGGATGGACGCGCGCTTCGACGAACTGGCCGAAATCCTCGGCGCGCTGGCGGTGATCGGCGAGTTGCCGCGCGAGGTGCTGGATCGGGTGCAGGGCCTGGGCGAAGTGTTTTCCGCACATCTGCTGGGCGAGTACCTGCGGGGGCGCGGCGAGGATTGCGCGGTGCTGGATGCGCGCGACGTACTGGTGGTGGACCGCGGCGATCTGGGCGTGGACGTGGATTGGCTGCAGAGCGCGCAGCGGTTGTCGGACTGGCGCGCCGGGCACCCGCAGCGGCGACTGGTGGTCACCGGTTTCGTCGCCCGCGACCGCTCCGGCCGCATCACCACCCTGGGCCGCAACGGCAGCGACTACAGCGGTGCGATTTTCGCGGCCCTGTTCAACGCCGACGAACTGCACATCTGGACCGACGTGGACGGCGTGCTGTCGGCGGATCCGCGAGTGGTGCCGGAAGCGGTGCAGCTCAGCGCGCTCAGCTACGACGAAGCCTGCGAACTGGCCTACTTCGGCGCCAAGGTCGTGCATCCGCAGACCATGTCGCCGGCCATCGAGCGTGGCCTGCCGATCGTCATCCGCAACACCTTCCATCCCGAGCATCCGGGTACGAGAATCACCGCCGCCAGCGATGCGCACGGCCCGGTGAAGGGCCTGACCCTGAGCCCGGATCTGGCGGTGCTGAACCTGGAAGGCACCGGCCTGATCGGCGTGCCTGGCACCGCCGAGCGCGTGTTCGCCGCACTGCGCGACGCGCGGGTGTCGGTGGTGATGATTTCGCAGGGGTCCTCGGAGCATTCGATCTGCTGCGTGGTCAAGAGCGCCGAGGCGCAACGGGCGCAGAACGCGCTGCTCAATGCGTTCGCCCATGAACTGACCATCGGCCAAGTCCAGCGCGTGCAGCGCACCGACGGGGTCAGCGTGCTGGCCGCGGTCGGTGACGGCATGGCCGGCCAGCCCGGCGTGGCCGCGCGCCTGTTCGAGGCGCTGGGACGGGCGCGGGTCAACATCCTGGCGATCGCCCAGGGTTCGTCGGAGCGCAACATCTCCGTGGCCATCGACAGCGCCGACGCGACCAAGGCCTTGCGCGCCGCGCACGCGGGATTCTGGCTGTCGCCGCAGACCTTCTCGGTCGGCGTGATCGGTCCGGGCAACGTCGGTGCCACCCTGATCGAACAATTGCGCGCGGCGCAGCCGCAATTGCTGGGCAAGGCCAACCTGGATCTGCGCCTGCGCGCGATTGCCTCCAGCCGCAAGATGCTGCTGGACGAGCGCGGCATCGGTGCCGACTGGCGCGAGCGCTTCGAGGCCGGCACGCAGGAGGCCGATCTGGATCGCTTCACCGCCCATCTGCTGTCGGCGCACCTGCCGCACGCGGTGATCGTGGATTGCAGCGCCAGCCCGGAAGTGGCCGAACGCTACGCCGACTGGCTGGCCGCCGGCATCCACGTGGTCACCCCGAACAAGCAGGCCGGCGCCGGTCCGCTGGCCCGCTACGAGGCCATCCGCGAAGCCACCGCCGCCAGCGGCGCGCGCTTCCGCTACGAGGCCACGGTCGGCGCCGGCCTGCCGGTGATCTCGACCCTGCGCGATCTGCTCGATACCGGCGATGCGGTGGTGTCGGTCGAAGGCATCTTCTCCGGCACCCTGGCGTGGCTGTTCAACAAGTACGACGGCAGCGTGCCGTTCTCGCAACTGGTCACCGAGGCGCGCGGGCTGGGCTATACCGAGCCGGATCCACGCGACGACCTGTCCGGCACCGACGTCGGCCGCAAGCTGGTGATCCTGGCGCGCGAGGCCGGGCGCTCGCTGGCGCTGGAGGACGTGGCGATCGAGAGCCTGGTGCCGGAAGCGCTGCGCAACGCCAGCGTGGAGGATTTCATGGCGCGGCTGCCGGAGGTGGACGCCGTGTTCGCCGAGCGCCTGGCGCAGGCGAAGGCCGCCGGCCAGGTGCTGCGCTATGTCGCCCGGCTGGACGGCGAGGGCCGGGCGCGGGTCGGGCTGGTCGCGCTACCGGCGGCGCACGCGTTCGCCAACCTGCGCCTGACCGACAACATCGTGCAGTTCACCACCCGGCGTTACTGCGACAATCCACTCATCGTGCAGGGGCCGGGCGCCGGTCCGGAAGTGACCGCGGCCGGCGTGTTCGCCGATCTGCTGCGGGTGGCCGCCGGACAGGGAGCCAGGCTGTGAAGGAGGAACAGGTGGGAGCAACGGCAATGACCGACACGGCGAGCGCGTTCTCGCCGGCTTCGGTGGGCAACGTGGGGGTGGGATTCGACATCCTGGGCCACGTGATCGAAGGCGCGGGCGATACCGTGCACGTACGGCGCATCGCCGCGCCGGAAGTGCGCATCGCCGACATCCGCGGCGCCACCGTGGATCTGCCGCGCGACGCGCCCGGCAATACCGCCGGCGCGGCGCTGATTTCGCTGCTGGAGGCGGAACATCCCGGCTTCGGTTTCGAAATCGAGATCGAGAAGGGCATCCCGCTGGGATCCGGCATGGGCGGTTCGGCCGCATCGTGCGTGGCCGCGCTGGTGGCCGCCAACGCGCTGCTGCCACGGCCGCTGTCGCGCGAGGCGTTGTATCCGCATGCGCTGGTCGGCGAAGCGGTGGCCAGCGGCGGACGCCATGGCGACAACCTCGGGCCGATGCTGCTGGGTGGCCTGGTGCTGTCGACCGCGGATCGGCTGGTGCCGATTCCGGTGCCCGAGGCGTGGCATTGCGTGCTGGTGCATCCGGACGCGGTGCTGGAAACCCGGCGCGCGCGTGCGGCGCTGGCCGGCGCCTACGAACTGAAGGAGTTCGTCGCCCAGAGCGCGCATCTGGCGCTGCTGCTGGCCGGCTGCCAGCGCGGCGATGCGACGCTGGTGCGCGAAGGGCTCAACGACGTGCTGATCGAACCGCGCCGCGCGCCGCTGATCGGCGGTTTCGACGCGGCCAAGGCGGCGGCGCTGGCGGCCGGTGCGATGGGCGCCAGCATTTCCGGCGCCGGACCCAGCGTATTCGCCTGGTTCGAGTCCCGCGCGCGGGCCGAGGCGGCGGCGCCAGGCATTCAGGCGGCGTTCGCGGCCGCGGGTTTCGACAGCCAGGCCTGGGTGTCGCCGATCGCGGCGCCGGCGGCGCGGTTGCTGTAGCGCGCGGATCTTTCGCGGGCGGCGCGGCCGGTGTTCAGCCGCCGACGCCCGCGATCACCGCCAACACGCGGTCGGCCACTTGGGCCACCGGCAATCCCTCCCCCTACGGAAAAACGATGAATTTCATCTCCACCCGCGATGCTTCCGAACCTGCCAGCCTGAGCGCGGCGATTGCCGCGGGCCTGGCGCCCGATGGCGGCCTGTATGTGCCCATGCGACTGCCTGCGTCGCGCACGCTGCGCGTCGGTGCGAACCTGGCCGATACCGCGACCGGGTTGCTGGCGCCTTTTTTCGAAGGCGATGCGCTGGCACCGGAGCTGCCGGCGATCTGCCGCGAAGCTTTCGATTTCCCTGCGCCGTTGAAGCCGCTGGCCACCCCGGGCGATCACGTGCTGGAGCTGTTTCATGGCCCGACCGCCGCGTTCAAGGATTTCGGTGCGCGCTTCCTGGCCGCCTGCCTGGTCCGGCTGCGGCAAGACGACGCGCAGCCGCTGACCATCCTGGTGGCGACCTCGGGCGACACCGGCGCCGCGGTCGCCGCCGCGTTCCATCGCCAGCCCGGCCTGCGCGTGGTGGTGCTGTATCCGGACGGACGGGTCTCGCCACGGCAGGCGCATCAGCTGGGATGTTTCGGCGACAACGTCAGCGCGCTGCGGGTGGCCGGCGCGTTCGACGATTGCCAGGCGTTGGTGAAGCGCGCCCTCAACGACGGTGCGTTGCAGGCACGGGTGCCGCTGAGTTCGGCCAACAGCATCAGCCTGGGCCGGCTGCTGCCGCAGATGAGCTACTACGCCGACGCGGCGCTGCGCCACCAGGCGTCAACCGGCGAATCGCTCAACCTGGTGATTCCGACCGGCAACCTCGGCAACGCGCTGGCCGCGATCCTGGCGCGCGCGCTGGGCGTGCCGCTGGGCCGGATCGTGCTGGCGACCAACGCCAACCGGTTACTGCCGGATTACTTCGGCGGCGGCGACTACGCGCCGCAGGCGAGCGTGGCGACGATCGCCAACGCGATGGACGTTGGCGCGCCGAGCAATTTCGAGCGGTTGCGCTGGCTTTATCGTGGCGATGACGCCGCATTGCGCGCCGCATTCACCGCGCGCAGCGTGGGCGATGCCGCGATTCGCGAAACCATCGCGCGCCGGCATGCCGATTTCGGCGAAGTGTTCTGCCCGCATACCGCCACCGCGGTGAACGTGCTGGAGCAATTGCGCGCGGCGGGCGAGGGCGGACATTGGGCGGTCGCCGCGACCGCGCATCCGGCCAAGTTCGAAAGCATCGTCGAGCCGTTGATCGGCCGACCGGTCGAAGTCCCGTCGGCGTTGGCCAATCTGCTGGCGCGGCCGGCCCACGCCGATCCGATGCCGGCGGATTACGACGCCTTGCGTGATCGGTTGGCGGCCCTATCCTGAGCGGCATGAAGAAAAACCTCGTCATCTCCCTGGCCCTGGGCATCGCCCTCGGCCTGGCCACCACCGCCAGCGCCCAGACCGCGCAGGATGCCAGCCGGCTGAAGCCTGGCGAATACATCTGGGCGCCGCAGGTCGCGCCGGAAGGCCCGGTGGTGCTGGTGGTCAGCCTGGACGAGCAGCGCGCCTACGTGTATCGCAACGGCATCGCGATTGGCGTGTCCACGATCAGCTCCGGCAAGCCAGGCAAGGACACGCCGACCGGCGTGTTCACCATCCTGCAGAAGAACAAGGATCACCGCTCCAACCTCTACAACAATGCGCCGATGCCCTACATGCAGCGGCTGACCTGGGACGGCATCGCCTTGCATGGGGGGCATCTGCCCGGTTATCCGGCCTCGCATGGCTGCGTGCGCCTGCCGCAGGCGTTCGCCGAACAACTGTTCGGCATCACCCAGCGCGGCGACACCGTGGTGGTAGCCAACGCCAAGGCCGCTCCGGCCAGCGTGGTGCACCCGGCGGTGCTGGCGCCGGTCACCCGCAGCGGCCAGGCGGTGGCGGCGCCGTTGGGCGAGTTCGAGGTCTATTGGAACGAGGCGGCGGCGCCGCAGGGGCCGGTCAGCATCCTGGTCAGCCTGTACGACCGGCGGGTATCGGTGCTGCGCGACGGCGTCCTGATCGGGTCGGCGCCGCTGCAGCGGGTCGGCGATCTGGAACTGAACGGCACCGTGCTGTTCGTGATGACCACGGAAATGGAAGACATTCCCAGCCTGCTGGATCCGCAGCGGCACCAGCACCGCTGGGTCGCCCACCGGGTGCTGGGCGAGGATGGCGCGGCGATGCCCACGTTGCAGGCGCTGGGCCAATCCTTCTGGGTACCGGAGGCGTTCTCGCGCCGCCTGTATGGCATCCTGCAGCCCGGTACCACCGTGCTGGTCTCGGATCTGCCCGGGGTGCGCGCAACGCCGGCCGAACAGCCGGCCGAGCCCGTCTTGGAATCGGATCCCGGCGGCCCCATCCAACCCTGACGCGATGGCCAGCGGAACGGCGCTCGCTACTTTCCTCCGTTGCCCCGTGGTTCCGTATGCCGCCCCGTTTCCGCCTGCTTTCCCTCGCCAGTCTGCTCGCCAGCGTCGCCTTGCCGGGGCACGCGCAGAACGCACCCGCCACGGGCCTGGTCGACCAGCTCGCGCGCACCGCGCCGAAACTGGATCGCAAGGTACTTTCGCTCGCCACCCAGGCGATGTCCTGCGCACTGCGCGGCACCGCGCTGCCGCCAACCCTGAGCGTGATCGACTATTCGCGCCCGTCCACCCAGCCGCGCCTCTGGGTGTTCGATCTGGCGCGGCAGCGCCTGCTGTTCGAGGAGTGGGTGGCGCATGGCCGCAACACCGGCGAAAACCTGGCCAGTCGCTTCTCCAATGAAAACGGCAGCTACATGTCCAGCCTGGGCGCCTTCCGCACCCAGGAAGCCTACGTGGGCGGCAATGGCTATTCGCTGCGTCTGGAAGGGCTGGAACCGGGCATCAACGACCGCGCGCGCGAACGCGCCATCGTCATCCACGGCGCGCCCTATGTCAGCGAAACCCTGATCCGCCAGCAGGGCCGGCTCGGCCGCAGCCTGGGCTGCCCGGCGGTGCGCACGGCGGTGGCGCGGCCGCTGATCGACACCATCCGCAACGGTTCGTTCGTATTTGCCTACTATCCCGACCAGGACTGGCTGCGTCATTCTCAGTTGCTCGGCGCGGCCTGCGAAGGCGGCACGGCCGGCACCACCGCCGCGCGCGCCCAACCCTGATGTCCTTCCGGAGCCCTTTCGATGAGCGAGAACCCGCGCCTGACCGTCACCCTGCACCAGGATCAGGATTTCCAGTTCCGGGTCCGTTTCGACGGCACCGCCATTCCCGAACTGCTGACCGATGAAGCCGAGCCGCTGGGGCAGGGCGCCGGTCCCAGCCCGACGCTGATGCTGACCACCGCGATTGCCAACTGCCTGTCGGCCAGCCTGTTGTTCGCGATGCGCAAGTTCAAGAACCAGCCGGGACCGCTGGTGACCACCGCGACCACCGAACTGGTGCGCAATGAACAGGGCCGGTTGCGGGTCGGCCACGTGCAGGTGGACATCCAGTTGGCCGAGGCGGCCGAGGCGTATCAGTCGCTGGAACGGTTGCTGGCCCAGTTCGAGAACTTCTGCACGGTGACCGAGAGCGTCCGCCAGGGCGTGGAGGTTTCGGTCAGCGTCCGCGATGCCGATGGCGTGCAGTTGCACGGCATCGAGGTGCCGGCCGGCGCCTGAACACCGCCGGCGCATCGGCCGGAACCCGCCGCGAACGCTTATCCGCCGGCCTGCGCTGCCGCCGGCGCGGCCACGTGGCATGATGCGGGGGTATGCCGAACATGCCCCGTCCCTCGTGATCGCTCCCATCAAAGGCAAGGCCACGTCGCTGGACATCGCCCATTTGGCGGGCGTGTCGCAGCCGACCGTGTCGCGCGCGTTGCGCGGCAGCCCGATGGTCAACGAGGAAACCCGCAAACGCATCCAGGCGATCGCCGCGGAACTGAACTACAAGGTCGACAAGAACGCCTCCAACCTGCGCCGCCAGCACTCCGGCACCATCGCGCTGCTGTTCTTCGAGGACCCGACCCCCGACGATTCCCAAATCAATCCGTTCTTCCTGTCGATGCTGGGATCGATCACCCGCGCCTGCGCGCTGCAGTCCTACGACCTGCTGATCTCGTTCCAGCAGCTGTCGACCAACTGGCAGGCCGACTACGAGGACAGCAACAAGGCCGATGGCCTGATCCTGCTGGGCTATGGCGATTACCTGGAAGCGCAGTCGCGGCTGGAGCAACTGGTCCAGCAGGGCACCCACTTCGTGCGCTGGGGCGCGGTGCTGCCCGGACAGCCCGGCGTCTCGATTGGCTGCGACAACTTCCAGGGCGGCCACGACATCACCGTGCACTTGATCGGGCAGGGGCGGCACGACATCGCCTTCCTCGGCCATGCCTCCAACCACTATCCGGAGTTCTTCGAGCGCTATCGCGGTTACGCGCAGGCGCTGCAGGCCGCCGGCAGTCCCTCGCAGCCGTCATTGCAGGTGGACGCGGTGACCAGCGAGCAGTCCGGCTACGAGGCGGTGCAGGAACTGCTCAGGCGCAAGGTCCGTTTCGATGCCATCTTCGCCGCCAGCGACCTGATCGCGATCGGCGCGATGAAGGCGCTTCACGAACACGGTCGACGGATTCCGCAGGACGTGGCGGTGGCCGGTTTCGACGACATCCCGCTGGCCGCCTTCGTCACCCCGGGCCTGTCGACCGTGCAGCAGGACACAAAGCGCGCGGGCCAGATCCTGGTCGACAGCCTGCTCCGGCTGATCAATGGCGAGGCGGTGGAAAGCCAGTCGATTCCCGCGCGGGTGATCCTGCGCGGATCCACCGGCGCCTGATCACCAGCGGCTTCGCGCGCGCCACGCGGCCGTCAATCCGCTTTCGGTGTCTTGCGCTGCATCAGTTCGCGCAGGCGCTGGCGGGTGTCGGCGCGGGTGATGGCGCCATCGTGGAAGAACACGCGGACGCCGTGGGCGGGCACGTCGGCGCGCAGTGCTTCCCCTACCTGCTGGCGATCGCCGGTAAACGCGTCGCGCCATTCGCCGGGTTGCAGGTAGTCGCCCACCTTCATCGTCGCCGGCCGGTCCGCCTTGTTCAGCAGCACCAGCGCGGTCTGGCGCTGGCCGCCGTGATCGTAGACACGGTAGAACACGGCCTCATCGCCCTTGAGCGTCACGTTCAACTGCAGGCCGCGTTGCAAGGCGATCGAATCGCGGCGCAGCGTGGCGATGCGTTTCAGCGCGGCATGGATGGCATGTGCCGGTGCGGCGTCGATGCGTTCCTGGCCGAAGTAGTTGCGGTTGCCCGCGTGTTCAGCGCGCCCGCGCATGAAGCCGGTTTCCGAGCCGTAGTAGATCACCGGGATGCCGCGCGCGGTGAACAGCCAGTTGTGCGCATCGATGAAACCGCTGTTGGCGGCGTTCATGCGCGCCATGTCGTGGTTGTCGTAGAAGGTCATCAGATCGTACGGGTTGGCGTACGGACCGTCCTCCAGGTACAGCGCCTTGCCCAGTTCGGCGAAATCGCTGCCAGGCTTTTCGAACACTTCCGTCAGCTTCGCCTTCAGCGGGAAGTCGAGCACGCTGTAGCCGCCGTTGCGACGCCAGGTATGCCCGGCGATGCTGGCGGCGTCGTAGTTGAAGTTCTCGCCGAACATGAAGAACCCGGGCCGTTTGGCGCGGATGCGGTCGGCGAACCGTTTCCAGAACCCGTGTGGCATCCAGGCGATGGTGTCGACCCGGAATGCGGCCGCGCCCTGATCGATCCACTGTTCGTAGGCGCCCACCAGATAGTCGAGCACGGCGGGATTGTCCTGGTCGAAGTCGGACAACTGGGCCAGGCCGCCACCGGTGTTGTAGAAGGCATGCAGCGGATTGCCGGCCGGATCCAGATCTTCCGGTCGCAGGTTCTGGTGATCGGCGACCAGCCGGCCGTCGCGGTCCCACAGCCTGCCGTACTGCGCCTGCGGCGTGGGCATGGTGTAGGACGGCGAGCCGTGGTTGGCGACGATGTCCAGCACCACGTCCAGTTGCTGATCTTTCATCGCGCGGGTAAAACCGGCGAAATCCAGGCCCGGGCTCGGAAGATGTTCATCCAGCCGATAGAAGTTGATGCCCCAGTAGCCGTGATAGCCGGTCTTGCCGCGATCGGTGAAGGCGCCGTTCCAGATCACCGCATCGCCGCCGGTGAACGCCTCGTCGGGATTGTCGACGATCGGCGTGACCCACACCGAAGTGAAGCCGAGGTCGCGGATGTAGCCGGCGTTGTCCAGCACGCCCTTGAAATCGCCACCCAGGTAGCCGACGTTGTCGGACTCGCCGGCCGGCGCGCCCGGTGTCGGCAGGTCGAAGCTGCGATGGGCGCCGCCCTGGTCGCGGTGATCGTTGCCGGGATCGCCGTTGACGAACCGGTCGGTCAGTACGAAGTACACCGCCTCGCGGGCGAAGGGTTCGGTGGTGCCGTGGAAATCGTCCGCGCGGACCGCACCGGAAAACGACAGGGCGGGCAGCAGCGTCGCCAGCAGCGCGCATGCGGGATGTCGCATCAATGCACCTGGGGAGAAAAGGAGGCGGAGTCCGCGGGAGCAGTGTGTTCCTGCACGCGCAGCAGCGACAGCGCCGCCAGCAGCAGGCTGGCGCCGCTGATCACCAGCGCGAAGATCGGCTGGTTGCCGAAGAACGCACGCAGCACCGGGCCCAGCAGGGTGGCCGCGACGATCTGCGGGATCACGATGAACATGTTGAAGATGCCCATGTAGATGCCCATCCGGTCCGCCGGCACGTGGCTGGACAGCAGCGCATAGGGCATCGACAGGATGCTGGCCCAGGCCACGCCGACCAGCGCGAAGGACAGGATCAGCCAGCCCGGCTGCGGCACGAACCACATCGACAGGAAGCCCAGGCCGCCCAGGACCAGCGAGCCGGCATGGACCGCCCTGCGGTTCAGCGGCAGGCGCGCGGCATACAGCGACAGCAGCAGCGCCACCAGCATCGACGACAGGCCGTAATAACCCATGTAGGAACCGACCAGGTCGGCCGCGTCCTGGAACGCGGCGTTGGCGCTCTGGAAGGCGGCGGCCTGCGCGGGGACGGCCATGTCGAACGCGGCCGGATCCGGTGCCGGTGCCTTGAACACATGCTCGGTCAGGCCGGGCGTGGCCATGCTCCACATCGCGAAGAAGGCCAGCCAGCTGAAGAACTGGACCGCGCCGAGGCGGCGCATCTGCGCCGGCATGTGGATCACGTGGTGCACGACTTCGGCGACCAGTCCTCCCTGGGCGTTTCGATTGGCCCGGAACCCTGCTTCGTCCTCAGGCGGATATTCCCGTGTGCTCAGTACCGTGACCAGGATGCTGGCGAGGAACACGAACGCGCCGATCGCGAAGGCGATCTTCACCGATGGCGGCACCACGCCCGGACCGGCCTCGTTGGGAACGCCCAGGTGGGCCACCAGCCACGGCAGGTTGCTGGCCAGCCAGGTGCCGATGCCGATGATCAGGGTCTGCAGGACGAAGCCGTAGGAGCGCTGGCTGTCCGGCAGCTTGTCGGCCACAAGCGCGCGGAACGGCTCCATGCTGACGTTGATCGAGGCATCCAGCACCCACAGCAGGCCCGCCGCCACCCACAGGGCAGGCGAGTGCGGCATGAACACCAGCGCGATCGAACTGAGGATCGCGCCGGCGAGGAAGTAGGGCCGGCGCCGGCCCAGCCGCGGATGCCAGGTGCGGTCGCTGAAGTAGCCGATCACCGGCTGCACCAGCAGGCCGGTCAGCGGCGCGGCGATCCAGAGCAGCGGCAGCGAATCCTTCTCCGCGCCCAGGGTCTGGAAGATGCGCGACATGAAACCGCCCTGCAGGGCAAATCCGAACTGGATGCCGAGGAAGCCGAACGACATGTTCCAGATCTGCCAGAAGGACAGGCGCGGCTTCGGGGTCATGCGGGATTCCTGTGCGGCAACGGTGGTCGCATCGCCGGCGGCGTGCGTTTCTGGTGCGGCGATTCTTGCAGCATCGCCCGCCGGTTCCATGCTGCACTGCAAACAGGAAATGGCGCTGGCGGAGACTTCCGGATGGCGCGACGCGTGCGCTAGGAAGTTGCAGGAAACAGCTTGTTTTCAGCGGCCTGGTGCGTATGAAAGAGCAGTCTTTCCGCGAGCGGGCTCGCCCGGTAGAGGTCCGCCGCGGTGCATCCATGCATACGTATTCATGCCGGTCCCGGCGCGTGCCGGCGCAACGCCGATGCGCGGACGTGGAATAGTGGCGCCCGTTGCGTGACCGGCCGGCACGCCGAAACCACGAGTTCCGGGGAAGCGATGGACAACAAGCATTGGTGGCGTGGCGCGGTGATCTACCAGATCTATCCACGCAGCTTCCTGGACACCGATGGCGACGGCGTGGGCGATCTGCCCGGCATCGTCGATCGGTTGGACTACATCGCCCGGCTGGGCGTGGACGCGATCTGGATTTCGCCGTTCTTCAAGTCGCCGATGGCCGATTTCGGCTACGACATCGCCGATTATCGCGACGTGGACCCGCTGTTCGGCACGCTGGCCGACTTCGATCGCCTGCTGGACAAGGCGCATTCGCTCGGCATCAAGGTGATGATCGACCAGGTGCTGAGCCACTGCTCGGCCGAGCACGCCTGGTTCAAGGAAAGCCGCGAGAGTCGCGACAATCCCAAGGCCGACTGGTATGTCTGGGCCGACCCGAAGGAAGACGGTACCGCCCCCAATAACTGGATGTCGCTGTTCGGCGGCGTGGCCTGGCGCTGGGAACCGCGCCGCGAGCAGTACTACCTGCACAACTTCCTGGCCGCGCAGCCGGATTTGAATTTCCACAATCCCGACGTGCGCGCCGCGACCCTGGACAACGTGAAGTTCTGGCTGGACAAGGGCGTGGACGGCCTGCGCCTGGATGCGATCAATTTCTGCTTCCACGATCGTCAACTGCGCGACAACCCACCCAAGCCCAAGGAGAAGCGGGTGGGGCGTGGTTTCAGCGCCGACAATCCCTACGCCTACCAGTATCACTACTACAACAATACCCAGCCGGAGAACGTCGCGTTCCTGGAGGAACTGCGCGCGCTGATGGACCGCTATCCGGACGTGGCCGCTCTGGGCGAGATTTCGTCGGAGGATTCGCTGGCGACAACCGCCGAGTACGTCAGCGAGCACAGGCTCCACATGGGCTACAGCTTCGAACTGTTGACCGACGACCACAGTGCCGGCTACATCCGCGGAACGGTCGAGCGGCTGGAAGCCGCGATGACCGAGGGCTGGCCCTGCTGGGCGGTGTCCAACCACGACGTGCAGCGGGCGGTGACGCGCTGGGGGCAGGGCGATGCCTCGCCCGGACTGGCGGCCCAACTGGTGGCGCTGGTGTGTTCGCTGCGCGGTTCGGTGTGCCTGTACCAGGGCGAGGAACTTGGACTGCCGGAAGCCGATGTGCCCTATGCGGATCTCCAGGACCCCTACGGCAAGACCTTCTGGCCGAATTTCAAGGGGCGCGATGGCTGCCGCACGCCGATGCCCTGGACCACGCAGGAAAGCGCCGGTTTCAGCGATGGCCGGCCGTGGTTGCCGATTCCCGCCGGGCATCGCGCGATCAGTGTCGCCGCGCAGGAAGCCGATCCGTCATCCGTGCTCAACCGGGTGCGCGCCTTCCTGGCGTGGCGCCGCGGGCAACCGGCGTTGACGGCCGGTTCCATCACCTTCCTGGATGCACCGGAACCGGTGCTCGCTTTCCGTCGCGACGGCGAAGGACAGTCGCTGCTGGCGGTGTTCAATCTGTCCGCGCAGCCCGTGCACTGGTCCTTGCCGGATGGTCTTGCGGTGCGGCCCATCGATGGACCGGGCGTGATCCCGGGCCAGCTGGCGCAGGGCCGGATCACGCTGCCCGCGCGCGGCGTGTTCTACGCGCGCATCGACTGACAAGGACAAATCCGATTTCCCCGCGAGATCCACGACGCCGCTCATTCAGGTGAGCGGCGTTCGCGCACGCATGCGTCGTTCCCGCGCCATCCCATGGAACCCCGGTTACACGCGTCGGAAAACGCGATGAATACGTATGCAGGCCGATTTGTGCGGGCTTTCCGGCCACTACCATTGCCGCACGTTCCGGTGCGATCACCGCGTCGGCGCGCCAGACCCGGACGATCGCCCGCGACGCATCCGGTTCATCGCATACAACGTCCTTGGAGAGGGGAACATGTTGCAACACAAGCGCAATCTGCTGAGCGCGGCGCTGGCTTCCGCCATCGCACTGGCCGCGACCGGCGTACAGGCCCAGACCACCACCGGCCAGGATCCGCAAGCCGAGGCCACCGAGCTCGATACGGTCACCGTCACCGGCATCCGCCGCGGCATCGAGGAAGCGATCTCGGTCAAGCGCGATTCCACCTCGATCGTCGAGGCGATCTCCGCCGAGGACATCGGCAAGCTGCCCGACATCAGCATCGCCGAGTCGCTGGCGCGCCTGCCCGGTCTGGCCGCGCAGCGTGTCGCCGGCCGTGCCCAGGTGATCAGCGTGCGCGGCCTGTCGCCAGACTTCTCCACCACGCTGCTCAACGGCCGCGAGATGGTCAGCACCGGCGACAACCGCAGCGTCGAGTTCGACCAGTATCCGTCCGAGTTGATGAGCGGCGTCACCGTCTACAAGACACCCGACGCGGGGCTGGTCGGGCAGGGCCTGTCCGGCACGCTGGACATGCAGACCGTGCGCCCGCTGAGTTTCGACGAGCCGGTCGGTGCGATCGGTTTCCGTGGCCAGCGCAACTCGCTGGGCAAGGCGGCGGACGCGTCGGCCTATGGCGAACGCATCAACGCCAGCTACATCACCCAGTCCAAGGATCGTCGCTTCGGTTTCGCGATTGGCTATTCGCACTCCAAGACCCCGATCCAGGAAAACCAGGTCGGCCTGTACGAGCCGTGGCAGGCGATTGGAGACAACTGGCGTCCGGGCGTGCCGGCCGGCACGTTCTATTCGGACGGCATCAAGGCGCTGCGCCGTACCGGCGAGACCAAGCGCGATGGCGTGATGGCGACCCTGCAGTTCCGCCCGTCCAATGCCTGGACCAGCACGCTGGACCTGTTCCACTCCGAGGCCGAACAGGTCAACACGGCGAACCAGTTCGAAGTGCATATCGGCGATTACAACGGCGGCTACGGGCGGTTGAACGTCACCAACCCGGTCATCAACGGCAACAATACCTTCACCGGTGGCACCGCCAACAACGTGTACCCGCTGGTCCGCGGCATGTACAACTACCGCGAGGACGAGATCAACGCGTTCGGCTGGAACAACGAATTCAACGTGGGGCAGGTTCGCCTGGTCGCGGATATCAGCTATTCCAAGACCAAGCGCGACGAGATCAATCTCGAGAACAACACCCAGTTGCTGCCGGCGCCGCAACTGGATTCGATCGCGCTGGCCTATCGCCAGAACAACTTCTCCCAGCTCAACCCGGGCCTGGATTATTCCAATCCCGAAACGCTGTTCCTGACCAACACCATCTATGGCTCCGGCTACGGCAAGACCCCGAAGGTCGAGGATGAACTGAAGGCCATCAAGCTGGCGGCATCGCTGCCGCTGCCCGAATCCTGGGGCTGGTTCTCCGATCTCGACGTGGGCGTGAACTACGCCGATCGCCACAAGTTCAAGCGCCAGCCCGAAGGCAACATCAACCTCGGTGCGCAGGGCGTCACCGCGATCGGTTCGGATCTACAGTACGGCCTGGTGGATCTGAACTTCGCCGGCGTCGGTTACATCCCGTCCTGGAACGTGCCGGCCGCGGTCGCGCGCTACATGGTGTTCAACCCGGTCGACAACCTGTCCTACCTGATTCCAAAGGCGTGGGACGTGGACGAGGAAATCTCCACCGCGTTCGTCCGCGCCAACATCGATACCGAATGGGGCGGGGTGCCGGTGCGCGGCAATATCGGCGTGCAGGTCCAGCACGTCGACCAGGCCTCGCAGGCGCGCTACTGGGACAGCACCCAGCCGGCCGGCAGCAACATCCAGCCGCTGGATGGCGGCAAGAGCTATACCGACGTGCTGCCCAGCCTGAACCTGGCGTTTTCCTTCCCGAACGAGCAGACCCTGCGCGTGGGCCTGGCCAAGCAGGTGGCGCGTCCGCGCGTGGACGAGCTGCGTTCCTCGCTGGAGTTCGGCGTCAACACCGCCACCGGCGAACCGGGCGCGAGCGGCGGCAATCCGAACCTGGATCCGTGGCGCGCCTACGCGTTCGATCTGTCCTACGAGAAGTACTTCGGCACCAAGGCGTATGTCTCGGCTGCGTTCTTCTACAAGGATCTGCGCACTTACATCTTCACCGAGAAGCGCTACGGCTACGACTTCACCGATTTCCTGGTGGACTACGTGCCCGGCCCGAACGAGCCGCCGCCCCAGACCACCGGTCCGTTCACCGCGCCGTACAACGGCACGGGCGGCACCCTGAAGGGCCTGGAACTGACCGCCTCGCTGCCGCTGGATCTGTTCAGCGACGCGCTGCAGGGCTTCGGCATCATCGCCAGCGCCGGCTTCAACGACAGCGACATCACCATCCCGCCGCCGCCGAACGCGCAGAGCAGCGTGGGCAGCCAGAACATCATGCTGCCGGGCCTGTCCAAGCGGGTGTACAACCTGACCGCGTACTACGAGCGCAATGGTTTCGAGGCGCGGGTCAGCCAGCGTCGCCGTTCCGACTTCATCGGCGAAATCGGCAACTTCGATGGTGACCGCTCGCTGCGCTACGTGGTCGGCGAGGACATCACCGACGCGCAGATCGCCTACAACTTCGGTGACGGCAGCGCGCTGTCCGGCCTGAGCATCCTGTTCCAGGTCAGCAACCTGACCAACTCGCCGTACCAGACCTACGCCGGCAGCAAGGACCGGCCGTTGGAATACATCGAGTGGGGCCGCACCTACCTGTTCGGTGTGAACTACCGGTTCTGATGCCGGCGCGCATCGAGGGAAATGGAGACTGCCGGCGCAAGCCGGCAGTTTCTTTTTGTGCGGTGCCGAAACGACCCGGTTTCATTGGGACAGGTGTGGTCAAATTTTCGCCAACCACCTTGACAGCCTTGCGGGGACTGGGCGCGCGCGGGTTATCCACATCTTTGTGCAGATTTCATCCACACCGGTTGTGGACAAGCGGAACGGCCGCGTCGTGAGCGGCAGGTCGGCAAGCGGCAGGCGCGAACACCGACGCGCGAACGAAGGGCGCAAAAAGAAAGGGCCAGGCTCGCGCCTGGCCCTTCCGATATTTTGGTGGAGAGGATGGGGATCGAACCCACGACCTCGTCATTGCGAACGACGCGCTCTCCCAGCTGAGCTACCCCCCCACGAGGGTGAGACAAGTCTAGCGCCTCGCGCTCCGGTTGCCAACCGGGAGGGGATTCAGCCCGGGTCGCGGGCGATTGCCGCCTGCAGCCGCATCTGGCTGTGGAACCGCGCCGCGTCGGGTGCCTCATCCGGCCGTGGTGGCGGCTTCGTCGCGCTCAAGCAGCGGTTCCAGCTCGGCCCGGCGCCAGCCGGACAGGGCGCCGGGCCATTGTCCGGATTCCAGCAGGACTTCCAGGTAGCGACGCGAGGCCAGCACGCCGTCGGGCAGGCCCAGTTCCGCGCTGCGGCGGGCCACCGCGTCCTGCAGCTTGCGCAGCGCGGCCTTGTCGCGATCGGTGGCGGCGCGGGCCAGCGGTGCTTCGGCTTCGTCCGCCAGCGGAGTGGACAAGCCCTCCCAGAGTGCGTCGGCCAGCTTGCGTGGCGCCTTGGGCTGGGCGTCCAGCCAGCGACCCAGCGCGGCGCGATCGGCCGGCGGCGTGCGTGCCAGCGCCACCGCCATTTCATTGTCAAGAATCCAACTGCGTGGCTTGTCGCTGCGACGGGCGGCGGCATCGCGCCAGCGCAGCAACCGCAGCAGGCGATGCTGGGCGGGCGCATCCAGGAACTGCGCGCTGCGCATGGCCAGGTGCGGCCAGCGATCGCCTTCTTCCTGGGTCGCGTTTTCAAGCAGGCGCCGGCTGTCCTCGACCAGCCAGTCGCTGCGTCCGCTTTCATGCAGCCGGGCGGCGAGGTCGTCGTGCAGCGCGAACAGGTAATGCACGTCGTCGGCGGCGTACTTGAGTTGCGATTCGCTGAGTGGACGGCGCAGCCAGTCCGACCGAGTTTCACCCTTGGCCAGGGCGACGCCGGTGATCTGTTCGACCAGCTTCTGGTAGCCGATGCCGGCGGCGACGCCGGCCAGGGCGGCGGCGATCTGGGTGTCGAACAGCGGTTGCGGCACGGCGCCGCAGGTGTAGCCCAGGGCGACCAGGTCCTCGCTGGCGCTGTGCATGACCTTGAGAATGCGGGTATCGCCGAGGATCGTCGCCAGCGCCTGCGGCATGCCGGGTTGCAGCGGATCGATCAGGAGGATTTCCTCGCCCACGGCCATCTGGACCAGCGCCAGCTGGGGCCAGAAGGTGCGCTCGCGGACGAACTCCGTGTCCAGGCCGATGCGGGCCGGGGGCGTGGCGAAGAACGCGGCGAGGGCGTCCGGGGTTTGAATCCAATGGGGCACGAAATCTCCGCTGAATGCATTGGTTGCCGAGTCGGGAGACAATAGCCTACCGTCGCGGGACGGATTTCGGTGAGTGTGGAGGGCGGTTTGCGCGCGTTTGGCCTGCTGGTGCTGACCGGTCTGGTGCTGTGCGGTTGCTCGCGCGAGCCCGCGGCGTCGCGCAATGCACGCGGCGATGCGGCCGATGTGCGCATGCCCCGGATTACCGTCACCGGTGACGACAGCGTCAACGCCGCCCTCAACTGGCAGCCTCCGGTGGTCCTGCTGGCGCAGGAGGGCGTCGCCGATGCGCGCAGGCGCGCGGCGCGGGCGCTGGAAGAAGGACGCCTGTATGCCGGTCCCGACGATGCGATTCCGCTCTACCTGGCCATCCGCCGGCTCGACCCGGAGGACGCCGTGGCCCGCAAGGGTCTGGACCAGGCCCTGGATCGCCTGCTCGAACGCGGCGAACGGGTGCTGAAAACCGCCGAGGACCGCGACGAGGACGCGCGCGAGGCGGCCCAGATCGCCGCCGTGGCGCGTGCCATCGATCCGGACGACGAGGCCGTGCTGGCCTATCTGTCGCGGGTGGATGAAGTCGAACAGTTGACCCGTCTCAACCTGGCCAGCGAGCGCGCGCTCAACGGCGGGCGGTTGGGCGAGCAGGGTGGCGGCGCGCTGGCGGGCTTTCGCGAAGTGCTGAAGTGGAAACCGGGCCAGGCACGTGCGCTGCAGGGCGTGGCGGCGGTGGAGAGCGCGCTGATCCGGCGCGCCGAGGATGCGGCGCTGGCCGGCGATTTCGACGGCGCGCGCAACTGGCTGGCGCATGCGGGCAAGGTTCGCGGCGGCGACGAGTCCGTGACGGTCGCCGACGCGCGCCAGCGGGTCGAAGCGATCCGCACGGTGCGCATCGCCGGGCTGCGCGAATCGGGCGTGCAGGATCTGCAGTCGCCGCTGGGCCTGAAGGCCGCGCGCGAAAAGCTCGCGGAAGTGCTGCGCATCGCACCGCCTGGCGATCCGGTCGCGGCCGATTTCCGCCAGCGGATCGAACTGGCTACCCACTACGGGCTCTTCCGTCCCGGCCAGGCCTTCACCGACGCGCTCGGCAACGGCGGCCGCGGGCCGGAAATGGTGATCGTGCCGCACGGTGCGTTCCGCATGGGCGCGGACGACAACGAACTGGGCTCCGCCGATGCGGAAAAACCGGCCCACTATGTCCGCTTCGACCGCGGTTTCGCGATGGCGCGCAATGCGGTGACGGTCGGCGAATTCCGTCGCTTCGTGCAGGCGACCAGTTATCGTCCGCGCGCGACCCGGCGCGGGCATTCCATCGTCTACGACGAGCGGAGCGGCAACTTCGTCCGCCGCAGCGGCGTGGACTGGCAATCCGACCATAGCGGGGCGCCAGCGCGCGAGGACATGCCGGTGCTGCACGTCAGCGTCTACGACGCCGAGGCCTACGCCGACTGGTTGACCCGCCAGACCGGGCATGGCTATCGCCTGCCCAGCGAGGCGGAGTTCGAGTACGCCCTGCGCGCGGGCGTGCAGGGCCGCTACCCCTGGGGCAACGGGGTGCCACCGGCCAAGGTGGAGAACCTGACCGGCGGCAACGACGCCTCGCCCAGCGGCCGCCATTGGAACAACGCCTTCGTCGGTTACGGCGACGGTTACTGGGGACCGGCGCCGGTGGGCAGCTTCCGGCCCAATGCCTGGGGGCTGCACGACATGGGCGGCAACACCAGCGAGTGGGTGGCCGATTGCTGGCACGCCAGCTACCGGCGGGCGCCGGCCGACGGCGCCGCCTGGTTCAATCCCGGTTGCCGTTCGCGGGTGGTGCGGGGCGGCTCTTGGGCCAGCGCGCCGGTGCAGGCACGGGCGGCATGGCGTTCCTCCTCGGATTCGGATATGACTAATGCGCGGGTGGGCTTCCGCGTGGTGCGTGGCATCTAGCCGGCAACTGGGAGAAGGCGATGAGGAACGATCCGTTCGGGCAGGGACAGTACGAACAGGGTGGCGCGCCCCGGCGGCGCGGCCTGTTCGGCAACGTGCGCTGGCTGATCCTGCTGGGGTTCGCGGGCTATGCCGCGTTCTACTGGTTCTCCAACCGCGTCGTGGACCCCTACACCGGCGAGAAGGTGCTGATCGACAGCTCGATCAGCGTGGAGGAGGAAAAGGCGCTGGGCCTGCAGGCCTACCAGGAAATCCTCTCGCAGGAACGCCCGGTCGATCCCGATTCGCAGATTGCCCAGCAGGTGCGCGCCATCGCGCAGCGCCTGATCGAAAAGATCCCCGAAGTCGAAGCGGCCATCGCCCAGGAGCGGGGCACCCAGGCCAGTGGCAACTGGCGCACCTTCGACTGGGATGTCAACGTCATCCAGTCAGACCAGGCCAATGCGTTCTGCCTGCCCGGCGGCAAGATGGCCGTCTACACCGGGCTGATCCCGGTCGCCAAGAATGCCGATGCGGTGGCGGTGGTGATGGGCCACGAGATCGCGCATGCCCTGTTGCGTCATGGCGCCCAGCGCATGTCCCAGCAGAAACTGACCCAGATCGGGCAGATGGCCGGCGCGATGAGCGGCATGGATCCGCAACAGCAGCAGATGGTGATGGCGGCGATGGGCTACGGCTACCTGTTGCCTTACGCGCGCACGCATGAAACCCAGGCCGACGAAGTCGGGCTGATGCTCGCCGCCGCGGCCTGCTTCAATCCGCAGGAAGCGGTGCCGCTGTGGGAGCGCATGAGCGAGGCCAGCGGTGGGCAGGCGCCGCCTGAGTTCTCCTCCACCCATCCCAACCCCGGCACCCGCATCCAGAACCTGACCGCGCTGATGCCCAAGGCGATGGAATACCGCAACCGGTACTGCAAAGAGGCGGCGGCGCAATGATCGCGCGCCGGTGGGCGGCGATGCTGCTGGCCGGCGGACTGGCGGTGTCGGCGCAGGCGGCGGTCAAGGACCAGGCCGCCAACGGCTTCACCGTCGAGAACAGCCAATGGGTGCCGGTGACGCCGGAAGCGGCATGGAAGGGATTGGCCGAGATCGGGCAGTGGTGGCCGAAGGATCACACCTGGTGGGGTGACGCCTCACGCCTGAGCCTGGAGCCGCGCGCCGGCGGCTGCTTCTGCGAAATCGACGGCCTGCGCCAGGCCCGGCACATGACGGTGGTGTTCGCCGAGGCAGGCAAGCTCCTGCGCCTGACCGGCGGTCTTGGACCGCTGCAGGGAATGGGATTGTCGGGGGCGATGGAATGGCGCCTGGCCGAGGAGAACGGCGGCACCCGTATCACGCAGTGGTATCGCGCCGGCGGTTACACGCCGGACGACCTGCGCACCCTGGCCCCGGTGGTGGACCGGGTGCAGGCACAGCAACTGGGTGGATTGGCGGAGTACCTGCGCAAGGGCGGGTAAACGCTCGCCGAGGAATCGGAACCGCGCGTAGAGCGGAGCTTGCTCCGCTGCTTTTGTGGGATGTTGCAACGTTGTCTGCCTTCGTTTCCCGCCTTCGACAGCTTGTGCTTCAGCGTCCGATACCGATGACGCATGAGACCAAAACCAAGGCAGCGGAGCAAGCTCCGCTCTACCTCAGAGCTTGCTGAAAACCGTCGCCGCCACCAGCAACCCGAATCCCGCCACCACCAGCCAGAACGCATGCGGCGCCAGCACCGGGATGTAGCCGAAACGCGCGGCGATGCCGCCGCTGCCGAGCAGCAGTGCGATGAGCCAGACGCCGAAAGTGGGAGGAGTGAGTTTCATCCGGTTTCCTTGGTTGTGCGATCGTGCAATGGAATGCGCAGCATAGCCGCGGCTCAGAAGCTCATGAAGAGGCCGCCGTTGACCGGCAGGTTGGCGCCGGCGATGTAGCCGGACGCATCGTCGGCCAGGAACGCCACGGCGCGGGCGATGTCCTCCGGCGCACCGATCCGGCCGACCGGGACCGAGGCGATGGTGCGCGACCGCACGTCCTCCGGCATCGCGCGGGTCATCGGCGTTTCGATGTAGCCGGGCGACACGCTGTTGACGGTGATGCCCTTGGCAGCGACTTCGCGCGCGAGCGACATGGTGAAGCCGTGCAGACCGGCCTTGGCCGCCGCGTAGTTGGTCTGGCCGAAGTTGCCGGTCTGGCCACTGACCGAGCTGATGTTGATGACCCGGCCGAAGCCGCGCGCCTGCATGCCATCGATGGCGTGGCGCGAGAGGTTGAACACGCTGCCCAGGTTGACGTCGATGACCGCTTCCCACTGCGACTCGTCCATCTTGCGCAGGGTGGAGTCGCGGGTGATGCCGGCGTTGTTGACCAGGATGTCCAGTCCGCCGTGCGCGTCCTGCACATCGCGCACGAACGCGCCGCAGGCGGAAAAGTCGCTGACATCCAACGGCATGAAATGGACGTCCAGTCCGGCGGTGGCGTCGGCGAAGGATGCCCGGCGCGCATCGTCGGCGGGCAGGTCGGCGGCGATGACGGTATGGCCGGCGCCGGCCAATTGCTTGCAGATGGCGGTGCCCAGACCGCCGATGCCGCCGGTGACGACCGCGACGCGTTTGCTCATGGAGGGGATCCTCGGAAATCGGATGGCATGAAAAAGCCCGCGCCACGGGGCGCGGGCTCGTTCACGGAAACGGGATTCAGCGGGCGCGGGTCTTCGGCGTCTCGCGCGGGGCTTCCTTCGGCTTGGCGGTGGCCGGACGGCCCAGGCCGCCGCCGCTGAGGTTGCGCTGGAATTCCTGCCACAGCTCCAGGTTGCGCTCGGTCAGCTGGTTCATCATGGTCCAGGGCGTCTGTCCCAGCAGGTTGCCCATCTGGCTGCGGAACTGCTGCTGCTGCTCCATGAAGATCTGCATGCTGCGCTCCAGGTAGTTGCCCATGAAGCCCTGCAGCGAATCGCCGTAGAAGCGGATGATCTGGCTCAGCAGCTGGGTGGACAGCACCGGTTCGCCATCCTGTTCCTGCTCGCTGATGATCTGCAGCAGGACGGTGCGGGTCAGGTCCTCGCCGCTCTTGGCGTCGCGGACCTCGAAGTCCTCGCCATCGACGATCAGCTGGCGGACGTCCTCGATGGTGATGTAACTGGAAATCTCGGTGTCGTAGAGACGGCGGTTCGGGTACTTCTTGATGATGCGGATCGCAGCCATGAAGCAATCACTCTAAAACGCAGTGCCGGGCAGCATGACGCAGCGCAGCAGCCCTTGCAACAGGCCGCAGGTCAGGGGTGCCCTGTTCAGGAACAACGCCGGGCAAAAAAATGCTGCGGGCCGGACCCGCAGCATTTTTGGATCGTGGTGGGCGCCGGGAACCGGTCACCAACCCATGTGGTGGCCGCCGTTGATGTCCAGGTTGGAACCGGTGATCCAGCCGGCCTCGTCGGCGACCAGGAACGCCACCGCATAGGCGATCTCGTCCGGGTTGCCCAGGCGGCCGGTCGGGATGTCCGCGGCGATCTTGGCGCGCACTTCCTCCGGCACCGCCATCACCATGTCGGTGGCGACGTAGCCCGGCGACACCGTGTTGACGGTGATGCCGAGCTTGGCGTTCTCGCGGGCCAGCGAAATGGTGAAGCCGTGCATGCCGGCCTTGGCGGCGGCGTAGTTGGCCTGTCCGTACTGGCCCTTGAGGCCGTTGATGGAACTGATCTGGATGATCCGGCCCCACTTGCGATCGCGCATGCCCTCGATCACCGGGCGGGTCATGTTGAACACCGAATTGAGGTTGGTGTTGATGACCTCGTTCCACTGCAGTGAACTCATGCGGTGGAAGGTGGTGTCGCGGGTGATGCCGGCGTTGTTGATCAGGATTTCCACCGGGCCGAGTTCGGCCTCGACCTTGCGCACGAGGGATTCGGCTTCCTCGGCGGAAGTGACGTCGCCGGGGAACAGCGTGACATCGTAGCCGTCGGCCTTCATCTGCTGCTGCCAGGCCTTGGCCTTTTCCTCGTTGCGGTAATTGGTGGCTACGCGATGGCCCATGCCGGCCAACTTCTTGCAGATGGCGGTTCCGATGCCGCCGGTGCCGCCGGTGACCAGCGCGACGCGAGAACTCATGTGGGGCTTCTCCTGTGGGGACCGCCCGCAAAAGGCGGTTGCTCCGGATTCTAGACAGCGTGCGCGTCAGGCGCGTTGTGCGGCGCAGCGAATGGGATGCGCGCCTGGCGGGGAAGGCGTTCCGGAACGAACTCATCGGCCGCCGTCCGCAGCAGTCCGGTCACCCCGCCACTGGCCGGCAGGCGATCCGCCGGCTGTCCGAGCGCGGCCCAGGCGACGCGCAGCGCGGGCAGGGGATCGGTGGCGTCGATCGGCAGCGCGGCCATCGATTTGGACAGCTTCTGGCCTTCCCCGTCCACGACCAGCGGCAAGTGCAGGTAGCGTGGCGTCGGCAAGCCCAGGGCACGCTGCAGATGGATCTGCCGGGGCGTGGAATCCAGCAGATCGGCGCCGCGCACGATGTCGGTGAAGCCCTGGGCGGCATCGTCCACCACCACCGCCAGTTGATAGGCCCAGTAACCGTCGGCCCGGCGCAGCACCACGTCGCCGGCTTCGGCATGGACATCCTGTTCGAAGTGTCCTTGCAGACCGTCCTCGAACCCGATCACGGTGCCGGTTCCGACCCGCAGCCGGACAGCCGGATGCGCGCGCGCTTCGGCCGCCACGCAGCGATGGTGGATGCCGCCGGCCGCGGCCAGCTCGCTGCGGCTGCAATGGCAGAAGAATGCCTGGCCCCGCTCCAGCAGTTCGTCCAGCGCGGCCTGGTACAGGACGCCGCGTTCGCTCTGCCGCACCACCGGGCCGTCGGAGACCAGGCCGAATGCGGCCAGCGTGGCCAATTGGAGATCGGCGGCACCGGCGACTTCGCGAGGCGGATCCAGATCCTCAACCCGCACCCACCATTCGCCGCCGGCATGGCGTGCCAGCAGCCAACTGCCCAGCGCGGCCAGCAGGGAGCCAAAGTGCAGCGGGCCGGTGGGCGAGGGCGCGAAGCGGCCCCGGTAGGGGCGCGCGGATTCAGGGCGTACGGACATGCGTGCGGTGCGTTTCCAAAGCTGAATCGTCGGTCAGGAACGTGCTTGAATTCAACCGCACACGGCCGCAGATTCGCTCAACATTTCACACCGAAAGCCTGCGGAGTCTCCCGTGTTCAGCCGTATCGCCCTGTTCCTCGCCACCAACCTGGCCGTGCTCGTCCTGGCGAGCGTCGTCATGTCGATACTCGGGGTCAATCCGAACCAGATGTCCGGGCTGCTGGTGATGGCCGCCATCTTCGGCTTCGGCGGATCGCTGATCTCGCTGCTGCTGTCCAAGACCATGGCCCTGCGCGCGACCGGCGCGCAGGTGATCGAGCAGCCGCGCAACGAGGCCGAGCAGTGGCTGCTGGCCACCGTGCAGCGCCAGGCCCAGGGCGCCGGCATCGGCATGCCGCAGGTGGCGATCTACGACGCGCCGGAAATCAATGCCTTCGCCACCGGCGCCAACCGCAACAACGCGCTGGTGGCGGTGTCCACCGGCCTGCTGCGGGCGATGAACCGCGACGAAGCCGAAGCCGTGCTCGGCCACGAGGTCAGCCACGTCGCCAACGGCGACATGGTGACGATGGCGTTGCTGCAAGGCGTGCTGAACACCTTCGTGATCGTGCTGGCGCGCGTGGTCGGCGGCATCGTCGACAGTTTCCTGTCGGGCAATCGCGAGGGCGAGGGCCGCGGTTTCGGGTACTACATCATCGTGATGGTGCTGGAAGTGGTGTTCGGCCTGTTCGCCACGATGATCGCGATGTGGTTCTCGCGCCGGCGCGAGTTCCGCGCCGACGCCGGCGGCGCCAACCTGGCCGGCCGCCACAAGATGATCGCCGCGCTGGAGCGCCTGAACGCGCAGCATGCGCAGAGCACGCTGCCGGCGCAGGTGGAGGCATTCGGCATCGCCGGCGGCATCGGCCAGGGCTTGAAGCGCCTGTTCCTGAGCCATCCGCCGCTGGAGGAGCGCATTGCCGCGCTGCGGGCGGCACAGGGCACGTTTGCCTGAGACGACGTCGCAGGAGCACGCGAAACCCGCCGCAAGGCGGGTTTCTTTTTTCCGTTCCGTAGAGCGGAGCTTGCTCCGCTGCCTTCGCTCTGGCTTTTGCTTTTGCGTCTCGCTTTCACGGGAAGCGGAAACCAAGGCAAGGGCAGCGGAGCAAGCTCCGCTCCACGACGGAAAGTCGGGCGCGGCGGGGAGGCCGGAAGCCCGCCCCATGTGTGAATCAAGAGAAGTCGTAGCTCATCTGCGGTCCCGGCGGCGCCAGGAACTCGCCTTCCACATAGTCCACCATCGAAGTGAACAGGAAGCTCATCGTGGCCGCGTCGGCGACGTGATCGGCAATGGTCAGGATGCCCTGTGACTGCGCGCGCTCGGCGATCTCGCGGATCTTCAACTGGTGTTCCGGGGTCTTCGCCAGGTCGGCGCTGAACACGCGATCGATCTTCAGGAACGCCGGCTGGAAATGGGCCAGCAACTGGAACGAGTCCAGGCCGGCGCCGAAATGCTCCAGGCCGACCTTGCAGCCCAGCTTCGACGCGCCGGACTGGAACGTCTGGGCCTGGCGCAGGTGGGTGAACACCTTGGCCTCGGAGGCTTCCAGCCACAGGCAGTCGCCGGGCACGTCGTGCGCCGCCAGCTGTTTGGCGATGAGTTGCAGCAGGCGTTCGTCACCGAACGAGGTGGGGCTGACCTTGACCAGCAGGCGGGTCAGGTAGCCCTTGCGGCGGCGTTCGCCCAGCACCTCGATGGCGCGGTTGACCACCCAGCGGTCGATCGCATCGAGCAGGCCGTGTTCCTCGGCGATCCCCATGAACACGGGCGGCATCACCGTTTCGCCGTTGGAATCCAGGCGCAGCAGCGCTTCGTAGAGTTCGCCGGCCTCGCCCTGCAGGCTGACCACCGGCTGGTAGTACAGCAGGAAATGATCGTTGGCCAGCGCGTCCTGCAGGCGCGCGATCCAGTTCTGCACCCGCTCTTCCTCGGCACGGTCGACCGCGCCGGGATCGAAGATCTCGATGCGGTTGCCCCCCAGGCTGGTCGCGGTCTGCAGGCTGTCGGTGGCGCGGGTGAGCACCAGGCCGACGCTGGCGATCTTCTCGCCGATCTGGACGCCGCCGATGCTGGCGGTGACCGCGGTGGAGCGATCGCCGGCGTTGAACACGTGCGAGGCGAAGGCCGCGCGCAGGGTCTCGGCCAAGGCCGACGTCTGCGCATGATTGCCCTTGAGCAGCACCGCGAAGGTGCGCTCGCCGAAGCGGGCAGCGGTGGTGCGGCTGTCCAGCTTCTCGGCCAGGCGTTGCGCCATCGCCGCGATCAGGGCGTCGGCCGAGTCGATGCCGATGTCCTGCAGCAGGCGCTGGTAGTGGTCCGGCTCCAGCAGCAGCAGCGAATAATGCTCGCCGCGCGCGACCTGGCTGACCGCTTCCTCCAGCGCCTGCAGGAAGGTCGGGCGGTTGAACAGGCCGGTGACCACGTCGCGCTGGCGCAGATCCTCGACCTCGCGCGCCAGCTCCGGATCGAATTCCTCGCGGCGGCGGAACACCACCTGCACGCAGGGTTCGCCCTCGTAGGTGGCGGTGGCGAACTCGAGCGTGGCGGGGAACTGGTCGCCGTCCAGGCTGCGCGCCTCCAGCTCGAAGCGCGGCGGCGGCGGCTCGCCCTTGCTCAGGTTCTTGAGCAGTTGCTTGAAATCGTTGACGTACTGCGGCGCCACCAGATCCAGCAGCGACAGGCCCTCGACCTCGTCGAAGGACTCGAAGCCGAGCATTTCCAGGTACGCCTCGTTGGCGCGGATGTGCATGCCTTCGTGGATGTAGGCGATCGGGTCGCGCGAGGAGGAAATGAGCGCGTCGCAGCGGCGCTCGATTTCGCGCAATTGCACGTCCAGCCGGCGGACCGCGCGGCGCGTCTCCAGGTCCGACCATTCGCTGCGCAGGACGTGCAGCAGGTGTTCGGGACGGCCGCGCAGCACCATGCCGCGTGCTCCGCCGGACTGATCGCTCAGCCAGTCGGCTTCGCTGATGCCGTCGGCCAGCACGATGACGGGGATGTCCTTGCCGCTGGCATCGACCGTGGACAGGACCCCGGCCAGCGGAATTCCCCGGGCCGAACGGGCGGCCAGCACCAGATCCATGGGTTGCGCGGCCACCATCTGCGCCAGTTCGTCGGCGTCCAGCGGGCGCAGCGGCCGCACGGCGATGCCTCCATTCCGCAACGTACTGACAATCGCCTCGGCGTCCTCGCCGCTGTCATCGACGATCATCAAACGGAGGGTGGAGTCTTTGCCGATCTGCATGCAGCGGTTCCGCCTTGGGAGCGCGTTTAATACACGAAGGGGCCGGAAGCGTCCAATGCGGGCGTCGCAAAAAGGCGGGACGGGCGCTCCATCGCGGCCGGCTCAGAGCGGCCGCTTGCCGGTGTCGCCCGGGATCTCGCGGACCAGCCGCGGCACCAGGTAGCCGGACAGGCGGGCGCGCAGGCCGGCGTGCAGGGCCAGGGCCTGTTCGTCGGGAACCTCGAAATGGGCCACGCCCGCGACCCGGTCCAACTGGTGCAGGTAATAGGGCAGGACGCCGGCGGCGAAACTGCGCTCGCCCAGGGCGGCCAGCGCGTCCACGCTGTCGTTGACCCCGCGCAACAGCACGGCCTGGTTGAGCAGTTGCGCGCCGGCCCCGCGCAGGCGGCCCAGGGCGGCGTCGACGCCGGCATCGAACTCGTTGGCGTGGTTGGCGTGGATGACGAACGCGACCGGCCAGGGCAGCCCCGCCAGCCAGCGGACCAGGCCGTCGTCGACCCGTTCCGGCAGCACCACCGGCAGGCGGCTGTGGATGCGCAGGCGGCGAAGATGCGGGATACCGGCGAGCGCGTCGGTCAGTTCGACCAGCTTGGGCGTGGCCAGCGACAGCGGGTCGCCACCGGAGAGCAGGACCTCCTCGATGCCCTCATCGGCGCGGATGGCGTCCACGGCCTCGCGCCAGCCGTCGCGGGCGGCGGTTTCCTCGGCATAGGGGAAATGCCGGCGGAAGCAGTAGCGGCAGTGCACCGCGCAGCTGCCGGTGGCGACCAGCAGGGCACGGCCCCGGTACTTCTGCAGGACCCCGGTGGCGGTCCGGGCGGCCGCATCGCCGACCGCGTCCAGGCCGAAGCCCGGCACCGGCCGCATTTCCTCGTCCAGTGGCAGCACCTGGCGCAGCAGCGGGTCGTTCGCGTCGCCCGGCACCATGCGGGCGACGAAGCCGCGCGGCACCCGCAGCGGGAACTGGGCGGCGGCGCCTTCCGACAGGCGGCCGGCCAGGCCTTCCAGTCCCAGCATCGCCAGCAGCTCATGCGGGTCGCGCACGGCGTCGCGCCAGGCTTCCTGCCAGCGGGCGCGGGGCAGGGGGGCGGGCTGCATGGGGAGGGGGGCTGCGGTTATCATGTGCGGGTCTGAAAACAAAACGCCCGCCGGTCCCGGCGGGTTCCCCATTCTATCCGGCCAGCCGCCTCCCGCGGCGGGTTTGTCTTACCCCAAGGAGTACCCCATGGCCAGTTACGGCATGAACGACGTCAAGAACGGGATGAAGATCCTGGTCAACAACGAACCGTCCATCATCACCGACACCGAATACGTCAAGCCGGGCAAGGGCCAGGCCTTCACCCGCGTGAAGTACCGCCAGATCCGCACCGGCCGCGTGCAGGAAATCACCATGAAGAGCACGGACTCGGTCGAGGCCGCCGACGTGGTGGATACCGACATGCAGTACCTGTATTCGGATGGCGAGTACTGGCACTTCATGCAGCAGGAAACCTTCGAGCAGGTCCAGGCCGACAAGGCCGGCATGGCCGGCGCCGAGAAGTGGCTGAAGGGCGAGGAAGAGTGCGTGGTGACCCTGTTCAACGGCACCCCGATCCAGGTCACCCCGCCGAACTTCGTCGAGCTGAAGATCGTCGAGACCGATCCGGGCGTCCGTGGCGACACCTCCGGCGGCGGCGGCAAGCCGGCGACCCTGGAGACCGGCGCGGTCGTGCGCGTGCCGCTGTTCGTCGGCCAGGAAGAAATCATCAAGGTCGACACCCGCACCGGCGACTACGTCAGCCGCGTGAAGTGACGCGACGGCGCGCCCGCACGCGGGCGCGCCTGCCGTTGCGCCATTCCGGCGAAGGCCGGGCTCCATTTTGCTTGCGGTTGCTTTTGCGTTTGAAAGCCAGAAGCACAGGCAACATCAAGATGGAACCCGGTTTCCGCCGGGACGACGAGAGATTCCCGGTGGCGGCGAGGTGAGCGCACCGATGCGAGCCGAGCCTCCTCCGACCGGAAGCACCGACGCCGTGAATCGCTGGCCTGATTCCGGCTCCCCGCGGAACCACGGATACGAGGACGCATGACCCACGACACCCGCCCCGAAGCTTGCGATCTCCTCATTGAGGCCGGTTTCGTCATCCCGGTGGTGCCACATGGGGTGGTGCTGGAAGACCATGCGGTGGCGGTGAAGGGCGGCGACATCCTCGCCATCCTGCCAATTGCCGACGCGCGCCAACGCTTCGTGCCGGAGCGGGTGGTGTCGCGACCGGATGCGGCGCTGCTGCCCGGTCTGGTCAACGCGCATACCCACAATCCGATGACGCTGCTGCGCGGCATCGCCGATGATCTGCCGCTCATGGAGTGGCTGCAGAAGCACATCTGGCCGGTGGAAGCGGCGGTGATCGGCCCGGAATTCGTCGCCGACGGTACCACCCTGGCGATCGCCGAGATGCTGCGCGGCGGCACCACCTGTGCCAACGAAAACTACTTCTTCCCCGATGTGCAGGCCGCGGTCTACAAGCGCCACGGCTTCCGCGCGCGGGTCGGCCTGCCGGTGATCGATTTCCCGACCGCCTGGGCCAAGACCAGCGACGAATATTTCGACCGCGCGGGCGAGGTCCATGATCAATGGCGCGGCGATTCGCTGGTCGACACCGCGTTCGCGCCGCACGCACCGTATACGGTCAGCGACGCCAACTTCGAGCGCGTGCGCATGCTCTCGGACCAGCTCGACGTGCCGGTGCACCTGCACACCCACGAGACCGCGCAGGAAATCGCCGATTCGCTGAAGCAGTATGGCCAGCGTCCGCTGGCGCGCCTGGATCGCCTGGGCCTGGTCAACGACCGCCTGATCGCGGTGCACATGACCCAGCTGACCGAGGCCGAGATCCACCTGTGCGCCGAGCGTGGCGTGTCGGTGGTGCATTGCCCGGAATCCAACCTCAAGCTGGCTTCCGGTTTCTGCCCGGCCTGCGCGTTGCAACGCGCGGGCGTCAACCTGGCCATCGGCACCGACGGCTGCGCCAGCAACAACGACCTGGACATGTTCAGCGAGACCCGCACCGCGGCGCAGCTGGCCAAGGCGGTGGCGAACGACGCCACCGCGCTGGACGCCGCGACCGCGCTGCATGCGGCCACTCTCGGCGGCGCGCGCGCGCTGGGCTACGGCGATCGCATCGGTTCGATCGAACCGGGCAAGCAGGCCGACCTGATCTGCGTGGATCTGGGCGCGCTGGAAACCCAGCCGCTGCACCACGTCGTTTCCCAGCTCATCTACGCGACCGGCCGCCACCAGGTCAGCGACGTCTGGATCGCCGGCCAGCCGCGGCTGGTGCAGCGCGAACTGGTCGACATGGACACGGCCGGCCTGATCGCCAACGCGCGCCAATGGCGCGAGCGTATCCGCACGCTGCATGGCGGATGATGTCCGTTCCCCACCGATTCCCCTGCCGTGTGTCCGCACGCCGCGGCCACCGGCTCCTGCCGAGGTGACCCCATGACCTCCACCGCTTCATCCGCGCCCTCCGGCGACAACTTCGATCAGGCCGAACTGGACAAGTTCGGTGCGCTCGCCAATCGCTGGTGGGACGAGCAGGGTCCGCAGAAGGCGCTGCACGCGCTCAATCCGGTGCGCCTGGACTACGTGCGCCAGCGTGCGTCGCTGGCCGGCGCGCAGGCGCTGGACGTCGGCTGCGGCGGCGGCCTGCTCAGCGAAGCGCTGGCGAAGGCCGGCGCGCACGTCACCGGGATCGACCTGGCGCCGGAACTGATCAAGGTGGCGCGCCTGCACAAGCTCGAGTCCGGGGTGCAGGTCGACTACCAGCTGCGTCCGGTCGAATCGCTGGCCGAGGAGCGTCCCGGCAGCTTCGACGTGGTCACCTGCATGGAAATGCTGGAGCACGTGCCGGATCCGGCGGCGATCATCGAGGCGTGCGCGCGCCTGCTGAAACCCGGCGGCCGGCTGTTCCTGTCCACCCTCAACCGCACCCCGGCCGCGTTCGCCCTGGCCATCGTGGGCGCCGAATACGTCGCCCGCCTGCTGCCCACCGGCACCCATCACTACCAGGACTTCATCAAGCCGTCCGAACTGGCCGCCTGGCTGCGCCGGTCCGACCTGCAGCTGGAGGACGTCAGCGGCCTGGCCTACGAGCCGTGGCGGCAGCGCGCGCGGTTGGCGCGCCGTACCGACGTCAATTACCTGGCCTGCGCGGTGAAGGCGGCATGAGCCGGATGGATGGCGACGCCCCCAAGATCGGCGCCGGATTCCCGGCGGTGGCCCTGTTCGATCTCGACGGCACGCTGCTGGACAGCGCGCCGGATTTCGTCGCCACCGCCAACCGCATGCTCGCCGCGCGCGGCCGCGCGCCGGTGACCTTGGCCGACCTGCGTCCGCACGTGTCCAAGGGATCGCGGGCGATGGTGGGCGCGGCGTTCCCGGATCTGGACGTCGCCGCGCGCGACGCGCTGGTGCCGGAATTCCTGGTGGTCTACCAGGAGGAACTGGGCCGCCACAGCCATCCTTTCGAAGGCGTGGAAGCGATGCTGGCCGCGCTGGAAGCCGCCGGCACACGCTGGGGCATCGTCACCAACAAGCCCGAGTACCTCGCCCGCGACGTGCTGCCGGCCGAAGGCTGGCAGGAACGCTGCGCGGTGCTGATCGGCGGCGATACCCTGGCCGAGCGCAAGCCGCATCCGCTGCCGTTGCAGGTGGCCGCCGAGCGGCTGGGCGTGGCTTGCGGCGACTGTGTCTACGTTGGCGACGACGAACGCGACATCGTCGCGGCGCGCGCGGCCGGCATGCCGTCGATCGCGGCGCTGTGGGGCTACCGTCTCGATGGCGATGATCCCGAAAGCTGGCAGGCCGAACGGATGTGCGACCAGCCCGCCGAACTGCTCGACCCGGACGCCTGGCCGACCGCGGTCGGCGCCTGAGCCATCTTCACGACCGACTTTCAGCACGTTCCCGTGTCCGATTCCTCCGCCCTCGAAAGCTTCCTCGACAAATGGCGCCAGCGCTGGCCGGAATGGCAGGTCGCCGAGATCTTCGTCGCGCCGGAACGACGCGCGCTGGCCGAAGCGTGGTTCTCGCTGCTCCAGGAATTCGACGACATCCTCAATATCGCAGGCGATCCGTTGCCGGCCGATGCCAAGTTGGCCTGGTGGGGCGAGGAATTGCGCAGTTGGGCGGATCGCCGCTCGCGTCATCCGTTGGGTCGGCGGCTGGAGCCGGTGCCTGCGCCGTGGGCGGAACTGGCCGATGCGCTGCCCGCGCTGATCGCGGCGCGCGATGCCGCCGCCGACGGCGACGCCGCCTTCGCCCAACTGCGGGTTTACGGCGTGGCGGTGGCCGCGGTGGAAGCCGCGGTCCTGGGCGGAACGCCGGATGTCGCGGCGGTGATTGCCCGGACCCTGGCGACCCGCCTGGCCGACACCGCGACCGCGGCGCTGCCGCGGTCGGCCGCGGGCAACGACGATCGCACGCGGCTGCGTGACTGGGCGCGCACGCTGGACCGACGCTGGCCGGCGGCATCCGGCGCAAGCCGGGAGCGGCGCATCGCCGACGCCTTCGCCCACGCCCGCCTGCGCCGGTTCGCCAGGGCAGGGGAGGCCACCGCGCTGCCGTCCCGCCTGCGCCTGCTGCTGGGCGCCTGGAACGCCGCGCGCGGCTGAGCGGGAAGCCCGCGATGGACGCGAGCCATCGCTGCGATAGGCATGCGGATTCGCCGTAACGGACTGTTTCATCTGGCGATTCGGGGCTGGGGGTACAATGCGGGCCTGTTTTTCTCCCCCGTACCGACATGGCCTCCGTCCCTCCCGTGGCGCCACGCGCCGATCTTCCCGACGTCGCCCACCAGAGCGTGCCGTTGGCACGCGCGCTGGACTGGGTGGGCATGGAAGGCATCGCCCTGCCGGTGCGCATCGGCGATGGCGAGGGTGGGCAATTGCAGGTGCCGGCGAACATCGACGTGTTCGTCAACCTGACCAATCCGGACGCCCGCGGCATCCACATGTCGCGCCTGTACCTGCACCTGCAGGACGGCCTGTCGCGCGAGGCCATCACCCCGGCCGGGTTGCGCCACCTGTTGCAGGAAGGCGTGGCTTCGCAGCAGGGGCTGGCGAACCAGGCCCGCATCCGCCTGCGCTATGACGCGCTGTTGCGCCGGCGCGCGCTGGAAAGCGAGTACTCGGGCTGGAAGCGCTATCCGGTCGAGATCGACGCCACCCTGGTCGACGGTCACCTGCATCTGGCGCTGTCGTTCTCGGTCGAATACTCCAGCACCTGCCCGGCCTCGGCGGCGCTGTCGCGCCAGGCCAACGCCGAGCGGTTCGCCGAGGACTTCGCCGCCGCGCACCCGCTGTCGGTCGGCGTGGTCCGCGACTGGCTGTCTTCCGAGCGCGGACTGGCGGCGACGCCGCACGCCCAGCGCAGCCGCGCCAGCGTGCGCGTCGAATTGCGTCCGCAGTTCGAGGAACTGCCGCTGGTGGCGTTGATCGACGCGATCGAGGCCGCCCTGGGCACGCCGGTGCAGACCGCGGTCAAGCGGGTCGACGAACAGGCTTTCGCGCGCCTGAACGCGGAGAACCTGATGTTCTGCGAGGATGCCGCGCGCCGCGTGGCCGCCGCGCTCTCGCAGGATCCGCACGTGGCGCGCTACGACGCCACCGTCGCCCATTTCGAAAGCCTGCACCCGCACGACGCGGTCGCCCGCGTCAGCGGCAGCAACGGCTGAGCCGTCTCTCGCGCAAATCGGGAAAAGCTCGCGACTCACGTCGCTCCCACAAAAAGCTTCCCCTGTAGGAGCGACGTCAGTCGCGACCGTAACCTGCGCGTTACCCGTACCTGTCATCGGCGACGCCTGCCTGCCTCGCTTGCCATTACTCCATCGCAATCGGACCGAAAAGCTCGCGACTTACGTCGCTCCTACAAGGGGAATTCGTGTGGGAGCGACGTGAGTCGCGAAGGCTGGCGAGCACGCTCACTTCGCCGCAGCCGTCTGCGCGCGCTCCAGCACCAGCAGCGGATCGATGCGCACGTCGAACCAGTTCATGCCCCAGTGCAGGTGCGGGCCGGTGGCGCGTCCGGTGGCGCCGACCGCGCCGATGACCTGGCCCTGCTCGACGCGATCGCCCACCTTCACGTCGATGCGTGACAGGTGCAGGAAATTGGAGCTGACCCCGTAGCCGTGATCCAGCAACAGGGTGCCGCCGGTCAGGTACAGATCCGGGCCGGCGAAGGTCACCACGCCCGCCGCAGGCGCCTTGACCGGCGTGCCATTGGGTGCGGCGATGTCCATGCCCGAATGGCCGGAACCGGGTTGTCCGTTGTAGACGCGCGCGTTGCCGAAGCGGCCGCTGATGCGGCCCTGCACCGGCCAGATGAAGGACTGGGCGAAATCGGTGCGATCGTCGTCGCGCGCGCGCGCGGCGGTGACCTGCGCCTGCTCGCGCCGGATCCGCTCGGCGATCGCCGGTGGCGGATTGACTGTCTTCGGCGGCACGCCGTTGACCCGCTCCACTGGCCAGTCGCGCGGCGTCACCGTGATGCGCGCGGTTTCCCGGCGCCCGGAGGGCGTCGTCACCTCGACACTCAGCGGGCCCGCTTCATCGCGGCCGACCCCGAACACCACCGTGCCATAGCCGCTGGTGCGCAACGCGCGGTTGGCATAACGCACCTGGCTGCCGGGCGGCACCTTGCCGAACACCAGCGCGCCCTGCGAGACCTGCGGGGGAAACACCACGCGCTCGTCCTGCGCACCGGCGGACGCGGGGCCGTAGGTACCCTCGGACAGCACCTCCTGCGCCATCGCAGGACGGGCGGGGGAGAACAGCAAGACCAGGCCCAGCGCGCAGGCCGCGCCGGCCAGGCGCGTCACCGATCGAACTCCAGCCGCTGGCCGTTGGGCGTGCCGACCAGATGCTCGCCGTTCCAGACCAGCCGGCCGTTGACCCAGGTCGCGCCGATGCGCGAACGGAAGGTGGTGCCCTCGAACGGCGACCAGCCGCACTTGGACAGCACGTCCTCGCGGCGCACGGTGAACTCGGCGTCGTCCACCAGTACCAGATCCGCCCAATAGCCTTCGCGCAGGAAGCCGCGCTCGTGCACGTCGAACAGCTGCGCCGGGGCGTGTGACACCTTCTGCACGATCTCGGTCATCGTGGCGCGGCCCTCGTGGACCAGATCCAGCGCCGCCACCAGCGCGTACTGGACCAGCGGCAGGCCGGACGGCGCCTGCGCGTAGGGCTTGGACTTCTCCTCCAGCGTGTGCGGGGCGTGGTCGGTCGCCAGTACGTCGATGACATCGTCGGCCAGCGCCTTGATCAGCGCCTCGCGATCGCTGGCGTCCTTGATCGCCGGGTTGCACTTGATGAAGTTGCCCAGCCGCGCGTAGTCGGCGCGGTCGAAGCGCAGGAAATGGATGCAGGTCTCGGCGGTGATGCGCTTGCGCTTGCCGGACGCGTCGATCAGGGGGCCGGGCGTGAACAGGGCCAGTTCGTCGGCGGTGGAGATGTGCAGCACGTGCAGGCGGGTGTCGTGGCGGCGGGCCAGTTCCAGCGCCAGCCGGGTCGACTTGATGCAGGCTTCGCGGCTGCGGATGTCCGGGTGGTGCTCGGCGGTCAGCGCATCGCCGTAGCGGGCCTGGAACGCGGCCATGTTGGCATCGATGGTCGGCGTGTCCTCGCAGTGCGTGATGATCGGGGTCGGCGCCTCGCGGAAGATGGCGTCCAGGGTCTCCGGGTTGTCCACCAGCATGTTGCCGGTCGAGGCGCCCATGAACACCTTGATGCCCGGCGCGGTCTTCGGGTCGAGCGCGCGGATGGCCTCCAGGTTGTCGTTGCTGGCGCCCAGGTAGAAGCCGTAGTTGCCCCAGGCCCGGCCCGCCGCCCGCTGGTACTTGGCTTCCAGCGCGGCCGAATCGAGGGTCGGCGGCACCGTGTTGGGCATGTCCATGAAACTGGTCAGGCCACCGGCCACCGCGGCGGCCGATTCGGTGGCGATATCGCCCTTGTGCGGCATGCCAGGCTCGCGGAAGTGGACCTGGTCGTCGATCATGCCCGGCAGCAGCCAGCGGCCGGCGGCGTCGACGACCTTTTCATCCGCCCCGGCGGACAGGCCGCTGCCGATGCGGGCGATGCGACCGTTCTCGATGCGCAGGTCGCCTTCGAATTCGCGGCCTTCGCTGGCCATCCGGGCATTGACGATGAGGGTGGAGGGCATTCAGTGCTTTCCTGTGCAGGGGGCGGAGGTTTCACCGGCGGGCGGCACCGGGTCGTGGCCGCCGGGATGCAGGGGATGGCAGCGGCCGATGCGGCGGGCGGCGAGCCAGCTGCCTTTCATCGGACCGAACCGGGCGATCGCTTCCATCGCGTATTCCGAGCACGATGGCACGAAACGGCAGCGCGGACCCAGCAGCGGGCTGATGAAGCGCTTGTACACCCGCAGGACAGCAATGAGTACCCGGCCGATCATGTCCGGATGATAACCGTGTTGGGTTGCCGCTGCCCGCCGGGTAGGCTATAAAGTCGCGCTTTCCCGATGCTCGGGAAGAACAAGGAAGCGCTGTTCGTGGCTGCTAAGAAACCTGCAAAGAAGGCCGCCAAGGCCGCCAAGAAAACCGCCAAGCCCGTCGCCAAGAAGCCTGTCGTGAAGAAGGCTGTCGCCAAGAAACCGGCCGCCAAGCCGGTGGCCAAGAAGGCGGCGCCCAAGCCCGTCGCCAAGAAAGCCGTGGCCAAGAAGCCGGCCGCAAAGCCGGCGGCCAGGAAGGCGGCGCCCAAGCCCGCGCCCGCCAAGGCAAAACCGGCCGCCAAGCCGGTGGCGAAGAAGGCCGTGGCCAAGAAGACCGCTCCCGTCGCAGCACCGAAGACCAAACCCGCACCGAAGCCCGCCCCCAAGCCGGCTCCGGCCAAGACTGCTCCCCCGAAGGCCCCCGCACCGCGCTCGACCGCTCCCGCCGCACCCCGGCAGGAGGCCAAGCCCGCGCCGGCTCCGGCGGCCAAGGCTCCATCCCCCGCAAAGCCAGTGCCCGCACCGAAACCGACCAGCAAGACAACCAATTCCGCCCCCGTGACCAGCAAGCCTGCCATCGCTCCCCGTTCCACCGGCAAGGTGGCCGTGGCCGTGGCCGCCAAGCCGCAGGCTCCCGTCGTCCGGGAAAAATTCAAAGTGGTGCCCTACAAGACCGATGACGCCACCGGTCGCCCGATCGTTCCCCAAGGCTACAAGCCGGCCGTGGACGAGGAGTACATGAGTCCGCTCCAGCTCGAATATTTCCGCCAGCGCCTGCTGCAGTGGCGTGCGGATCTGGTCGAGGAATCCAAGCAGACCATCGAGAACCTGAAGGACGAGGTCCGCGACATCGGCGACGAAGCCGAGCGCGCCACCCGCGAAACCGAGAACTCGCTGGAACTGCGTACCCGCGATCGCTACCGCAAGCTGATCGGCAAGATCGACAGCACGCTCAAGCGAGTGGATGCCGGCGACTACGGCTACTGCGTCGACACTGGCGAGGAAATCGGCCTGGAGCGCCTGGAGGCGCGCCTGACCGCCGAGCGCACCATCGATGCGCAGGAGCGCTGGGAACACATGCAGAAGCAGCAGGGCGACTGATTCCGCGCCCCTCGTTGCCATCCCCGCGAACCCCGCCCAGGCGGGGTTCGCTTTTTCCGCGACCCGCGACAGGAGGCGGCATGGATCACGAGCAGTTCATGCGCGAGGCAATCGCGCTCGCCAGGGCCAACATCGCCGACGGAGGCCGTCCGTTCGGCGCGGTGCTGGTGCGGGACGGCGAAGTCGTCGCCCGCGCCGCCAACGGCATCCATCGCGACCACGATCCCACCGCGCACGCCGAACTGCTGGCCATCCGCCAGGCCGGCACCCGCCTGGGCACGCCGCGCCTGGATGGCTGCGTGATCTACGCCAGCGGCCACCCGTGCCCGATGTGCCTGGCCGCCATGCACCTGTGTGGCATCGGCGAGGCGTGGTTCGCCTATTCGAACGAAGACGGCGCGCCGTACGGCCTGTCCACCGCCGCCGTGTATGCCGAGATGGCGCTGCCGCCGGATGCGCACGCCACCTTGCGGCTGGCACGGCTGCGGCCGGCCGGCGAGGACGGGCTGTACCGGGAATGGCAAAAGTAGAGCCGAGCTTGCTCGGCTCTGCCGCCAACTTCGAACCGGGCCGCTCCTGGATGGGAAAACGCGGTGCCGCCTCCGGACCCGCCGGCCCGTCGGATATTGCGTTGCAACGTGCGCGGCCCCCGGCGTGTGCCTAGGCTGGCGCACGTACCCGACCGTATGCGCCGTGCTGGCCCGCCCCCGGGCACCCGCCGGATGGAGGTCGGATTTCCTTTACTCAGGACGATCGCCAGACAGGGGATGCCGGTGTCCGAACCATCGCCTTTCGCCCAGGGTTCCCCTCGCATCGACGAGGGCAGCGACGGGCGCGACGACCTGCTGAACACCATTTCGCTGCGCTATCGCGCGCCGTTGCGCGGTTTTTTCGCCAAGCGGGTCCGGGATGCCAGCGAGGTCGACGACCTGACCCAGGAAGTGTTCCTGCACCTGCTGCGGCGCGCCCGCGGCGGCGCCATCGAGCATGTGGAGCAGTACGTGTTCCAGGTGGCGGCCAACGTCCTGCGCGACTGGGCACGCCGGCGCAAGGTCCGGGCGATGGATGTCCAGGAGTCGTTCGACGAGGATCTTCACCAGCCCGCTACGGATATTTCGCCGGAGCGCGTCTTACTGGGAGAGGAGGCGGTCCGGGTGATGACCGCCGTCCTGCGGAGCCTGCCCGAACGGACCCGCGACGTTTTCGTGCTGAGGACCATGGAAAAGCGCAAATACACTGAAATCTCGGTCATGCTGGGCATCTCCGTCCGGGCCGCCGAGAAACACATGGCCAAGGCGCTGGCCCGGTTGGGCGGCGCGCTGGGCGGGATGCCGGAGGGCGCATGACCCCGCCGGACAGGCACACGACAGAGGCTGGCGAAACGCACCCATGAACTCGCGGACTCCTCCAACGACCTGGGCGATGGACTTCGCGGCGGACAGCGCCGACGAGGCGGCCGCGCGCTGGAGCGAGATCCTGCGCGACGCGCCCGACCAGCCGCGCCTGCGCGAGGGCTTCGATGCCTGGTACGCGCGGTCGCCGGAGAACGCGGCGGCCTGGCGGCGCATCCAGGCCGCGAATCACTGGGTACGCACGCTGTCGGATTCACCGGAAATGCAGTCGCTGCGCCGCGAGACGCTGGCGCGCGTGGCCGAAGGCAGGCTGCGCTCCTCGCGGCGATGGCGGCGGCTGTCGATTGCCGCCTCGCTGCTGTTGCTCACCGGCGTGGGTCTCATCGCGCTGAGGCCGGAGGCCACCCGCGGGTTGTTCTCCGGCGCGGGCGACACCCTGGCCGGCAATGTCTACCAGACCGGCGTGGGCCAGCGCAGCGTGGTGACGATGGACGACGGTTCGGTGGTGACCCTCAACACCGACAGCCGGTTGTCGGTGCATTACCGCGCTGACGTCCGCGCGGTGACCCTTGAACGTGGGCAGGCCCTGTTCAAGGTCGCCAAGGATCGTTCGCGACCGTTCGTGGTCACCGCGGATGGAAAGCGGGTTACCGCGCTGGGCACCGAGTTCGACGTGCGGGTCGGGGAACGTCTGTTCGAAGTCACCTTGCTGGAAGGCCGCGTGGGTGTCGCGCCGGCGCAGGGCGTCGCACCATCGCCGGCCAATGCGGCGACGCTGGCGGAATTGCATCCGGGCCAGCAGTTCGTCGCCACCGACGGATCCCGGCCGGTGGTGCGGGTGGCCGACGTGGGGCGCGTGGTCAGTTGGCGCACCGGCCAGATCGTATTCGACAACGAGCGATTGGACGCCGCGATTGCCGAAGTGAACCGCTATTCGCGGAGAAAGGTGGTGCTGGGCGACCCACAGCTCGCTTCGCTGAAGATCAGCGGCGCGTTCAATGCCGGCGATACGCATACGTTCGTCGAGGCGTTGACGAATTACTTCCCCATCCAGCGCGATCCGCGCGAAGACGATCGCGTGGTGCTCGAGTCGCGCTCCCGATGAGCGCACGCACATCCCCGCGCCATGGCGCGCGCGGAATGATCCCGGACTGACGCAGGCCTCCACCCGGCGATTCTTGTTGCGTCGCAAAACAGATCCCGCGGGTCCAGTATTCCAGTCGTGATCTTTTTTTCCGATCACAGTTCGGGTTTTGCGCGGGAGCGCGTCTGTATGGAAGTACGTCGCCATCACGACGTGGTCGCGTGACAAAAAACTCGGGGAGGAAGCATGGGAGTTCGTTCGTCTCGATTCGCAAAGCACGTGCTCAGGCCTTGTGCCCTGGTACTGGCGCTGTCGCCGATACTCGCGGCGCAGGCGCGAGACGGCACTGACCCGCCCGCGCGTTTCGAGATACCCCAGCAGACCCTCAGTGCGGCCCTGTCCGACTATGCGCGCCAGAGCGGCAAGCAACTGTTGTATTCGCCCGAACTTGCGGTTGGAAGAAGCGGGCGCGCGGTGGTGGGCAGCAAGGCGCCGACACAGGCACTGGAAGAACTGCTCGAAGGCACCGGACTGACCTATACCGTCAGCCCTTCGGGGGCGATCCTGATCAGGGATCCCGCGCAGGCCGCCCGCGAAGCGGCGGCGAAGAAGGACAAGCCGGGCGGGCCGCAGGGAAACGGACAGGAGGTCGCCGCCCTGCAGTCGGCGACGACCTCCGGGACCGTGGCCCAGCAGACTGCAAGCGAAACCGCGACAAGAACTGCTGAAGCGCGCAACGAGACCACGCTGGATACCCTGGTGGTCACCGCGCAGAAGAAGGTGGAGAACATCCAGAAGGTTCCCATCGCCATCAGCGCCTTCAGTGGCGACGATCTCAATGACCGCAAGATCGAGACCGGTGGCGATCTGGTCACGGCGACGCCGAACGTCACCTTCTCCAAGACCAATTTTGCGAGCTACAACTTCCAGATCCGCGGCATCGGCACGCAGGCGCTGTCGGTGACCACCGACCCGGCGGTCGCGGTCAGCTTCAACAGCACGCCGATGATCCGCAACCGCCTGTTCGAGCAGGAATACCTGGACGTGGAGCGGGTGGAAGTGCTGCGCGGTCCGCAGGGGACGCTGTACGGGCGCAACGCCACCGCCGGCGTGGTCAACATGATCCCGAACCTGGCCGATCCGGAAGCCTTCGACGCCAGCGTCAAGACCGAGCTCGGCAACTACGAATCGCGCCGGGTCAACGCGATGATCAACGTCCCGTTGAGCGAGACCTTCGCTTTCCGCGTGGCCGCGCAGTACACCAAGCGTGATGGATATGATCACAACACGGTCACCGACAGGGATGTCAACGACCGTGACCTGATGACCACGCGGTTGTCGGCGACGTTCCGGCCCAGCGAACGCTTCAGTGCCAGCGTGGCCTGGGAGCACTTCCAGGAAGACGACATGCGCGCCCGCACCGGCAAGCAGATCTGCCACAACGATCCGGGGCCCGCCACGATCGGCGGCTACGAGCCGGTCTTCGGCAATGCGCGCAATTATCTGAGTCAGTCCTGCAAGGATGGATCGCTTTACGGCAACGACGCGTTTGGCGTGCCCAATGCGGCAAGCCTGCCTTACATCCTGGGCTCGTCCCCGGTCATCCTGGGCATGTTGTTGGACGAGAACGGCTTTCCGGTCGGCGGCGTAACGCTGCTGCCGCTGGGCGTGGATCCCTATGCGGGGCTTCGCCAGTCGACCGACCTGCGCGAGATCGCCACGACCTACGATCCACGCTTCGAGGCGAAGAACGATGTCGTGCAGATCAATCTCGACTTCGGCCTGAGCGACCAGTTGAGCCTGGTGTCGCAGACGCTGTACACGCGGGACCGCTACTACTCGACCCAGGACTACGGACGGTTCCAGTCGAATCCGATTTTCAACGACAGCAACGATGCCGTGCAGTTCTTGCCGGATTTCACCTTCGGTCCCGCCTATCCCGCTACGCCCGGCGGGGTGTTCTGTGATCCGCAGCTGGGCTGCTCAAACCGGCTTCTGAACGTTGACCTGGTCGATTCCTACAGCACGCAGTGGTCGCAGGAATTCCGACTGCAATCCGCATTCGATGGCAAGTTCAACTTCAGTGTCGGCGCCAACTATCTGGAATACGAGGTTGACGAAAGCTACTACGTATTCAGCAACATGTTCAGTGCGCTGGCGCAGTTGTTCTTCAACGGCAATGGCGGCGGAACGGCGCCAGGGCACTGCCCGGCCGGAAGCGCGACCCGGTTCGACCCGAACCAGGGCATCGAAGTGCCCTGCGTGTATGTCGATCCCAACCCGCTACGTTCGATCGACGGGCAGGGACACAATTATTTTCGCAGCCGCAACGTCGCCAAGACGCGTTCGGCGGCGATCTTCGGCGAAGGCTATTGGCAACTGTCCGATACGCTGCGGCTGACCGCCGGCCTACGCGTCACCCGGGATCGCAAGACGACCACGCCCTATCTGAGCCAGACGTTGCTGGGCGATTCGACCGTGGGTGGCAACTCGTCGTTGTTCGGTGGCTACACCGGCTACGGCTATCCGGCGGGCGCGGACATCCGGCAGACCTGGACCGAGCCGACCGGGCGACTGGTGCTGGACTGGTCGCCGGACCTGTCCTTCACCGACAGCACGCTGGTATATGCCTCGTTGTCACGCGGCTACAAGGCCGGCGGCACCAACTCGCCCGGCGTGGGAGCCAATCCGGAGGCGCTCAGCTTCGAACAGCGCAACCCCGAGTTCCGGCCCGAGTACGTCAACGCGTTCGAGATCGGCACCAAGAACGTGATGGCCGGCGGCCAGCTGATGTTCAACGCCACTGCGTTCTACAACGACTACAAGGACTACCAGGTCTCGCAGATCCAGGATCGCGCCACCCTCAACGAGAATTTCGATGCGCGCACCTGGGGCGCGGAGTTCGAACTGGTATGGAAGCCGACCGACGCCTTCCAGATCAGCGGCAACGTGGGCCTGCTGCGCAGCCGTATCGGCGCCAACCAGTACTCGATCGACGTGATGGACCGGACCGCGGGAAATCCCGAATGGACCACCGTGCGTCCATGGATGCAACTGGCGTCGAACTGCATCGCGCCGACCGCGCTGGTATCGATGGCGCTGGAGAACTACTTCGCCGATCCGTTCAACCAGATGTACAGCAATGCTGGCTTCCTCAACAGCTTCTGCACCGTCAACTACTACACGGCGATGGGTGGGTTCACGGCGGATCGCGGTTTCAATGGCGGCCCCGGGCCGTACGCCTATCTGTTGAATGGCGCCTATTACAATCCGGAAACCGACGCGCCCAACGGTGGTGCAGGCTTCGCCAAGAACGTCGGTGGAAATGAACTGCCGAACGCACCGCACATCACCGTCAGCCTGAGCCCGCAGTACACCTTCCTGCTGGCGGACAGCGAGCTGACCTTGCGCGCGGATCTCTACTACCAGGGCAAGAGCTGGGCGCGGATCTACCAGGACCGCATCGACCGGCTCAGGGAGTGGGGCAACGTCAATCTGTCATTGACCTGGTACAAGCCGGCTTCCGATCTGACCGTGCAGTTGTACGTAAAGAACGCGCTGGACGAGGAGGCCATCACCGGCACCTTCCTCAACAGCGACGATACCGGCTTGACCTCGAATGTGTTCATCCAGGACCCACGCATCATCGGTCTGAGCATTCGCAAAGGATTCTTCTGAGAGACGGGGAGACAGGAAGCCCATTTGCAGGGAATGCGGGAAATCCTGGCGCCGCCGCTCCTGACGACCGGTGTCGCCTAGACCGCGCAGCCACGGAGCGGACTATCCGTGACACGTCACCCGGACGCATGGCGTTCGGGCACACCACCAACCCTCCATCGGAGAAAGGCACCATGTCAAAGTTCAAGGTCAGTTTGCTTGCAATCGTGTCCGCTGCTGCGATGTTCGGCGCCGCATCGGTATCCGCCGCGACCCCCACCTTCCAGGTTTGGAATGGCACCAGCTGGGGCGATGGCACCACGCATTTCATCGGAACAACGACAGCGTCGTATTTCGGAAACAATCTTCCCTGTCCCTCCGCCGATTTCACCGTCGTGGTGACCAGCGGTGTCGCCAAGATCACCGCGGTGAGCTTTGGCGGTAGCTCGGCATGCTCGAACATCATCCCCCGTGGTCTTCCTTGGAAGGTCTCCATCACCGCGACCAGCGGCACCGGCGGTACGCTCACGATCGGCGACACCGCCAGCACCACAACGAACGTGAACGGCGTCAATGTGTTCATCCCGGCGCCGCTCAACGCGAACTGCCCGAGCTTGAACGGACGCGCTCCGGTGACCGGCGTGGCGATGACCAATTCGACGACCACGACGGGAATCGCATCGATCCAGTTCAGCGGAACGCTGGGCGCATGCGCGGTGTCCTCCACCGCCCCCACCCACCTGCGGAACCGGAGCCTGGACGGCACGGTGTCGTATCCGGCGGCCCGGGTGGTGCTGTTGCCATAAGCACGACCACCCGGAACGGGAGTGGTCCAGGGGCGATGCCACCGGTCGCATGACCGCAGGCATCGTGGCCATTCACCGGCCTGGTGGCGGAACGGGACGTCTGCCGTCCCGTTCCGCGACTTGATCCATCCCTTTCACGCGGGCCCGGAGACAGAAGGTCAGGGGGCCGCTCACGCAGGAGCTCATCATGTTGAAGACGTCGTTGTCCGTTGTCCTCGCGGGACTGGCGGCTGTTGCCGCCATGCCTGCCGCCATCGCCGGTACGCCTTCCGGTCCCTACGCGATGTTCAAGTACTGTCCGTATACCAACCCGAGCGTCGGTTCCTGCGTGATCAACACCACCGACTCGGGCGTGTTCGTCATCGGCAACACCACCTTGCCGATCGACAAGCCCATCGTGCTGCAGGGCGGGGTGGAGAACCTGGGGCCGTCGCCGCTGTACCAGGCGGTGGGCGCACCGACGCTTTCGGCGCCACCGGCCAAGGTGCCGGGTGGCCTGTTGGGCATCATGAACCCCGCCCCCAATTGGCCCGGCCCTCTGTGGACCGCATTCTGGGCGATCGTGGCCACGGTCAACGACGTCACCGCCACCATGGAGCCGGTCGCGTTGGCGCAGACGAACTTCGGCAACGCGCTGTTCCCGCCGACCGACGGCAGCGATCCCACCGCGGCGCAGCTAGCGGTGCGCGTGCACCTGCAGAATCCGTTCCTGGGCAACAACTGCTACATCGGTTCGCCGCAGAACCCGATCATCATCAAGCTGCAGACCGGTACCACCCAGCCGCCGCCGCCGAACCAGCCGATCGCGGGCAATCCCGGCACGGTCGAGACGATCATCACCGACGAAGAGAACTTCATCGGCTATCTGCAGGTGACCGACGCGACCTTCGTCGACAACTCGTTTGCGGTCCCGGCGGCGACCGGGTGCGGCAACATCGCGCTGGGCCTGCCGATCCTCACGCCAATCCTGGAATCGCTGGTTTCGGGCGCAGTCAACCTGAAAGTCGGACTGCCGTCGGCGGCTGGCAAGAACACCGCGGTGCTCAACAGCGATGCCGCGATCGCCGCTTCGGCGTTCGTGCTGGGGAGCGAGCAATAAACGGATGCACGCCGAGGTGAAACGGCGGGGCAGGATGCCAGGGCCAGGGACGGGCGGCGCAGGGTGGCCAGGGAAGGCCGCCTTGCGCGTATCCTGCTAATCCATGCGCAGCAACCGCCTCGTCATTCCCTTGATCGTGGTCGTCCTGGCCGCGCTCGCGGGCGCGTACTGGCTGGGGCGGTCGCAGCCACACGCATCGCAGGGCGATGCGGAATCTTCCGCATTGGCCGTACCGGCTGATCGGCGAGCCAGATCCACGCAGCCGGGCCTGCGGAACGGATCTCGCGCACGGGGCTATTTCGCCGAATTGAAGATCGCCGCCGACGGCGGCGACCTGGCGGCGTCGACGCGCCTGTATCGCAATCTGGACCTGTGCCATCGCCTGCGCTCGGCGGCCTGGAGCAATGCCGTGCTGGCCGGCGAGTTGCTCGACACGCAGACCCGCGGCATGAGCGCCGCGCAGTTGGAGAATTACCGGGCGCAACTGGATGGAATCGAATCGCGCCGGCAGAACGCGCGACGGATGAGCGAGCTTTGCGACGGCGCCGATGCGGCGACCCTGGACTCGCTGGTACCGAGCCTGCACCAGGCCGCGCAACTGGGAGAACCGTACGCGCGTGCCTGCTATCTGGCGATGGGACCCGGGTTGGACATGCGCGCGCTCGCCAGGCATCCCGAATGGATCGATACCTATCGCACCAGCGTTCCGGGAATGGTCGAGGCCGGCCTGGCCGCCGGTGACTGGGCGATGGTGAATGTCCTGCGAACCGCCTTGCAGCCTGGTGCGGAGGGCTTGCTGGGCGGCGCGCTGGATGCCGATCCCGCGCAACACTTCCGTTATCTCAAGCTCTACCGGCTGGGCGCGGGAGCCGGCGACATCGCGGTGCTGGACCAGCAACTGGCGGTGGCCGCCGCGCGGCTGTCGCCGCAGCAGCGCGCCGAGGCCGAAACCTGGGCCGACACCACGTTCCGGCGCGACTTCGGCGGCCGTCCTTCGGCCGGTGCACCGGGACTGGACCGGGATCCCTGCGTGTTCCCGCATGAGTGAGGGGAACGGATGTACATCGACGAGGATTTGACCGTGGGACGATCCGGACAATGAAGTGGAAACACGCAATCATGGCCTGCACCGCGCTGGTGGCGGTCGCGGGCGTCTACGCGCTCGGCCGCTGGAGCGCCTTGCCGACGCCGGAAACCGCTTCGCGCGCCGCGCAAACGCGCTCGGCCGGAGACGGGGCAGGCGGCGCGGACGCCGCACCGGCAACACCTGCGAAGGGCGGCGTCCTGCCGCCGGTCTCCGCATCGCTCGGCGCGACCTTCAGCGATTTGCAGGCCCGCGCGAACGCTGGCGACCTCGACGCCGCACGCCGGCTGGTTCGCGACCTCGACCGTTGCAGTCGCCTGCGCGCCAACGAGTGGCGCAACGCGGGCACCACCCAGGCGCTGCTGGATCGCAAGACCGATGGCATGAGCGCGGCGCAACTGCGGACCTACCAGGTGTTGCTGGACGCGATGGACGTGCGCCAGCAGACCGCGGGCAGGAACCGGGAAATGTGCGCCGGCGCGGACGACAAGATGCTCGCGACCCTGGTGGCCAACATCGCCCAGGCGGCGCGGCTGGGCGATGCCGACGCACGCGCGTGCTATCTCGGCCGGGGGCCGCTCTACGACGTGCGTGGCCTGATCGAGCACCCCGGCGTGCTGCAGGGCTATCGCCGCGATGCCACCGCGATGATCGACGCCGGTCTGGCGGCGGGCGACTGGCGGGTGGTGGATCTCCTGCAACGCGCCTATGAACCGGGCGCCGAGGGGCTGCTGGCCGGCATGCTGGGCCCCGATCCGGCGCAGCATTATCGCTATCTCAAGCTGTACCGACTGGGTGCGGAGCCCCATCGCGTGGCGCAACTCGATCGGCAGATCGCCGCGATTGCCGCCAGCCTGTCACCGGAACAGCGCTACGACGCCGACCGCTGGGCGCAGGGCACGTTCGAAGACAAGTTCAGCGGCAGCTCGACGACTTCGACGCCGCCAGGCTGGGAGGCGTGCAGCTTCTGATCGCGGATGAGAAACCCTGCGCTCAGTGCAGATCGTTCAAATCGAGCCGGCGCAGCCGCGGTGCCCGCCACGCGGTGGCGGCGACCACCACCAGGATCGCGCCGCCGCCCAGCAGTACCGCCGGAATCAATCCCAGCAGCCGCGCCATCGTGCCGGCGTAGAACGCCCCCAGCTCGTTGGACGAACTGATGAAGATGCCGTTGATCGAGGACACTCGCCCGCGCATCTCGTCCGGCGTCGACAGCTGCAGGATGGTCGAACGCACCACCACCGACACGCCGTCGCACATGCCATAGGCCAGCAGGATCAGCGCCGACAGCCAGAAACTGCGGGACAGCCCGAACGCGATCACGCACAGGCCGAAGCCCGCCACCGCGAACAGCAGTACCCGGCCGGCGTGCTGCTGCAACGGATGCCGCGCCAGCCACACGCCCACGCACACCGAACCCAGCGCTGGTGCCGCGCGCAGGATGCCCAGGCCTTCGGGACCGTAGCGGAGAATGTCGTGGATGAACGCCGGCAGCATCGCCACCACGCCACCCAGCAGTACCGAAAACATGTCCAGCGCCATCGCGCCCAGCATGATCTGGTTGCCCCAGACGAAGCGCGCGCCCTGGGCGATGCTGGCGAAGATCGGCAGGCTGGTTGCCGGCGGGCCGGGTTCCTCCACCCGCAGACGCGCGAGCACGCCGCCGGCCAGCACCGCCAGCACCGCCGCCACGGCATAGGACAGCGCGTTGCCGCCGAATCCCACCAGCAGACCACCGATGGCCGGACCGGTCACCATCGCCGCCTGGAAGATCACCGTGCCCAGGCCGGCGCCGCGGACGAAGTCCTCGCGTGCCAGCACCTTCGCGAACAGCGCGTTGTAGATCGGACTGAGGAACGAGCGCGCCATCCCGGTCAGCGCGATGGCGGCGTAGATCGGCCACAGCCGCGTGGTCGGCAACCATCCCGCCGCCGCAAGCACGAGGATCACCGCGGTCAGCGTCAACGCCGCGCAGGCCGCCACGCCCAGCTTGCGTCGCGGCAGGTGGTCGACCAGATAGCCGGCGAACGGCGCCACGCAGAAGAACGGCAATACTTCGGCCAGGCCGATCAGGCCGAGCGAGAACGGATTGCGGGTGAGTTCATAGATGTGCCAGCCGACCGTCACCGCGACGATCTGGTAGGACAGCAGCGCCAGGATGCGGTAAGCCAGGACCGTGGTGAATCCGCGGTTGCGCAGCAGCGCCCTGACCGGAGAGGAGCTATTGGCCGCGCTCACCGGGCCGCCGCGGCGGTCTCGCGGATGAAGGCCAGCAGCGAGGCCAGTCCGTTGCTGCGGGTCGGCGAGAGATGCTTGGCCAGGCCGATATCGGCGATGTAGTCCGCCTCGGTGGCGAGGATTTCGCTGGCCGGACGGCCGGAGTAGACCCGCAACGCCAGGAAGATCAGCCCGGACACGATCGCCGAATCGCTGACAGCGCGGAAATCCAGCCGGCTGGCGTCACCCTGCGGCACGATCCAGACCAGCGACTGGCATCCGAGCAGGCGATGTTGCTCGGTCTTCCACTCCTCCGGGAACGGCGGCAGCTTGCGGCCCAGGTCGATCAGGTACTGATAGCGCTCGGCCCAATCGCCGAAGAACGCGAATTCGTCCTTGATGGCGTGCTGGGCCTCGGCGGCAGTGGGTTCGAGCGGGAAGACGGTGTCGGTCATGGCGATTCGGAATGCGCCCTTCCGGGGAAGGGAGGCGGCGGCGCTCATCGGCCGCCTGTCCCGGCGCGGTCAGGCGCCGGGGCGGAGGGGAGGACTCAGGCCCGCTTCCAGCGGACGCCCTGCGGGGTATCTTCCAGCAGGATGCCTTCGCTGGCGAGCTGATCGCGGATGGCGTCGGAGCGGGCGAAGTCGCGGGCCCGCTTGGCGGCGGCGCGTTCCTCGATCAGGCCCTGGATGCGCACGTCGTCTTCGTTGGAGGCACCGCGCGCGAACCATTCGGCCGGCGCCTGCTGCAGCAGCCCCAGCGCGAAACCGGCGCCCAGCAGTTCCGCCTTCAGTCGCGCGCGGTCGTCGGCGGTGGCGGCCTTGCGGGCCTCGGCGGCGATGCGGGCCAGTTCGGCCAGCGCCAGCGGCGTGTTGAGGTCGTCGTCCAGCGCTTCCTCGATGGCGGCGGGAATCGAGTTGGCGGCGGAAGCCGGCGCATCGGCGTCGTGCAGATCCCGCAGCGTGCCGTACAGGCGATCCAGGGTTCGCACCGACTGCTCGATCAGCGCGTCCGACCAGTCCAGCGGCTGCCGGTAGTGTGCCGACAACAGGGCGTAGCGCAGCGCCTCGGGCGGGTGGTGTTCCAAGAGGTCGTGCACGCGTTCGATGTTGCCCAGCGACTTGCTCATCTTGGCGCCGCCGAAGTTGAGCATGCCGTTGTGCAGCCAGAACCGGGCGAAGGTCTTGCCGCCGTGGGCGCATTCGCTCTGCGCGATTTCGTTCTCGTGGTGCGGAAATTGCAGGTCCACGCCACCGGCATGGATGTCGATGGTCTGGCCCAGGTGGGCCGCCGCCATCGCCGAGCATTCGATGTGCCAGCCGGGCCGGCCGCGGCCCCAGGGGGATTCCCAGCCCGGCAGTTCGTCGCTGGAGGGCTTCCACAGCACGAAATCGCCGGGATCGCGCTTGTAGGGCGCCACGTCCACGCGCGCGCCGGCCAGCATTTCCTCCGGGTCCCGGCGCGAGAGCTTGCCGTAGTCCGGGAACGAGGCCACCGCGAACAGTACGTGGCCCTCGGCCGCGTAAGCGTGCCCGCCGGCGATCAGGTCCTGGATCATCGCGACGATCTGCGGAATGTGGGCGGTCGCCTCGGGCTCGATGTCCGGCGGGGCGACGCCCAGTCGCGCCATGTCCTGACGGTAGGCGGCGGCGAAACGGTCGGTGATGGCACTGATCGGCACGCCCTGTTCCAGGGCCGCCGCGTTGATCTTGTCGTCCACGTCGGTGATGTTGCGGGCGTACCGCAGCGCGCCATGGCGCCGGCGCAGCAACGCCGCCAGCACCCCGAACACCACCGGGCCGCGGGCGTTGCCGATGTGGACGTAGTTGTAGACCGTGGGCCCGCACACATACAGGGTGGGGCAGGCGGGATCGAGGGGGACGAAGTCCTCGACCCGGCGGGTGAGGTTGTTGTGGAGGCGAAGGCTCATCAGGCTGCGGCGTGGGGAAGCACGGTGATTCTACAGCCTGGCGGGGTCCGGCCGGCCGCCGGCCGGGCGCAGGAGGGGATGGTTCAGCCCCTCTCCAGCCTGGTCGCCTACACTAGTGCGCAGGGATTTCCACCAACGGGTCGCATGGGTCGTTTCCGTCATTGCTTGCTGCCACTGCTGATGTTGCCGATCGCCATGGGCGCGATGGCGCAGGAGCGCGTGGTCCAGGCGGAGAACGTGCGGCTGGACTACGCCCAGGTGCTCAACGTCGAGCCGGTCTACCAGACCCTGCGGGCCAGCCGGACCGAGGAAGTCTGCGACGAACTGCCCACGCTGCCGACCACCACGGTCCATCCGACCCGGGAACAGAGCCGCTGGGCGCGGTTCTTGGACTCCATCAAGGGTGTGTTCTCCGGCGACGACGAGGCCAAGGCGGAAGACGCCGACGCGCAGGCCGGCCAATCCACCGAACCGGCCAAGCTCAATTGCCGCAGCGTGCCGGTCGAGCGCGAGTTCCGCCGCCCCATCGCCTACGACGTGGACTACGTCTACAAGGGCACCAAGTACCGTTCCCGCCTGGCCGAGGATCCGGGCAACCGGCTCCGGATCCGGATTTCGGTGATGCCCTACGTGCCGACCGTGCCCCCGGTCGAGGCGCCCGCGCCCTGAGCCTTGCGCTGCGCCGCAGCACGTGCGAGGATTCGCCCCCTATGAAGATGAACGCCCACGCCCATGCTGACAGCGCGGCCCGCCAGGCCTCGGGCATGACCTCGCGTGCGCGTCGACCGGAATCCTGCTCCTAGCTGGGTCGCCCGGACGTTTTCGCCTGTCTTGACGGAACCCAGCCAGAGGCTGGGTTTTTTCGTTTTCCGCCCCCGAATTTCCGCAACATTCCCGAACCAGGATGCCTTGATGAAGCACTTCTTGAACACGCAGGACTGGAGCCGCGCCGAGCTGGATGCCTTGCTGGCGAGCGCCAGGCACATGAAGCTGGATCAGAAAAGCCGGCTGGGCGAACTGCTCAAGGGGCGGCCGCTGGAAGGCAAATCGATCGCGCTGGTGTTCTTCAATCCCTCCATGCGCACCCGCACCAGTTTCGAGCTGGGCGCCTTCCAGTTGGGCGGGCATGCGGTGGTCCTGCAGCCGGGCAAGGACGCGTGGCCGATCGAGTTCAACCTGGGCACGGTGATGGACGGCGATACCGAGGAACACATCGCCGAGGTGGCGAAGGTGCTGGGCCGCTATGTCGACCTGATCGGCGTGCGCGCATTCCCGAAGTTCATCGACTGGGCCCATGACCGCGAGGACATCGTGCTGAAGTCGTTCGCCAGGTATTCGCCGGTGCCGGTGATCAACATGGAGACGATCACCCATCCCTGCCAGGAACTGGCGCACGCGTTGGCGCTGCAGGAACACTTCGGCACCACCGATCTGCGCGGCAAGAAGTACGTGCTGACCTGGACCTATCATCCCAAGCCGCTGAACACCGCGGTGGCCAACTCGGCGCTGACCATCGCCACCCGGCTGGGCATGGACGTGACCCTGCTGTGTCCGACCCCGGACTACATCCTGGACGAGCGCTACATGGGTTGGGCCGAGCAGAACGTGGCCGAGAGCGGCGGCTCGCTGGCCGTCAGCCATGACATCGAAAGCGCCTACCGCGGCGCCGACGTGGTCTACGCCAAGAGCTGGGGCGCGCTGCCGTTCTTCGGCAACTGGGAGCCGGAAAAACCCATCCGCGACCAGTACAAGCACTTCATCGTCGACGAGGCCAAGATGGCGCTGACCAACAACGGCGTTTTCTCGCATTGCCTGCCGTTGCGCCGCAACGTCAAGGCCACCGACGCGGTGATGGATTCGCCGCAGTGCATCGCCATCGACGAGGCGGAGAACCGCCTGCATGTGCAGAAGGCGATCATGGCCGCGCTGATGAGCAGCCGGGATTCGTGATTCGGGATTGGGGATTCGCATGAGCGAATCCGGCGTCCCTGACCAACTTCAACTGAGAGATACCCCCATGTCGCAATCGAACGCTTCCACGAATCCCCAATCCCCAACCCCCAATCCCGGCTCCAAGGACATCGTCCTCGCCTTCTCCGGCGGCCTCGACACCAGCTTCTGCATTCCCTATCTGCAGGAGCGCGGCTGGGCTGTGCATACCGTGTTCGCCGACACCGGCGGCGTGGATGCCGAGGAACGCGCCTATATCGAACAGCGTGCCGCCGAACTGGGCGCGGCCAGCCACGTCACCGTGGATGGCGGCCCGGCGATCTGGAACGGCTTCGTCAAGCCGTTCGTGTGGGCGGGCGAGGGCTATCAGGGCCAGTATCCGCTGCTGGTCTCCGACCGTTACCTGATCGTCGATGCCGCGCTCAAGCGCGCCGCCGAACTTGGCACCAACGCGATTGCCCACGGCTGCACCGGCATGGGCAACGACCAGGTCCGCTTCGACCTGGCGGTCAAGGCGTCGGGCGACTACCGCATCGTCGCGCCGATCCGCGAAATCCAGAAAGAGCACACCCAGACCCGCGCCTACGAGCAGCAGTACCTGGAAGAGCGCGGTTTCGGCGTGCGCGCCAAGCAGAAGAGCTACACCATCAACGAGAACCTGCTGGGCGTGACCCTGTCCGGCGGCGAGATCGACAAGTGGGAAGCCCCGGGCGAAGGTGCGCGCGGCTGGTGCGCGCCGCGCAGCGAGTGGCCGGAGCAGGCCCTGCGCGTGACCGTCGGCTTCAAGCAGGGCGAAGCGGTGAGCCTGGACGGCCAGGCGCTGGACGGCGCCCAACTGCTGGCGAAGTTGAACGCGCTGTTCGCCCCGTATGGCGTGGGTCGTGGCATGTACACCGGCGACACCACCATCGGCCTGAAGGGCCGCATCGTGTACGAAGCACCGGGCCTGATCGCCCTGCTGGCGGCGCACCGCGCGCTGGAGGAGGCGGTGCTGACCAAGCAGCAGAACCGCTTCAAGCCGGAAGTGGCGCGCAAGTGGGTGGAGGTGGTGTACGAAGGCTTCTTCCACGATCCGATCAAGACCGACCTGGAAGCCTTCCTGGCGTCCTCGCAGGCGACCGTCAATGGCGAGGTCGTGCTGGAAACCCGCGGCGCCCGCGTCGACGCGGTGGCGGTGAAGTCGCCGCACCTGCTCAATGCAAAGGGCGCGACCTACGCCCAGTCGGCCGACTGGGGCGTGGAGGAGGCGGAAGGCTTCATCAAGCTGTTCGGCATGAGCAGCACGCTGTGGGCCGAGATCAACCGCTGATGGTCTTTCTGGCGCGAACGCGTTCGGGCTTGCGGGAAGCGTTGGATTTGGCGGCCGCTGCTGGTGGCGCCGTCTGGTGTAGCGCGGCCGCGATCTCCGAGAATGATTTCAGGAGTCACCAGGGCGTGCCGCTGACCCGCTTCTCCGATTCGATTTCGTTCGCGCATGTAGAAGATATCGCACGGACGATCGCGACCATAGATGAGCATCATCCGGGTGTCCGGATATGGCTAGAACAGCACGAGACAAGGGCGGGCTCCAATGAGTGAGTTGCTTGAAAGCAGTTTGCGTCATCTCGAACAGCTGGTGTCCCACGACACCCGCAATCCGCCGCGCGCCATCACCACCGGCGGCATCTTCGACTACATCCGCGCGCAGTTGCCGGACTTCAATGTCGAGGTGATCGACCATGGTGCCGGCGCGGTGTCGCTGTTCGCTGTGCGCGGGCAGCCGAAGCGGGTGTTCAACGTGCACCTGGACACGGTGCCTTCGTCGCCGGCGTGGACCGCCGATCCGCTGAAGCTGCGGGTCGAGGGCGACCGCGCCATTGGCCTGGGCGCCTGCGACATCAAGGGCGCCGCCGCCAGCCTGATCGCCGCCGCGCAGGTCACCTCGGGCGATGCCGCGTTCCTGTTCTCCAGCGACGAGGAAGCCAACGACCCGCGCTGCATCGCGGCGTTCCTCGCCTGCGATCATGGTTTCAGCGAAGCCATCATCGCCGAGCCCACCCAGGGCCAGGCGGTGCTGGCGCATCGCGGCATCAGCGCGGTGCGGATGGCGTTCAAGGGGCAGGCCGGGCACGCTTCGGCCGAGAACGCGTTGTCGCTGAGCGCGCTGCACAACGCGATGCGCTGGGGCACCACCGCGCTGGATCACGTGCAGGCCCAGCACCACCTGCGCTTTGGTGGACTGACCGGACTGCGCTTCAACATCGGCCGGGTCGAGGGCGGCATCAAGGCCAACATGATCGCGCCCAGCGCCGAAGTGCGGTTCGGCTTCCGGCCGCTGCCGTCGCAGGACATGGACGCGTTGCACGCGCAGTTCCGCGCGTTCGCCAACCCCGATGCGCTGGCCGAGTACGAGGAGACCTTCCGCGGCCCATCGCTGCCTTCAGGCGACGTCGCCCGCGCCGAGGAGCGACGCCTGGCCGCGCGCGATCTGGCCGACGAACTCGGCTTGCCGGTCGGCAACGCGGTGGACTTCTGGACCGAGGCCTCGCTGTTCTCGCAGGCCGGCCTGACCGCGCTGGTGTACGGCCCGGGCGACATCGCCCAGGCGCATACCGCCGACGAATGGGTCGCGCTCGACCAGCTTCAACACTACGCCGCCACCGTGCAGCGGATTTTCACCGCATAACCGAGACCCGCAGAAACGATGGAATCGAACAAGCAAACCCGGCAGACCATCATCCGGCTGCTCTCCAGCATGGCCAGTGCGAAGGAGATTTCGCAGTACGTCAAGCGCTTCTCGCAGCTGGACGCCAAGCGCTTCGCCGTGGTCAAGGTCGGCGGCGCGGTGCTGCGCGACGACCTGGAGGCGCTGACCTCCTCGCTGACCTTCCTGCAGGAAGTCGGCCTGACCCCGATCGTCGTGCACGGCGCCGGCCCGCAGCTGGACGAGGAGATGAACGCCGCCGGCATCGTCAAGCAGACCGTCAACGGCCTGCGCGTGACCACGCCGGAAGTGCTGGCGATCGTGCGCAAGGTGTTCCTGCAGCAGAACCTGGCGTTGGTGGAGGCCCTGCAGCAGGGCGGCGCGCGGGCGACCTCGATCGTGTCCGGCGTGTTCGAGGCCGAATACAAGGACCAGCCGACGTACGGCCTGGTCGGCGACGTCACCCGCATCAATCTGGCGCCGATCGAGGCCAGCCTGCACGCCGGCTCGATTCCGGTCATCGCCAGCATGGGCGAGACCGTCGGCGGGCAGATCCTCAACATCAACGCCGATTTCGCCGCCAACGAACTGGTGCAGGTGCTGCAACCCTACAAGATCATCTTCCTGACCGGCACCGGTGGCCTGCTGGGCGCCGACGGCAAGGTCATCGACTCGATCAACCTGTCCACCGAGTACGACGAACTGATGGCGCAGCCGTGGATCAACGGCGGCATGCGGGTGAAGATCGAGCAGATCAAGGACCTGCTGGACAAGTTGCCGCTGACCTCGTCGGTGTCGATCACCAAGCCGGCGGAACTGGCCAAGGAACTGTTCACCCATCGCGGCTCCGGCACGCTGGTGCGGCGCGGCGAACGGGTGCTGCGCTTCGATTCCTGGGAAGGCGTGGATCGGCAGCGCCTGCGCGAGCTGATCGAATCGAGTTTCGGGCGGCGCCTGCTGCCGGACTATTTCGAGCGCACCGCGCCGCATCGCGTCTACATCAGCGAGAACTATCGCACTGCGCTGATCCTGACCCACGAGGACGGCTTCGCCTACCTGGACAAGTTCGCGGTGCTCGACGACGCGCAGGGCGAAGGCCTCGGGCGTGCGGTCTGGCACGTGATGCGCGAGGAAAACCCGCAGCTGTTCTGGCGTTCGCGCCACAACAATCCGGTCAACATCTTCTACTACGCCGAGTCCGACGGCTGCTACAAGCAGGAGAAGTGGAAGGTGTTCTGGTATGGCATCGACAGCTTCGACGACATCGAGCGTTGCGTGGCCCATTGCCGCACGCGCCAGCCGACCCTGGTGGATTGAGATGACGGCGGACACGACTGGCCTCTGGCAGCAGGTCCCGCGGCTGAAAGGACGCCACGCACGCCTGGAACCGCTGCAGCGCGCACACGCGGACGGCCTGCGCGCGGCACTGGAAGGCGATGCCCTGGCCGCGCTCTGGTACACCAATGTGCCGCGCGCGGCCGAGGTCGACACCTACCTGGATGGCGTGTTCGCCACCCAGGCGCAGGGCAGGATCCTGCCGTTCGTGGTGCGGGATGCCGTCGGCGACATCGTCGGCAGTACGCGCTTCTATGATCTGGAACCCACGGTGCCGCGCGTCAGCATCGGCTACACCTGGTACGCGCCGCGGGTGCAGCGTACCGGCCTCAATACCGAAGCCAAACTCCTGCTCTTGACCCATGCGTTCGAAACGCTGGGCTGCATCAGCGTGATGTTCGAGACCAGCTGGTTCAACCAGCGCTCGCGCGCGGCCATCGCCCGCCTGGGCGCGAAACAGGACGGCGTGCTGCGCAACCATCGGCGTCATGCCGATGGCAGCCCGCGCGATACCGTCATTTTCTCCATCCTCGACAACGAATGGCCGGCGGTGAAGCGCAACCTGCTTTCGCGCCTGGCCCAGCATGAGTCCTCCCCATGAAAACCGTCGGCATCGTCGGCGCGCGCGGACATACCGGCGCCGAACTGATCAAACTGATTGCCCGCCATCCGCAACTGGAACTGGCGTTCGTGTCCTCGCGCGAGCTGGACGGACAGAAAGTCAGCGACCACATCGCCGATTTCGCCGGCGAACTGCGCTACGAAAACCTCAGCCATGAACAGGTCGGCGGCAGGGGTGCCGACGCCGTGATCCTGGCGCTGCCCAACGGCAAGGCGGCCGAACTGGTCGCCGCCATCGATACGCAGGCGCCGGAGACGGTGGTGGTGGACCTGTCCGCCGATTATCGCTTCAACTCCGACTGGTACTACGGCCTGCCGGAACTGACGCGCGACGCCTATGCCGGGCAGAAACGCATCAGCAATCCAGGCTGCTATGCCACCGCGATGCAACTGGCGATCGCGCCGGTGCTGGACCAACTGGCAGGCCCCCCCCAGTGCTTTGGTGTTTCCGGCTACTCCGGCGCCGGCACCACGCCGTCGGACAAGAACAATGTCGAGCTGCTGCGCGACAACCTGATGCCGTACGCGCTGACCGATCACATGCACGAACGCGAGGTCAGCCGGCACCTGGGCGTGCCGGTGGAGTTCATGCCGCACGTGGCGCCGCATTTTCGCGGCATCACCATGACGGTCAACCTGTATCTGCAACAGGCGGTCAAGCGGGACGACATGCGCGATCTGTACGGGCAGCGTTACGCCGGCGAACCGCTCGTCCGCGTTACTGATGACGCGCCATGGGTGAGTCGCATCGCCGGCCGGCATGGTGTGGAAATCGGTGGATTCACCGTGGCGCCGGGTGGCAAGCGCATCGTGGTGGTGGCGACCCTGGACAACCTGCTGAAGGGCGCGGCGACCCAGGCAATGCAGAACCTCAACCGCGCCTTCGGCTTCGACGAACTGGAGAGCATTCCGGTGGACACATTCCATCACGAGGAGGGCAGGGCATGAGCGACCTGTTGTGGCAGAAGCCCGGCGTCACGGTCGACGCGGAAATCCAGCGGTTCCTGGCCGGCGACGACGTGTTGCTGGATCGCGAATTCTTCCTGCACGACATCCAGGCCAGTACCGCGCATGCGGAGGGGCTGCAACATATCGGCATCCTGTCGGCGGACGAGCTGGCCGGGCTGAAGCGCGAGCTGGCTGCACTGGCCGAGGATTTCAGCACCGGCCGCTTCGTACTGGACGAGCGCTACGAGGACGGCCATTCCGCCATCGAGGCGCGGTTGACCGAGCGTCTGGGCGACGCCGGCCGCAAGATCCACACCGGCCGCAGCCGCAACGACCAGATCCTGGTCGCCACCCGCCTGTGGCTGAAGGAAAAGCTGGCGCGCACGGCGGCGCTGTGCCGCGAGGTCGCCAAGGTCGCCCTGGATCGCGCGGTGGCCGAGCAATCGCTGCCGCTGCCCGGCTACACCCATATCCAGCGGGCGGTGGTGTCGTCGGCGGGCATGTGGTGGGCCGGCTGGACCGAGGCGTTCATCGACAACGCCATCCGTGCCGGCGATACCCTCAAACTGGTCGATGCCAATCCGCTGGGCACCGCGGCCGGCTATGGCGTCAATCTGAAGCTGGATCGCGAGCACACCACCGTGGCGCTTGGCTTCGAGCGCATGCAGATCAGCCCCATCTACGCGCAACTCTCGCGCGGAAAGTTCGAGATGGCCGCGCTGGAAGCACTCGGCGCCGCGACCCTGGACCTGCGCCGCATCGCCTGGGATCTGTCGCTGTTCACCAGCGCCGAATTCGGTTTCGTCGCGCTGCCTGCGCAGTACACCACCGGCAGTTCGATCATGCCGAACAAGCGCAATCCCGATGTGATCGAACTGATGCGCGCCACCCACGCCAGCGTGGCGGCGGCGCGCACCGAGATCGAACAGTTGCTGTCGCTGCCATCCGGCTACCACCGCGATCTGCAGGCCAGCAAGGGTGCCATCTTCCATGGCTTCAGTCGCGGCCTGCCGGCGCTGGAACTGTTGCCGGCGTTGCTGGCCAACCTGGAATGGCGCGAGGACCGGCTGCGCGCGGCGATCGATTCGGGCATGTACGCGACCGACGTGGCGGTGGAAGCCGCGGTGGCGGGCATACCCTTCCGCGAGGCCTACAAGGCCGCTGCCGCAGCGGCGGACACGGCCGGGCAGGGACGTACCCCGGAAGGCAGCCTGGATGCGCGGGTGTCGCCGGGCGCCGCCGCCGACCTGCGGCTGGATACCCTGCGCCGGCGCCTGGTCGCGTTGGAGGGTTGACTCATGTCGCCGGTCAGTCGCGCCAATGCCGAACACTACGCGTGGGGCCAGGGCTGCGATGGCTGGCATCTGCTCAAGGATGCGGGCCTGAGCGTGATCGAGGAGCGGATGCCGCCGGGTACGGCGGAAGTCAGACATTTCCACGCCCAGGCGCGTCAGTTCTTCTACGTGCTGGATGGGCAGGCCGAACTGGAAGTGGAAGGCGCCGTTTCCCTGCTCCAGGCCGGGCAGGGGTTGCACGTCGCGCCGGGGCAGGCGCACCGGATGCGCAACGGTGGCGGCACGGATGCGCGCTTCCTGGTGATTTCGTCCCCGCGTGCGCACGGCGATCGCCATCCCGCGCCGGAGAATCGTGCATGAAGACCCGTTACCTGGTGATGGCGATGCGCACGCCGGACTTCCGCGATGACGTCATCGCGCCGCACCACGCTTTCCTGGATGGCCTGCGCGAGGCGGGCCTGCTGGAAATGACCGGCGGTTTCAGCGATCGCAGCGGCGGCGCCTATCTGCTGGCGGGCATCGGTTCGCTCGATGAGGCACGCGCCATCGCCGCGCGCGATCCGCTGGCGGTCACCGGCAGTTCGCTGCTGACCGTGTACGAATGGAACACCCGTTGAAAAAGCCGCCACCGAGTCCGACATGAGCCACGCCGCCATTCCGTTCGCTGCGCAGATCCTTCCGACGTGGAAGCGCGCCGTGCTGAAGGTCGGTAGCAGCCTGCTGGCCAACGAAGGCGAGGGGCTGAGCCCGAGGCATGCGCTCAATCTTGCGCAGTTCGTGTCCTCCAGCTTGCTGGTCGGCCGTGAAGTGGTGATCGTGTCCTCCGGCGCGGTCGCCGCCGGACGCGGGTTGCTGCATCGCAAGCCGGCCGCGGGCGTCGCGATGGCGGAACGGCAGGCGCTGGCCGCGCTCGGGCAGGCGCAGCTGATTGGCCTGTGGCAGCGCTTCTTCGAGCGTCCGGTCGCGCAGGTGCTGCTCACCCATGACGATTTGCGCAACCGCCGGCGCTATCTCAACGCCCGCGCCACCCTGCAGGAACTGCTGGCGCTGGGCGCGTTGCCGGTCATCAACGAGAACGACACCGTGTCGGTGGACGAACTGAAGCTGGGCGACAACGACAACCTGGCCGCGGTGGTGGCGGCGCTGGTCGATGCGGATGCGCTGTTCATCGCCACCGACATCGACGGTTTCTATTCGGCCAACCCGCGCACGCATGCGGATGCGAGGCCCATACTCGACGTGGAAGCGTTGACGCCCGAATTCTTCGCCATGGCCGGTGGCGCCGGCAGCGGGGTCGGCACCGGCGGCATGCACACCAAGCTCGAAGCCGCGGCCAAGGCGGCGGCGGCCGGCATCGAAACCTTCCTGTTCAACGGTACCCGCGCCGAGACCCTGTCCGCGCTGGCGGCCGGGCGCCTGCACGGCACCCGCTTCCGACCGGCCCAGAACCGCCTTGCCGCGCGCAAGTACTGGCTGCGCAACGTACCGGTGGAAACCGGCGCGATCCTGGTCGATGCCGGTGCGGCCGGCGCGGTGCGCGAGCGCGGTGCTTCGCTGCTGCCGGGGGGCGTGGTCGGCGCCGAAGGCGATTTCCGTCGCGGCGACATGGTCGAGGTGCGCCTGCGCGAGGGCGGTGACCAGTGCATCGCGCGCGGCGTGAGCCAGTACTCGGCCATCGACATCCGCCGCATCGCCCGCCGGCACTCGCGCGAGATCGAAGCCATACTCGGCTACAGCTACGGCGAGAACGTCGTGCACCGCGATGATCTGGTCGTGCTCTGAGCCGGCCATACGAATACCAGCAACGGGACCGAACACGATGAGCACCATCCAGCAACAGGCCCTGCAATGCCGCGACGCCGCGCATTCCATCGCGCAGCTGTCCAGCGACGCCAAGAACACGCTGCTGCGGGCGATGGCCGACGCGCTGGAGGCCGACCGCGAAGCGATCCTGGCCGCCAACGCGCGCGACATGGAAGCCGCCGCCGCCAAGGGCATCACCGGCGCGATGCTGGATCGGCTGAAGCTCGACGACAAGCGCCTGGCCGGGATCGCATCCGCCGTGCGCGAAGTGGCGGATCTGCCTGATCCGGTCGGGCAGGTGACCCGCGAGGAAATCCGCCCTAACGGGATCCGCATCCGGCGCGTGCGCGTGCCGCTCGGCGTGGTGGCGATGATCTACGAAGCGCGTCCCAACGTCACCGCGGACGCGGCCGCGTTGTGCCTGAAGGCCGGCAACGGGGTGATCCTGCGCGGTGGCTCGGAGGCGATCCATTCCAACACCGCCATCGCGGCGGCGCTGCGCGGCGCGCTGCGTGCGCAGGGACTGCCGGACGCGGCGCTGACCCTGGTCGACGATCTGCGGCGGGAGACCATGGTTGAACTGCTGCAACTCAACGACGTCATCGATCTGGCGATCCCGCGGGGTGGCGAAGGACTGATCCGGTTCGTCGCCGAACACGCGCGGGTGCCGGTGATCAAGCATTACAAGGGCGTCTGCCATCTGTTCGTGGACGCCAGCGCGGATCCGCAACTGGCCCTGCGCCTGCTGCTCGACGGCAAGGCTTCCCGGCCGGGCGTGTGCAATGCGCTGGAGACCCTGCTGGTGCACCGTGACATCGCCCCGGTCTTCCTGCCGCTGGCGGCGGAAGCGCTGCGTGGTCGCGGCGTGCAACTGCGTGCAGACGAGACGGCGCGGAACTGGATGCCGGAAGCGGCGGCGGCGACCGAGGACGACTACGCGGCCGAATTCCTCGATCTGATTCTCGCGGTGCGGGTGGTGGACGACCTGGAACAGGCCATCGCGCATATCCGCCGGTTCGGTTCCGATCACACCGAGGTGATCGCCACCAACGACGCGGGCAACGCGGACCGGTTCGTGCAGGCGCTGCGCTCGGCGGTGGTGATGGTCAACGCCTCGTCACGCTTCAGCGACGGCGGCGAACTGGGACTGGGCGCGGAAATCGGCATTTCGACCACCCGCCTGCACGCCTACGGCCCGATGGGCGCCGAGTCGCTGACGGTCGAACGCTTTGTCGTCCGCGGCGAAGGCCAGGTCCGCCACCCCGACCTGCTGTAGAGCGGAGCTCGCTCCGCTCCGTCGGTTTCGGATGGAAAGCGCAGCCGAGCAAGCTCGGCTCTACGCGTTCGCCAGTTCGCCAATCCTGAGTCCTGGCTTTTCACCCGGTAGAGCGGAGCTCGCTCCGCTCCGTCGGCTTCGGATGGAAAGTGCAGCCGAGCAAGCTCGGCTCTACGCTTCTACCAATCCCGAATCCCGAATCCCGAATCCCGATTCCCCAATCCCGGCCTCTCACCACGTATCCTCCAGGAACCGCGGCTTGCAGGCCAGGTAGCCACCCACCAGCAGCACGCCAATGCACAGCACCAGGAAACCGAACGGCCACGACCAGCCGTGGGTATGCTCGTGCAGCAGGCCGAACATCAGCGGTCCCAGGCAGGACAGCGAATAGCCCACGCCCTGCATGAAGCCAGACAGCGACGCGGATCCGGCCGGTGTGCGCGTGCGCAGGTTGATCATCGTCAGCGCCAGCGGGAAGGTACTGGGTCCCATGCCCAGCAGCGCCACCCACAGGGCCGGCGCGGCCATCGGTGCCCACAGCAGGCCGGAGAAGGCGACCGCGTAGAATGCCGCGCACGCGAGCACGACCGTATAGGGATTGCGCATCCGCACCGCCAGCGCCGGCATCGTCAACGACGCGACCAGGCCGAGCGCGGAAAACAGGCCGACCATCGTGCCGCCCAGCGCTTCGCTGCCGCCGGCCTCGATCAGCAACTTCGGCAACCAGGTGAACATCGAATACGTCACCAGCGAGGTCATGCCGAACATCAGCGCCATGCCCCAGGCGACCGGCGATCGCCAGACCCGGCCGCGTGCGGCGGGCGCGGACAGTTCCGGTGCCTCGTCGCCGCCGGTGACGGCCTGGTCATGCATTTGCGCCATCGGCGTGTCGTGGCGCCGTTCGATCCACAGCACGCCGATCCACGGCAGCGCCGCGGCCGCCGCGAACAGTGACCACAGACCCAGCGAAATCTGCCAGTTGCTGGCCGCCATCACCGGCACGGCCAGCAGGGCCGGCAGGATGGTGCCGGCTTGCAGGACGGTGATGTAGAGGGTGCTGACCGTGCCCACACGGTCGGCAAAGTAGCGCTTCACCAGCGGCGGCAGCACGATGTTGCCGATGCCCATGCCGGCCAGCGCCACCGCCGAGGCGGCAAGCAGCGCGCCGCTGCCACCGGCCAGGCTGCGCAGCAGCAGGCCGACGGCGGCCAGCGCCATGGCCAGCAGCGCGGTGCGTTCCAGGCCGATGCGGTGGGCGATGCCGGGCGTGAGCACGCCGAACAGCGCGAACGCGGCGGTCGGCAACATGCCGAACACGCCGGTCATGGTGGCACCGAAACCGAACAGGTGGCCCAACTGGTCCAGCAGCGGCGTCAGCGAGGTCACCGCCGTGCGCAGGTTGAACGCGGACAGCACGATGCCGGCCAGGATCAGGCCACGTCCGGACCATAGCGGAACGGAGGAACCCGGTGGGGAGGGGGAAGTCGAGGGGGAGGCGTGTTGCGGGGATTTCATCGCCCACATTATTGCCGATGCGCGCTGGCGACGGTGTGCCGCCAAGGCGACACACCGTCCCGGCAATCCCGCGCGAGGTCCGCGATCAGCCGCCGGTGTTGGCGCTCAGCGCCGGACGGCTCATCGATTCGGGAATCGCGTGATCGTTCATGTGCAGCAGGGTGACCTTGGACTGGCCAAGCTGGTTCGCCAGCGCCAGGCTAGCGCCCAGGCGTTCGGCCACCTCGTCCACGCCCACGTCCTCCTGCGGGCTACGCCGATCCTGGGAAGCGAAGCGCCAGCGGTTGTACTCGGCCCAACCGATCAGTGCGAGTGCGCAGACCGCGGCCATCACCGGGATGGCGACGATCAGGAACGGCTCCACCTGGTGCTGGCGCGTGTACAGCTCGAAGAACGCCGTGCGCACGCCCAGCAGCCACAGGATCAGGGTGACCAGTGGCAGCCACAGGTAGATGTACAACCCCCAGAAGGCGGCGGTGACGAAGCCCCACGCCGCGCGCTTCAGGCGCGGCTGGGCATACGGTTTGCGGATGAGGCGGGAATCGTATTTCATCGGATACCTCGATCAGGACTGACCCACGTGGCGCGCTTGCCGCGCCGTTTCAACAAGGTTTTGGGAAGCGCGACCACGGTGGTGAACAGGCTCAGCAGCCAGTACGCCATCGGGTACCAGATCATCCAGAAGTAATTGCGGCCGACCTGGGTTTCGTAACGGCGGTCGATGATGATGCTGCTGGCGAACTGCGCCATGCAGACCATCGCCAGGATCACGCCGTGCCACGAGGGCAGGATGGTGTGCACGTACAGCGCCGGCGGCAGGGCGATGAACTTGCCCAGCGCCCACAGCACGATGATCAGCAGCATCGTGTAGGCCCACAGCACACTGAGCAGGTACTCGAGCAGGACGCCCCACATCCGCCGCTTGCGCCAGCTGAGGAAGTCGCGGCCGTGGCGCAGCAGCACTTCCACGCCACCCTGCGCCCAGCGCAGGCGCTGCCGCCACAGGCCCTTCAGGGTCTCCGGCATCAGGATGAAGCACAGCGCGTTCGGCTCGTAACGGATGTCCCAGTGATCCAGTTGCAGGCGCCAACTGATGTCGATGTCCTCGGTCACCATGTCATCGGCCCAGTAGCCGATACGGTGCAGGGCGGTGCGGCGGAACGCGCTGATCACGCCGGAGACGGTGAAGATGCGTCCATACACGCGCTGGGCGCGCTTGATCATGCCGATGATCGAGGAGAACTCGCCGACCTGCAGCCGGCCCAGCAGGGTCGAGCGGTTGCGGATGCGCGGGTTGCCGGTGACCGCGCCCACGCGCGGGCCGGAGGTCAGGTGCCAGACCATCCAGTGCGCGGCGTATTCGTCCAGCAGCGCGTCGCCGTCGATGCAGACCAGGTATTCGGACTGCGCGGCGAGCGCGCCCATGCGCAGCGCGTTGGCCTTGCCCAGGTTGCGATCCAGGTGGATCACCCGCAGCCGGTCGTGGCGCTCGGCCATGGCATTGAGTACGGCGGCGGTGTTGTCGCGGCTGCCGTCGTTGATCGCGATGACCTCGAAGTCGGGATACTTCTGCAGCAGCGCGCTGCCGATGGTTTCCTCCGCGTTGTCACCCTCGTTGTGGCAGGGGATGAGGATCGAAACCTTCGGGAAGGCGGCCAGCGGCGGCGGATCGGTGCGCTGGCGCGCGTGGCGCTCGCGACGGAAGTAGTAGTACAACCCGCCCGACATCCAGAAGAACGACATGATGATCGGATACAGGAAGGCGAATTCGAAAAGGACGGCGAGGATCTTGTCCATGATCAGCGCTCCTCGTACGGGAAGCCACGGGCGGAGATGCCGGCACGGGCATCGGGCATGCGCGGCAGGTCGGCGATGAAGTCATCCGGGTACCAGCCCAGATGGCGAACGCCCTGGGCCTGCAGGCGACGGATGAGGGCATTGATGCGCGGGCCGGGAATCGGCTTGCGGGTATTCCAGTCGACGGTCTGCAGTTCGAACAAGGTCTGCGACAGTTGCGGGTCCTGCTTGCGTACCGCCGCCACCAGTTCGTCCAGCCACTTCTCCGGACGCCGGCTGCCTTCCATCCACGGCATCGCCATCAGCGCGGTGTGATCGTAGGCGCGGTTGAACAGATCCAGCCGCTGCGCGAACCAGGCCTGGCTCTGCGGTTCCAGCACCGGGCGCGCGTACATGTTGCGCACGGTCTTGAGCTTGGGACGCCAGCGCTCGGCGGCGTTCCTCAGTTCCAGGGTGAAGTCGATCAGCGCCTGCGTGCGCGCCTCGGTGTTGCCGGGAGCGAGCGTGGCCAGTTCGGTGTCGCGCAGGTAGGCATCGTCATGGAACAGGAGTCCTTCCATGTACGAGGCGACCGCCAGGTCCTCGTAGATGCCGGCGATGGTCCGGCGCACGTCCGGACGGGTGAAGTCCAGCCGCGGGATGCCGTCGGCCTCGCGGCTGGCGATGGCCATGCCGGGCACCTGCTGCGGGAGCTTGTAGGCCATCACCGGCAGCCAGGCGAACACCTTGACATGGGCGCGGGTGTACAGCTGCCAGGCGACCCGGTTGTACAGATCCGCGCGTACCGGCATGAAGCGGTTGGGGAAGTACAGCGCATCGGCGGCACCATCGCCATCCGGGTCGGCGAAGGCCTGCAGGAACACATGCGAGGGGCCGATGCGGTTGACGCGCTCGATCAGCAGGTCCAGGTTGCGCGCCTGCTGTTGCGGGTCAGGGTCGTAGACCGCGTCCAGGTCGATCTGCAGGGCACGGATGCCTTCGGCTTCCGGATCGTGGCGGAGCTCATAGGCCAGTTCGGTGACGGTCGGATTGTCCATCACCAGCAGGCGGGCCAGGCCGTGCAGGTCCGCGGTCACCGGCGTGCTGGGGCCTTCCAGATCGAAGGACACCGGCATGCCCAGCGATTCGGCGATGTCGTTGCTCACGCTGCTGTAGGCGGCGTAGGGCCACACGATGGCGCGCGGCGCCTGGCCCAGGTGCCGGCGGATCAGATCGCTGCTGGTCGCCAGATCGGAGCGCACGCGCTCGCGGTACGCGGCTTCGGTTTCATAACGCCCGGCTGCCGGATCGTAGATGCGGGTGATCGCGGCCGGGGTCTGGTTGCCCTGCGGGTTGGACTGCACGCCCTTGTGCAGGGCGTTGGTGTGGCTGGCGACTTCGACCAGCCCGCTGGCCTGCATCTCCCGCAGTTGATCCCAGGTGACGAAATCGTCACGGGTGAACATGCGCGGACCGTAGTCGATCTCCTGGCCTGCGGGCATGTCGACCCAGCCGGTGATCACCGCCGCCAGCGCCGGGTAGTTGTAGGCGCGCAGCAGCGGGAAGGCATGCGTGTACAGGCTGCGCAGGCCGTCATCGAAGGTCAGCAGGACCGGCTTGGCCGGCAGCGGCTTGCCGCCGCGGGAGGCTTCCACCACCTGCGACAGCGACACCGGGTGGTAGCCGTGCCCGGCCAGCCAGTCCAGGTGCGCGGCGAAGTTCTGGGTGCTGACCGCGTAGGCGTCGGCGTCGCCTTTCTTGGCGACATCGTCGCGGATGTCGTGATAGCTGAGCACCAGCAGCGGCTCGGCGGCGCGCGCGGCGAGCATCGGCGCGAACAGCGCCAGTGCGCACAGGGCCAGCAGCAACCAGGTTGGACGTACGGACTTCATCATCATTCTCCCCACCGCAGTTCGGCATCGAAGCCGAAGCGTTCTTCACGGACCCCGTCGTAGACCGGGCGCGACCAGCTGACCCCGTAGGTCAGCACCCGGCCGAGCGCGAATTTCCATTCGTGCTCGTAGCGCAGCGCCGGCACCCAGTGGGTGCCGAAGCCTTCCTGCCAGTAGCGGCCGGCGGTGGCGGTGAGGCGATGACGGAAATGGCGCTCGTATTCGCGCCACACCAGGTGATCCGCGCGCAGGCCCAGTTCCAGCGAACCGTCACGCGAGGGATTGAAGTACGGTGTGTCCCGGCGGCTGCCACGGCTGCCGTAGAGACCGGCCAGGCCGTCGAGCAGGAAGTAGGGACGGGTCCACAGGCGCTGTTCGGCATTGAGGTTGAGCGCGGTGCGGCGGTTGCCGTCCTCGTAACGCCAATGGGTGAGCCCGCCACGGAATTCGGTGCGCTCGTTGCGCTCGTACACCAGGTTGATCGCGGCGCTGTCGGCGGTGATGCCGGCGTCACGCGCCTGCAGCGAGGCGTCGGCGTCATTCCGGCGCAGCGAAAGCTGGCCGTCGAGGGTATCGCTGAAGCGCCAGCCCACGTCCAGCGACACGCCGGTGCCGCCGACGCGGTCACTGGCGTGGTAGACGCCCAGGTGGGTGTCCAGGCGATCGTAGGCGTAACGCACGCCGACGCCCTGCCGGCGATGATGGATGCGATCCCGATCGAAGTCCGCCCAGCGGTCGTCGGCCACGGCGGTTAGGCGCCAGCGGTCATCGAACAGCGGCGATTGCACTTCCACGCCATATTCGCCGTCGCGGTTGCCGAACGGCGTGTTGCCGCTGCCGCCGTTGCTGCGCGCGCCGGCCACGTAGGCGCGCCATTGCCAGCCGCGATGATTGCGCCAGAGTTCGTCCATGCGCTGCACGTTCGGCTGGTCGCCGTATTCCCTGACCAGCAGATCGTGCAGATCGCGGGCCTGGTCGTCGCGGCGCAGGGTGACCAGTGCCTCGACCTGGCCGACGCGCGCATTGACGTCGCGTTCGTCCAGCGTGGAGGCCATGCGGAAGCGCTCCAGCGCCCGCTCCGGCCAGCCGCGCATCATGTAGACCTGCCCGAGCGAGGTCTGCATGCCGGCGTTGTTGGGCGCGATGCCCAGCATGGCGGTGATGTCGCGTTCGGCGCTGGGCAGGTCCTCGGAGAAGGCGCGCAGCATCGCCAGCGTGCTGTCCGTGTCGGCGCGGCGCCAGTTCTGGCTGCCCTGGCGCGCGCCCGGCGCGTACAGCCAGGCCGGCTGGGTCTCGCGATAGGCTTCCAGGCCGCGGATGGCGGTGGTGGGCCGCTCGCTTTCCAGATAGGCGTAGGCCAGTTGCATGCGCACGTCGCTGTTGTCCGGATCGGCCTTGAGCGCGGCTTCCAGCACCGGCGCGGCCTCGAACGGACGCTTGAGCGCCATGAACGAATCGCCCACCGCGGGTAGCGCGTAGGCGGGCACCGCGAGTCCGGCGGTGTCGTTCAAGGCCTGGTATTCGTCGACCACCTGCTGGTGGCGTCCCAGCTTCGACAGCAGGATCAGCCGGTCATAACGGATGCGGGTCGGCAAGGTTGGATCGTTCGCCGGACTCCGTCGCAGATATTCCTCGATGGCGCTGTCGGCCACACGCGCCTCGGCCAGGCGGTTGCGCTCGTTTTCCGGGTAGGCCTGCGACCACAGGATCAACCGGGCCAGGTAGTTGGCTTCGAACTGCTCGCGCTGCGCGGCATCGAACAGCTCGGGGCGGGCGCGGTACATCGCCCAGGCCTGGTAGCTGTTGCCGACATCGCCCAGGGTCAGGGTACGCAGGCGGTACAGTTCAGGATCGTCCGGGCGCTGGGCCTGCAGGCGTTCGAATATCGCCAGGGCGTCCAGCCAGCGCGACTCGTCGCGCAGGCGGGCGGCCTGCGCTAGCGAGGCCTCGTGCCCCGGATCGTTGCCGGCGCCGGCCGGCGGGAAGGTGGGAGTGGTGGCGGGTGCCGCTGCCAGAGCCGGCAGGCCGGTCGCACCCATGGCGCATGCAAGCGCCCAAGACAATGTGGTTCTTTTCAAAACGTTCCGCCCCTGTCGCTAACAGTTGGGTCCCCCGGGGGAGACCGTGCTGGTGGTCCTTGGATTTGTGATGAGTCGCACAAATCCTGCCAAGTCTAGGAAGCGGTACCCAAAGGGCGCCCAAACGGGACGATTCTGTTAATAATCCATAAATTTATGTGATGTAACTCACTAAAAATCACGATCAATCGGCCTTGCTGGCCCGGTTTCCCGCCGAAAACACGAGTCGGGGTGGGGGGTTGTGAGCGATACGTGACAGGTTCCGCGTGAGGCTCGGAAGCATCCCGAAAAGCGGAACTCCCGGGGCGGGCGGGCCTGAGCCACCGGAAATGCGGCCTTCGGAGCCATCAGGTGGGCAGGACCAAAAGTGACCCTGTGCGTCACAAAACGGTGATTTGAATCACGAAACTGTAACGAAGGCTCGGAGAGGCGATGAGAGGTCACATTGCCCGGCCCGCCGGGTTGGCACGCGAATTGCTCGATGACAGGCACATCCGCTCCGTGTCCACGCCGCCATGTACGACGCCCATTCGCCTTCAGACGCCCCTCCGTGGGACGGTGCCCGTACCCGGCCGCCGGAGCCGCCCGTGCCCGCGCCGGTTCCTGTGCCGGAATTCCGTCGCTTCTATGTGCCGATCCGCCTCAAGTACGTGCTGGTGCTGGCCGTCGCGCTGGCGTGGGCCGGACTGAGCGTCAAGCTGTCCCAGCCCTGGCTGCATGAATTGTCCGCCCACGTGGGCTTCGCCCTGGCGCTGGTCGTGATCATGTTCATCGCCTACGTGCCGGGCTTCATGAACGCGTTCCTGATCGGCTCCATCCTGGCCGACCGCCGTCCGCGCCTGCGCAGGTTCGAACGCCTGCCCGATGTCTGCGTACTGGTCGCCTGCTACAACGAGGCGGAGAACATCGCCGACACCCTCACCAGCCTGTCGCGCCAGGATTACCCGGGCGAAATCGAAGTGGTCGTGATCGACGATGGTTCCATCGACGACAGCGCCGCGATCGCCCGCGCGACCGCGGCCGACCAGGCGCGCCCCGGCCTGCGCATCCGCGTGCTGAACCAGCCGAAGAACGGCGGCAAGTCCAAGGCCCTCAACCGCGGCCTGGCGGAAACCCGGCAGGCGCTGGTGGTCACCGTCGACGGCGATTCCTATCTGCGTCCGGACGCGCTGCGCAAGCTGGTGGAACGGTTCCTGTCGGATCCGGCCGGCACCGTGGCGGTGGCCGGCGCTGTGCTGGTGCGCAACTCGCGCGAGAACTGGCTGACCCGCAGCCAGGAATGGGATTACTTCCACGGCATCGCCGCGGTCAAGCGCATGCAGAGCATGTATCACGGCACGCTGGTCGCGCAGGGCGCGTTTTCGCTGTACACCCGCGAGGCGCTCGAACAGGCCAACGGCTGGCCGGAGTGCGTGGGCGAGGACATCGTGCTGTCGTGGGCGCTGCTGAAGACCGGCGCGCGCATCGGCTACTGCGAGGAAGCCTGCCTGTTCACCCGCGTGCCGGAGAAGCTCGGCCAGTTCTCCAAGCAGCGCCAGCGCTGGTCGCGCGGCCTGATGGAAGCTTTCGCTCGCCACGGCAGCCTGCTGTTCAAGCCGCGCATGACCACCTTGTTCATCTGGTGGAACCTGCTGTTCCTGCCGCTGGATCTGGTCTACACGCTGGCCTTCATTCCCGGCTTGATCCTGGCGCTGTTCGGCTATTACTGGATCGCCGGTATCATGACGCTGCTGGTACTGCCGCTGGCGGCGTTGTGGAACCTGATCATCTTCCGCGTGCAGTCGAAGATGTTCAAAAGCCAGGATCTGCGCGTACGCCGCAACATCAGCGGATTCCTGTTCTACACCCTGGCCTACACCATGATCCTGCAGCCGGTCTGCGTCCTGGGGTATGCCGCCGAAATCCTGCGCCTGCGCAAGACCTGGGGGACCAAATGAGAAAGTGTGCCGTCGCCGCCGCCCTGGGATGGGCGCTGGCGATTCCCGTGTTGTCCGCCCATGCCGCCGAGGATGCGCCGGCCGCGCGCCCGGCGCTGCGGACGGACTTCTGGATGGGCTCCGATGCGGACGACAACGAAACCCGCAAGCTGGCACTGGGCTGGGACATCCAGCACCGCGATATCGAGCACTGGTGGGGCGTGAAGGTCGAACGCGCGCGCTTCTCCGGACGCGACTGGTCCGAATCCGAGAACCGCGCCTACCTGAGTGGCGCCGGCAGCCTGGGCAAGGACTGGCGCTGGGACGGCGACATCGGCAGCAACGGCGACGACCTGCTGGGCCGCGCCTCGATCCACAGCACCGATCCCTGGCGGAAGGAAATCTTCGTCGAGCGCGAAGTCCTGGAAACCCGACGCGGCGTGCGCGAGGGCTGGGTGCAGACCTTCGCCGGCGCAGCCATCGACATGCCCTTCAGCGATCGCTGGTCCGCCAGCCTGGTCGCCGGCGTGCAGGACTTCGGCACCGGCGACAACCTGCGCACCCACCTGCGCGGCAACCTGGTCTATGCGTTCGCGCCGGAGTACGGCCTGAGCGCGCAACTGCGCACCCGCTACTACCGCAACAGCGAAGCCTTCGAAGCCGACTACTATTCGCCGCCCTGGTACGGCGAAGCGCTCGGCGTGCTGGCCTGGCGCCGCCACATCGGCGGCTACCAGTGGAGCGCGCGCGCCGGCTGGGGCCGCCAGCGCAGCTCCGAGGAGGGCTGGAAGCGCGCCCGCCTGGCCGAGTTCGGCGTGGAGACCCCGCGCTGGAAGGACGCCTGGCTGCGCCTGGACGCCGGCTACACCGATACCCCGGTACTGACCGATACCGGCACCGGCAGCTACGCCTACCGCTACGTGCGCCTGCAGGCGTTCGTGGTGTTCTGAGATTCGGGAAGGTCTTGCCGGCCGGCGAGGTGCCTGCCGGCCTTCGGCCCCGTGGAACGGGGACTTCCGGTCTTCGGGCACAAAAAAACCCGAAAAACATTCGTTTTCCAGGCTTGATTGCGACCTATCGATTGGTCGGGGAGACAGGATTCGAACCTGCGACCTCTACGTCCCGAACGTAGCGCTCTACCAGACTGAGCTACACCCCGTGTGAGCCGGCTATTCTATTCAGGACGCCGACGGACGGCAACAGTTTTTTGCATGCCTGCCCCCGGCGCGCCGTTCAGTCTTAGAATGACGGCCCTCGATATCGCTCGTCCCCCCGGAGTTTTCGCTTGATCAAGCCACGCACGCCGCCAGGAGTGATGGAACTGCTGCCGCGCGAGCAGATCGCGTTCCAGCGCATGCTGGACACCATCCGCCGCAACTACGAGCGCTTCGGGTTCCTGCCGGTGGAAACCCCGGTGTTCGAGCTCTCGGAAACCCTGCTGACCAAGTCCGGCGGCGAGACCGAGCGCCAGGTCTATTTCGTGCAGTCCACCGGCGCGCTGGCCAAGACCGAGGCGGGTTCCGCCGAGGGCCTGCCGGAACTGGCGATGCGCTTCGACCTGACCGTGCCGCTGGCCCGCTACGTGGCCGAGCACGAGCACGAACTGACCTTCCCGTTCCGGCGCTACCAGATCCAGCGGGTGTACCGGGGCGAGCGCGCCCAGCGCGGCCGGTTCCGCGAGTTCTACCAGTGCGATATCGACGTCATCGGCAAGGACGCGCTCAGCATCCGCTTCGACGCCGAGATCCTGGCGGTCATCCACGCGGTCTTCAGTGATCTGGGCATCGGCAAGTTCACCATCCAGCTCAACAACCGCAAGCTGATGCGCGGCTTCTTCGAGGCCCAGGGCATCGCCGACGGCGAACGGCAGGCGCTGGTGCTGCGCGAGGTCGACAAGCTCGACAAGCGCGGCGCCGACTACGTGCGCGAGACCCTGCAAGGTCCGGATTTCAACGTGCCGGCCGAAGCGGTCGCGCGGATTCTCGAATTCGTCGCCGTGCGCTCGACCAGCCATGCCGACGCATTGGCCCGCCTGGAAGCGCTGGGGCAGGGCAACGAGACACTGGCCCAGGGCGTGGCCGAGCTGCGCGAAGTGCTGGAACTGGTGCATGCGCTGGGCGTTCCCGAGAGCGACTATTGCCTCAACTTCTCGATTGCACGCGGCCTGGATTACTACACCGGCACCGTCTACGAGACCCAGTTGGACGACTACGTCCAGATCGGCTCGATCTGTTCGGGCGGCCGCTACGAGGATCTGGCCAGCCACTACACCAAATCGAAGTTGCCCGGCGTGGGCATCTCCATCGGCCTGACCCGCCTGTTCTGGCAGTTGCGCGAGGCCGGACTGATCGCCGGCAGCGATGAGAGCAGCGTGCAGGCGATGGTGGCGCTGATGGACGATGACGCGCTGGCCGATTCGCTGGACATCGCCCGTCGCCTGCGCGTCGCCGGCATCAATACCGAAGTGCAGATGGAAGCGCGCAAGTTGGCCAAGCAATTCCAGTACGCCTCGCGCGCGGGCATCCGTTTCGTGGTGCTGGCCGGCGAGGACGAACGCGCCCGCGGCATGGTCACGGTGAAGGATCTGGTCCGCGAACAGCAGTTCGAGGTCAAGCGCGAGGAACTGGCCAGCAGCCTGAAGGTGGAGCTGGAGCAGGCCCGCGCGCTCGCGGGCCGCTGAAAGCACACGAACGGTAGAGCGGAGCTTGCTCCGCTGTTTTTCGCAGTGGTTTGAGTCCGCGGAGCCGAGCGAGCCCGGCTCTACATGGGTAGAGCGGAGCTTGCTCCGCTGCTTTTCGCACGTGGTTTGAGTCCGCGGAGCCGAGCTTGCTCTGCTGCTTTTCCCGCGTGGTTGAATCCGCGGAGCCGGGCAAGCCCAGATCCACAGGGGTAGAGCGGAGCTTGCTCCGCTGCTTTTCGCGCGTGGTTGAGGCCGCGGAGCCGGGCAAGCCCGGCTCTACAGCGTGCGCACGCAATCGCGGCCTTCGGCCTTGGCGGTATAGAGCGCCTGGTCGGCGACCTGCAGGGCGGAATCGATGCTGTTCTTGTCGATGTCCACGCAATGCACGCCGATGCTGGCGGAGATGGGAATGTCCAGATCCCCGCTGCGGCAGGGCCGATCGCGCAGGCGCTGGCGCAGTTCCTCGGCCACATTGCTGGCCTCGTCCAGATCCATGTCGGGCAGGGCGGCGATGAATTCCTCGCCACCGAAGCGCGCAACCAGCGCGCCGTAAGGCCGCAGCGTTTCGGCCATCGTGTTGGAAGTCCAGCGCAGGCAGTCGTCGCCGACCAGGTGGCCGTAGGTATCGTTGATGCGCTTGAAGTGGTCCAGATCGATCATCAGCAGCGAGATGGGCTGCTGGCTGTTGCGCGCCTGCGAGAGCAGGTGTTCGAAGGCTTCGCGGAAGTGGGTGCGATTGTAGAGTTCGGTCAGCCCGTCCAACTGGCTGAACTCGCGCAGGCGCAGGTGCGCGGCTTCCAGTTGCTCCAGCGCGCTGCGCAACTCGCCGGTGCGTTGTTCGACCTTGATTTCCAACTGGTCGCGCGATTCGCGCACGATCCGCTCGTTCTCGTTGCGCAGCGAGGCGTAGCGGTAGCCCAGCGCGACCGACAGCAGCAGCATTTCCAGGGCCGAACCGATCTGCACGCTGTACTCGGTGACGAAGTTCTTGGGCAGCGCGCCGAAGGCGACCATCGCGACCATCGCGATGCCCGCCAGGAACATCGACCAGGCCAGCAGGAACAGCTTGGCCGGCTTGTAGCCGCTGCGCATGGCAACCACCGCCTCGACCGCGATCCAGGCCACGCTCAGGATCACCGCGACCACCGCCAACTGGGTGGATAGCCGGATGGGAATCCAGGTGGTGGCGACGCCCAGCACCACGAACAGCGCGATCATGCCCAGGCCGATGCGGTCACCCAGCGGCCAGCGCCGGGCCAGGCCTAGGAAATTGCGTGCGAACTGCTGCATGCCGATCTGCGCCAGGCAGATCGAAAGCGGTACGGCCTTGTCCGCCAGCCACGGTGAATGCGGCCACAAGTACTCGAAGCCCAATCCGTACAAGGTGAACAGCACCAGCCCGAAAGCGCTGATATGGAACATGTACCAGAAGTAGCTGGCGTCGCGCAGGGTCAGCCACAACACCAGGTTGTAGGTGAACAGCGCCAGCAGGATGCCGTAGTACACGCCCATCGCGAACTGTGCGTCGCGCGAGAGTTCGGCGAAGGCGGTTGGCGTGTACAGGGCCAGCGGCACCTGCATCGAGCTCTGGCTTTCCACCCGGACGAACAGATCCGCCGGCTGTCCGGGCGGCAGGTCAAGCTGGAAGTTCGGATGCCGGTAGCGCACGCTGCGCTGCTCGAAATGCAGGTGATCGCCACCGGCCTGGTGGAACAACTGGCCGTCGGGGTAGCGCACGTACACGTCCAGCCGATCGCTCAGCGCGTACTGCTGGACCAGCAGCCAGCGCGGTTCCTGCAGGTTGCGATTGAGCAGGCTGACGTGGAACCAGTAGGCGCCGGGCTGGAAACCGAAGGATGCATCGTCGCCTGGCAATGGCCGGAAGCGTCCCGCCCGCAGGCTGGTCTCGATCGCCCGGATATCGGCCCGGCCATCGCTGTCGTGGAAATAGGTCGTATGGGGAGCCAGGGCATGGGTGGCCGCATCGCCTGACATCACCAGTGGTGCCTGCGCCTGCGCGAGCGCGCAGAACAGCATCAGCGCGGCCAGCAGCCAGCGAAGTCCGCGGATGGCTTCCCTCATTCCCGTCCCCGATCCAGAGCACCCGCCGGGCCGGCGGACCGGCCGTCAGTTTAACCGTGGGACCGGGGGAGGCCGGGAGGGGGCGGACTTGACGGGGCCTGGAGGCTCAACTAATGTATTAACGCGTTAGTACATTGATTGGGCCGGTCGCCGGTCCCTGATTTCCCGGACCCCACTGACTCCCCATGAAGCGCCGCCCCGCCATTCCCGACGATGACCGCGCCGAAAGCGCCTCCCTGCAGGCGCTTTCCCAGGCGCTGGCCAGCCTGGGCGAAGCCGGGCAGGTGCGTGCGTTCCTGGAAGACCTGTGCACGCCGGCCGAGTTGGAGGCCATGGCCGACCGCTGGCGGGTGGTGCCGCTGCTGCTCAAGGGCGTGCCTTACCGGGAAATCCACGAGCTGACCCAGGTCAGCGTGACCACCATCGGGCGGGTCGCCCGCACCCTCGAACGGGGCACCGGCGGCTACGCCACCGCGTTCCAGCAGCAGCAACCGCGCGCCAACGGCGCCTCCCACTGAGTTTCCTCCCATGAGTCCCAGGGTTGTACCCGCGACGCGCGATCGCCTGCGCATCGCCATCCAGAAAAGTGGCCGCCTGGCCGAACCCGCGCGCGCGCTGCTCGCCGCCTGCGGACTGAGTTGGCGCGAGAGCCGCGACAAGCTGTTCTGCTACGGCGAATCGCTGCCGATCGACCTGCTGCTGGTGCGCGACGACGACATTCCGGGCCTGATTGCCGACGGCGTGTGCGACTTCGGCGTGGTCGGCCGCAACGAACTGGACGAACAGGCCGGCGAACGCGCGCGCATCGGCCTGCCGGCGGCCTACCGGGAACTGCGTCCGCTCGGCTTCGGCCAGTGCCGGCTGATGCTGGCGGTGCCGGACAACTGGGAATGGCAGGGCGCGGCGCAACTGCAGGGCCTGCGCATCGCCACCAGCTATCCGGCAATCCTGTCGGACTGGCTGCGGCGCCAGGGCGTGGAAGCGGCTGTGGTGGAGTTGTCGGGTTCTGTGGAAATCGCCCCGCGCCTGGGCACCGCCGACCTGATCTGCGATCTGGTTTCCAGCGGCGCGACCCTGGCGGCCAACCAGCTCAAGCCGGTGGAAACCCTGCTGGACAGCGAGGCCGTGTTGGCCGGTCCGGTCCGCGAGTTCGAGGACGAGCGCGCGGGACTGGCGGCGATGCTGCTGCGCCGGGTCGACGGCGTGCTCAAGCTCAAGGACAGCAAGCTGCTGATGTTCCGCGCCAACCGCGACACCGTCGCCGAACTTTCGCGACTGCTGCCGGATGCGGAACCGCTGGTCCAACTGCCCGGTTCCGGCGAAGGTCCGCTGTCGCTGCAGACCATGTGCCACGGCGCCATCACCTGGCAGCGGCTGGAAGAACTGGAACGCGCCGGCGCGCAGGGATTGATGGTGCTTTCGGTCGAGAGGTCGCTGGCATGAATCGCTTGATCTGGTCCCGCCTCGATGGCGAACAACGCCGCGCCGCCCTGCGCCGTCCGGTGCAGGGCGTGGCCCAGCGCACCCGCGACGCGGTCGCCGCGGTGCTGGCGGAAGTGCGCCAGCTCGGCGACCCGGCGCTGCGCGAATTCACCAGCCGTTTCGACGGTGTGGCGCTGGACGATTTCGAAGTGCCCGCGGCGGAGTTCGCCGCCGCCGAAGCGGCGGTGGCGCCGGCGCTGAAGCAGGCGATGGAGGAGGCGGTCGCCCGCATCGAAGCCTTCCACCGCGCGGGCATGGCCCAGCCGTACGCGGTCGAAACCGCACCCGGCGTGCTTTGCGAACGGATGATCCGGCCGATTGCGCGGGTGGGCCTGTACGTCCCGGCCGGCAGTGCGCCGTTGCCTTCCACCGCATTGATGCTGGGCGTGCCGGCGCGCCTGGCCGGTTGCCGCGAGGTGGTGCTGTGCACGCCGCCGCGCGCCGACGGCAGCGCCGATCCCGCCGTGCTGGTGGCCGCGCGGATGACCGGCGTGACCCGCGTGTTCAAGTTGGGCGGCGCGCAGGCGATCGCGGCGATGGCGTTCGGCACCGCCAGCGTGCCCCGCTGCGACAAGCTGTTCGGGCCGGGCAACAGTTACGTGACCGAGGCCAAGCAGCAGATCGCGCAGGCCGGCGTGGCCGCCATCGACATGCCGGCCGGGCCGTCGGAAGTGCTGGTGATCGCAGATGCCGGCGCGGATCCCGCGTTCGTCGCGGCGGATCTGCTGTCGCAGGCCGAGCACGGCCCGGATTCACAGGTGCTGCTGTTGTCGGACGCACCTTCGCTCATCGACCGCGTCGCGGTGGAACTGGAACGCCAGCTCGCGGCGTTGCCGCGCGCGGCGATCGCGCGCCAGGCGCTGTCCGCCTCGCGCCTGATCGAAGTGGAGCGGCTGGACGATGCGTTCTCGGTCAGCAACGAATACGCGCCCGAGCACCTGATCCTGGCCCTGCGCGACCCGCGCGCCTGGCTGGAGCGGGTGGAAGCGGCCGGCTCGGTGTTCCTGGGCGATTACACGCCCGAAGCGCTGGGCGACTATTGCAGCGGCACCAACCACGTGCTGCCGACCAGCGGCGCCGCGCGCGCCTACAGCGGCGTGAGCGTGGCCAGCTTCCAGAATTTCGTCAGCGTGCAGGCGGCCAGCCGCGCGGGCATCGGCCGCATCGGCGCGTGCGCCTTGACCCTGGCGCGCGCCGAGGGACTTGACGCGCATGCCAACGCGGTCGCGCTGCGGCTGGAGGCGGCATGAATACGCCCGACAACAAGGCGGCAAATGCCGGAGTGCTGAGTCTGGTCAGGCCCGACCTGCGCGGTTTCGGTGGCTACAAATCGGCCCGCACCGAAGCCTTGCGCGGGGATGTCTGGCTCAACGCCAACGAGTCGGCCTGGTCCAACCCGGCCGACGCGGGCGCGACCTGCCAGCGCTATCCGGAACCGCAACCAGCAGCCTTGCGCGCGGTGCTGGCCGACTTGTACGGCTGTGCCCCGGAGCAGTTGCTTATCGGCCGCGGCAGCGACGAGGCCATCGATCTGCTGGTGCGCGCGCTGTGCGTGCCGGAACGTGACGGGGTGGTGATCAGCTCGCCGGTCTTCGGCATGTACGCGGTGTCCGCGCGATTGCAGAACGCACCGCTCATCGATGTGCCGCTACGCGATACCGAGCAGGGCTTCGAGCCGGATTTGGATGGACTGGCCGCCGCCGCGCTGGCGAACGGCGCCAAGCTGGTGTTCCTGTGCTCGCCGACCAATCCCACCGGACGCGCCTGTACGCGGGAGGAAATCGCGGACCTGGCCGGGCGCCTGGCCGGTCGTGCGCTGCTGGTGGTCGACGAGGCCTATGTGGAGTTTTCCGATGTTCCCTCGGCCAGCAACTTGATTGCGCGGTTCCCCAATCTGGTGGTGTTGCGCACGCTGTCCAAGGCGCACGCGCTGGCGGCCGCACGAATCGGCGTGGCGATCGCCGCGGAGGAACTGATCGCTGTGCTGCGTGCCTGCCAGGCGCCGTATCCGGTGCCTGCGCCCTGCGCGGAACTCGCGCTCGCCGGCCTGGCGCCGGCGGCGCTGGCGCAGACCCGGCAGCGGGTGGAACGGGTGCGGCGCGAACGCGAGCGGATGCGGGGCGCGCTGGCGGCGCTTCCCGGCGTGCGTCGCGTCTATCCCTCGCAGGGCAATTACCTGCTGGTGCGGTTCGACGATGCCGACCGAGCGTTCACCGCGCTGCTGTCCACCGGCGTGGTGGTGCGCGACCAGCGCGCCGCGCCGCAACTGGGCGATGCGCTGCGGATCAGCATCGGCAGTCCGGAGCAGAACGAACGGGTGCTGGCGGCACTGGCCGTGCGGGAGGCGGCGGCATGACTCCGATCCTGTTCATCGATCGCGACGGCACCCTCATCGAGGAACCAGCCGATTTCCAGATCGACGCCTACGAGAAGATCCGGTTCGTGCGCGACTGCATTCCGGCGTTGCTGAAGCTGCGCGACGCCGGCTACCAGTTCGTCATCGTCAGCAACCAGGACGGACTGGGCAGCGAAGGCTATCCGCAGGCGTCGTTCGATGGTCCGAACGATCTGATGCTGCAGATCTTCGAAAGCCAGGGCATCCGTTTCCGCGAAGTGCTGGTCGACCCGAGCTGGCCGGAAGAGAACCGTCCGACCCGCAAGCCCGGCATCGGGCTGGTCCTGCACTATCTCCAGGATCGCGAGATCGACTGGGCGCGCTCGGCGATGGTCGGCGACCGGCCCACCGATATCCAGTTCGCCGACAACCTGCGCATCCGCGGTTTCCAGCTGAAGACCTCGCAGTTCGGTGGCGACTGGGACTGGCCGTCGATCGCGCATGAACTGGCCGACGCGCCGCGCCGGGCAAACGTCCAGCGCAATACGAAGGAAACCCGTATCCGCGTGGAGGTGGATCTGGATCGGGTGGCCGAGCCGGTCATCCGCACGGGACTGCCGTTCTTCGACCACATGCTGGAACAGATCGGCAAGCACGGCGGTTTCGCCCTGCGCATCGACACCGAGGGCGATCTGCACATCGACGAGCACCACACGGTGGAGGACACCGGCCTGGCGCTGGGACAGGCGCTGAAGCAGGCGCTTGGCGACAAGCGCGGCATCGGCCGCTACGGCTTCACCCTGCCGATGGACGAAACCCTGGCCAGCGCGGCGCTGGATTTCAGCGGCCGGCCGTACTTCGTGTTCGACGGTGAATTCCGCCGCGAGCGGGTTGGCGATCTACCCACCGAACTGGTGCCGCATTTCTTCCGTTCGCTGTGCGACGCCTCCGGCCTCAACCTCAACCTGAGCGTGCGCGGCGACAACGACCACCACAAAATCGAAGCCTGCTTCAAGGCGCTGGCGCGCGCGTTGCGCCAGGCGATCCGGCGCGAAGGCGCGGAACTGCCCTCGACCAAGGGAGCGTTGTGATGCAGGTGGCGTTGGTGGATGCCGGTGGCGCCAACATCGGTTCGGTCCGCTACGCGCTGGAGCGCCTCGGCGTGGCCGCCACGCTCACCGCGGATGCGGCGGTCATCCGCGCCGCGGACCGGGTCATCCTGCCTGGCGTGAGCACCGCGGCCACGGTGATGGCGCGGCTGCGCGAGCAGGGACTGATCGAGGTGCTGCGACAACTGGAATGCCCGTTGCTGGGGGTCTGCGTCGGAATGCAGCTGTTGTTCGAACATTCGGAAGAAGACGACACGCCCTGCCTGGGCCTGTTGTCGGGGCGGGTGGCGCGATTGTCGCCGGGTCCCGGCATCCGGGTCCCGCACATGGGCTGGAACACGCTGCGTACGCAGCGCGGGTCCGGTCTGACCACTGGCCTGGACGGCGGCCATGCCTATTTCGTGCACAGCTACGCCGCGCCGGTCGGTGCGGATTGTCTGATGAGCACCGAGCATGGCCAGCCGTTCGCGGCGGTGGTGCAGCGTGGCCGCGTGGCCGGTGCGCAGTTCCATCCGGAGCGCTCGGCCGAGGTCGGTGCGCGGCTGATCCGGAACTTCATCGAAGCGGGATTGCAATGATGGCCGCGGTATCGGCGGGCGCGGGCGCGCAACAGGACTTCCAGGCCTATCCGGCCATCGATATCCGCGACGGCCGGGTCGTGCGGCTGGCGCAGGGCGACTATGCGCGCGAGACCCGCTATGGCGACGATCCGCTGGCGATCATCCGCGGCTATGCGGAACAGGGCGCGCGCTGGCTGCATCTGGTGGATCTGGATGCGGCCCGCGCCGGCGGCTACACCCTGGCGCCGCTGCTGCGCGATATCGCCACCACCACCGGGCTGCGGGTCCAGACCGGCGGCGGCGTGCGCTCGCGCGAGGATGTCGCGCGCCTGCTCGATGCCGGCGCGGCGCGGGTGGTGATCGGATCGCTGGCGGTACGCGAACCGGAAGCGGTGCTGGCCTGGTTGGCCGAGTTCGGCGCCGAGCGCATCACCGTGGCGCTGGACACGCGCCAGGACGCCGCCGGCGTCTGGCGATTGCCGGTGCACGGCTGGACCGAGGACGCCGGCGTGACCCTGGATGAACTGGCGGTCCGCTTCGAGGCCGGCGGACTGGTCCACGCGCTGAGCACCGATATCGCCCGCGACGGCATGCTGTCCGGCCCCAACCTCGATCTGTACCGGCACCTGGGCGCGGTTGCGCCGCGGCTGCGCGTGCAGGCGTCCGGCGGTGTCCGCGCGCTCGACGATATCGTCGCCGCGCGCGCGCAGGGCTGTGCCGGCATCGTGCTGGGGCGCGCGCTGCTGGAAGGCCGCTTCAGCGTGGCCGAGGCGCTGTCATGCTGAGCCGGCGCATCATCCCGTGCCTGGACGTGCGCGACGGCCGCGTGGTCAAGGGCGTGCGCTTCCGCGATCACGTCGACATGGGCGACATCACCGAGCTGGCATTGCGCTACCGCGATGCCGGCGCCGATGAACTGGTGTTCTACGACATCGGCGCCAGTCCGGAAGGGCGCTCGGTGGATTACGCATGGGTGGAGCGGGTCTCGCGCCTGCTCGACATTCCGTTCTGCGTGGCAGGCGGCATCCGCGACGTGGATACCGCGCGGCGTGTGCTGCACGCCGGCGCGGACAAGATTTCGGTCAACACGCCGGCGCTGGAACGTCCCGCGCTGATTGGCGAACTGGCAAAGGCCTTCGGCGTGCAATGCGTCGTGGTCGGTATCGATTCGGTGCGCGAGGCCGACGGCGAATGGCGGGTGCGCCAGTACACCGGCGATCCGGCACGTACCCGCGCGCTGCCGGTGCGTACGCTGGACTGGGTGGGCGAGGCGCAGCGGCTGGGCGCGGGCGAAATCGTGCTCAACTGCATGGACAGCGACGGCGTGCGGCGTGGCTACGACATCGAGCAACTGACCGCCGTGCGCGCGCTGTGCGCGGTGCCGCTGGTGGCTTCCGGCGGTGCCGGGGAACCCGAGCATTTCGCCGAGGTATTCCAGCGTGCCGATGTCGATGGCGCGCTCGCCGCCAGCGTGTTCCACAGTGGCCGGATCGCCATTCCGGATCTGAAGACCTACCTGCGCGGGCAGGGCATCGAGGTGCGTGATGTCGCTTGAACCGGAACAACTGGATTGGAACAAGGGCGACGGCCTGCTGCCGGTGATCGTGCAGGATGCGTCGACCCGCCGCGTGTTGATGCTCGGTTACATGAACCGCGAAGCCCTGGAGGCGACCCTGGCCAGCGGCCGGGTGACCTTCTACAGCCGCAGCAAGCAGCGCCTGTGGACCAAGGGGGAGAGTTCCGGCCACGTGCTGGAAGTGCGGGCCATCGAGGCTGATTGCGACAACGACACCCTGCTGGTCCAGGCGGTGCCGCACGGGCCGACCTGTCACCTCCAGCGCGCCAGTTGCTTCGCGGAGGCGCCGGGCTCGTTCCTGGCCGAACTGGACGCGCTGGTGGCGCGCCGCGAGCGCGAGCGCCCGGCGGGCAGCTATACCACCCGGCTGTTCGAGGAAGGCGTGCGCCGGATTGCGCAGAAGGTCGGCGAGGAAGGCGTGGAGACGGCGTTGGCCGCGGTGGCGCAGGACGAGGCGGCGCTGCTCGGCGAAAGCGCGGACCTGCTGTATCACCTGCTGGTGCTGCTGCGCAGCCGCGGGAGGGGTTTGGCCGATGTCGAGGCGTTGCTCGCCGCCCGCCATTCCGCCTGAACCTGCATCGCGGTGGCGAGGTACGCCGCTGCCGCACGATAATCGGCGGGTTGCCCGAGGGGCGTCGCCGGAATCCGTGGATATGACCCAGCGCGTGGTATGGCTGCCGCTCGTCGTCCTGTCGTTGTTGGCCATTGCGGATGCGTCCGCGTCGTCGCGGGCAGAGGACGCCACCGCGGCCACGCAGGAGGCGGCCGCGGCCACCGGACAGGCGTTGGCGGAAGTGACCGGGGTGATCTACCTGGATGCCAACGGCAACGGCCGCCGCGATCCGCGCGAACAGGGCCTGGCCGGAGTGAAGGTCTCCAACGGCCGCGATGTCGCCGTCAGCGACGCACGGGGAGGCTACCGGCTACCCGGACGCGAGCGCGCCACCGTCTTCGTGATAAAGCCGCCGGCGTACGCCGTGCCGACGGGCGCCGACGGCTTGCCCCGGTTCTGGCAGCATCTGTTCCCGCAGGGGTCGCCCGCGCTGAAGTACGGCGGCATTCCGGCCGCCGCCGTCCCGGCCCAGGTGGATTTCGGCCTGTTGCCCGCCATGCGGCGCGGGAGCGGCTCCAGCCTGGAGATGCTGGTGTTCGGCGACCCGCAACCCAAGACGCGGACCGACGTGGATTACTACGCGCGCGACATCGTGGCGCCGTTGGTCGGCCGGCACGGCGCCCGCCTGGGACTGAGCGTGGGCGATATCGTCAATGATGATCTGAGCCTGTATCCGGCCATGAACCAGGTGACGGCGAAACTGGGCGTGCCCTGGCTGCACGTGGCCGGAAACCACGATCTGGATTTCGACGCGCAGGCCGACGAGGACTCGCTGCTGAGCTTCCGCAACGTCTACGGCCCCGACACCTATGCGTGGGAGGAGCCGCAGGCCAGCTTCATCGTGCTGGACGACGTGGTCTATCGCCCCGGCCAGAAACCGGCCTACATCGGTGGGCTGCGCGAAGCGCAGTTCGATTTCCTCCGGCAGTACCTGGCGACCCTGCCGAAGGAACGCCGGGTGGTGATTGCCGCGCACATCCCGTTCTTCGATCCCCTCCCGGGTGTGGAGACTTTCCGCCGTGCCGACCGCGAACGCCTGTTCACCCTGCTGCGGGAACATACGCAGGTGCTGCTGATCAGCGCGCACACCCACAACCAGCGCCACTACCGTCATGGCGCGGACACCGGCTGGCAGGGCGCGCAGCCACTGCACGAGTACAACGTCGGCGCCACTTGCGGCGCGTTCTGGTCGGGGGTGAAGGATGCGCAGGGCATCCCCGACACGACCATGAGCGACGGCACTCCCAACGGCTACGCGTGGCTGACGATCCAGCCGGACGGCGACTATGCACTGCGCTACCACGTGGCGCGCGCGGCCGGTGATCCGGCGATCGGCCTGCATGCGCCGAAGGTGTTGCGACAGGGCGCCTATCCGGCCTACGGCGTATACGCCAACGTCTACATGGGTGAAGCCGATACGCGGGTCGAATATCGCATCGACGGCGGTGAATGGAAACCGATGCGGCGTGTACTGCAGGCCGATCCGGCGCTGCTGGCGGAGAACATCGCGGATGACACCGCGACCGCGTTGCGTGGCTACGATCGTTCGCCGGAAGCGGACACCTCCACCCACCTCTGGCGCGGCGCGCTGCCGACGGATCTGGCAGCGGGCGAGCACCGCATCGACGTGCGGGCATTCGATCGGTGGCGGGGCGAGCAGGCCACGTCCACCACCTATCGGCTGCAGCAGGCGGCCGAATAGCGGCACGCGCCGGGACAGGCGAAAACCCGACAGGAACATGCCGATGGCCAACGATGCGCTCGACCTTCCGATCAAGCTGTTCCGCAACGCCGCGGCCTGGGAAAAATGGCTCGCCGCGAATACGGGTACTCCGGGCTTGTGGCTGAGGATCGCCAAGAAGGACGCGGGCGTGGTTTCCGTGAGCTATGCCGAAGCCCTGGAGGTGGCGCTGTGCCATGGCTGGATCGACGGTCAGCGCCGCACGTTCGACGAACAGAGTTTCCTGCAACGATTCACCCCGCGACGCCCGCGCAGCCTGTGGTCGAAAATCAACGTCGGCAAGGCCGAGGCACTGATCGCCTCGGGCCGGATGCGCGAGGGCGGCCTGCGTGAAATCGAACTGGCACGCGCCGACGGACGCTGGGCTGCGGCCTACGCAAGCGCGGCGGTGATGGAGGTGCCGGCGGAACTGGCGGCGGCGCTGGCGAAGGCACCGAAGGCCGCGAGCTTCTTCGAAACCCTGGACCGCACCAACCGCTACGCGGTCTGCTGGCGCGTGCACACGGCGAAGAAGGCGGAAACCCGGGCGGCCCGCATCGAAAAACTGGTCGCGATGCTGGCGCGCGGCGAGAAAATCCACGCGAAATAGCGGCGCAAATGAAAAACGCCCCGGCGGGGCGTTTTCGGTTCCCGGCTGGCTGGCGAATGCTGGCTGGCGGGACGTGCTGGCGAGCGCGGGCTGGCTGGCAACGGCGCGCAGTCTAGCCGTTGTCGCTGCCGGATGATGAAATGCGAATCGCTCGCAACAAGCGTCAGTGCGGCAGTTCGATGGCGTCGAACGCGGTGACGCGCGGATGGCCGTTGGCGGCGCCGTCAAGCCGGGGCTGCGGATAGTCCTGCGGACGATCGATCAACTGGGTGCGCATGCCGGCTTCGCGGGCCGCGTCCAGTTCCTCGACCACGTCGGACAGGAACAGGATCTCGCCGGCCGGCGCGCCAATCCGCTCGGCGATGCGGCGATAGCTGTCCGCCTCGCGCTTGCCGCCGATTTCGGTGTCGAACCAGCCCGAAATCATCGGGGTCAGGTCGCCCGCGTCGCTGTGGCCGAAAAACAGCTTCTGCGCCGGCACCGAGCCGGAGGAATACACGTACAGCGGATAGCCCTGCTCGTACCACCGGGCGAGCGCCGGCGCCGCATCCGGGTAGATGTGCGCGGTGAAGTCGGCGTCGCGGTAGCCCGCGTCCCAGATCATGCCCTGCAGCGCCTTCAGCGCGGTGTGCTTGCGATCCTGATCGATCCAGCCCTGCAGGGTCTCCACGATGACATCGTCACTGCAGATCGCGCCATGTTCGGTGGCGACCGCATCCAGCCAGCGGCGCACCTCCGGTTCCTGTCCGTGTTCGCGGACGAAGCCGGGCAGGGCGCGGCGGGCGTAGGGAAACAGCACGTCCTTGACGAAGGAGATGCTGCTGGTGGTGCCTTCGATATCGGTGAGGATGGCGCGGAGCATGGGGCGGGTGGATTTCGGGAATGGGGAATGAGTTGGGAACGGCGGCGCCCGGCGGCGGGCACGCCACCGCGTCGCGGGAGGCGGAACGGGCTTACTCGGGCCGGGTCGGGCCGTTGTAGCGCGGGAACTGCTGGGCGATGGTGGTGCCGGTGAAATGGCCGACCCAGCCGTCCGGTTCGGTGAAGAAACGGATCGCGACGAAATGCGGTTCCGGCCCCATGTCGAACCAGTGCAGGGTGCTGTCCGGCACGGCGATCAGATCGTCCTGGACGCACTCCACCTCGTAGACCTTGTCGTCCACATGCAGGGTGAACAGGCCCGAGCCGGCGACGAAGAAGCGCACTTCGTCTTCCTTGTGGTAATGCTCGTCGAGGAACTTGGCGCGCATTTCCTCGCGCTTGGGGTTGTCCGGCGCGATGCTGACCACGTCCACCGTCTTGAACCCGCGTTCGCTGACCAGCCGGTCGATGTCGGCGCGGTAGGCGTCCATCACGTCCTCCGGCGCGGCGCCCGGCTGGATCGCCTTGTTGGCTTTCCAGCGCTCGAAGGTCACGCCGACCTTCTGCAGCTCGGTGGCGATGAAATCAGGATCGTAGCTGGCGAACTCGGGGGTGACCGGGTCGCTTTCATGGAAGATGCGGAGGCGGCTCATGGCGATATGGCTCGACGCGTGGGGAATACAAGGGTAGCAGGCACCTGGTTCCGGTCCAGTTACCGCGCAGGCGCGCGGCGTGGCACGGGGTTATCAGTGTCTCAGCGCCGGCAACCCAGCTTGCGCAGCTCCAGTTCGCAGTGGAACAGGAACTCGAAGGCTTCCAGGTGGCGGCGAGCTTCGGCCATGTCGCGGCCCCAGGCGTACAGGCCGTGGCCGTCGATCAGGTAGCCCCACAGCGGCTGCCGGTCCAGCAACGCGTCGACCTGGGCGGCCAGGGTCGGCATGTCCTGGGTGTTGCTGAACACCGGCACCTGGATTTCGGTCTCGTGGGTGGTATTGCCGTGGAACGCCTTGAGCAGCTCGTAGCCTTCCAGCCGGATGTGGCCGGCGCCGGCGTACAGCCGCGAGGCGATGGTCTGCACCGGCGAATGGGTGTGCAGCACGCAGCCGATCTCGGGGAAGCGGCGATACAACTGGGTGTGCAGCAGGGTCTCGGCGGAGGGACGGTGGTCGCTGCCGACCGCCTTGCCGTCGAAGTCCACCACCATGATGTCGGCTTCCTCCAGCCGCCCCTTGTCGCGCCCGGACACGGTGATGGCGGCGTGGCGATCGTCCAGCCGGTGCGAGAAGTTGCTGCTGGTGGCCGGCGTCCAGCCGGCCTGCGACAGCTCGCGGATGTTGCTGATCAACAGCTTCGCCAGTTCGCTCAGGCGTCCGGCGTCATAGGGCAGGGGGGCGTTCATGGCGCCATTTTAGCGCCTGCCGCCCCGGCTGGGCGGGACGGCGCGAGGACGGGCCGCAGGCGCGGCCCGGTGGCGTGGTTCAGCGCCGCAGCTTGCTGTGGCGGTGACCGTACAGGAAGTAGATCGCGAAACCGACCGCCGTCCAGACCGCCATCAGGAACCAGTTGTGCGCGGTCATCGCCGACAGCAGCGCCAGGCAGCACAGGATGCCCAGGGTGCAGATCAGCCAGGCGGCCGGAATCCGGAACGGGCGCGGCAGGTCGGGCTGGGTCCGGCGCAGGATCAGCACGCCCAGGCAGACCGCGGCGAAGGCGATCAGCGTACCCATCGAGGTCAGCTCGCCCAGCACGTCCAGCGGGAACAGCGCCGCCAGCAGGGCGATGCCGATGCCGGTGATGACGGTGTTGATGTGCGGGGTGCGGTACTCGGGATGGATCTTGGTGAACACCGGCGGCAGCAGGCCGTCGCGGGCCATGATCATGAAGATGCGCGGCTGGCCGATGATCATCACCAGCACCACCGAGGACAGACCGACCAGCGCGCCGATTTCCACCACCACGCGCAGCCAGCCCAGTTGCGGATGCGCCGCCACCGCGGTGACTACCGGTTCGTCGGTGCCCAGCAGGGTATAGGGCACCAGTCCGGTCATGACCGCGGCCATCGCGATGTACAGCACCGTGCAGATGGCCAGCGACAGCAGCATGCCGACCGGCATGTCGCGTTGCGGACGATGCGACTCCTGCGCCGCCACCGAAACCGCCTCGAAGCCGATGTAGGCGAAGAACACCATCGAGGCGCCACGCAGCACGCCTTCCCAGCCGAACTTGCCGGGGCCTTCGTTGGCCGGGATGAAGGGCTGCCAGTTGGCCGGATCCACGTACTTCCAGCCGACCACGATGACCAGCACGATCAGGCCGCTCTTGAGCAGCACCATCGCCATGTTCATCGCCGAGGACTTGCGGATGCCGACGTAGCACAGCCAGGTCAGCAGCAGCACGATGGCGGCGGCGGGCAGGTTGGCGATGGCGCCGGTCGGTTGCAGCTTGGCGTCCAGCGGCGCGCTGACCAGCGCCGCGGGCAGGTGGATGTCGAAGTGTTCCAGCAGGCTGAGGAAATAGCCGGTCCAGCTGACCGCGACCGCCGAGGCCGAGACGCCGTATTCCAGTACCAGCATCCAGCCGATGAACCAGGCCGCCAGTTCGCCGAGGGTGGCGTAGGTGTAGGTGTAGGCGCTGCCGGACACCGGCACCATCGCCGCGAACTCGGCATAGGCCAGCGCGCAGAAGGTGCAGCAAATCGCCGCCAGCACGAAGCTCAGCATGATCGCCGGGCCGGCGTGGTTGGCCGCCGCCTGGCCGGTGATGACGAAGATGCCGCCGCCGATCACCGCGCCGATGCCCAGCGCGGTCAGGCCCCAGGGTCCGAGGGTGCGGCGCAGGCTCAGGCCTTCGGCGTCGCTATGGCTGGCATGGGGGTGCTTGGTGGCCCAGAGTTGTCCGAACATCAATCCACTTCCAATCGTCGTTCTTCATCAAGACGTATGGACGGGCGATATCCCGGCCACCGTCATGATGCATGCAATGAAAAAGGCCGGCGCCGTGCGCCGGCCCGTTCGGGCCCTCAGGCCTTCTGCCGCAGTTTGCTGTGGTGGTAGCCATAGCTGAAATAGATCAGCAGGCCGAACACGGTCCAGCCGACGAAGATCGGCCAGTGCTCCACGAAGGGCTGCCAGAACAGATACAGGCAGGCGAGCGCGCCCACGGGGCAGATGATGTTCGCCAGCGGCACGCGGAACGGGCGCGGCAGTTCGGGGCGGGTATAGCGTAGTACCAGCACGCCGATGCAGACGGTGGCAAAGGCCAGCAGGGTGCCCATCGACACCAGCTCGCCCAGCACGTTGAGCGGCATCAGGCCGGCCAGGATGGCGGCGAGCACGCCGACGATGATCGTGCCGACGTAGGGCGTGCGGAACTTGGGATGGACCTTGCCGAACAGCTTCGGCATCAGGCCGTCCTTGGACATGCTGTAGAAGATGCGCGGCTGCGCCATCAGCATCACCAGGATCACCGAGGACAGGCCGGCGATGGCGCCGATTTCCACCGCGGTCTTCAGCCACGACAGATCCGGGAACGCTTCCAGCGCGGTCGCCACCGGCTTGGGCGTGCCCAGCAGGCTGTAGTGGGTCATGCCGGTCAGCACCGCGCACACCACGATGTAGATGACCGTGCAGATCGCCAGCGAGCCGAGAATGCCGATCGGCATGTCGCGCTGCGGGTTCTTGGCCTCGCCGGCGGCGGTGGAGACCGCGTCGAAACCGATGTAGGCGAAGAACACGATCGCCGCGGCGCGGGTCACGCCCTCGAAGCCGAACTTGCCCGGGCCTTCGTTCGGCGGAATGAACGGGGTCCAGTTGGCCGGATCGATGTGCTGCAGGCCGAACCCGACGAACAGGCAGATGACGGTGACCTTGATCGCCACCACGATCGCATTGACGAACGCGGACTGGGTGATGCCGACGTAGCACAGGCCGCTGATGGCGGCGACGATCAGGATCGCCGGCAGGTTGAACAGGCTGCCGGTGGAAACGAAGTCGGTCCCGTTCCAGTCGATCGGCGCCTGGGTGAGCTGCATCGGGAAAGGCAGGTGCAACGTGGTGGTGATGAAGCTGACCAGGTAGCCCGACCAACCCACCGCGACGGTGGAGGAGGCGAACAGGTACTCCAGCACCAGGCACCAGCCGATGAACCAGGCGACGAATTCGCCCAGGGTGGCATAGGAGTAGGAATAGGCGCTGCCCGACACCGGCATCAGCGCGGCGAATTCGGCATAGCACAGGCCGGCCAGGGCGCAGGCGAAACCGGCCAGCACGAAGCTCAGCATGATGGCCGGACCGGCATGGTTGGCCGCCGCCTGGCCGGTGAGCACGAAGATGCCCGCGCCGATGACCGCACCGACGCCCAGCATGGTCAGGTGCTTCGCTGTCAGGGTCCGTTTGAGGGTGGCCTCGCCATCGAGGCTGCCTTCGAAGGGTTCACCGGCATCCACATGGCCGGCCGGTTCGACCGGCTTGACCCTGAACAAAGATTTGAGCATTCGCGACTTCCCCGGAGTTGGCGACCGGTCTTGGCCGGTGCCTGTCATTTGGCGGTCACGGGTGTGTGGGTCACCCGCACGGAAGCGCCGTACCTTGCCAAAGCGAGCCGGGGATCACAAGCGCGGATGCAGCACGGGGAGGGATAATGGCGGCGAGCATCATTCTCCGCATAACTGAACAGGGCAGGCGCGTGTTTGAATCACCGTTGATGGAACAATTGCAGGTCTATCGGGCGCGCTGGCCCGAGGAGGCCGCGGTCGTGGGGGACTTCCTCGAACTGCTGGCGGATTCGCGCAATCCGTTCCTTCGCGAACGCCTGGAGGGGCATTTCACCGGCGGCGCCTGGCTGGTCAGCGCCGACGGCCGGCGCACCCTGCTGACCCACCACCGCAAGCTGGCGCGCTGGCTGCAACTGGGCGGCCATGCCGACGGCGACACCGACATGGGCCAGGTCGCGCTGAAGGAAGCCGAGGAGGAATCCGGCTTGCCGGATCTGCGGCTGGACGACACCGCCATCTTCGATCTGGACCGGCACTGGATTCCGGAACGCAAGGATGTGCCGGGACACTGGCACTACGACGTCCGCTACGTGATTCGCGCCGGCGCGGACGAACGCTACGTGGTCAGCGAGGAATCGCTGGACCTGGCCTGGCGCGAGATCGCGCCGATCGCCGACGAGCCCGACGAATCGCTAAGCCGAATGGCCCGCAAGTGGCTCGCCGCCCAGGCGCAGGCCGGGGCCTGAGCAACCGTTGACGATTGAACCGCGCGTCGCGGCCTGGACGCGCGGCCGATGGTTTTGCCGGCAGACATCGGTGGCGGAAGGCCCCGCGCTCAGCTGCGCGCCACCACCTCGTCGATATGCCGCAGCAGATCGGCCGGATCTTCGTAGACACGGAACGCGCCCGAGCGCTCCAGTTCCTCCTGGCCGTAGCCACCGGACAGCAGGCCCACGCCAAGCGCGCGGGCGCGCTGGGCGGCCAGCATGTCCCAGATGCTGTCGCCGATCACCAGCGAGCGGGTGATGTCCACGCCCAGCCGATCGGCGGCGGCGATGAACAGATCCGGATCCGGTTTGGCATGGCGCACCAGATCGCGGGTGATCACCGGCACCTGCGCCGGATCCACCCCCAGTGCGTGCAGGTTGTGCGCGGCGGTCTCCATCCGGCCGCTGGTGGCGATGCCCCAGGGGATGCCCTGTTCGGTCAGGAATGCCAGCAGTTCGCGCGCCCCCGGCAGCGGCTGCACGGCACGCTGTTCCGACTGCCGCGAATACGCCTCGGCGTGCCAGCGGCGCAGGCGACCCAGCCGATCCTCGGTGATGTCCAGGCCGGTCTCGCGCAGCAGGATGTGGGTGAACAGGCCGCCGCTCATGCCGATCTTGCGATGAATCCGCCACACCGACAGATCCACGCCCTCGCGATCGAGGGCTTCCTTCCACGCCAGCACGTGCTGGTAGACGCTGTCCACCAGCGTGCCGTCGAGATCGAACAGGAATGCGGTATCCGCGCGGGCCATGGTCCATCTCCTTCAGGAACGATACGGGCGGCCAATGGCCGCTTCAAAACGGTGCGGGCGGCCAATGGCCGCCCGCGGGGTGAACTCAGTACAGGATGCGTGTCCGCAAGGTGCCGGGAATCGCCGACAGCGCGTCCTTCAACTCGGCGCTCTGCTCCTCGGTCGCGGTGACGTCGATCACCACGTAGCCGACCTTGGGATCGGTGCGCAGGAACTGGCCGTCGATGTTGACGTTGTGCTTGCTGAAGATTTCGTTGATCTGCGACAGCACTCCCGGCACATTGCGGTGGATGTGCAGGATCCGGCGACTGCCGTCGTGGCCGGGCAACGTGACCTCGGGGAAGTTGACCGCCGACAGGGTCGATCCGTTGTCGCTGTAGCGCACCAGCTTGGCCGCCACTTCCACGCCGATATTGTCCTGCGCTTCCAGCGTGCTGCCGCCGACGTGCGGGGTCAGGATCACGTTGTCGATACCGCGCAGCGGCGATTCAAAGGCCTCCGCATTGCCCTTGGGTTCGACCGGGAAGACGTCCACCGCCGCGCCGCCGACCGCGCCGGACTTCAATGCCGCGGTCAGCGCATCGATGTCGACCACGGTGCCGCGCGAGGCGTTGATCAGGTGCGCGCCGTGTTTCATCTTCGCGATCTGCGTGGCGCCGAACATGCCCTGGGTCGCGGCGGTCTCCGGCACGTGCAGGGTCACCACGTCGCTGCGCGCAAGCAGATCGTCCAGGCTGGTGGCAGAGCGCGCGTTGCCCAGCGAGAGCTTGGTTTCGATGTCGTGGAAGATCACGTTCATGCCGATCGCCTCGGCCAGCACGCCGACCTGGGTGCCGATATGGCCATAGCCGATGATGCCGAGCGTCTTGCCGCGCGCCTCGTGGCTGCCGGCGGCCGACTTGGACCAGCCGCCGCGATGGCATTCGGCGTTCTTCTGCGGGATGCCGCGCATCAGCATGATCGCCTGCGCGATCACCAGCTCGGCCACGCTGCGGGTATTGGAATAGGGCGCGTTGAACACCGGGATGCCGGCCAGCTCGGCCGCTTCCAGATCCACCTGGTTGGTGCCGATGCAGAAGCAGCCCACCGCGATCAACCGGCGCGCATGCGACAGCACGTCCCCGGTCAGGTGGGTGCGCGAACGGATGCCGATGATGTGGGCCTCGGCGATGCGCCGCTTGAGCTCGTCCTCCGGCAGCGACTTGTCGTGGAAATCGATCTGCGTGTATCCGGCGGCGCGGAAGGTTTCCACGGCGGTCTGGCTCACTCCCTCCAGCAACAGCACGCGGATGTCCTGCTTCGGATAGGAGGTCTTCTTGGTCGACATTGCGGCGGGCGCGAGGTGGCGGGGAAGGGCTTTCCACTATGCCAGAAGCGGCGCGCCTTTGCTGCATCGCCACATGCCCCGGAAAGCCGGTTCCCAAATGGTTTCGGCTGCAACCGGCGCGCCGTCTGGACGCGCCGCAGCATCGCTGGCACGCTGGCGTTCCCCCGATGCCGTCCGTCCGTACGAATCAATGACCGATCCGCGTTTGCAGGCGCTGCAGCAGGCCGTGCCCGAGTTGCGCCTGACCACCGAAGCCGCCGAGCTGGAACATTACGGCCGCGACTGGACCCGCCGCTGGACGCCGGCGCCGCTGGCGATCGCGCTGCCGGCCACAGTGGAGGAAGTGCAGGCCATCGTGCGCTGGGCCAACGAAAACGGCGTGGCGGTGGTGCCGTCCGGCGGCCGCACCGGCCTGTCCGGCGGCGCGGTGGCGGCCAACGGCGAACTGGTGCTCAGCCTGGAGCGGATGAACAAGGTGCTGGCCTTCGACGCGGTCGATCGGACCCTGACGGTGCAGCCGGGCATGGCGCTGGAGGCGGTGCATAACGTTGCCCGCGAACACGGACTGGTCTACCCGGTCGATTTCGCCGCGCGCGGTTCCTGTTCGATCGGCGGCAACATCGCCACCAACGCCGGCGGCATCCGGGTCATCCGTTACGGCAACACCCGCGAATGGATCGCCGGCCTCAAGCTGGTGACCGGCACCGGCGAATTGCTGGATCTCAATCGCGGGCTGATCAAGAACTCCAGCGGCTACGACCTGCGCCAGCTCGTCATCGGCTCGGAGGGCACCCTGGGCGTCGTGGTCGAGGCCACCCTGCGGCTGACCGACCCGCCGCCGCCGACCAACGTGATGCTGCTGGCGCTGCCCTCGTTCGAGGTGCTGATGCGGGTGTTCGCCGAGTTCCGCGCGCGCCTGCAACTGGAAGCCTTCGAGTTCTTCACCGATCGGGCGCTCGAGCACGTGCTGGCGCACGGCGCGCAACCGCCGTTCGCGGAAGTCCATCACTATTACGTGGTCACCGAATTCGCGATCGGCGACGAGGCGAAGGAAACGGCGGCGATGGTCGCGTTCGAGGCCTGCCTGGAGCAGGGCTGGGTCAGCGACGGCGTGATCAGCCAGAGCGACGCCCAGGCCGCCCAGCTGTGGCGCCTGCGCGAGGGCATCACCGAGGCGCTGGCGCGCTACAAGCCGTACAAGAACGACGTGTCGGTGCGGATTTCGGCGATGCCGGCGTTCCTGGCCGAGACCCAGGCGCTGCTGGGCGATGCCTACCCGGATTTCGAGGTGGTCTGGTTCGGCCACATCGGCGACGGCAACCTGCACATCAACGTGCTCAAGCCCGATGGCCTGGACGATGCCGAATTCGTCCGCCAGTGCGAACACGTGACCAAGCTGCTGGCGGCCTCGCTGCGGCGGCACGGCGGCAGCATTTCCGCCGAGCATGGCATCGGCCTGGTCAAGAAGCCCTACCTGGACAGCACGCGCGGCGCCGCGGAAATCGCGGTGATGCGCGGGATCAAGCGGGTGCTGGATCCGAACGGGCTGATGAACCCGGGCAAGCTGTTCGACCCGGACTGACGGAACCTGCTTTTGTAGGAGCGACGTCAGTCGCGACCGTGCCGTCCGGGCCGGCACCCCAAGCCGGGGTCGGTCCACATGGACCTTGACCGGAACCTTCCCGCTTGAGTGCCGACCGCGCTTGCCTCGACCTTGCACGGTCGCGACTGACGTCGCTCCTACAAGGAGGGATTCAGGTGATTCGGGAGATTTGCGGTAGTCTTTGCCAACCCCTGATTCGAGTATCTTTCCGCGCATGAAACGCCTGCTTGTCGCCAGCGCGCTGCTGGTCCTTTCGATTCCCGCTTTCGCCGGCAGCTTCGCCGGTTCCTCCGCCGGCGCCTCCTCGGCCGGTTCCTCCGCCTCGTCGGGCAGTTCCTCCGGCGACGACAAGGTGGTGCTGCAGGCCCGTGACGACGCCGCCAGCTTCGTGGCCAGCGAAGGCCGCATCCGCGGCGCGCGCCTGGAAGCCGCGCTGCGGCACCTGCGCGAACGCGACACGAACGCGCGCGAGGCCAGCGACATGGCCCTGGCGCAGGCCATCCTGGCGCTGTGAACCCGGGCGGCCGGAACCCGCGCCGCGCCGGCGCGGGCTTCCGCGCCCTGGCCCTGCTGGCGGCGCTCGCCTGCGTCGCCGGGCACGCGCAGGCATCGCCGCGCCTGCGGCTGGATTCCGCCGGTCTCCAACCCGATGAAATCGCCGCCAGCGAACGACTGCTGGCCGAGGCGGTCGCGCGACTGACACCGGCGATGCGCGCGACGCTGGATCGCGACATTCGCGTGCAGTGGAGCCCGCGCCTGGACGCGCAGGTGCATGGCCGCGCCACCGGTGATCGCCTGTTGCTCAACCGGAACCTGCTGGCTGGGCTCATGGCCTCACCCGCAGTGGGCGAGGGCGACGGACGTCCGGCCCTGGCCGCGCTGCTGCACGAACTGGGACATTTCCTCGATCGCTCCGCGAGCGGCGCGATGTCGCGGGATCCGCGCCTGCTGGATCTGGCCGGCTGGCAGATCCGCGCAACGCCGGGCCTGACCCGGCTGATGGGGCGCCGGCGCGGCAACGATTTCCGCGAACGCAGCCCGGATCCTTACGAACTGCACAATCCCCGCGAATACGTCGCGGTGAACCTGGAGCATTTCCTGCTGGATGCCGACTACGCCTGCCGGCGACCGGCGCAGTACCGCTACTTCACGCAGCGCTGGGGGGCACCCGCGGTCGCGAGTGCGGCATGCGCGGATGGATTCGCCTACGTCGATGCGGGCGACGTGGGCGCGGGCGCGGATGCGGCGTCGGCGACCGGCGGACGGCTGGGCACGCTGGATCCGGAACGGATCTACCAGGTGGATTACCTGCTGGCCGAAGGCAACGACGCGATGATGAGCCGCTGGGGGCACAGCATGCTGCGGCTGGTGATCTGCGCGCCAGGGCGGCCGCTCGGCCCGGATTGCCGGCTGGACCTGGAACACCACCGGGTGCTGTCGTTCCGCGCCTTCGTGGGCGATCTGCAGATTTCCAGCTGGCGAGGGCTGACCGGCCGCTATCCCTCGCGCCTGTTCGTGCTGCCGCTGGATCAGGTGATCGACGAGTACACCAAGATCGAGCTGCGCGGCTTGCAATCCGTGCCGCTGCGGCTGGAGCGCTCGGAAATCGCGACGCTGGTCGAGCGTGCCGCGCAGCTTCACTGGAGCTATGACGGCCACTACTTCTTCCTCGGCAACAATTGCGCGGTGGAAACCTACAAGCTGCTGCGCGACGGCGCGCCCCGGCTCGGCGACGCGGATCTGGGCGGCATCACCCCGACCGGGCTGGCGCGGCGATTGCAACGCGCCGGCATCGCCGACGGGACGGTGCTGGCGGATCCGGCGCGGGCGCTGCGCGAGGGATACCGCTTCGATTCACTGCGCGAGCGTTTCCAGGGCCTGTTCGAGGTCGCCCGCGCGCGGACGGATCTGCCGCAACGCGGAGTCGAGGAGTGGCTGGCCACGTCCCCGCAGCAGCGGCGTCTGTGGCTGGAACGTGCCGATCTGAAGGCGGCCGCCGCGTTGCTGGTGCTCGAACAGGCGGCGCGACGGCAGCAGGAATCGCGGTTCCGCGAGGCGTTCAAGCGCCGCTACCTGCAATCAGGTGGTGATGAGCTGGGCGCGGCGGCCGGGACCTTGCGGACATTGCTGCGGGAAACCGCCTGGATGAGCCGCCCCGCGGATCTGCTCGAAGGCGCCGGCTATGGCTTGCCGCAGGCGGAAGAACGGACAGCGCTCCAGGCCGGCAGCGCGGCCCGGCGCGAACGCCTGCGCGATCTGGAGCGGCAGCTGGACCAGCAGGCCCGATCGCTGCTCAGTCCGGCCCAGGCCCGAGATCGCGAGGCCGTCGATGCCAACATCGCATGGCTGGGCGCGCACCTGCGCGAACTGCATCGCCAGGCCGGCGGACTGCAGCTGAACTGAGCTCAGGCGTTCTCGTCCAGCCAGCGGGTCATCAGCCGGCGCGGATGCGCGTCGTAGCCGCTGCGCTGGTAGATGCCGTGGGCGTGCTCGTTGTCGTCGCTGACTTCCAGCCGTACCGCGCGCAGGCCTTCGCGCCGGCACAGCGCTTCCACCTCGGCCAGGGCCAGCTTGCCCAGGCCGCCACCGCGCTGGGTGGGCAGGACGTACAACTCGTCCAGCAAGCCGTAGCGCCCGCCGAACTCCAGGCTGAAGCAGAAGCCGACCACGATGTAGCCAGCCAGCGTGCCGCCGCGTTCGATCAGCAGCAGGCGACCATTGGCGGGATCGCGCAGCAGGGCGTCGAGTGCATCGCGCAGCATCGCCTCGTCCCACGGAATGTCCTCGTCGGCGTAGAACTCGCGGACGATCGGAACCAGCGTGTCAATGTCTTCGGCGGTGGCGAGACGGAAGCGGGGCTCGGACATGACGCGTTCCAGGTTGAAGAATGAAAAACAAAAAGGGCGGGCCCTCGCGGACCCGCCCCGGAACCGCGGGCAGCGTCAGTCGGCGCGGCCGCCGAATTCGCCGGTGGTGGTGTTGACCAGGATGCGTTCGCCGTTGGTGATGTACTCGGGCACCATGATTTCGATGCCGGTGCTCAACTTGGCCGGCTTCGGACGCTTGGTGGCGGTGCCGCCCTTCAGTTCCGGCGGGGTTTCCACCACTTCCAGGGCCACGTGCTGCGGCAACTGCAGGGCCACGGGGAGTTCATCGATGACCTGCACGTAGCAACCGGCCAGGCCGTCGGTGATGTAGCCGGCGTCATCGCCCAGCACGTCCGCATCCAGCGTGTACGGCGTGTAGTCCTCGTCGTCGAGGAACACGAAGGCGTCGCCGTCCTTGTACGAGAACGTGGCTTGGCGGCGCAGCAGCTCCACTTCGGTCAGGTTGTCGTCGGCATCGAAGCTGGCGTCCAGCTTGTTGCCGCCCGGCACGCTGTACATGGTGAAGCGGAAGCGCACGTTGCCGCCACGCCCCTGCGGCGAGCTGCGGTCGATGTCGCGGATCTGGTACACGCCGCCGTTGTGCTCGACGACGTTTCCTTTCTTGATGTCGAATGCTTTCATGGGATTGGGAATTCGGGATTGGGGATTCGGGAAAAGCGGGATGGGTTTCGGTGGAGTGCTTCTGCGAATCTCCAATCCCGAATCCCCAATCCCGGCTTACTTGGGTGCCAGCCGGACGGCGCCGTCGAGGCGGATCGTCTCGCCGTTGAGATAGGTGTTGCCAAGGATGTAGGCGACCAGGTCGGCGAATTCGTCGGGCTTGCCCAGGCGCGAGGGGAACGGGATCGATGCGCTGAGCGATTGCTGCACGGCCTCGGGCATCCCATCGACCATCGGGGTCCAGAAGATGCCCGGAGCGATGGTCATCACCCGGATGCCGAAGCGCGACAGCTCGCGCGCCATCGGCAGGGTCATGCCGACCACGCCGCCCTTGGAGGCCGAGTAGGCGGCCTGGCCGATCTGGCCTTCGTACGCGGCCACGCTGGCGGTGTTGATGATCACGCCGCGTTCGCCGTCGGTGCCGCCCTCGTTGTGCTGCATCAGGTTGGCGGCGGCCTTGGCCACGTTGAAGCTGCCCACCAGGTTGACCAGCACCGTGGTCTGGAAGGTCGACAGCGGCATCGGCGCTTCCTTGCCCAGCACGCGACCGGCGCCGAGGATGCCGGCGCAGTTGACGGCGGCGTTCAGTCCGCCGAGGAATTCGCTGGCGGCGGCGATGTTCGCTGCCACGCCGGCCTCGTCGGTGACGTCGGTGCGGAAGTAGCGGGCATTGGCCTCGCCCAGCGCGGCGACCGCGGCCGCGCCCTTGTCGTCGTTGACGTCGAACAGCGCGACCTTGCCGCCCTGCGCGACCAGATGCTGGGCCACGGCGAAGCCGAGGCCGGAGACGCCGCCGGTGATGACGGCGCGGGTAGCGGACACTTGCATGCGGGAAACCTGGGACGGAAAGACCCGCATTTTACGCGAATGACCGGTCGCCCCGGCAGCGGTGCGCGCTCAGCCGTTGGAGGCGCGGTCCAACGGCACGTCCAGGCGGCGGGCGAACTCGTCCGGCGACAGGCCCGGGGCGAACAGGAAGCCCTGGCCGACCGGTACGCCCAGTTGCAGCAGGAACTGGCGCTGGGCCTCCGATTCCACGCCTTCGGCGACCAGTCCCAGGCCCAGGCTGCGGGCGATCGCGGAAACCGCCTGGCAGACCGCCACGTCGGAACGGTTGTTCGGCACGCCCTCGGTGAACAGCTGGCTGAGCTTGAGCCCGTGGATGGGCAGTCGGCGCAGGTAATTGAGCGCGCTGTAGCCTTCGCCGAAATCGTCGATGGTCAACACCACGCCCAACGCCTTGAGCCCGGCGAAGGTGCGCAGGGTGGACGGCGCGTCCTCGATCAGCACGCGTTCGGTGAACTCCAGCTCCAGCGCCGAACCCGGCAACTGGAACTCTTCGAGCAGGCGGCGCACCTTGTCGGCCAGATCCTCGCCGACGAACTGGCGATAGGAGACGTTGACCGCCACCCGCACGATGCCCAGGCCCTGATCGCGCCACTCCGCGACCTGGCGGCAGGCCTCGCGCAGCACCCAGCTGCCGATGTTGACGATGTCGCCGGTGGTTTCGGCATGACTGATGAACAGGTCCGGGCGCAGTTCGCCGAGCTGGTGGTTCTGCCAGCGGATGAGCGCCTCGGCGGCGACGATCCGGCCCTGGCGCAGATCCACCTGCGGCTGGTAGACCAGCCGGAATTCCTGGTTGTCCACCGCGCGCCGCAGCTGGGTCTCGATCTGCAGGCGATCCTGCTGGCGCTGCGCCAGTTCGGGCGAGAACACCTGCCAGCCGTTGCGGGCGCGGTGCTTGCTGTCGTACATCGCGATGTCGGCGTTCTGGATCAATTGCTGCGGGCGCAGGCCATCGTCGGGCGCACGCGCGATGCCGATGCTGGCGGTGATCGAAAATTCGTCCTGGTCGAAGCGGAAGGCCTCGGCGAACGCCCGCAGGATGGCGTCGGCGAGGCGCTCGGGCAGGGCACGGTCGCCGCCGGCATCGCAGACCACCAGGAACTCGTCGCCGCCGAAGCGCGCGATCATGCCGTGCTCGCCCACCGCGTCGCGGATGCGGTTGGCCGCCTGCACCAGCAGCTCGTCGCCGGCATTGTGGCCCAGCACGTCGTTGATCATCTTGAAGCGGTCGAGATCGATGTACAGCACCGAAGCCTGCGGATGGACGGGATCGGCCAGGCGCTCGGCGATTTCGGTCAGCACCGCGTCGCGGTTCATCAGGCCGGTGAGTGGATCGGTGCGGGCCTGGATGCGCAGGGTCTCTTCCGCCTGCTTGTCGGTGGAGATGTCCTGCAGAGTGCCGGTGATCCGCGAGTTGCCGGGGTCGCCGGGCTCGGCGTCGCCGATCACCCGGATCCAGAACGGCTGGCCGTCGTGGCGGCGTCCCTGCAGCTCGAGATCGAAACCGGCGCCACCGGTGGCGACCCGTTCCACCATGCAACGCAGGCGCCGCCGATCCGGCTCGCGCAGGCAGGCCAGCAGCGCATCGAGGGTATCGGGGGGCAGGGCGGCACCGAGGATGCGGATGGCTTCCTCGGTCAGGTACAGGCGGTCGCGGGCGATGTCCCATTCCCAGCCGCCGATGTGCGCCAGCGACTGCGCGCGATCGAACAGCGCGCTGTCGCGCTTGAGCTCGGTCACGTCGCTGAACAGCGAAGTCACCTGTGCCGGCCGGTTGCCGCCGGGCAGGAACTGCGGCACCGAGGTGACCGTCAACCAGATCATCTGCCGGCGCTGGCGGTGGTACATGCCCAGCAGCGCGCTCTCGACGACATGGCCGGTATCCAGCGCGCGCTGCGCCGGCAGTTCGTCGCGGCGCAACTCGCGACCATCCGCCCCGACGATGCGCCAGTGTTCGATGCCCAGCTCGTCGGCCGTGCGCTGATCCTCGCGGATGCCGAAGATGCGCATGGCCGCGCCGTTGCAGTACTGCAGGCCCAGATCGTGATCCTGCACCACGATGCCCTTGTCGATGGTTTCCATCAGTTCGCGGTAGCGCATCTCCGCTTCCCGCCGCGTACTGATGTCGCGTGCCACCGCGACGATGCTTTTGCGCCCGTCGAAATTGATGTTGGCCGAATGCACTTCGACCGGGAAGCGGCTACCGTCGCCGCGCATGTTGGTGACCTCGATGACATAGGTATCACCACGGTTGAGCGTCTCCCAGACCGGCATCAGGTGATCGCGCGGCAGATCCGGGTTGAGCACGTTGATGTTCTTGCCGACGATCTCCTCGCGCGGCCGGCGGTAGGCGCGCATGCCGGCGCGATTGAGATCCATCACCGTCCCGTCCTCGGCGATGATGCTGACCGGATCGGGCACGGCGTCGAAAAGATTGCGGTAGCGCTGGCGTTCGGCTTCCGCGCTGGCCAGCGCGGCAAGCAGGGTCTCGCGGGCGCGGGCGAGCAGGGCGCGGGTTCCCTCGTCGACCGCGGGATCGGCCATCGCGCGGGCGATGGCCTGCAAGGTGGCTTCGGTCTCCGGCGCGACGGGGACGGCCGCCGGGCTGGCGGCATCGTCCGGGGCCGACGCGCCGGCGACGTTCATGTGGCCGCCATCGCCTTGCCGGCCTTGCTGCCGGTCTCGCGGCCGAGCAGGGCGGCGAGCCAGCGGCCGGTTTCGCCCAGCCGGTCCAGGTCGACACCGGTGGCGATGCCCATGCCGTGCAGCATGTAGACCACGTCCTCGCTGGCGACGTTGCCGCTGGCACCCTTGGCGTAGGGACAGCCGCCGGTCCCCGAGACCGCGGCGTCGACCACCCGCACGCCTTCCTCCAGGCACGCCAGGATGTTGGCCAGCGCCTGGCCGTAGGTGTCGTGGAAATGCACCGCCAGCGACGATAGCGGCACCACGCTGGCGACCGCCTGCAGCATCGCGCGCGCCTTCAGCGGGGTGCCCACGCCGATGGTGTCGCCGAGCGAAATCTCGTAGCAGCCCAGTTCGTGCAGCCGGCTCGCGACCCTGACCACGTCGGCCACCGGCACATCGCCCTGATAGGGGCAACCGAGCACCGTGGACACGTAGCCGCGAACCCGCACTCCGTCGGTGGCGGCGCGCGCCAGCACCGGCCGGAAGCGCTCGATGGATTCGTCGATGCCGGCATTGATGTTCTTGCGGTTGAACGCTTCGGAAGCGGCGGTGAACACCGCGATTTCCTCCACGCCGACCGCGCGCGCGCGGTCGTAGCCGGTCTCGTTCGGCACCAGCACCGGATAGGCAACACCCGGTTCGCGATGGATCCCCGTGAACACTTCCGCCGCGTCGGCCAGTTGCGGCACCCAGCGTGGACTGACGAAGCTGGTGGCCTCGATGGTGCGCAGGCCGGTACGGGAGAGGCGATCAATGAGTTCGATCTTGTCGGCGGTGGCGATCACCGCCTTCTCGTTCTGCAGGCCGTCGCGCGGACCGACCTCGACGATGCGGACGAAGTCGGTCATGGCGCGGCCTCCATGCCGGCGCGGCGCAGGCGCGGATTGCGCGAGGCGGGATCGAAGCTGTCGAACAGCCCCGGATCCGCCGCCAGCGTCGCCCGCAGTGCGTCGGCCTCGCCTCCCAGCAGATACACCATCGTGTCGACCTCGCGAATGCCCGGGTCGCCCTGCTGGATGCGTTCGAGCGCGCGGCTGGCCCGCGGCATCGCCACTTCCAGCACGTCGTCGGCGATGCGGTATTTGAGTAGCAGCACGCTGGTGGCGGGCAACTTGCTGTTTCCCGCCGGCGCTTTCGGGTCGTTGAACAGATCGCGCATGTCGTCCTGGTCCAGCGCCAGGTAGCGCGTGCCGTCGAGTTCGAAACCCAGCGCGCGGAACCGGGTGCGCGGCGTCTTGCCGCTTTCGACCAGCGAGACCTGGCACTGCGCGTCGATCTCGGCGTAGTCGCCGGAGCCCAGCGGCATCTTTTCCGGATCCGCGCCGGGCAACGGCAGCCAGCGGCCGGCCAGGGCCGGGTCGCAGCCCAGTTCGGCGGGAGCGCGTTCGAACATCAGGCAGCCGGGCAGGGCCGGCAACGCGAGGGCCAGCAGGAACAACAGCGGCATGCGGCGGCGGCCCGTCATTCCAGGGTCACCAGGACGGCGTCGGCTTCGACGAAGTCGCCGGCGCTGGCGCGCAGCTCGCCCACCACGCCATCGCGCGGGGCCTTCAATGCCAGCTCCATCTTCATCGCTTCCATCACCAGCAGTTCCTGGCCCGTGGTCACCGTGTCGCCGGCCTTGGCGCGGACCACCACCACGCGGCCGGGCATCGGCGCGCGCACGCGGTGGTCTCCCCCGGCATCGGCGGTCGCGGTCCTGCGATAGGCGGGCACCTGTTCCAGCACGACCCGCTGCCGGCCGTCGTGGACGGTGATGCGCTCGCCTTCCCGCAGGACGCGGAAACGCCGTGCTTCATGATCCATACGCAAACCGAGCAGGTCGCCGGTCAACCGCGCGCCCTCGATGGCGTGGGTGCGGCCGTCGTGTTCGATGGCATAGCGGCCCTGGGTACCCTGTGCCTTCAGGGCGAAGGTCTGTCCCCGGTGGACGAAACTCAGCGGCCGCTGGCCGGCATGGCCCAGTCGCCAGCCGTCGGCGATGGCCCAGGGCGAACCCGGATCGGCGGACGCGCGCGCGGTATCGGCGGCAGCGGCCTCCTGCGCGAGCAGGGTGGCGGTGGCGGCGGCCAACAGGGCGGCCGGGTCGGGTTCGCCGGCGGCGAGGAACTCGTCCAGGTGCCGGTCCAGGTAGCCGGTATCGATGCGCCCCTCCAGCACCGCCGGGTGGCGCGCCAGCCGCTCCAGGAACGCGATGTTCGACTTCGGCCCGATCACGTCGCACTGTTCGAGCGCGTCGCGCAGGCGCGCCAGCGCGGCGGGGCGGTCGCGGTCGTGGACGATCAGCTTGGCAATCATCGGATCGTAGAAAATGGTGACCGTATCGCCTTCGGTCACGCCCGAATCGATGCGCACGTGCGGGTCCGTCGGCGGCAGCCGCAGGCGTTCCAGCCGGCCCGAACCGGGCAGGAACCCGGCTTCCGGATCCTCGGCGTACAGGCGCACCTCGATGGCGTGGCCCTGCTGCGGAATCGCGTCCTGCGCCAGCGGCAGCGGCTCGCCGGCCGCCACCCGCAACTGCCACTCCACCAGGTCCAGGCCGGTGGTCATCTCGGTGACCGGGTGCTCGACCTGCAGGCGGGTGTTGATCTCCATGAAGAAGAATTCGCCGTCGGGTGCGACGATGAATTCGACCGTGCCGGCATTGACGTAGTCGATCGCCTGCGCGGCGAGGATGGCGGCCTGGCCCATCGCCGCGCGTTGCGCCGGGGTCAGGAACGGCGAGGGCGCTTCCTCCAGCACCTTCTGGTAGCGCCGCTGCGCCGAACACTCTCGCTCGTTGAGATGCAGGGTATGGCCGTGGCGATCGGCGAACACCTGGATCTCGATGTGGCGCGGCGTGGACACGTAGCGTTCCAGCAGCACGCGGTCGCGGCCGAAGGCGTTGGCCGCCTCGCGCTGGCAGCTTTCCAACTGGGCGATGAAGTCGTCCAGCCGGTGCACGATCCGCATGCCCTTGCCGCCACCGCCGTGGGCGGCCTTGATCATCAGCGGGAAGCCGATCCGTGCGGCCTCGCGCGACAGCGTGTTGGGCGATTGATCCTCGCCGGTGTAGCCCGGCACCACCGGCACGCCGGCGGCGGCCATCAACTCCTTGGCTCCGGCCTTGCTGCCCATCTTGCGCATCGACGCCGCGCCCGGGCCGATGAAGACCAGACCCGCCGCTTCCACCGCCTCGGCGAAGTCGGCGTTCTCCGACAGGAAGCCATAGCCGGGATGGATGGCCTGCGCGCCGCTGCGGCGCGCGACTTCCAGAATGGCGTCGCCGCGCAGGTAGCTGTCGGCCGGCCGCGGTCCGCCGATCGGCCAGGCCTCGTCCGCCTGGCGCACGTGCTGTGCGTCGGCGTCGGCTTCCGAATACACCGCAACGGTGCGGATGCCGAGGCGACGGCAGGTGCGGATCACGCGGCAGGCGATTTCGCCGCGGTTGGCGATGAGGATCTTGTCGAACATGCGGGTCGGGATTTCCGTGTCGGTTCGGTAGGAAAGCGAGGCGAGGATCAGGCCGGCGCGTGGCAGACCGCTTCGACGTTGTTGCCGTCGGGATCGATCACGAACGCGGCGTAGTAATCGGGATGGTAGTGCGGGCGCAGGCCCGGGGCGCCGTTGTCGGTCGCGCCCGCAGCCAGGGCCGTGGCATGGAAGGCATCGACGGCGCCGCGGTCGGGGGCGACGAAGGCGACATGGGTGCCGGTGCCCGGACGCGCGCCGGTGCCGACCCAGAACGCCGGCTTGCGCGGCGGTCCGAATCCGCAGCCCTGGTAGCCACCCGGGCCGGTTTCGCGCTCGGTCACTTCCATGACCACCGCGTAGCCCAGCGGTGCGAGCACCCGTTCGTAGAAAGCGCGGCTGCGCGGATAGTCGGCGACGGCAAAACCAGCATGGTCAATCATGTCGGCACACCTTGGAGGGAAGAGGGCGGCGCGCTCCCCGCGCCAGTGGCGTCAGCGCGCGGGCACCCAGGCCGGCGCGCGTTTTTCCAGGAAGGCGGACAGGCCTTCCTGGCCTTCGGCCGACACCCGCAGGCGCGCGATCAGCGCGGCATTGTCGGCATCCAGGCAATCACGGTCCGCCTGCGCAGCGACCCGGGTGACCAGTTGCTTGGCGGTGGCGGCGGCCTGCGGTCCGGCCTTGAGCAGCAGATCGATCTGGCGTTGCACCGCCGCATCCAGCGCGTCGGCTTCGACCACCTGGTGCAGCAGGCCGATGTCCAGCGCCGTGGCGGCGTCGAAAATCTCGGCGGTCGCGAACCAGCGCCGGGCCTGGCGCGGCCCGATCGCGGCAATGACGTAGGGCGAAATCACCGCCGGCAACAGACCGAGTTTGCTCTCGGTCAGCCCGAACTTCGCCTCCGGCACGCCGATGGCGATATCGCAGCAGGCCACCAGGCCGACCCCACCACCGAACGCCGCGCCATGCACGCGTGCGAGAGTCGGACGCGGCAGTTCGTCCAGCGTGCGCATCAGTCGGGCCAGCGCCAGCGCGTCCTCGCGGTTCTCGGCTTCGCCGGCGGCGGCCATGCCGCGCATCCAGTTCAGATCGGCCCCGGCCGAGAACGAGGCGCCGGCACCTTCCAGCACCACCACCCGGACATTGGGGTTGGCTCCAGCCCCTTCCAGTTCACGGGTCAGCTGCGCGATCAGGCCGGCGTCGAACGCGTTGTGCAGTTCCGGGCGGTTCAGCCGCAGCCGCAACACGCCATCATCCAGATGGCTGGCCAGCGCCGGTGCGTGCGGCTCCGTCATGTCTGCTCCTCCCGAAAGCGGCAAATGATAGCCCCTGCGCCGATTTTGGCCTTCGTGCGCTGCGGCGATGCTACAATGAGAATAGTTCGCATTTGAGAGTTGCCGCGTGATGCTGACCGAATTGCCTCCCCGGACCCTGGCCATCGTCGAATCGGTCGACGACAGCCACCCCAACGACAACATCGCCCGCCGCCTGCGCGAGCTGGGTTTTGTCGACGGCGAGGAGGTGCAGATCGTCGCCAAGGGACCGCTGGGCGCCGAACCGCTGCTGGTGCAGGTGGGCTTCACCCGTTTCGCCCTGCGTCGCAGCGAGGCGGCGCGGATCCGGGTCCGTCCGGCGGGAGCGGCGGCATGAGCGCGCAGCCATTGCGGCTGGCCCTGGTCGGCAACCCGAACTGCGGCAAGACCGCACTGTTCAACCAGCTGACCGGCAGTCGCCAGAAGGTCGCCAACTACGCCGGCGTGACCGTCGAGCGCAAGGAAGGCCGCCTGCACACCGCCTCTGGACGCAGCTACGCGCTGCTGGATCTGCCCGGCGCCTACAGCCTGCATGCCGCCAGCCTGGACGAGGCGGTCACCCGTGATTTCTGCCGTGGCTTCCTGCCCGGCGAGGCGCCGCCGGACGTGCTGGTCTGCGTGGTCGATGCCACCAACCTGCGCCTGCACCTGCGTTTCGCGCTGGAAGTGCGCGAGCTCGACAAGCCGATGATCCTGGCGGTCAACATGATGGACGCCGCGCGTCGCCGCGGTATCCGCGTGGACCTGGAAGCGCTGTCGCGCGAACTCGGCGTGCCGGTGGTGGAGACGGTGGCGGTCAAGCACAACGGTGCTCGCGCGCTGGTCGAGCAGATCGAGCGCATGGCCGATGCGCCGCATCCGCCGAAGCACCGGCTGGGCGGCGACGCCGACCTGCACGCGGAAACGCGCCGTCTGCTGTCGATGGCGGTGGACATGCCGCAACGCACCGCCAGGGTGGACGACGCGCTGGATCGCTGGCTGCTGCACCCGGTGATCGGCTTCGTCGCACTGATCGTGGTGATGTTCCTGATCTTCCAGGCGGTGTACGCCTGGGCCACTCCGTTGATGGATCTGATCGAAGCGGGGACCGGCGCACTGGGTGAATGGGTGGGCGGCACACTGCCGGAAGGCCCGCTCAACAGCCTGCTGGTGGACGGCATCATCGCCGGCGTCGGTGGCGTGATCGTGTTCCTGCCGCAGATCCTGATCCTGTTCGCCTTCATCCTGGCGCTGGAGGAATCCGGCTACCTGCCGCGCGCGGCGTTCCTGCTGGATCGGATGATGGCCTCGGCCGGCCTGTCGGGGCGTTCCTTCATCCCGTTGCTGTCGAGCTTCGCCTGCGCCATTCCCGGCATCATGGCGACCCGTTCGATCCAGGATCCGCGCGATCGCCTGGCGACAATCCTGGTCGCACCGTTGATGACCTGCTCGGCGCGCCTGCCGGTGTATGCGCTGCTGATTGGCGCGTTCGTGCCGGAAAAGAAGATCGGCATGTTCAACCAGCAGGGCCTGGTCCTGTTCGGCCTGTACGTGGCGGGCATCCTCAGCGCGCTGCTGGTGGCCTGGGTCATGAAGAAGTGGCGCCGCGACAAGAGCGAGCATCCGCTGATGCTGGAGCTGCCTTCCTACCGCATTCCCCATCCACGCGATCTCGCGATCGGCCTGTGGGAGCGCGCCTGGATTTTCCTGCGCCGGGTCGGCGGCATCATCCTGGCGATGACAGTGCTGCTGTGGGTGTTGCTGAACTTCCCCGCGCCACCGGTCGACGCGGTGGGGCCGGCCATCGACTACAGCTTTGCCGGCCGCATCGGTCATGCGATGGCGGTGTTCTTCGCGCCGCTGGGCTTCAACTGGCAGATCTGCATCGCGCTGATTCCGGGCCTGGCGGCACGTGAAGTGGCGGTGGCGTCGCTGGCAACGGTCTACGCGCTGTCCGCGGCCGACGACGACGCAGCCGCGCAGGCGTTGTCGCCATTGATCAGCGATGGCTGGTCGCTGGCGACCGCGCTGTCGCTGCTGGTCTGGTACATCTATGCGCCCATGTGCCTGTCCACGCTGGCGACCATCAAGCGGGAGACCAACTCGTGGAAGCAGATGTCGTACGCGGCGTTCTACCTGTTCGCGATGGCCTATGTCGCCTCGCTGCTGACCTACCAGATCGCCAAGGCGCTGGGAGCGGGCTGACGTGGACGGCTCGCTGATCCTGCAATACGCGATCATCGGCCTGCTGGCGCTGGCCAGCGTGTGGGTGGTGCTGAAGAAGCAGTTTCCGGGCACGCTGCGCAAGGCGCGGGTGGCGTTGGCGCTGCCGTTGCTGCGCGAGGGTCGTCCAGGCTGGTTGCATGCGCTGGGGCGCTGGATCGCGCCGGAGCCGCGCGGTTCCGGTGGTGGCGACGGCTGCGGCGGCTGCAACAGTTGCGGGCCGTCGTCGAAGGTCTGACCGCCTAGAACACCCGCGCCAGCACCCAGCCGACGAAGAAGCCGTACGAGGCCAGCGTGGTCCAGCCATTGCCCGCGGCGGCGGACAATGGAATCCGCTGGCTGCGCGCGTAGAGTCCGTCAAACAAAGCAAGGCCCAGTGGGACCACGGCGAAGCCGACCGCCCCGGCCGACCACAGATCGGGAAGCGTGCCGGGCAACAAGGGCTGCATGGCGATGCCACCCAGCAGGAATCGCAAGGCATCGAAGCTGCGTCGCCAATGAATCAGGGCGGCGGGAACGACCAGTGGGTAGGCCAGCCAGTCCACTCCCGACAGCGCGGCCAGGACCAGGCCCGTCACTGCCAGCAACACCGGTATCAGCGTGCGTCGGCTCTCGTTGGCGGAACCGTTGTCGCCGAGGCTGATCGCGTGCAGCCACACCATCAGGCGCCAGCCGCCCTGGATTGCCAGGGCAACTCCACCGACCACCAGCGCGGTCGACAGGGCAGGGCGCGATTGCGCGAACACGACCGGTGCGAGCAGATAGCCCAGCAGCGCCAACAGGACGGCGCGTGCCAGCATCGGCAACCAGCGCCAGACGCCGAGATAGTCCTTGCGGGCAAGTTGCCGGAAGAACTGATCCTGGCCCGGATCAATGCCATCCGGCAGATCGCCGTAGTCCTCGCTCAGGCGTTGCGACAACCGGGCGATGCGCGCGGACATTCCCGGCACGCAGGCGATGGCCAGCGCCTGCGGCCATCGGAAAGGGCGCTTGAGCTGGCGGATCGCCAGCGGACGTGGCTCGTCGTAGCGGGAAGTCTGCTCGCGTTCGATCGCCCAGCGCACCGCCATCCGTTGCTCCAGCCAATAGTCCTGCTGGCCGAAGAAGGTCTCCAGCGCGGACAGGTTCGCGGGTGGAATCGTGACGCCGTCGTAACCCAGGCGCTGGAACAGCGCATCGCCGACCGACTGTTTCAGTTCCAACTGGTAAAGGTCGTCGTGTGCCGCCAGCCAGGCCGACAGTACGGCGGGAGGCGTATCGCGGGCCCGTTGCACGGTTTCCGCGAAAAAACCATCGAAGTCGAAGCGTCGCGTGGTCGCATCCGCAACCGCGGAGGCCGCTGCTGCGGCGGCGCTGGCGACCGGCGATGGCAGGTGCGGCGTGCGCCCGGAGATCAGCGCGTCCAGTTGTTCCGCGTCGAGCAGGACGGTGTGCGCCGTCGCGGGATCCGCCAGCAGTTCCGTTTCCCCGTGTCCATGTTCCCGTCCGGCCTGCGGCTGGTCGTCATCGCCGACCGTGGCTACGTCCGCCGCTTCGATGTCGTCTTCCTCTTCCTCCCAGGCGGCCGCCATCGCCCGCTGCCGGCAATGCTGGAGGGCTTGTTGGTAGGCCTCGTGCAGGCGCTGGAAACCTTCCGGATCATCATCCGGCCGGGTGACCTTCAGGCGTCGCGCGTAGGCGCGCTTGATCGCGCTTTCGTCCGCGTCGCGGGGGACACCCAGCAGATCGAACGGAGTCATCTCAGGCCTGCGACTCGATGTGCTGGAGCATGGCGGCGAAATGGGTGCGGTGTTCGCGGATCACGTCGGGATCCTGGCTGTCGAGCGCGCCGCGGAAGCGCACCAGCGCGTCCTGCAGATCGCCGCGTGCCCACAGCAGTTCCTCGTACAGGCGCTCGGCGCGGGCGATCAGGCTGAGGTTCTCCTGCTGGTCGCGCGGGTGGATCTTCAGTGCCGCCAGCGTCGCCAGGCGTTCGCGGATCTCGGCCTGCGAGAGGATGCCCGGGTTCTGTTCCAGGATGACCTCGTGGGTCTCGCCGGTGGCGACCACGGTGGCCTCGACCTGGAGCAGGCCGTTGACGTCGTAGGTGAAACGGATGTCCACCGGGTTCTCGTGCGCGGCCTTGGCCGGGACCGCCACGCTGATCTTGCCCAGCCGCACGTTGTGCTCCACCCGAGGGCTTTCGCCCTGGAAGATCTCGAATTCCACCTGCCGTTGCCAGTCCTGCAGCGGCTGGTAGCGCTCGACCCGGCTGACCGGCACCGTGCTGTTGCGGTGGATGATTGGCGAGAAGATGCCGCTGGTGACCTGGCCGTTGGCCCCCTGCTGGCTGGTGCCGACGCCGAGGGTGTGCGGACAGACATCGGTGAGGATCACTTCCTCCAGCTTCTCGTCGCGCGCCTTCATGCCGGCCGCGATCGCCGCGCCCACCGCGATGGCTTCGTCGGGATTGATGTGGCGCAGCGGCAGCCGGCCGAACATGCGCGACACCAGCCGTGCCGTCAGCGGCATGCGCGAAGCGCCGCCGACCAGCACGATGTCGTCCAGTTGCGCGGGTGTGAGCCGGGCGTCGCGCATGGCGCGTTCCAGCGGCGCGCGCAGGCGCTGCACCAACGGTTCGCAGATGCGGGCGAAACGGGCTTCGTCCAGCTGCCAGCTGCGTGCCTGCCCGGCCAGCGTCAGTTCGACGGCATGTTCGGTGGCCGACGCGTGCGAGAGCTCGCGCTTGAGCAGTTCCAGCCGGCGCAGCAGTTGCGCCGATTCGGCCGGTTGCAGGGTGCCCGGGGCGATGCCGAGATCCTGCAGGCAGGCATCGCGCAGCGCATGCAGGAAATCCTCGCCGCCGAGGAAGTTGTCGCCGGCGCTGGCGTGCACTTCCATCACGCCCTCGAACATTTCCAGGATCGACACGTCGAAGGTGCCGCCGCCCAGATCGAACACCAGGAAGCGTCCGCCGCCTTCGCGTTGCTGCAGGCCGTAGGCCAGCGCCGCCGCGGTGGGTTCGTTGATCAGCCGCTCGACCTTGATGCCGGCCAGCTCGCCGGCGATGCGGGTCGCCTTGCGCTGGGCGTCGCCGAAGTAGGCGGGCACGCTGATGACGGCTTCGCCGACCTTCTGGCCAAGGTGCGCCTCGGCGTCGGCGATCAGCGCGCGCAGCACCAGCGCCGATAGTTCCTCCGGCCGGAAGGAATGCTTGCCGAGCCGGGTGACCCGATCAGTGCCCATCCAGCGCTTGAAATGCGCCACGCTGGACTGCGGATGGGTAATCAGGCGCTCGCGCGCGGCTTGCCCGACCAGCACCGCGTCCTGGCCATCCACGCTGACCACCGACGGCGTCAGGTAGCTGTTCAGCGCATTCGGAATCAGCTGTGGTCCCTGTTCGCCATACACGCCCACCAGCGAATGGGTGGTCCCCAGATCAATGCCGACAATCATTCAGTCCCCTGGATCCTTCCCTGCATCGGCGATCAGTGTAAGGGCAGGGAAGCAGTGGCGGGTACCCGGAGGATGCGGCGCGCTCGCCCGCAGGCGGTCTTCAGCGACGCGGCCCGCGGCCACCCGGCCGCGGGAACATCTCCACGCTCAGGGTGAAGGTGCGCTGCTCGCCCGGCTGCATCGCGCCCACGCCGACCACCTGGCGGGTGACTTCCTCGCCACGATCGTTGCGGATGCTCATCACCACCGAGTACTCCCAGGGACCGCCATCGGCGGGATGGCGGACGCTGCCCTCCACCTTCAGCGGCACCACCGTCTGCGCCGTGCGCGCAGCCGCCAGCGACGCCTCGTCGAAGCGCAGGTGGTGGCGGCACGCCGGGCAGACCGCGGCGCTTTCCAGGATGGTGGTCTTGCAGTGCGGGCAGGTACGGGTCGCCCCGGCCATCCCCGGGCGCGGGCTGCTCATGCCTTAGCCGGCGTCTGGACCGTTGGCCGCCTTGGCGGCGCGCGGCGCGGCCTTGTCCTCTTCCCAGCCGAAGTCGGCCTGGCCGCGCATCCGCGAACCGGCCGCGACGGTCAGGGAGCCGGCCTTGACGTCGCCGACCAGCACGCCGGAGGCGAGCAGCTCCACCCGCAAGGCGGATTCGATGTTACCCTCCAGCTCGCCGGCGATGATCACCTTCTTGGCACGCACGCCGCCGTTCAACTTGGCGCCGTTCTCGATGGTGAGGTCGCCCTGCACATTGACGTCGCCCTTGAACTTGCCGGCGATGCGGATGTGGCCGGTGCCCTCGATCTTGCCCTCGATGGTCAGGTCGGCGGCGATCAGCGATTCCTTGACTTCGCGCTCGGGGGCGGGGGCCGCGCGCATGCCCGGCGGATTGCTGACGGTCGGGGAAAAATCCGCAGCCGCCGTGGATTCGCGCGCAGGCGCGGGCGAAGGTTCCGGCGGCAGCGGAACGGCATCCTTCTTGGCGGGGCCTTGGTCTTTCCAGATGGACATAAAGCGGCAACTCCGGGCGATGTGAACGGCCGACTATCGCCCGTCGCCGGGGTCAAGGTTGTGACCGTCTTTGCCCATTGGTCGGTTCGTTGCCCTGATTCATGCGAGGGTCGGCGATGTGCAGGCCGCGCTCACGCAGCTGAAGAGGGGGCGGTCAGCGGCCGCCGGCGACGTCGAGGAAGGTGCCGCTGGTGTAGCTGGCTTCCTCCGAAAGGAGCCAGAGGATCGCCCGGGCGACCTCTTCGGGCTGGCCGCCGCGTTTCATTGGCACGAACGCCTTGACCCGTTCCACCCGGTCCGGTTCGCCGCCGCTGGCATGCATGTTGGTATGGATGAACCCGGGACGCACCGCGTTGACCCGGATACCGTCGGCGGCGACTTCCTGGGCCAGCCCGACCGTGAGCGTATCCAGCGCCCCCTTGGAGGCGGCGTAGTCGACGTACTCGCCGGGGGAACCGGTGCGCGCCGCCACCGAGGACACGTTGACGATCGCGCCGCCACGGCCGCCCCGGCGGGTCGACATGCGCCGGATCGCCTCGCGGCAGCAGAGCAGGGGGCCGATCACGTTGGTGGCCAGGATGCGCTGCACGCGGGCCGCGTCCATCGCCTCCACCCGCATCTGGGTTTCCAGCACGCCGGCATTGTTGACCAGCGCATCGATCGGCCCGAAGGCGCCGTCCACTTCCGCGAACAGGCGTTCCACTTCGGCTTCCACCGCGATATCGGCGGCGAACGCGGCGGCCTGCCCGCCGTCGGCGCGGATGCGCTCGACCAGCGCGTCCGCGGCGACGGCATCGCGCCGGTAGTTGATCGCCACCGTGTAGCCGCGCGCGGCGGCCAGGCGGGCGGTGGCGGCGCCGATGCCGCGGCCGCCGCCGGTCACCAGCAGGACAGGCGCCGCCATGGACTACATCCGGAACACGCCGAAGCGCGCCGGTTCGATCGGTGCGTTTAGCGAGGCCGACAGGCCGAGGCTGAGCACGCGGCGGGTGTCGGCCGGATCGATGATGCCGTCGTCCCACAGCCGCGCGGTGGCGTACCAGGGACTGCCCTGGGTTTCGTATTGCTCGCGGATGGGGGCCTTGAAGGCTTCTTCCTCTTCCGCCGCCCAATGGCCGCCGCCGGCCTCGATGCCATCGCGCCGGACCGTGGCCAGCACGCTCGCGGCCTGCTCGCCGCCCATCACGCTGATGCGCGCGTTGGGCCACATCCACAGGAAGCGCGCGCCGTACGCGCGTCCGCACATCGCGTAGTTGCCGGCGCCGAAGCTGCCGCCGATGACAACGGTGAACTTGGGTACCGACGAACAGGCCACGGCGGTGACCATCTTGGCGCCGTCCTTGGCGATGCCGGCGTTCTCGTACTTGCGGCCAACCATGAAGCCGGTGATGTTCTGCAGGAACACCAGCGGGATGCCGCGCTGATTGCACAGTTCGATGAAGTGCGCGCCCTTGAGCGCGCTCTCGGAAAACAGGATGCCGTTGTTGGCGACGATGCCGACCGGATAGCCGTGCAGGTGGGCGAAGCCGGTCACCAGGGTCTTGCCGTAGCGCGCCTTGAATTCGTCCAGCTCGCTGCCGTCGGTGATGCGGGCGATGACCTCGCGGATGTCGAACGGGCGGCGGGTGTCCTTCGGCACGATGCCGTACAACTCGTCGGCCGAATGCAGTGGCTCGCACGCTTCGCGCACCGCGACCGGCACGGCCTTGCGCCGGTTGAGGTTGCCGACCAGGCGGCGGGCGATCTGCAGGGCGTCGCGATCATCCTCGGCGAAGTGATCGGCCACGCCGGACACGCTGGTATGCACGTCGGCGCCACCCAGCGCCTCGGCATCGACGACTTCGCCGGTAGCGGCCTTCACCAGCGGCGGGCCGCCCAGGAAGATGGTGCCCTGTTCCTTGACGATGATCGATTCGTCGCTCATCGCCGGCACGTAGGCGCCGCCGGCGGTGCAACTGCCCATCACCACCGCGATCTGCGGAATGTTGTCGGCGCTCAGGCGCGCCTGGTTGTAGAAGATCCGGCCGAAGTGCTCGCGATCCGGGAACACTTCGTCCTGCAGCGGCAGGAACGCGCCGCCGGAATCGACCAGGTAGATGCAGGGCAGGCGGTTCTCGCGCGCCACTTCCTGCGCGCGCAGATGCTTCTTCACCGTCATCGGGAAGTAGGTGCCGCCCTTGACCGTGGCATCGTTGGCGACTACCACCACTTCCTGGCCCATCACCCGGCCGATGCCGCAGACCATGCCGGCGGCGGGCGCGGCGCCGTCATACATGTCCTCGGCGGCCAACGGGGCGATTTCCAGGAACGGCGAACCGGAATCGAGCAGCGCGGTGATGCGGTCACGCGCCAGCAGCTTGCCGCGCTCGGTATGGCGCTGGCGTGCCTTGTCGCCACCGCCGTCCGCGGCCCGGGCCAGGCGGCGATCGAGTTCGGCGACCAGCGCACGATGGTATTCGGCGTTGTCGAGAAATTCCTGCGAACGCGGATCGAGTTGCGAAGTGATGGCGGACATGCGGCGACCGGAACGGGAAAGGCGGCATGTAAACACAAAGCCGCAGGTCCGCCAAACTTTCCGCGCCGCAAAAAACAAGGCCCGCTTGCGCGGGCCTTGTCGTGTTCGGCGATGGCCGGACGATTACTTCTTGGCTTCTTCAGCCTTGGCGTCAGCCTTGTCGGCCACTTCGGCAGCCTTGTCGGCGGTCGCCTGGGCGGCGTCGGCCACGGCGCCAGCCGCGGTGGCGGCAGCGTCGGTGGTGGCAGCGGCAGCGGCGTCGCCAGCCTGGGCGGCGGCGTCGGCGGTGGCGGCGGCAGCGTCGGTGGCAGCGGCAGCAGCGGCGTCGCCAGCGGCGGCAGCGGCGTCACCAGCGGCGGTGGCGGCGTCGCCGGCGGCGGTGGCAGCCTGGTCGGCGGCGGCAGCGGCGTCGGTCGCGGCGGCGTCGGTGGTTTCGCTCTTGTTGCAGGCGCTCAGGGCCAGAACGGCGGCGGCCAGCAGGATGTAGAACTTGGTCTTCATTTGGATCCCCAGTGAGGTTTTGGTTGAGAGCAAAACGGGTGAGCGTCCTTGCCCGCTGGGACAGCGGCGCCAGTGCCCGGGCCCGGGTACAGAAAAAGCCGCCAATCAACCGGCGGCTTTTTCAATTTTAACGCTATGAAGCTAAGAAGTGATTACTTCTTTTCTTCGGCCGGAGCAGCAGCGTCCTTGGCAGCGTCGGCAGCCTGGCCGGCGGCGTCGGAAGCCTGGCCAGCGGCGTCGGCAGCAGCGTCGGCAGCGGCGGCGGTGCCAGCGGCAGTGGCGTCGGTGGCGGCGGTGGCAGCAGCGTCAGCGGCGGTGGCAGCGGCGTCGGCCGACTGCTGGGCGGCGTCGGCGGTCGCGGTGCCGGCCTGGGCGGCGGCGTCGGCAGCAGCCTGGGCTTCGGTCGCAGCGGCGTTGGCGTCGGCAGCGGCGTCAGCAGCCTGTTCCTGGTTCGAGCACGCAGCCAGGGCGAAACCCAGAGCCAGCGCGATCAGAGCCTTGTTCATGGTCATGTTGCATTTCCTCGTCGTTAGTTAGGCAACGCGCTATTGCGCGCCTGCAACATGATGACAAGCCAGTTACGCCTGTCAAGCGGTCCGCTGGTTATTTTTGTCAAACCTTCGTTAAAGCACCCATCGAACCGCCAAAAAGGCAAGCGGCCGGGTATCCGGGGGATACCGCGACCGCCCGGGCAGGGGCATGGCTCAGACGATTTCCACCGCGATCGCGGTGGCTTCGCCGCCGCCGATGCACAGCGACGCCACGCCGCGCTTGCCGCCGCGCTGGCGCAGCGCGTTGATCAGGGTGACCACCAGGCGGGCACCGGAAGCGCCGATCGGATGGCCCAGCGCACAGGCGCCGCCGTTGACGTTGAGCTTGGCGTGCGGAATGCCGAGATCCTTGATCGGTGCCATCGCGACCACCGCGAAGGCTTCGTTGACCTCGAACAGATCCACCTGGTCCACGGTCCAGCCGACCTGCTTGAGCAGCTTGTCGATCGCGCTGACCGGAGAGGTGGTGAACCACTCCGGCTGCTGCGAGAAGGTGGCGTGGCCGACGATTTTCGCCAGTGGCTGCAGGCCGCGCCTGGCGGCTTCCTCGGCGGTCAGCAGGACGGTGGCGGCGGCGCCGTCGGAAATGCTGGACGAGCTGGCCGCGGTGACGGTGCCGTCCTTCTTGAACGCCGGCTTGAGGGTCGGGATCTTGGCCAGGTCGGACTTGCCGGGTTGTTCGTCGGTGCTCACTTCAACCTCGCCCTTGCGGGTGGCGACCTTGACCGGAACGATCTCGGCGTCGAAGGCACCGGACTGCTGGGCGGCCTGCGCGCGCTTGACCGATTCGGTCGAGTAGGCGTCCTGTTCCTCGCGGGTGAAGCCGTACTTGGCGGCGGTGGCTTCGGCGAACACGCCCATGGCCTGGCCGTCATACGGATTGGTCAGGCCGTCCCAGGCCATGTGGTCGACCGCCTGGAAGTTGCCGAAGCGGTTGCCGGCGCGCGAGTTCGGGATCATGTGCGGGGCGTTGGTCATCGACTCCATGCCGCCGGCGACCACGATGCTGGCCGAACCGGCCTTGATCAGATCGTGGCCCAGCATGATCGCCTTCATGCCCGAACCGCAGACCTTGTTGATGGTGGTGCAGCCGACGTCGGTCGGCAGGCCCGCGGCCAGCGAGGCCTGGCGCGCGGGTGCCTGGCCCAGGTTGGCCGGCAGCACGCAGCCCATGATGACCTCGGAGACGTCGGCGGCGGGGACGCCGGCCTGCTCCAGCGCCGCGCGGATGGTCGCCGCGCCCAGGGTCGGGGTCGGCACGCCGGTGAACTGGCCCATGAAGGAACCGATGGCGGTGCGCTTGGCGGCGGCGATGACGATATCGGACATGAAACGGAACCTCGTGTAGGGATGGCCGGATTATCCCGCTCGCGGTGCGGTGCAGCAATCGGCCGTTCGGACAGGGGGATGCCGCCTGGCGGACCAGGCGGTGGTGGAATGCCTGTTCAGGCGCGGCCGTCGAACAGTTCGCGGCCGATCAGCATGCGCCTGATTTCGTTGGTGCCGGCGCCGATGGCGTAGAGCTTGGCGTCGCGGAGCAGGCGGCCGGTGTCGAACTCGTTGATGTAACCGTTGCCGCCCAGTGCCTGGATGGCCTCCAGGGTGACCTGCACCGCGGCCTCGGAGGCATGCAGCAGGCAGCCGGCCGCGGCGGCGCGCGAGCCGGTGCCGGCATCGTAGTCGCGGGCGACCTGGTAGGCGAAGGCGCGGCTGGACTGCAGCGCGGTGTACATGTCGGCCAGCTTGCCCTGCATCAGGCCGAAAGTGCCGATCGGCGAATCGAACTGGCGGCGTTCGCGCACGTAGGGCAGGGTGATGTCCATGGCCGCCTGCATCAGCCCAATCGGACCACCGGTCAGCACCAGCCGCTCGGTGTTGAGGCCGCTCATCAGCACGCGCACGCCCTGGTGGACTTCGCCCAGCACGTTCCCGGCGGGAATCTCGCAGTTCTCGAACACCAGTTCGCAGGTGTTGCTGCCGCGCATGCCCAGCTTGTCCAGCTTCTGCGCGGTTGAGAAACCCTTCATGCCGCGCTCGACGATGAAGGCGGTCATGCACTTGCTGCCCGCCTCCTTGCCGGCGGTGCGCATGTAGACCAGCAGCACGTCGGCTTCCGGTCCGTTGGTGATCCACATCTTGTTGCCGTTGGCGACCCACACGCCGTCGCGCAGTTCGGCGCGGCAGCCCATCGAGCCGACCACGTCGGAGCCGGCGCCGGGTTCGCTCATCGCCAGCGCGCCCTTCCATTCGCCGGTGCACAGCTTCGGCAGGTACTTGCGGCGCTGGGCGTCGCTGCCGTTGAGGAACAGGTTGGAAACGCACAGGTTCGAGTGCGCGCCATAGCTCAGGCCGACCGAACCGGACGCGCGCGAGATTTCCTCCATCGCCACCAGGTGCGCCAGGTAGCTCATGCCGCTGCCGCCAAAGGCCTCGTCCACGGTCATGCCCAACAGGCCCATTTCGCCCAGCTTGGGCCACAGGTCCTGCGGGAACACGTTGTCGTGGTCGATCTGCGCGGCGCGCGGAGCTATCTCGGCATCCGCGAACCGGCGCACGGCGTCGCGCAGCGCGTCGATTTCCTCGCCAAGCGGAAAAGCAGCGATTGAAACGGGTCGCATTCGGTCCTCCCTCCTATTGCGGCCTGTGGGTGTTGGCGATCAACGCTCTCCGCGCAGATGCCCCATGAAGCGTGGTGCGGTCCGGCCCAGCGGCAGCTTGAGCTTGCCGATGGCGGCGATGCGCGCCTCGGCGATGCGGTCGGCGGCGTACTGCGGCGCGAGGTTCTCGCGTTCGGCCAGATCGAAGATCTTGCCGACTGTGTGGTAGATGGTGCGCATCATCCGCATCGCGCGCTCGCGGTTGTAGCCGTCGATTTCCAGCGACACGTTGATGACGCCGCCGGCGTTCACCGCGTAGTCCGGCGCATACAGGATGCCGCGCTTGGCGGCTTCCACGCCGGTGACGTGCGACATCTGATTGTTGGCGGTGCCGCAGATGACCTTGGCCTTCAGGCGCGGCAGGGTCTCGGCGTTGATTGCGTATTCCAGCGCGCACGGCGAGAACACGTCCACCGGCAGATCGTAGATTTCGTCCGGCTTGACCGCCTCGGCGCCGTATTCCTCCACCGCGTACTCCACCAGCTTGGGATTGAGATCGGTGACGAACAGCTTGGCGCCGCGTTCCTTCAGCAGTTTGACGAACTCCATGCCGATATGGCCCAGGCCCTGCACGGCGAAGCTGTACTTGCCGATTTCCTCGTTGCCGAACTTGCGGTTGAGGGTGGCCATCAGGCCCTGCAGCGCGCCGTAGGCGGTGAACGGGGCGGGATCGCCCGAGCCGCCGTGGACCTGGTGCACGCCGACCACGTATTCGGTCTCGCGGTAGACGTTCTCCATGTCGTTGACGTCGGTGCCCACGTCCTCGGCGGTGATGTAGCGGCCGCCCAGCGAGTCGACATAGCGGCCGAACGAGCGGAACAGCACCTCGGTCTTGTCGGCGGTGCTGTCGCCGATGATCACGGCCTTGCCGCCGCCGACGTTGAGGCCGGCGAGGGCGTTCTTGTAGGTCATGGTGCGGCTGAGCCGGAGCGCGTCGGTCAGCGCCGCCTGGCTGTCGGCGTAGGGGCGCATGCGCACCCCGCCCAAGGCCGGACCCAGGACCGTGCTGTGAACCGCGATGATGGCCTTCAGGCCGGCGTCGGGGTTGTGGCAGAAGACGACCTGCTCATGGCCGGACGTGTCGAGGGTTTCGAAGATCATCTGGGACTCCGGTGCGGCGTGGGGCCGCGGGCTACGCCGGGTGGCTTTGGCTAACCGCTTGTTCGAAAAATAAAAAAGCGACGTTTCCGGCTCGCCGTGGTCGTCGCAGGCGGGCATTCTAATCCATACGGCCGGCCGGGGGCAGTTTGTGGACGGGATCCCGTTTTAGTGCCTTCGCCAGGCCGGCTGACAGATTCGAACGATCGTGCTATTTTCGCCGCCATGAATCTGTGCGCCGCCACCAGCAAGGGCACGGCCACCCGCGAGATGATCGTCGAGCGGGCGTATGCCATCGCCTGCCGGCAGGGCCTGGAAGGCCTGTCCATCGGCGAGCTGGCGCAGGCCGCGGGCATGTCCAAGAGCGGCGTGTTCGCGCACTTCGGCTCCCGCGAGGATCTGCAGCTCACCGTGCTGGACTGGACCGCGCGCCGCTTCGGCGAGGCGGTGATGGCGCCCGCGCTGCGGCAGCCGCGTGGACAGGCGCGGCTGCGCGCGATCATGGACGGCTGGTTCGCCTGGGTGCGGGCCAATCCCGATGGTTGCGTGATTCTCGGCGCCGCCAACGAATACGACGCACGCCCCGGAATGATGCGCGAGCGCGTGATCGCCTGGCTGACCGAGTGGCGCGCCGTCGTCGCCAAGGCCGCGCAGATGTGCATCGACAGCGGCGAGTTCGCCGCCGACACCGATCCCGTACTGGTCTCGTTCCAGTTGTTCGCCATCACCGAAGGGCTGCACAACGCCCGGCTGTACGACCCCGCTCAGGCCGAAGCCCTGGCCCGGCGGGCGCTCGATCACCTGTTCGCCTCCTACGCCGCCTGATCCGGAGAGTCCCCCATGGCCGCCGTCGTTTCGCCACAAAAAAGCACGATCGTTCGTAAAAATGTCCGCCTGCTGCCGTTGCGCTCCGCCTTCGCCCTGGGCAGTTGGCTGATGCCGGAAGCCACGCTCCAGCATGCCTTCCGCCTGTTCGGCACGCCGATGCCCGGCGGCCGCGAGCGCGCACGCCGCAGCGATACCTGGGGTGCCAGCGTCCACACCTTCGCGCACGGCCGCGAGCGGCTCACCTGGTATGCCTGGGGAGATCCCCAGCGCCAGCCCATCGCGCTGCTGGCGCATGGCTGGTCGGGCTATGCGCTGCAACTGCTGCCATGGGTGGAACCATTGCGCCAGGCCGGCTACGCGGTGGTGGCGCTGGACCAGATCGCGCATGGCCGCAGCAGCGGCTACCGGGCGACGCTGCCGATGTTCGCCGACGTCCTGCACCGTTTCGCCGAACGCTTCGGCGGCGTGCAGGCGCTGGTGGCGCATTCCCTCGGCGGCGCGGCCGCCATGATCGCGCTCGCGCGCGGATTGCGGGCGGAGCGCGCGATCCTGATCGCGCCGGCGGCCGATCCAATCGCCGCGGCGCAGCGCTTCGGTGGTTTCGTCGGTCTCGCCGCGCATCTTTCGGCGCGCCTGTTCGACGAATTCGAGTCGCTGACCGGCATGGCGGTGGAAGGATTCCAGGCGCACCTCAATGCGCCCCGCATCGCCAGTCCCGCGCTGATCGTCCATGACCTGGAAGACCGCGAAGTGCCCTGGTCCGAAGGCGAGCGCTATGCGCGCTACTGGCCGGAGGCGCGCCTGCTGAGCACCACCGGGCTCGGACACAACCGCATCCTCACCGATCCCGGCGTCATTGCTGCGGCGATGTCCTACCTGGACGGACGCGCGGTGGGGCAGCGCGTCGTGTCCACGCCGGACCTGCCTTACGGATTCGCCTGAACAGGCACCCGGCCCGGGCTGCGCCGCCGCGCCAGACGGCGGCGTAGGGTGCTTCGACCAAAGGCGTCATGGGGCCGAACTCCGCCGCGCGCTACAATTCCGCCTCTAATGCATGCAATACGCGAGTGAGGGCGCGAATGAGCACACCGGCTTCCCAACTTCCTGCAGCACGCGCGGATGCATCACCGCTGCGTTTCGTTACCGCGGCCAGCCTGTTCGATGGCCACGACGCAGCGATCAACATCATGCGCCGCCTGATCCAGGGGCAGGGCGCCGAAGTGATCCACCTGGGCCACAACCGCAGCGTCGAGGACGTGGTCCGCGCCGCGCTGCAGGAGGATGCCGACGGCATCGCCCTGTCCAGCTACCAGGGCGGCCACGTCGAGTACTTCAAGTACATGGTCGACATGCTCAAGGAGCGCGGCGCCAGCCACATCCGCGTGTTCGGCGGCGGCGGCGGCACCATCACCCCCGAGGAAATCGCCGAGCTTCAGGCCTACGGCGTCGAACGCATCTACCACCCCAACGACGGCATGAAGATGGGGCTGGTGGAGATGATCGAGGATGTGGTGGGCCGCGCGGGCGCGGCCCGGGATTCGGGAATGGGGATTCGGGATTCGCAGGATCCCCACGCCGCCATCGGTGACGAAGCGGCCATCGGGCACATGCTTAGCCGCATCGAGGATGGTGATTTCAGCGAAACCGAACTCGCCGCCCTGCGCCGGCAGTGGGCCAACCCGCGCTCCACCGAATCCCGCATCACCAATCTCGAATCCCGTCCCGGCACGCCGGTCATCGGCATCACCGGCACCGGCGGCGCCGGCAAGTCGTCGGTGACCGACGAGCTGATGAACCGGTTCCTGTCCAGCTTCCCGCAGATGCGGATGGCGGTGATCTCGGTCGACCCGACCCGCCGTCGCACCGGTGGCGCGCTGCTGGGCGACCGCATCCGCATGAACTCGCTGCGCAGCGAACGCATCTACATGCGTTCGATGGCGACCCGCCGGCAGAACGTGGCGACCAACGCGGTGCTGAAGGACTGCATCGCCTACCTGAAGTCGCTGGGCTTCGATCTGATCATCGTCGAGACCGCCGGCATCGGCCAGAGCGACTCGGAAATCGTCGACCTGGTCGATTTCCCGATGTACGTGATGACCAGCGACTACGGCGCGGCCAGCCAGTTGGAGAAGATCGACATGCTCGACTTCGCCGAACTGGTGGTGCTGAACAAGTACGACAAGCGCGGCGCCGAGGACGCGTTGCGCGACGTGCGCAAGCAGTGGAAGCGCAACCGGGTGGCGTTCCAGACGCCTGACGCGGATGTGCCGGTGTATCCGACCATCGCCAGCCAGTTCAACGATCCGGGCATCAGCTGGATGTTCGCCAACCTGTGCCGCCTGCTGCGCGACAAGCTGCACCTGCCGGCGGAGAAGTGGACGCCGGACATCGACACCGAATTGAAGGAACCGCGCGCGACCGTGCTGATCCCCGGTGCGCGCGTGCGCTACCTGGCCGAGATCGCAGAGCAGGGCCGCGGCATCAACCGCCGCATCGAGAGCGAAGCCGAAACCGCCAGCCGTGCGCAGTCGTACTGGCAGTCGCTGCGGGATCTTGACGACCCGGCACTCCCCAAGGCGCTGGATCTGTATGCCGCCGAAGATCTCCTTCCCCCGCTTGCGGGGGAAGGTGCCCGAAGGGCGGATGGGGGCAAGACGGGTGACGCCGGCCCCCACCCCAACCCTCCCCCGCAGGCGGGGGAGGGGGCAGGTCAAGTCGATCGCTCTCTATTGACCCTGCGCCAGCGCTACCAGGACGCCGTGCAGTCGCTGTCCAGCGAAGCGCTGAAGCTGCTGCGCGAGTGGCCGGCGCGGCTGAAGGCGGCGACCGACGAGGTCAACGAGTACGAGGTGCGCGGCAAGACCATCCGCATCGAGAACTACCGCGAGTCGCTCAGCCACCAGAAGATCCCCAAGATCGCCGCGCCGAAATACCGTGGCTGGGGCGAACTGCTGACTTTCCTGCAGAAAGAAAACCTGCCGGGCAGTTACCCCTACACGGGAGGCGTGTATCCGTATCGCCGCACCGGCGAGGATCCGATCCGCATGTTCGCCGGCGAGGGCACGCCGGAGCGGACCAACCGTCGCTTCCACTACCTGAGCCTGGGCCAGCCGGCCGCGCGCCTGTCCACCGCCTTCGACAGCGTGACGCTGTATGGCGAGGATCCGGCGCCGCGTCCGGACATCTACGGCAAGATCGGCAACTCCGGCGTCAACATTCCCACGCTGGATGACATGAAGAAGCTGTACTCCGGCTTCGACCTGTGCGCGCCGACCACCTCGGTATCGATGACCATCAACGGTCCGGCACCGATCATCCTGGCGATGTTCATGAACACCGCCGTCGACCAGCAGGTGGAGAAGTACCTGAAGGCCGATGCCGATCGCTGGGCGGCCGCGCAGAAGAAGCTGGACGAACTGTTCGCCGGCCGCGAGCGTCCGCGCTATTCCGGCGAACTGCCGGCCGGCAACGACGGACTCGGCCTGGGCCTGCTGGGCGTGACCGGCGATCAACTGGTGGACGCGGACACCTACGCGCGGATCAAGGCCGAGACCCTGAAGACCGTGCGCGGCACCGTGCAGGCCGACATCCTCAAGGAAGACCAGGCACAGAACACCTGCATCTTCAGCACCGAGTTCGCCCTGCGCATGATGGGCGATATCCAGCAGTACTTCGTCGACAACGGCGTGCGCAACTTCTACTCGGTGTCGATTTCCGGCTACCACATCGCCGAGGCGGGCGCGAACCCGATATCGCAACTGGCCTTCACCCTGTCCAACGGTTTCACCATCGTCGAGTACTACCTGGCGCGTGGGATGAAGATCGACGACTTCGCTCCGAACCTGTCGTTCTTCTTCAGCAACGGCATGGATCCGGAATACACCGTGATCGGCCGCGTCGCGCGGCGCATCTGGGCGCGCGCGATGCGCGAGCGCTATGGCGCCAACGAGCGCAGCCAGATGATGAAGTACCACATCCAGACCTCGGGCCGTTCGCTGCATGCCCAGGAAATCCAGTTCAACGACATCCGCACCACGCTGCAGGCGCTGTACGCGCTGTTCGACAACTGCAACAGCCTGCACACCAATGCCTACGACGAGGCGATCACCACGCCGACCGAGGAAAGCGTGCGCCGCGCGGTCGCGATCCAGATGATCATCAACAAGGAGCTGGGCCTCAACTTCAACGAGAACCCGTGGCAGGGCAGCTTCGCGGTCGAGTACCTGACCGACATCGTTGAGGAAGCGGTCTACAAGGAGTTCGAGGCGATCAGCGAGCGCGGCGGCGTGCTCGGCGCGATGGACACCATGTACCAGCGCGGCAAGATCCAGGAAGAATCGTTGTACTACGAGCACAAGAAGCACGACGGCAGCCTGCCGCTGGTGGGCGTGAACACCTTCCTGCCGAAGGAGCACGGCGGCGAGATCGCCACGGAGATCGAACTCATCCGCTCGACCGAGGAAGAGAAGGGCCAGCAGATCACCAACGTGCGCGCCTGGCAGTCCTCGCGCAACGGCCTGGCGCCGGAGGGCGAGACGGACCACGCGCATTCCACCGCACTGGAGGAACATGCCGAGGCCGACGCGCACGACGGCCATGGCCTGGCCTATCTGCAGAAGGCGGCGCGGGACAGGCGCAATGTGTTCGTCGCGCTGGTCGAGGCGGTCAAGACCCATAGCCTGGGCCAGATCAGCCACGCCCTGTACGACGTGGGCGGCGAGTACCGACGCAACATGTGAGGGACGGAGGGCCGCCGTCGAGCGGCCTTCCGGACGCTCCTGCGACGGGCGGTGAAATCCGATGACGCCCGGCGGGCGTGTTTGCCGGTAGAGGAAATGCAGGCCAGTGGTGGCCTGCACCACCCCTATTCGAGGAGACACCCCATGCGCAAGTTCATCATCCGCTCCACCTCCTTTGCCAGCCTGTTGCTGCTGGCCGGCGCCGCCCTGGCCGGCGGTCCGATCAATCCGCCGCCCGCTTCCTGCGCGGTGGACGAGGTCTACAAGTGCGAAACCATCGGTGGTCAGAAGTACTGCAAATGCGCCAAACGCGATCTGTCGGCGGCGCCACAGCGCAATGACGAGCCGCGGCGCCTGAAGGGCAAGCCCCAGCACCTGGTCAATCATGGCTCCGGTGCGACCGGGCAGACCCCGGCGGCACCGCAGCCGGAACCGCGCAAGTCCGATCAGCGTTGACTGTCGGGCGGGAGAGGGCGCAGGCGCGCCCTCAATCCCCGGATGCGGCCTCTTGCTTGCCCATCGGGCGATGCGGGTCGCTACATCATCAGGCAGTCCAGTCCATCCAGCGCGATGTGGATGAGCAGGCCGACACCGAACCAACGGGTCCGGCGCGGGACCACCAGCGCACCGTAGAGCAGCATCGCTGGCCAGGTGTGCAGCGGATGGAATCCCAGGCTGCACCGCCCGGGCGCGTAGATCGGATCGGCCAGCAGGTGATCCAGATCGATGATCCAGCCGGCCAGCATCCAGGCGGCGGCGCGCTTCCATTCCTTCGGCCAGAACAGGCGCGCGGTGGCGACGGGCACCAGCACGTGCAGCAGCAGATGGATGAACGGACGCGGTTCGAGGTCGGGCAGGGGCATTTTCGCGAAGCTCAGCGCCGCGTTGCCAGCCAGCGATCCAGCTGGTTGGCGAAGGCCTGCCGATCACGGGCATTGAAGGCGGCCGGCCCGCCCGTCTGTACGCCGGCGCCGCGCAGTTCGTCCATGAAGTTCCGCATGGAGAGCCGTTCGGCGATGTTGTCGGCGGTGTAGCGGTCGCCGCGCGGGTTGATCGCCTGCGCACCATTGGCCAGCACCCGCGCCGCCAGCGGAATGTCCTGGGTGACCACGAGATCGCCGGTACGCGCGCGTTCGGCGATGGCGTCGTCGGCCACGTCGAAGCCTCCCTGCACCTGCAGCGCGCGGATGTACCGGGAAGATGGGGTGCGCAGCCACTGGTTGGCGACCAGGGTCACCTGGACCTGTGCGCGTTCGGCCGCGCGGAACAGTATCTCCTTGACTGGCCCGGGGCAGGCGTCGGCGTCCACCCAAATCCGGGGGCCGGGAGGCGATGCGTCGTTCACCGATGGTCCTCCCTGCCGGAACGCACCGGAGCGGAGGGTGTCGCCGTCCGGCGCGGGACGCGGCGGGGAGGGGGGACGCGGGAAGCGGAAAATCGTTGCATGAGAGAAGGCAGGGAGAGCGGACGCGGGCCCCACACGATAGCCCGATCCTGCTGTCGGGACCGCCTGGATGGCAACAGCGGCTTTACGGGAGATGTGGAAGGGTGTCGATTTCAGGCGGCCCGGTTCGTCGGTTGATTACACCCTCAATCCCGCAGGAGCTTCCGCATGTCCCTCGTGAAACCCATCACCCCGCATCTGTGGTTCGACACCCAGGCCCGCGAAGCCGCCGCGTTCTACTGCTCGCTGTTTCCCGATTCGCAGGTCGACTCCATCGTCCGGTTGCGCGATACGCCCTCCGGCGACTGCGACGTGGTCTCGTTCACCCTGGCCGGCCAGCCGTTCATGGCGATCAGCGCCGGTCCCGTGTTCACGTTCAATCCCTCGACTTCCTTCCTGGTCCATTTCGATCCCGCGCGTGACGGGCAGGCGCGTGAGCAACTGGATGCGATGTGGGCCAGGCTCATCGACGGCGGGCAGGCATTGATGCCGCTGGATGCGTATCCCTTCAGCGAGCACTACGGCTGGGTGCAGGATCGCTACGGCCTGTCCTGGCAACTGATGCTCAGTCCGCCTGGCGCACCCCCGCGCCCGCGCATCGTGCCGGTATTGATGTTCACCGGCGAGGTGTACGGGAAGGCCGAAGAGGCTGCGAAATTCTATCGTTCGGTGTTCGACGATTCCGAAGCCGGGCAGATGGCCCGCTACACGGAGGACAGCGCCAACGATCGCGCCGGCGCGGTCATGTTCTCCGACTTCCGTCTGGGCGATACCTGGATGGCGGCGATGGACAGCGGCCATCCGCACGGCTTTGCCTTCAACGAAGCCATCTCGTTTCTGGTCACCTGCCGCGATCAGGCCGAAATCGACCGCTACTGGGCGCAGCTGTCGTCGGTGCCTGAGTCCGAGCAGTGCGGTTGGTGCAAGGATCGCTTCGGGCTGTCCTGGCAGATTTCGCCGCAAGGGCTGGACGAGATGATGACCTCGGGCGATGAAGCGCTGGTTGGGCGGATCACGCAGGCCGTCCTGGACATGCACAAGCTGGACGTCGCCAGGATCGAAGCGGCGGCGCGGGAGCAGTAGCCCGCGACGCACGGGGCGGTCGCGAACCGCCCCGTGCCTGTCGCGGATCGGCGCCTAAGGCCGTTTCTTGTAGGTAATCTCCATCATCTTGGCCTCCTTGCCATCCGGGCCGGGCGCGTACATCTCGAATACCTCCGTGCTCTTGTCGGACCAGCGGGTGGTCATGCGAGAGGTCACGGGTTTCTTGCTGACAGGGTCGTGATAGGTGCCGGTATAGGTGCAGGCCATGCTGGCGTCGCAGGTGCCCTCGCTGACCATCAGGCCGGTGCTCATGCTGTCGTTCCAGGTGGACCAGTGCTTGCCGGTGACATTGTCGAAGCCGTGCAGGCCCTGTCCGGTGAAGGGTTGGCCCATCATCTGCGAGCTCACTTCCTCCACCAGCACGCGATCGCCGAGGATCATCCTGCGGGTCGCAGTGCCTTTGTCGATGGTGGGCGGGGTATCCGGAGCGTGCCAGCTTTTCACGGTCAGGTCGTAAGTGCCGGCCAGTGTGGCGAGTTGTCGATGTTCGGCGCCGGGCGTGCCGGCTTTCTGGAAGGCTTCCATCATCGCCTTCATTTCGGGCGTCATGGGGGGGGCCTTGTCGTCCTGCGCCGCGGCCGAGGCGGCGGGCAGCAGGCAGGCGAGGGCGAGGGAAAGAACGGAACTGCACTTCATGGCAGGACCTCCGGGGACATGGCCAGGTTGCGGTGGGCATGGGGGTGCGCCGTATTTGCACCAGTCCGCGCTCAATCCGCGTGAAGGTGGACCACCGTGGGGCCGGAAAGGGGAACACGCGGAACGCCGCGCACGGGCCGCGGCGCAGGGTGCGTGCCCGCACGGGCCTGCTAAAGTGCTGCTCCTTTTCCGCTTCCGCCCGTCGCCCCCGCATGAACACGACCGACCGCTTCTATCCCATCGGCACGCCCGGCCAGCCCTGGGGCGCCGCCGAGAAAGCCGAATGGCGCGCCCGCCAGACCGTCCAGCGCAGCTACGCCGCCGACGTGCTGACGGTGATCGAGCGCCTGCGCGCGCGGTTCGACGTGGAGCAGTACGGTGAGCTGGACTACGGCGCGGACGGCCGCTATCCGCTGTTCGCCGTGCGCAGCCGCGACTGGAATCCCGCGCTGCCGATCATGCTGGTGACCGGTGGCGTGCATGGCTACGAGACCAGCGGCGTGCACGGCGCGCTGCAGTTCCTGGAACAGCGTGCGGCGGACTACGCCGGCAAGGTCAACCTGCTGGTGACGCCGTGCATCAGCCCATGGGGCTACGAGCGCATCCACCGCTGGAACGCCGACGCGCTGGATCCGAACCGCTCCTTCCGCGAAAACAGCCCGGCGCAGGAATCGGCCGCGCTGATCCGGCTGGTCGCGCCGATCCGCGACCTGGCGCGCATGCATATCGATCTGCATGAAACCACCGACACCGACGAGAGCGAGTTCCGCCCGGCCTTGGCCGCGCGCGACGGCAAGCCGTTCGAGCCGGGCGAGATTCCCGACGGGTTCTACCTGGTCGACGACAGCGAGAATCCGCAGCCCGACTTCCAGCGCGCGGTGATCGCGGCGGTGGAGCAGGTCACCCACATCGCGCCGGCCGACGCCAACGGCGAGATCATCGGCTCGCCGGTGGTGGCCCCCGGCGTCATCGAGTACGCGTTCAAGCCGCTGGGCCTGTGTGCCGGCGTGACCAACGCGCGCTACACCACCACCACCGAGGTCTACCCGGACAGCCCCAAGGCGACCCCCGCGCAATGCAACGACGCCCAGGTGGCGGCGGTGTGTGCGGCGATCGACTACGCACTTGCCCACGCTTGAAGCCCGCGGAGTCCGGCCCCATTTCGTTCCGTGAAAGGCATTCCGGGGCGGCGGGTGTAACCTCCGCCCGGTAACACCCGAGAGGACAGGACCATGGCAACCGGTTGGGCCGGCGACGGCGCCGTACAGGATCAGATTGACGCGACCGTGAAGGACGCGATTGCGCGTGCGCGCCGCAATCTGCCGACCGGTCCCAGCCTCTCCCACTGCGAAGAATGCGATGCGCCGATTCCGCCGGCACGGCAGAAGGCCGTGCCCGGCGTGCGCCTGTGCGTGGCCTGCCAGGAAGCGGCCGACCAGGCGCAGGAGCAGGGGCAGATGTACAACCGGCGCGGGAGCAAGGACAGCCAGTTGCGCTGACGAGGTTTCGTGGCGCATTGGACGATACGCAGGCCATGCCCGATCTGTTTCCGGAAAGTCTTGAACCAAGCAGCATCGGGCTTGCCGGAGCCTGGCGGCTTGCACCTATCTTCTTCGCCATCTATCCGGAGGCGGACGCGCATTATCTCCTCCTGGAAGCACGACATCGCCTGGTCCGGACATTGGGCATCCGGAAATTTTCGGCCAGGCCGGCGGAGTTGTTACATGTCAGTGTTGCCGAATGCGGAAAACCGGCCCGGCTGAGACAGCCGTTGGAACTCGCGCTGCGCGCGGCCTCCGGACGATTTTCATTTCCGGCATTCGACATCGTCCTGGAGACAAGCGCGCGCTTTGGCAAGGATGACCGAGCGTGTGTCCTCGTCGCGGACCAGGCCACCGGGCGCGCGATCCACGGATTGCGAAACGCACTCGCCGACGCGCAGCAGCCCTATGGGCTCGTAGGGGACAGGACGGTCATGGCCCCGCATATGACGTTCGGCTATTGCGATGGCCTTCCGGAGGAGAGGTTGCCGGTTCCAACCGTTCGGTTTCGCGCCACTGCGGTGGACCTGGTGATCAGCAATCAGGGGTACTCGGAGCATCTACGGGTGGCTCGTTGGCCATTGCTATGAACCTGTCGGGTTTTTCCTAGCGTCGGCTGGAATCGCAGGGATGCCTGGCCTAGGATCCGGCATGTCCATGCAGAATGATCTCTTCGAGAGCCAAGGCAGTGCGCCACTGCACCGCCTATTCTTCGCGCTGCTGCCATCCGCATCCGAGCGCGCACAGGTGGCGGGCGTGGCGGATGGACTGCGCGCCAGCCACCCGCATACGCGCTGGGTAAATCCGGAGCGCTACCATCTGACCCTTCACTACCTGGGCGAAAGCAGCGGTCCCCGGGAAGACTGGATAGCGCGGGCACGGGAAGCCGCTGAAGGGTTCAGCGGCGAGGCCTTCCACCTGCAACTGGATCATCTGCTCCCGCTGGGCAATCCGCGGCGACCGGCGCTTACGCTGGCGGCCTTTTCTTCCTCGACGGAATTGCTCCGTTTCTGGCGTGGCCTGCAGGAACGCCTGATCCGGGCCGGTTTCAAGGATCATGTCGGCAGGAGCTTTGTGCCGCACCTGACCCTGGGCTACAGCGAGCCAGGGCCCGCCACGCCGGCGGTGGCGTCGGTTGGCCTCGCGCCCGATGGATTCGTGTTGATACAGAGCATCGAGGGGCAATCGGATTACACCTTCCTCGGTCACTGGCGCCTCGGTACGGATTGAGCCCGTGGCATATCAGCGCGGCTGTGGACCGAAGATGCTCGGTTCGCGTGGCCGCCGCAGGCGCTCCAACTTGGCCTGGTATTGGGCACGTGTCGCTCCCTCGCTCAATTCCTGGGCGCGGGCGAGGGCGCGGCCCGCGCGGCGTGCCTTGCCAAGATGCAGATACGCCCGCGCCAGCCCAAGATAAAACCGGTGTTCGCTGCCGAAGAGCCGGATGGCGCGCTGGTAATAGTCGATCGCACCCTCGTAGTCGCCCGAGCGCTCGTGCTCGAGTGCGAGCAGGAACTGATCGAATGGGTCGTGCGCACGAACCCGCTCCAGCCGCCGTTGCAGTGGCTTGGCCTCGGCAACGCGCCCGCTGCGGTTGTAGAACGTCACCAGGTTGAACAGCGCGGAGGAGTAGTTCTCATTCAGTGTCAGGGCATGCAGGTAAGCGCGTTCGGCGCCCGCCGCGTCGCCACGCCGGAGTGCAGCAACACCCGTGTTGTTCCAGAATGCCGGATATCCGGGGCTCAGCGCGCGCGCGCGCGCGAGGTACGCCTGTGCGCTGGCGGCGTGGCCGGCGCCCAGCAGATCAACCGCACGATTGTTATAGAACATGGCGAACAGGTGCGTGTCGGGAATCGCCTCGGGCTGTTGCCGTGCGATGACCTGGTCCCAGGCCACGTCCACGCTGAAGCGCTGGCGTCCGATGCGGATGCCGGCATTGACGTGATTGTTGCGATAGACGGTGTTGCCCTCCTGGTACCAGGTCAGCACGTCCTCGATTTCCTGTGCGTAGGCCTGCAGTCCGTCCACGCGCGCCAGTGCCACCACCATCAGGGTGAAGCTGAGGCAATTTGCGCGACCGGTCTGATACGTCTGGCCGACGGTGTAGTTGGCGCCATTCTGGTACTGCAAGCCCAGGCCGCCTTCCTTTGAGAACAGGAAGTCGACCAGCCGGTTGAGTCGTGCCGAGGATTGGACGTCGCCTGCCTGCGCCATCCATTGCCGGAACCGGTCCTGCAGTTCCGGAGGCACGGCCATGATTTCTTCGACCGTGGGCAGGTCGGGAGGAACCTGCGCATCCGGCAGCGGCGGCTGCGGCGAAAGCGCCAGGGCGGCGGCGAGCAACCACGTGGCCATACGCGTACCTCCACGTCTTCGGCCAAACTCCGGTCGCCGCCAGTCTAGTCCTTTCCGTGGCTGGTGGAGTGAAAACGACGGATGGGAAAGACAAACGGAAGCGCGGATTACAACCGCGTCCCCGGCGCCGATCGTGGCAAGCTGTGCGGATGAAAATCGAAGCCGCCACCAACGCCGATCTGCCTCGCCTGCTCGAGGTCTGGGAGTCCGCCGTCCGCGCCACCCACCACTTCCTGGAGGAGGCCGACATCCAGATGTTCCGGCCGCTGGTGCGCGATGGCTATCTCCCTTCCGCCGAGCGACTGGCGGTGGCCCGGGCCGGCGACGGCCAGCCCTGCGGGTTCGTCGGCGCGGAGGCCGGCAAGGTGGAGATGCTGTTCGTCGACCCGGCCCACCACGGGACCGGCGCGGGCAAGGCGTTGCTCCGTCACGCGATTGAAAGCTGGGGCGCGCGCCGGGTGGACGTGAACGAACAGAACCCGGGGGCGGTGGGGTTCTACCTGCACATGGGCTTTGAGCTGGAATCGCGATCCGAACGGGATGGTCTGGGCAAACCGTTCCCGCTGCTGCACCTGCGGTTGTCCGAAGGCCGCACCGAGACGGTGGGGCGAAAGACGCGATGAACGCAACCCACTGGCTGGTTCCCTGTCCGGATTGTGGAGCGATGAACCGCCTGCCGCCGGAACGGCTCGGCCAGTCGCCCGGTTGCGGGCGCTGCCACCAGCCGCTGTTTCGCGGGCGGCCATTGGCGCTGACCACCGGCGACTTCGACCGCCACGCGCTGCGCAGCGAGCTCCCGCTGCTGGTGGACTTCTGGGCACCGTGGTGCGCCCCGTGCCTGGCGATGGCGCCGCAGTTCGAGGCCGCGGCCCGGGCGCTGGAACCGCGGATGCGCCTGGCCAAGGTGGACACCGAAGCGGAGACGGCGCTGGCCGCCCGCTACGGTATCCGCAGCATTCCGACCCTGGTCCTGATTCGCGGCGGGCGTGAACTGGCCCGCCAGTCCGGGGCGTTGTCACGCGAGCAGATCGTGGACTGGGCCCGACGCGCGCTGGCCGGGGCTTGATCCCGCGCCCGCCATGACTTCAGTCGGATACCCCTGGTCCGGACGGGCGTGCCACCATCGACGGTTGTCGTGGTGGTCGCCACGACCCGAACGGAGCCGAGATGCCGATGAAGTCCTCCCGCCTGATGCTTGCCCTGTCCGTGAGCCTGTCCGCGGCCGCCCTGGCCCAACAGCCCGACATCACCGACCTGACCCGTGACTCCGGGGTGCCGCGCGCGCCTGAACAGGAGGCGGTCGTGTTCGAGCATGCGGACCTGAGCTTCAAGGTCGTGCCGGCGGAAAAGGCCATCCAGGGCGACGCCCGGTTGACCTTCCGGGCCAGGTCGCCGATCCAGCGGGTGGTCGTGGATCTGGACCGCAACCTGGCGGTCAGCCGGGTCGAGGCCGACGGCGCCGTCCTGCCGGCCAGCGCCTGGCGCAATCCGGAAGGGCGCATGACCATCGATCTGCCCGCGCCGGTGGCGGCGGAGCAGCAGGTGAAGGTCCGCATCGTCTATGGCGGGAAGCCGCACGTGGCCAAGCGCGCGCCCTGGGACGGCGGCTTCGTCTGGGCGACCGCGCCCACCGGCGAACCCTGGGTCGCCTCGGCGGTGCAGGGCGAGGGCTGCGACCTGTTCTGGCCCTGCATCGACCACCCGCAGGGCGAACCGCTGGTCGTGGACCAGCACATCACCGTGCCGGCGCCGCTGGTTGCGGCCGGCAACGGCATCGCCATGGGCATGCAGGAAAAGGACGGCTGGCGCACGTACCACTGGCGCGCACGTGATTCGAATACCTATGCCATTGCCCTGAACATCGGTCCCTACGAGGAGATGAAGGGCGAATACCGCAGCCGCTTCGGCAACACCATCCCGCTGCATTTCTGGCATTTGAAGGGGCGCGAGGCGAAGGCGCGCGGCCTGTTCGCCGAGTTCCCGCAGGTGCTGGACTTCTTCGAACGCAACATCGGCCCGTATCCATTCGGCGACGAGAAGATGGGCGTGGTCGAAACCCCGCACCTGGGCATGGAACACCAGACCATCAACGCCTACGGCAACGACTACAAGAAGGACAAGTACGGCTACGACTGGCTGCTGCAGCACGAGTTTGCCCACGAGTGGTTCGGCAACCAGTTGACCAACGTGGACTGGGACGACATGTGGCTGCACGAGGGCTTCGGCAGCTACATGCAGCCGCTCTACCTGCAGTACCTGCGCGGCGAGATGGAGTACCACGCCGCGTTGCTGGACCAGCGTGCCGGGCTGGTCAACAAGTATCCGATCGTGTCCGGCAAGAGCCAGACCGAGAAGACCGTCTATGACCGTGAGAATGGCCCGGGCCTGGATATCTACTACAAGGGCTCGCTGATGCTGCACATGCTGCGCGGCCTGATTGGCGACGAGGCCTTCTTCGCCAGCATCCGCCAGGCCGTGTACGGCACCGACACGCCGCAGCCGGGCAAGTTCAAGCCGCGCTATGTCTCCACCCGCGACTACATCGACATCGTCCGCAAGGTGACCGGCCGCGACTACGGCTGGTTCTTCGACGTCTACCTGTACCGCGCCGCGCTGCCGGAACTGGTCGCCGAGCGCGACGCCAGCGGCCTGAACCTGCGCTGGAAGACCCCGGACGACCTGCCGTTCCCGGTACCCGTGGAAGTCCGTGTCGGCGGGGTGGACGGCAAGGTCCAGACCGTGGCCATGGACAACGGCCGGGGCCGGTTGGCGCTCCCCGCGGGCGAGCCCTATACCCTGGATCCGGCTTCGCGCCTGCTGCGGGCATTGCCGCATATCGTGGAATACCAGCAGGACGCCGAGGCGCGCCGCAAGGCGGCGGCGGAGGCCAAGGGAAAGGCACGCTGAGGGGCGCGGAATGGGGGACCGCCCCGATCCTGTCACGGCATTTTTTTGCATTGCGGCGCCCGGACCGTTAGATTTCGCTCTTTGAAACGGTCGGCGGCGCGATGGACGTGCGGGGAAGCCTGGTCTGCGTGGGAACGGGGATGATGTTGGGAGCGCACATCGGGCCGCGCGCGCGCGGCCATATCGAGCAGGCCGACGTGGTCTTCGTGGCCGTTTCCGATCCGCTGGTCGAATTGTGGGTCCAGGGCATGAACCCGGATGTGCGCAGCCTGCAGCCGCTGTATGCGGAAGGCAAGTCACGTCGCGACACCTACGTACAGATGGTCGAAGCCATGCTCTCCGAGGTGCGTGCCGGACGTCGTGTCTGTGGCGCCTTCTATGGTCACCCCGGTGTATTCGCGCTCGCGCCGCACCTGGCGGTCGAGCAGGCACGGAGCGAGGGCTATGAGGCGGAGATGGAGCCCGGTGTCTCCGCGGAGGACTGCCTCTACGCGGATCTGGGCATCGATCCGGGCACCTACGGGTGCCAGCACTACGCCGCCAGCCAGTTCATGCTCTATCGCCGTCGGATCGATACTTCGGCCTATCTCGTCTTGTGGCAGGTCGGCCTGGCCGGCGACCGCAGCCTGCGCACCTTCAGCAGCACTTCCGCCGAACGGCAACTCCTGGTCGACCTGTTGGCGGAAGATTATCCGTTGGATCACGATGTCATCGCCTATGAAGCGGCGACGATGCCGATGACGCCGCCCCGGTGCGAACGGATCCGGTTGTCCTCGCTCGCCACCGCGGATTTGAAACAACAGACCACCCTGGTCGTGCCGCCGGCGCGGCGGATGCAGCTCAACACGGCCATGCGGGATCGCCTGGAAGCGTTGCAGAACGGGGCCACTGTCCCGTTCGATTCACCAGAAAACCACCACCCACAGAGGATGCAACATGTCGAACGCAATCCGGTTTCTTGAAACGCTGGGGCAGAACCCGGCGCTGTCGCGTATGTCGCCCGAGCAACTGCAGGCGATGATCGATTCGTTGGAGTTGGAGCCCGCGCAGCGCGAGGCGGTGATGAAGGGCGATTTTTCGGTGCTCAGCCAATTGGTGGGTGGGCGTGCGGAGATGGTTGGCCTGATTTGGGAGCCGGGTCCCGAACTTCCGCCCGGCGAGACTCCGGATGCAGACACGCCGGATGAGAACGAGCCGGCCCAGGCGCCCGAGGAAGAGTAAGTTACCGGGACCACGGACATGTTCCCTCGCCTGATCATGCGAACGTTGCTGACGGCCATGATATGGGTGACGACGGCTGCCGCGAGTGCGGCAGCCGTCACCGGTCCCGCAGGCAGTATTGATGCGTTGCTTCAGCAGGCGGAACAGGTCAAGAGCTCCGAACCCAAGCGATTCCAGCAGTTGTTGCAGCAGCTGCAACGCGCCGGCAAGTCGGCAACTACAGCCCAGCGCGAGCATATCGAGTACCTGGCCATCTACGACGTGGCGTTCCAGGGGCAGTATGAAAAAGCCATGGCGCGTGCACGTATGCTCATCGAGAGCACGCAGGACCCTGAGATGAAGTTTCGTACGGGCGTATTGGTTGCCAATACCAGTACCCTCGGCCGTCAGTTCACCGAGTCGCTGCGGCAATTGGAAACGACGCTGGGGTTGGTTGACCAGGTCAAATCCAAGGAACTGCGCCATCAGGGTCTTGGCGTGGCAGCGTTCACCTACGGGCAGGTGGGGCAGCACCAGTTGGCCCTGCGCTATGCCGAACGCATTCTCGAAGACTCGCCGCAGCCACGGACGCAGTGCTTCGCCAACCAGGTCAAATTCGAGGCGCTCAACAGCCTGGGTACCTTGCCGAGCCGGGACGATTCCATCCTCCAGGCCATCGAGCAGTGCAAGACGCAACACGAGATTGCCGCGGTCAACACCATCCGGGTGACGCTCGCGAAGAAGTGGGCCGCCGAGGGCAAACGCAGTTCGGCCATCGAGCTGCTGCGCAGCAACCTGCAGGAAGTGGAGGCAACCCGTTTTGCCTACCTCATCGCCCAGGTCAAGGCGCTGATCGCGGAGTTGTTGCTGGACAAGGGCGAGCTGGGAGCCGCCGAGAGTTTCGCCTCCGACACGATTGCCCAGGGAAACACGGACGGCAATCTGCCTTCCCTCGCCAGCGCCTATCGCACGATGTACCGGATTGCCGAGGCGCGTGACGACTCCGACCAGGCGCTGGTCTATTTCCGCCGCTACGCGGAGGTGGACAAGGCCTATCTGAATGAAGTGAAGGCGCGCGAACTCGCATACCAGATCGTGCGCCAGGAGACCCTGGAGAAATCCCAGCAGATCCAGCGACTGGACAGCCAGAACCAACTGCTCAAGCTCCAGCGCAAGGTCGAGCAGCAGGCCGCGCAGAACACGCGCCTGATCATCATCCTTCTGGTGTTGCTGCTGGCGACCATCGCTTATTGGGCCTACAAGACCAAACGGGTCCAGATGTCGCTGAAGCACCTGGCCGAGACCGATGCCCTGACCGGCATCTGCAACCGGCACCATTTCACCCAGCTGGCAGAGCGAAGCCTGGCCCAGTGCGAGCGCAATGGCGAAGAAGTGGCCGTGATCATGTTCGATCTGGACCACTTCAAATCGATCAACGACCGATTCGGACATCCTTCTGGAGACTGGGTACTCCGGCAGGTCGCGCTGGTCTGCCAGGCGCTGTGTCGCCGGATTGACGTGCTCGGTCGCCTGGGGGGCGAGGAATTCGCAATGTTGATGTACGGCTGCGATCTGCGTTCGGCGATTCGTCTGGCCGAGGATTGCAGGGCGCGTCTCACCGCCATCGATACTTCCGAGACCGGGCACCGCTTTTCCATCGCAGCCAGTTTCGGCGTCACCTCGACAGCGGTATCCGGCTACGTGCTCGAACGACTGCTTTCCGATGCCGACCGCATGCTCTATCGATCCAAGGAGCAGGGACGCAACCGGGTAGTGGCCTACCGGGGAACGCACGCCGACGATCGGTCGGAAACCCCGGCGGAATCCGCTTGGCCCGAACTCGTTGGCGAGCTGCCTGCCGCCGGTCCAGCAGGGCGGTCTTTTGGACGTGCGGGCTGAACCCGGCCTCCGGACGCCCTCCCGAGCGATGCGATAAGATCCCCGCGGGGCGGCCTCCTGGCGGAGGTCGGCATGTCTTGTCAGCGAGGGAATTCCACGTCCAATGAACCGGATCCGCCTGCATTCATGCCGGATGTGCCGCTGATGGCCGTAGCGGAAGCGTGGACGGGCCCCTGACGATGCGCAGCGGTTTCAGGACATGGCTGCTGTGGGCGGCCCTGTGGGTTCCGGTCGCGATGGCCGCGAGGGCAGCATCACCCAGCGTGACGGATCTGTTTGCGCAGGCGGAGTCGATACGCAGCGCCGAACCGGCGCGCTTCAGTGCCTTGGTCGATGCGCTCCAGCGGCGCAAGCAGGAAATGGAGCCTCGCCAGCGCGAACAACTGGAGTATCTGGAAGCGTACCGACTTGCTTTTTCCGGCAATTACGACGCGGTGATTCCGCGCCTGAAAGCGCTGGCCGCCTCCGCCAAGGACGACGATATCCGGTTCCGCGCAAATGCGTTGCTGGTCAATCTCTACACCAAGAGCCGACGATTCGCCGAAAGCCTGCGCCAACTCGGCAATGTGCTGCCGCAGATGGATCGCGTTTCCGATCCGCAACTGAAAGTACATGCGCTGGTCGAGGCGGCCTACCTCCACAACGAGATCGGACAGTACGGACTGGGTCTGCAATACGCGGAGCGGATTCTGTCCGAACATTCGGATTCCCGCGCGCGTTGCTTTGCCGAGTATCTCAAGTACGACGCAATGATGAACCTGGCGACCATGCCTGCCGACATGGCGCCGTTGGACGATGCCATAGATCATTGCACGGCGGGTGGCGAAAGGCTGCTGGCGAACCACATCCGGGTGATTGTGGCCAGGGCGATGGCTGCGAAGCACAAGCGGGCCGAAGCCATCGCATTGCTGCGGACGCATTTGGCGGAGGTGGAATCGTTTCGCTATCCCTATCTGGCGGTCCTGGTCAAGGCAACGCTGGCGGAACTGCTGTTCGAGCGAGGCGATCTGAAGGCCGCGGAAACCTACGCATCCGAAGCCATCGCGCTCAGCGGCGCGGTGGGCACCAGCACGCAGTCACTGGTCGGGGCCTATCGCACCATGTACCGGATTGCCGAGCGCCGGCGTGACACGGAAACCGCGCTGGTCTACTACCGCCGCTTCGCGGAAGCGGACAAGGCTTATCTGAACGAGGTCAAGGCGCGCGAGCTGGCCTACCAGATTGTCCGCCAGGAAACCTTCGAAAAGTCGGAGCAGATCCAGCGACTTGGCAGCCAGAACCAGTTGCTGCAACTGCAACGCAAGCTGGAGAGCAAGTCGGTCCAGAATACCCGCCTGGTGGTGGTGCTGTTGACCATGCTCCTGGCCAGCATCGGCTACTGGGCATATCGCACCAAACGCACCCAGATGATGTTCAAGCGGCTGGCGCAGACCGACGCGCTGACCGGCATCGGCAACCGCAGCCATTTCAGCATCCAGTCCGAACGCCTTTTGGCCCAGTGCGCGAGGAACGAGCAGGAAGTCGCGCTGGTCATGTTCGATCTCGACCATTTCAAGACGATCAATGATCGCTACGGCCACGCCGCCGGCGATCAGGTGCTGGTGCGGGTGGCCGAGCTTTGCCGCGGTCTGGATTACCGCAATGCCGTGGTTGGCCGGCTGGGCGGGGAGGAATTCGCCCTGCTGTTGCCTGGCATGAGCCTGGCGCAAGCGGTCGAGGCGGCGGAGGATTGCCGCCAGCGCGTCACACGCATCGATACTTCGGGCACGGGCCATCGTTTCCTCGTCACCGCAAGCTTCGGCGTCACCACCACCGCGTTGGCCGGCTATCAACTCGCGAGGTTGTTTTCGCTCGCCGACCGCATGCTGTATCGGTCAAAGCATGACGGTCGCAATCAGGTCAGCGCCTACGAAGGTGGCTATTCGTTGCCCGAACGGCGGACGGTACCGGCGAGCGGCGAGACGGCACGCCGGGAAACGCAGGAACAGGAAAGCTGAAAAGACATCGTCGCGCCTTGCGACTCCAGGTGAACCGCGCCTGCGTTAAGCTTCATCGGCGGCACAGCCAGTGCCGATGAATGAAGGAGCTTTCCCCATGATCCAGCGATTCGATGTCGGCCCCCGCATGTCGGAAATGGCCATCCACAACGGCGTGGTCTACCTGGCCGGCCAGATCGCCGACGACGCCAGCCAGGACATTCGCGGCCAGACCCGGCAGGTACTGGCTGCCGTCGACGCGCTGCTCGCGCAGGCCGGGACTGACAAGAGCAAGTTGCTGCGGGTGGAAATCTTCCTGAAGGACATGCTCGACTTCGAGGGCATGAACCAGGCCTGGGACGAGTGGGTGGTGCCCGGCCACACCCCGCCGCGCGCCACGGTCCAGGCCCGCCTGGCCAATGCCGAATGGCGCATCGAGGTGCTGGTGACCGCCGCGGTCTGAGCCGTCGGAATGGCCCGCGTGGCGGGCCTTTGCGGGTCGGCGGGCAAAAATGTTTGACCTATCCGGCAGGCCCGATTAACATACGCGGCCCGAGATTCGGGCGGTTAGCTCAGCGGTAGAGCACTGCTTTCACACGGCAGGGGTCACAAGTTCGAACCTTGTACCGCCCACCAGTTGTACGCAAAGGCCCGGCGCAAGCCGGGCCTTTGCTTTTTCGCGTCCGGTCGGGGCGTGCAGGAGGGAGCGCCCCGGGCGTCAATCTCAAATCCTGCGACGGCGGTGGTTTGTGATGACGGCCTTTCTGGAGTCCGCCCATGTCCGTACCCGCCCGGCAAATCGCCCGTTCCCACCGTGACCTGCTGCCGGCCGGTACCACCGACGGCAGTCGCCTGTCCGAGCGGTTGGCGGCCAAGTATCCGGATCGAGTGACCGGCCAGTTGACCGTGCCCGGGCGCGAGGGGCGCTACGCCCCATTGCCGGAAACCCTGCCGCCGGCGCTGGCGCGCGCGCTGCGCCAGCGCGGGGTCGAGCGGCTCTATTCGCATCAGGCCGAAGCCTGGGCCCACGCGGCGGCGGGCGAACATCTGGTCATCGCCACGCCCACCGCCTCGGGCAAGTCGCTTTGCTACACGCTGCCGGTGGCGTCGGCGGTGATGGGCGGCAGCGCCAAGGCGCTGTACCTGTTTCCGACCAAGGCGCTGGCGCAGGATCAGGTCAGCGAACTGCTGGAACTCAACGCCGCCGGCGAGCTGGGCATCAAGGCCTTCACCTTCGACGGCGATACGCCGGGCGACGCGCGCCAGGCCATCCGTCTGCATGGCGACATCGTGGTCAGCAATCCTGACATGCTGCACCAGGCGATCCTGCCGCACCACACCAAGTGGGCGCAGTTCTTCGAGAACCTGCGCTACGTGGTGATCGACGAAGTCCATACCTACCGTGGCGTATTCGGTTCGCACGTGGCCAACGTGCTGCGCCGCCTGCGTCGGGTGTGCGCGTTCTACGGCGCCTCGCCGCAGTTCATCCTGTGCTCGGCCACCATCGGCAATCCCAAGGCGCACGCCGAGGCGCTGCTGGAAGCCGACGTCCACGCCATCACCGAGTCCGGCGCGCCCAGCGGCGACAAGCATGTGCTGCTGTGGAATCCGCCAGTGGTCAATCCGGATCTGGGCCTGCGCGCATCCGCGCGTTCGCAGAGCAACCGCATCGCCCGGCTGGCGATCAAGGCGGGGTTGAAGACGCTGGTGTTCGCGCAGTCGCGGACCATGGTGGAGGTGCTGACCAAATACCTCAAGGATGTGTTCGACCACGATCCCCGCAAGCCCGCGCGGATCCGCGCCTATCGCGGCGGCTACCTGCCGACCGAGCGCCGCCAGGCCGAGCGCGACATGCGCGACGGCCGCATCGACGGCATCGTCTCCACCTCGGCGCTGGAACTGGGCGTGGACATCGGCAGCCTGGACGCGGTGGTGCTGAACGGTTATCCCGGCTCGATTTCCGCCACCTGGCAGCGCTTCGGCCGCGCCGGCCGGCGCCAGCAGCCTTCGCTGGGCGTGCTGGTGGCCAGCTCGCAGCCGCTGGACCAGTACGTGGTGCGGCATCCGGACTTCTTCGCCGACAGCCCGCCCGAACACGCGCGCATCGCCGCCGACCAGCCAATGATCCTGCTCGATCACATCCGCTGCGCGGCGTTCGAATTGCCGTTCCTGGCGGGCGAGCATTTCGGTCCGGTGGACCCGGCGCCATTCCTGGAACTGCTGAGCGAGGACAGCGTGGTCCATCGCGAGGGCGAGCGCTACGAATGGATCGCCGACAGCTATCCGGCCAACGCGGTCAGCCTGCGCGCGGTGGCGGACGGCAACTTCGTGGTGGTGGACCGCACCGACGGCCGCCAGACCATCATCGCGGAAGTGGATTTCAGCGCCGCGCCGCTGACCCTCTACGAAGGCGCCATCCACATGATCCAGTCCACGCCCTACCAGGTCGAGCGGCTGGACTGGGAAGGCCGCAAGGCCTACGTCACCCGCACCCACGTCGACTACTACACCGACGCCATCGACTACACCAAGCTGAAGGTGCTGGAGCGTTTCGACGGCTGCCGCGCGGGGCAGGGCACCTGCCATCACGGCGAAGTGCACGTGGTCCGGCGCGTGGCCGGCTACAAGAAGATCCGCTACTACACCCACGAGAACATCGGCTACGGCCCGGTCAACCTGCCGGATCAGGAAATGCACACCACCAGCCTGTGGTGGCAGCTGCCGCCGGAGACCCTGCATGCGGGCTTCGCCTCGCGGCAGGAGGCGCTGGATGGTTTCCTCGGCGCGGCCAACGCGCTGCACATCGTCGCCACCGTGGCGGTAATGGCCGAAGGCCGGGATCTGCAGAAGGCGGTGGGCGATGGCGACGGCGCCTGGTTCGCGGTGCCGGATGCGCAGGGCAGGGGACAACTGCGCGGCGGCGAAGGGCAATTGCTGTCGCCGCTGGAAGGTGACCGCTTCGTGCCCACGCTGTACCTGTACGACAACTACCCCGGCGGCATCGGCCTGAGCGAACCGCTGTGGCGCCGGCAGGCCGAACTGGTGCGGCGTGCAGGCGAATTGGTGGATGGCTGTGGCTGCCCCGCTGGTTGCCCGGCCTGCGTCGGTCCCATCCTGGCCGCCGACGAGACCGCCGAGGTGACCCCCAAGGTGCTGGCGCGACGCGTGCTGGAACTGCTGGCGGTCGCATGAGCACCGCGCTGGAACACCTGCGCCGGCTGCGCCAGCAGGCCGGGCATCCCACACCCGTCGCATCGCCACCTGCGGTCCGCGCGCCGGCTACCGACATGGCCACTTCGTTGCGGCGGATGCTTGGTGTGCGCACGCGTTCGGCGCCGCCCTCGCGCGCCGCCGCGCACCAGCGCATCCTGCCGGGCGAGGAGATCGCCGATGGCCTGCATCTGATCGAGCGGATATTGCCGTGGCCGGTGATACCCGAGTCGTTCGACGGCGCGTTCGCGCGCGAGGATCTTCTTTCCGCCTCGCAGCTTCTTTTCTTCGATACCGAGACCACCGGACTGGCGGGTGGCACCGGCACCCGCGCCTTCATGATCGGCGCCTCGGATTTCGTTCCCGAAGGGCTGCGGGTGCGACAGTTGCTGATCGCGCACCTGGCCGCCGAGCGCGCCATGCTGGATACCTTCGCGGGCTGGCTGCGGCCGGACATGCGGTTGGTCAGCTACAACGGGCGCTGCTACGACGCGCCCCTGCTGATCACCCGCTACCGGTTGGCGCGTCGTCGCAATCCGCTGGAAGGATTGGCCCACCTGGACCTGCTGTATCCCACACGCCGGCGCTATCGTGGCGTCTGGGAAAACTGCCGCCTCGCCACCATCGAGCGGCGCGCACTGGAGATCGTGCGCGAGGATGACCTGCCAGGTTCGGAAGCGCCCGCGGCCTGGTTGGGTTATCTGCGTGGCGGCTCGTCCGAACTGCTGCATCGGGTGGCCGCACACAACTTTCAGGACGTCGTCACGCTGGCCCGCCTGCTCGCGCACTTGTCTTCCGCCGGGCCGGTGGAAGGGCGTTCGCTGCCCGGAATCGCGCCAAAAATTTGACGAATTCCGGTTTCGACGCCGCCTTTCCACGGCGGTTGTGTGAAGGGCTGCGCAATATCGCGTGACAGCCCTTCAGGAATGTCATCGCGCGGCCGAAAAATCGGTAGATTTTCGCGCGGGCGTGTATCCAGGGTTCGGATGCGCCACTGGACAATGGTTTGAAGGGGAAGTGCCTTGCGGATCCTGTATGTGGGCGACACCGCCTGTTTGCCCGATGATCTGACCGACTACATCGGCGACATGGGCGACGAATGGAAGGTCGAGTTCGTTGCCGACGGCAACGCCGCCATGTTCGCGGTCGCCAATTCCCCGATTGACGTGTTGATCGTCGGCCCGGGCCTGCCCGACTTGCCACCGGCCACGCTGCTCGGCCAGATTCGCACCCTGCGTCCGGAAACCATCCGCATCGCGCTGCTGGAAAACACCGAAGCCGGCGTTTCTCCACCCATCAAACTGATTGGCGTCGCCCATCGCTTCCTGCCGCTGCCACTGTCTTCCGAGACCGTGCTGGAAGCCATCCACAGCCTGGAAGAACTGCGCGACCTGCTGGACAGCCCGCGCCTGCGCCGCGTCATCGGCCGGGTCGAGCACCTGCCGTCGCCGCCGCACCTGTACTTCGCGCTGACCCGCGCACTGGAAGAGGACGACGGCGACAGCAACGACATCGCTCGCATCGTCTCCGGCGATCCGGCCATCGCCGCCAAGGTGCTGCAGTTGTGCAACTCGGCCTATTTCTCCAACGGCCGCGCGATCACCGATCTGCGCGCGGCGGTCACAAGGCTGGGGCTGGCGACCCTGCGTGATCTGGTGCTGGCCAGCGAAGTGTTCTCGATCAAGACCGGCAGCAACGTCGATCGCCTGGCCCTGCAACAGCGCGCCCTGATCGCCTCGCGCCTGGCCGCGCGCATCCTGCCGAAAACCAGCGCCGAACTCGGCGCCACCGCCGCACTGCTCGCCGACGTCGGCCTGCTGTTGCCCGGCGTGCGTGACGAACGCGAACCCGTCGCCGCCGAAGGCGACGAACGTCCCGGCCACACCGAAGCCGGCGCCTACCTGCTCGGCCTGTGGGGCCTGCCCATGCCCATCGTTGAAGCCGTCGCCTTCCACCGCCAACCGCAGCGCTCCAGCCTGCGCAGCTTCTGGGTCCCCGGCGCCGTGCACGTCGCCGGCGCGCTCGCCAGCAACGAGCAAGTGGACGAGGACTACCTCAAGTCGCTGGGCGTGCTGCATCAACTCGCCGGCTGGCGGGAGATGGCGGATAGCCTGTTTGATCGGGTAGCTAGCGCGGCTTAAGCAGGGGCCTCGCTCCCTGGTGAAGCATCGCTCATCCATACTCTCACTGCGTCACTGTGGACGGGATGCTTGTCCGCAGTTATGACGGAGCAGATCAAAGGAACCCGTTGCTGGTCAGCATCGCGGGACAGCTTGACTGCTTCGATAATCCCCGTTATTTATCCAGTGGAACGCTTCTCGCGAGGCGTTCTTGTTCCGACTGAGGGAATGACGGCCGGAGGCGCCAATGGAATCGCCGCAATGTACTGAGCTGCGTCCATCGAAAGGGTGCAGGCCGCCGCTGGAGTAGTACCCAGGAGAAGACATGGAACCGAGGTCACGCTGGATCGCGTTGCTTGTGGTTTGTTCTGTGATGGGAGGCGTGAGGGCGCAGGAAGTCCCGGTGGGGGACGAGTACCTGCGCAGGTTTATGAAACCATCCAGCCGGTGGGCGATACTCCGTTCGGGGAGCGCCTGAATCTCTACACCGGAGATCTGACCTTCAGCCAGACGGATGTTTTGCTGGAAGGAACGGGGCCGACCATCACGCTTGTCAGGCAACTTGCCAGCATGGCCGAGAGCGAATCCCGACTGCAGCCCTACATGATGGGCGACTGGGTGCTTTCAATCCCGCGTATTGAAACCGTGGTCAGCGCCAATCTGATGACCGGGGATCCGGGCCAACCGGGTGACCGCTGGATGGTGATCTCATCGTCGGATCCCAACCGACACAAGCGTTGCACCTTTTTCGGGCGACCCGTGGCATCGCCGGGCTTCGGTTTCAACGGATCGGTCTGGGCAGGCGTCGAGATGGTGACGGAGGATGGTCAGCGACAGACTTTCCTCAAGCGTTCCACGCAGAATACGTCCGCTCCCGTGATGACCGATTCGCTGGGACAGCCCATCTCATTCCCGGTGGTCACCCAGGACAACTGGCAGGTGGATTGTCTCGCGGTGGTGGCGGATTTGCCGGAGGCGTAAGAGGAGGGCTCGTATTAAGGAATGCGGCGAATTTTAGTAGAGAGTTGCGAGTTGCAGATCTTGGCCTCAAGGGCTCTATACAAAGCTTCGTGGAACTTTTGCGTTAAAAGATGGTGTCGCAACTATCCGAGTCGACATGATTAAGGGGAAAATTTCGAACCCCCTGAAAATTGTTGGGAACATGATCAATACGGCTAAGGCGAATGGCGCGACAACGCTAAGAATTAAGGGGTCATCGCGGAGCCTAGACTCCATAATACTATTCAGTCGCGCTATGGTTTAACAACGAATGGCGCGACAGATGTAATAACTGTTCCGGTGAGGTGAGTGATGAAGGTTGCCGTTAGAGCTTATCGAATTCTGTTTCCAATGGAGAATTTTCGCAAAGATTGGTCGCAGGATGCTGAGCTTTTTAAAATTCATGGAGATGGGATGGGTATTCCATTGGGTGGGTATAAGAACCCTGGTGAAGATGGAGGGGTTGTCGGTTTTTTTGAAGCCGGAGTTGCGTGGCGGGATGGAGAGCGAGTAGTCAAAGTTAAGTACTCGGACCTGGCGGAGGTGGAACTTCCGAATGAAAAGGAGAGTAAATCACTTGTGCTGGTAAGCAAGGATGGGCGACGAGATCAACTTCCGGTGCAGGGTTATAAGGAAAAATTTTTTGACTCCATGACATTTCTAAGGTTTTTTCTTCGTGTGATGGATGATTTGAAGGAAGGGTGAATTTTATCTTCCTGAAAATAGGTAAATAGCTAATAGCAGCTATGGCAGGTTCTATCGGCTGGATTTTCCGCATATAAAGCAGTATTCATCCATAGAACGCGGGCGCTAGCAGCCCGCGTTTTTGTTACGCGTCGTTGGCCGGTTCGACGTCCGGTTTTCCGGAATGCCAGCGGAGCTGGTCGAGGATGTGGCTGGCGTCGTGGGCGAGGCCGGCGAAGCAGTCGCTCAGGGGTTGCAGCGGGATGGGCAGGCTGTGGTGCTCGTCCTGGCGGAAGCGGGGACTGATGAGCAGGGACAGCAGTTTGAGGTGATCACGCAGCTGGATGAGATTCAGCTGGGTTTGTTCTTCCAACAGATAGACCATTCGAACATTGGTCATGGGGACCTCCATTTCTTCGTTGAAGAATCCCGGCGCGCGTGAGTGCGGCCGGGTGCCGGGAGGTCAGATACCGCACGTAGTCGGCTGGGCTATTTCCCATACGGGTCTTGCATTCACCCACCTCCCGGCATTGAAACGAGGTCGCCGGTTGCTATCCGGTGATGAAGAAAAGAACCGCCGGATAACAGGGGTAGTACCGCTACGTGGGGAGGTCTGAACTCCTGATGCCGGAGTCTGCCGATGTGGTTGGGCGGTGTCGACTAACTTTGAGCGTTTTGGCTTCAGTGTTTCTGGGCTCACTTTTTTATTTGCGTGACGATGGGCGCCCGTTGTGTTTGGCGAAGTGGCGAGTGGTGGTGGTCGGCGCCAAGAGCAAATCCCCCTCAGTCCCCCTTTTTCAAAGGGGGAGGCAGAGGTAGTCGTTTTTGCTGGGATGTTGGTTATCTTGAAGAACGCGTGGACTGCGTGCGTCACGGTAGCCTTCCCTGCGACGATGGTGTCACTGGGCGAAGCTCTGGTCGACTTCCGACTTCCGACTTCCGACTTCCGACTTCCGACTTCCGACTCCCGACTCCCGACTCCCGACTCCCGACTCCCGACTCCCGAATCCCGCCCCTCACCCCATCATCTTGAACAGCGACAACTGCTGCATCTGCATGAACACGCTCTGCGCAGCCTGGAGGGCGGTGTTTTCCAGGTTGTAGCGGCCGATGGCCTCGGCCCAGTCGAGATCGCGCAGGCTGGAGAGGGTGCCCTTGAGGGTGACGGCGTTGGCGTCGCGCAGTTCGGCGGCGCTGTCGATGGCCATCAGCTGGGCGCCGCCGCTGGCGCGGGCGTCGATCATGTGGCCCTGGGCGCTGGCGACGTCGCGCATGGCGGCCTGCAACTGGTTCTGCATGGCGGCGCGCTGGGCGTCGGTGGTGGGGTTGGTTTCCAGTGCGCCGATCAGATTCTGGATGGTGGCGAACACGTCACGGGTGGCTGAAGGGCCGATGTCGAATGCGTCGCCGGCGTTGGGCTGGCCGTCGATCTTCACCTGCACGCCGGCGAAGGCGATGCTCTGGCCCTTGGTGTAGGTGCCGGTGGAAATCGGGGTGGGGCCTGCACCGTAGACCTCGTAGGTGGTCGGGCTGGTGAAGCGGATGCTGTACTGGCCGCCGTCGTAGGCGCTGGAGTCGGTGACGCTGAGATCCATCAGCAGGCCGGTGCCGGTGTTGGCGCCGGCGGCGGCGCCGTCGATGCGGCCGGTGCCGGTGCGCAGGCGCAGGAAGATTTCGCTGCCGGGCAGGGTGTCGGAGACGAAGGTGTCCGGCGCGACCTCGACCTGGCGCTGGGTCTGGTCGCCGCTGTAGATGACGCCGCCGGCCGCCAGTGCGAACGGGGCGCTGCCGTCGGCGGTGCCGCCGAACAGGTAGCGGCCGGTGCCGTCGGTGCTGTTGGCCAGATCCAGCAGGCCGTCATGGATGGATTTGAGTTCGGCGCTGATCGCCTTGCGGCTGTCGTCGCCGAGCGCGGCGTTGTTGGCCTGCACGGTCAGTTCGTGCACGCGCGCCATCGCGTCGCCGACCAGCTTGAGCGCGTTTTCCTGCAAGCCCAGGCGGTTCTGCAGGGTGCTGGCGTTGGCGGCGAAGCGTTCCAGTTCGGCCAGGGTGCGATCCAGGCCAACGGCATTGCCGGCGGCGACCGGATCGTCCTTGGCGCTGATCAGCTTCTGCCCGGAGGCGAGCTGCTGCTGGGTGTGGGCCAGCTTGGCCTGCTTGGCCAGCATCGTGGTGATCGACTGCTGGTACATCAGGCCGGTGGAGATGCGATTGTTCATCGGCGGGTCGCGCTCAGCAGGGACTGGAACAGGGTGTCGGCGGTGGAGATGATCTGCGCCGCGGCCTGGTAGGCCTGCTGCAGGCGCATCAGATCCGCCGCTTCCTCATCCAGGTTGACGCCGGAAATGGCATCGCGCGCGGCCTGCGCCTGATCCTGCAGCACCTGCTGTGCCTCGGCCGAGTAGTCGGCCTGGCGCGCGGCCGAGCCAACCGTGGTGGTCAGGCCGGAGATGGCGCCGTTGAGGGTGAGGGTGCCGCCGTTGAGCTTGCGCGCGTCGTCCAGGTTGGACAGCAGCTTGGCGTTGCCGTTGTCGCTGGAGTTGGCGCCGGTGGGGCCGAGGTTGAAGGCGTCGCCGGCGGCGGGCGCGCCGTCGAGGGTGACGCTCCAGCCGTTGTGGGTGATGGCCTGGCCGGGCGTGTAGGTGAACGGGCCGGCGCCGTCGATGGTGTACTGGTTGGCGTCGATGAATTCGATCACCGACGGTGCCAGCAGGTTCGGATCCGCCGGGTTGGTGATGGTGACCGCGCCCAGCTTGCCGGTGCCGGTGTTGGCCAGATCGGCCTTGGCCTTGACCGGGCTGGCGGCGGCGATCCGGCTGGGATCGCTGATGGCGAGCTTGATCGTGCCGGCCGCGCCCGCGGTGGGTTGCAGCAGGAAGCGATCGTTGGCGGCGGGCGTGCCGCTGGACAACACCAGTTCCACGCCGTTGACCAGCAGCGGATCGGCGGCGGTGCCGGTCCCGGTGACCGGGATGGCGGTGCCGGTGTCGGGATCGGTGGCGACCCAGTTGCCGCCGTCGAAGCGCAGCATCACGTTCTTGCCGTTGAGCGCGCCCAGATCGCCCAGCGACGGTTGCAGCACGGCGTTGCCGGTGTTGCCCGAGTGCGACGAGATCTGCGGCTGCGGCGCGGTGAAGAAATCCCCGCCCATCTGGCCGTATTGATCCATGCCGGCGCGATGGCCTTCGTTGAAGGTTTCGGCCAGCGACATGGCGATGCGACCGAGTTCGGCGATGGCCGGATCCAGCACGGTGGTGCGGAATTCCATCAGGCCGCCGATCTGGCCGCCGAGCGCGCGCTTGTCCAGGGTGACCCGCTGGCCGTTGGTTTCCAGCGCCACCTGCAGGCGCTCGGGCCGGTAGGGATCGGCCACGGTCACCAGCGAACTGGCGGTGGCGCCGACCACCATCGGCTGGCCGCCGGCGGTGAACACGTTGATCTGGCCGCCGTCCTGCTGCACGGCGGTGCCGCCGGTGTAGCCGATCAGCTGGCTGATCAGCTGATCGCGGCGATCCAGCAGATCGCCCGAGGCATTGGCGCCGTTGCCGATGCGACCGTTGAGCTGGGCGATTTCCTTGGCCAGCCGGTTCACTTCACCCACGGCGGAGGTGAGGCCGCTGTTGACCTCGCCATCCACCTTGTCCAGTTGCTGATCAATCTGGTTGAAGCGGGTGACCAGCGCATTGGCCTGGGACAGCACGCTCTGCCGATCGGCCGCGCCGGCGGCGCTGGAGGACAGCGCGCTGATCGAATCGAAGAAGCCCGACCACGGCGCGGCGATGCCGGTGGCCTTTTCCGAGAACAGGCTGTCCAGGCGGTTGGACAGCACCGACATCTGCTGCAGGCGGTTCAGTTCGCCGGTGCTGTCGAGCAGGCGCGCGGTGGCCAGCGAATCGGCCATGCGATGGACGTCGACGATCTGTACGCCACCGCCCTGGTAGCCGTAGCCGTGGAAGGTGCCGTTGCGCGCGGCGAACTCGGTGCGCTGGCGCGAGTAACCCGGCGTGTTGAGGTTGGCGACGTTGTGGCTGACCGTGGACAGCGCCCGCTGGAAGGCGAGCAGGGCGCTGGAACCGGTGGCGAGGAGGTTGGACATGGACTACTCCGTTCAGCGGCCCAGGAAGCGGCTGGCGAGCGCGTTGCCCACCGTGGCACCAATCGCACCGCCGACGGTACTGCCGACCGCCGAGATGACCTTGCCGAGGGTGGGACCGGTGGCGATGCTGGCTATCTTCTTCGCGTAGGACGGATCGGTGGCATAGCCGGCCTGTTGCAGGCCACGCGCGAACCCGTGGATATCCTTGCCGGCGGCCAGCGCCTTCTGGTAGCGCGGGTTGTTCTTCAGCAGGCGCACGTAGTCGGCGAAGCTTTCGGCCGGGGAGCTGTAGGCGCGGAAGTCGGCGGTCTCGTTCTGGCGCACGCCGTTGCGGTATTCGTGGGTGCCGGTGCGGGCGCGTTCGCCCTTCCAGCCGGTGGCCTTGATGCCGAACAGGTTGTGCGCGCTGCCGCCGTCGTTGCGCTGGATGACGCGCTTGCCCCAGCCGGTTTCCAGCGCGGCCTGGGCGACCAGAGCGCGCGGATCCACGCCCAGTTCCTTGGCGGCGCGCTGGGCGTGGTCCCAGATCTCGGCGACGAAGCGTTCGGGGGTGTTGCGGGCGTACTGCTGCGGATTGGCGCTGGCGACCTGTTCCACCTCGTCGCACGCGGCCTGGGCTTCCGGCGCGGTCAGCGCGGCCCAGTCGATGCGCGGCAGGCCCATCGCGGCGCCGGGATCGCCGGCTTCGGGGGACGACGCGCCGGACAGACCGGGCGCGCGCCCGGCGATCACGTCCAGCATCTGCTCGGCGCCGGACGGCATCATCTTGCGGTACTGCGACAGCGCGGTGTTGACCGGCACCGGCGCGGTGTTCGTGTCGGTGGCGCCGAGCTGGCGCGCGATCATCGGCGCCAGTCCCATGCCCTTGCCCTGGGTCATCGCCTTGGCCAGCTGCTGGTCGTACATCTCGCGGAACATCTGGTTTTCGCCGGGGAACAGCGAGTCCCCGAAGCTGGCCTCGCGCATGCACTTGATCAGCATCTGCGCGAACTGGCCCTCGAATTTCTGCGCCACCTCGTGGATGCGCGCGTTGTCCGCCGCCGGGTTGGCGGTCGGGTTCAGCGGCAGGGTGGGCTGCAGGATGTTCATCAGATGATTTCCAGCTCCGCGCGCAGCGCGCCGGCCTGCTTGAGCGCTTCCAGGATGGCGATCAGATCGCCCGGCGCGGCGCCGACTTCGTTGACGGCGCGGACGATCTCGTCCAGCGAGGTGCCGCCCTCGAACTTGAACATGCGGTTGCCTTCGGCGGTGATCTGCACGTCGGATTGCGGGGTGACCACGGTCTGGCCGCCGCGATTGAAACTGTTGGGCTGGCTGACGTTGGCCGATTCGGTGATGGTGACGGTCAGCGAGCCGTGGGTGACCGCAGCCGGCATCACCTGCACCTGCGCGCCGATCACGACAGTGCCGGTGCGGGCGTTGACGATGACCTTGGCCGGCGCGCTGCCGGGGGTCAGTTCCAGGTTCTCGACCTGGGCCAGGAAGTTGACCCGGCTGCCGGCATCGGCCGGCGCGCGCACCGCCACGGTGACCGCATCGACCGCGTAGGCGGCGCCGGCGCCGAAGCGCTGGTCGAGCGCGGCGACCATGCGCGAGACGGTGGTGAAGTCGGCCTGGTGCAGGTTGAGGGTGACGCTGCCGCTGCCGTCGTTCATCGCGTTGGGCACCGCGCGTTCGACGATGGCGCCGTTGGGAATGCGGCCGACGCTGGGCACGTTGACCGAGACCTTGGAACCGTCGCGGCCCTGCGCGCCGAAACCGCCGACCACCAGATTGCCCTGGGCGATGGCGTAGACCTCGCCGTCGGCGCCGCGCAGCGGCGCCATCAGCAGGCTGCCGCCGCGCAGCGAGGTGGCGTTGCCGATGGACGAGACGGTGATGTCGATCGGCTGGCCGGGCTTGGCGAAGGCGGGCAGGTCGGCGTGGATGGCGACCGCGGCGACGTTCTTGAGCTGCGGATTGACGTTGGGCGGCACATTGACGCCCAGTTCGCCCAGCAGGTTCTTCAGGCTCTGCACGGTGAAGGGCGCCTGGCTGGTGCGGTCGCCGCTGCCGTCCAGGCCCACCACCAGGCCGTAGCCGACCAGCGGGTTGCTGCGCACGCCGCCGACCTGGGCGAGATCCTTGATGCGCTCGGCGCGCGCCGACGGCGCCAGACAGGCCAGCACCATCAGCCACCACAGCAGGGCGCCGATCGTGGTCCACGGATCGACGCGGCGACGGTTGGGATCGCGCGGGTTGCGATGGAAGGGCAGGCGGATGGCCATCGTGCGGCGCTCCCGGGTGACTCGTCAGTTCAGAGGGTTAATTGGGATAAATCGGCGAATTGAAGAAGCGCCCCAGCCAGCCCATCGAGTTGGACTGGGCGATGGCGCCGCGGCCGCCGTAGGCGATGCGCGCCTCGCCGACCTTGCTGGACGGAATGCTGTTGTCCGGCGAAATGTCGGCCGGGCGCACGATGCCCTGGATCTGGACGAGCTCGTCGCCCTGGTTCAGGCGCATGTTCTTCTGGCCCTGCACCACCAGGTTGCCGTTGGGCAGGCGCTGGATGACGGTGACGGTCACGCTGCCCTGCAGGCGATTGCTCTGCGCGCTCTTGCCATTGCCGTTGAAGCCGCGATCACCCTTGACCGAGGCGCTCAGCAGATCGCGGCCGTTGTAGGTCAGCGGCGCGCCGGCGATGTTCGGCGCCGCCATGGTGACCTCGCTGGTCTTGTCGACCTGGGTGGTCGCGCTGGTCTGCGCGTTGGTGTTCTCGATCAGGTTGATGGTCAGCAGGTCGCCGACGTCGCGGGCGCGGCGATCGGAGTACAGGTTCAGGCCCGGGCCGGCGCGGTAGATCGCGCCGGAGGTGGGTTCGGCCTGCGTCGCCATCACCACCTGCACCGGCTGCATCGGCGCGAACGGGCGAACGTCGCCGAACGAGCGCGAACAGCCGGCCAGCGCGAAGACGCAGCAGGCGAGGGTGGCGGTGCGGGACAGGCGGGTCATGGCGGGCCTCAGACGTTGTTGTTCAGATAGCCGAGCATGGAGTCGGTGGTGGAGATGGCCTTGGCGTTCATTTCGTAGGCGCGCTGGGTTTCGATCATGCTGACCAGCTCTTCCACCACGTTGACGTTGGAACCTTCCAGCGAGCCCTGCACCAGGTTGCCCAGGCCATTGAGGCCGGGCGTGCCGTTCTGGGCGGGGCCGGAGGCGGTGGTTTCGACGTACAGGTTCTCGCCCTTGGCCTGCAGGCCGGATGGATTGACGAAGTCGGTGAGGGTGAGCGATCCGATTTCCACCGCCTGCGCCTCGCCGGCCATGGTCACGCTGACCGTGCCGTCGTTGCCGATGGTCATCGACTGCGCGCCTTCCGGCACCTGGATGCCGGGCTGCACGGCATAGCCGCTGTTGGTGACCAGTTCGCCCTGGGCGTTGATCTGGAACGAGCCATCACGGGTGTAGGCGGGCGTGCCGTCGGGCAGCATCACCTCGAAGAAACCGCGGCCGTTGACCATCACGTCCAGCGAGCGCCCGGTCTGCTGCGGATTGCCCTGCTGGAAATCCTTGGAGGTGGCGACCACGCGCACGCCGGTGCCCAGCTGCACGCCGGACGGCAACTGGGTCTGCTGCGAGGTCGAACCGCCGGGCTGGCGCAGCTGCTGGTACAGCAGATCCTCGAAGCTGGCGCGGTCGCGCTTGAAGCCGGTGGTGTTGGTGTTGGCCAGGTTGTTGGAGACCACGGACATGCGCGTCTGCTGCGCATCGAGCCCGGTCTTGGCGACCCAGAGTGCCTGGTTCATGGCGTGGTCCTTTGAGCGATGGGATTGGGGATTCGGGATTGGGGATTCGACGTGGGCGTCGGATCCTTCTTCGCATGGGGAAGAGGCAAGGTCCGTGCCAACCCGGTGGTCGGGATTTCGACGCGGACAAGAACCGGGACGACGGCCACAAAGTCGCTGTTACCAATCCCGAATCCCGACTCCCCAATCACGGCCCCTAACCCCCCAGCCGCAGCAACTGATTCGACGATTGCGCCATGTCGTCGCCGGTGCGGATGACCTTGACCTGCATTTCGAACTGGCGCTGGAGCTGGATCATCTGCACCAGGGCGCCGGCGGCGTCGACGTTGCTGCCTTCGAGCACGCCGGTGGTCAGGCTGTTGCCCTGCGCCATCGGCGGGGGCGGCTGGGTGGGGTCGGCCGGACGCATCAGGCCGTCGGCGCCGCGCGCCAGTTGCGAGGCCGGCACGTCGACGATGCGCATGCGGGCGACCATCGCCATGGTCTGCGGGCCTTCGCCCTGCGGCACGATGGAAATGGTGCCGTCGGCGCCGAGATCGAAGGACTGCGCCGGCGGGATGGCGATCGGATTGCCGTTCTCATCGAGCACGGCGCGGCCCCCGTTGGTGACCAGTTGGCCGTTGGGGGTGACGCTGAGTTCGCCGTTGCGGGTATAGGCGGTGCCGCCGTCCGGCGCCTGCACGGCCAGCCAGCGGCCCGGTTGCAGCGAGACGTCCAGCGAACGGCCGGTGACCATCTGGGTGCCGGTGCGCGAATCGAAACCCGGATCCGTCAGCACCGCGTCCACCCGCGAGGGAAATCCCTGGCCGGGAATCTTGAACGCCTCGGTCGCGGCCAGGGCGGCCTTGAATCCCTTGGTGTCGACATTGGCGAGGTTGTGCGACACCGCGCCCTGGGCCTGCAGCGAGGCGCGGGCACCGGTCATGGCGACGTAGAGGGCTTTGTCCATGGGCAGGGATTCGGGATTGGGGATTCGGGATTGGGGAAGAGCGGGGAACGGAGCGGGATGGGGCGCGCTTTAGACAAATCCCCAATCCCGAATCCCGAATCCCCCCGTCATCAACGGATGTTGATGACGGTCTGCGTGATCTGATCCTGGGTGGACAGCATCTGCGAGTTGGCCTGGAAGTTGCGCTGGGCGACGATCATGTTGACCAGCTGTTCGGTCAGGTCGACGGTCGAGGCTTCCAGCGCGCCGGAGGCGACCTGGCCGAAGTCGGACGTGCCCGGCGCGCCGGTGCGCGGTTCACCCGAGGCGTAGCTGTGGGTCCAGGTGTTGTTGCCCTGCGAGACCAGGCCCTGCGGGTTGGTGAAGTTGGTCAGCGCGACCTGGCCGATGGCGCGGTCCACGCCGTTGGAGTAGCGCGCGAACACCACGCCTTCCGGCGACACGGTGAATTCGTTGAGCTTGCCGCTGGCGTAGCCGTCCTGCCGCTGATCCTTCTTGGCGAAGGCTTCGCCGTACTGGTTGGTGCCGGTGATGTCCAGGGTCATGTTGAGCACGCCGGCGCCGGTGGTCGGGGTGAACGGCGCCAGGGCGATGCGGCCGTTGGCCGGCAGGGTCAGCGCGCCGTTGTTGTCGAACTGCACGGTGGTGGCCGGACCCATCGAGGTGCCGTCGACGTAGACGTGGGCTTGCCATTCGTTCGGATTGGCGGTCTTCACGTAGTAGACCGATTGCTGGTGCGCCACGCCGAGCGAGTCGTACACGGTGACCGAGGTGGTCTCGTTGTAGCTGTTGCCGTCGTTGGGCGTGAACGGCGTGATGGTCGGCTGCGCGGCGTTGCCGGGCAGGGTGACGCCCAGGTTGACCAGGGTGGTCGGCGCCGGCGGGCTGTCGCTGGTCAGCAGTTGCAGGTCGACCAGGCGGCCGGTATCGAAACCGCTGCCGTCGGCGCGCGGCGGGAACACCTGCAGGCGGAAGCCGTCCGGGGTGGTGACGAAACCGTTGGGATCGCGCTGGAAGTTGCCGGCGCGGGTGTAGACGTTGGTGCCGTTGTTGCTGACCGTGAAGAAGCCTTCGCGGTCCACCGCCAGATCCAGGTAGCGGCCGGTCTGGTTGATGTCGCCCTGCGAGAACTGCTGGGCCACGTTGGTCAGACGCACGCCGGCGCCGATGCCGTTGCGCAGCAGGCCGTAACCGGTGGTGGAGAATACTTCGGCGAACTCGGCGCGCGATTCCTTGAATCCGGTGGTGCCGACGTTGGCGATGTTGTGCGAGGTGACGTTGAGGTCGGCGTTGGCCGCCTTCATGCCGGAGAGCGAACTGTTGAAAGCCATGGAAAACTCCTTAGCGGATGCCGGGTCGGAATGGCCCGTGGATGTCAGGGATCAGGAAGCCGACTTGCCGATGCGCAGCACGTAGTCGAGCGGAGCGGTGCCCAGGCCGGGCAGGTTGAGATACAGGCCGTCGGAACCGATGGTCACGCTTTCCACGGTGGAATCGACGTAGGTGTTGAGCTTGGTGGCCTTGCCGGTGTCGTCGGTGTGGGTGGCCTTGATCGCATACACGCCTTCCGGTGCGCGTTCGCCGTTGGCCTTCACGCCGTCCCAGGCGAACGCGGTCTCGCCCTTGGCGGCGTCGAGTTCGATGGTGTCCACGACCACGCCGCTGGCGTCGGTGATTTCCACCTTGAGCGTGCCGGTGGCGGGCGACATGACCAGGCCGGTGGCGCTGCCCTGCGCGCCGAGCGCGATCTTTTCCGACGGCACCAGCACGTCGTGGCCGACCAGCGAGGCGCCCTTGAGCACCTGGTCGCCGGTCAGGGCGGTGGTGAAACCGTTGACGGTGGTGTTGAGTTCGCTGATGCCCTGCACGGTGGAGAACTGCGCGAGCTGGCCGATGAATTCGCTGTTGGACAGCGGCTTGAGCGGATCCTGGTGCTTGAGCTGCTCGGTCATCAGGCGCATGAATTCGGCCTGGCCCAGGCTTTCCTTCTTCTTGTTCGATCCGGTGCCGGTGGTGCTGTTGTTGATCGCGGCAAAGGGATCGCCATTCACGGCGGTGGTCATGCGGTTGCTCCGGTAGGCGGGACGCGTCAGCGGCCCATGGTCAGCGTGGCCAGCGCCAGTTCCTTGGCGGTGTTGAGGACTTCGACGCCGGCCTGGTAGCCACGCGAAGCGGAAATGAGGTTGACCATCTGCGCGACCGGATCCACGTCCGGCGCATAGACGTAGCCTTCGGCGTCGGCCATCGGGTGGCCGGGTTCGTAGCGCTTGATCGGCGGCGCCTCGCTCTGGGTGATCTCCTTGACCTGCACCGAGGTCAGCGAGCCGTCGGCGTTGAGCGGGCGGGCCTGGAAGATCGGTTCGATCGGCTTGTACACCGCCTCCGGCGAGGAGGCGATGGAGTCGGCGTTGGAGAGATTGCTGGCGATGGTGTTCAGGCGCACCGACTGCGCCTGCAGGGCCGAACCGGCGACGTCGAAGATCGGCAGGTTGCTCATGGCTTATTGCCCCGTGATGGCGGTGAGCATGGTGCGCACCTTGGATTCGATGAAACTCAGCGAGGCGCGGTACTCCAGCGCGGCGCGGCCGTAGGCGGCGCGCTCGGTGTCGGCGTCGACGGTGTTGCCGTCCAGGCTGGGCTGCACGCCCTGGCGTTCGTGGATCTGCGGGCCGAATTCCAGTCCGTTCAGATGACGCCCGTCGGTGGTCTGCAACGGCGCGGCCTGGCGGGCGGCGGCGTTCTCCAGCACGGCCTGGAAGTTGAGATCCTTGGCCTTGTAGTTGGGGGTGTCCGCATTGCTGAGGTTGCTGGCGATCAACTGCATGCGCTGCTCGCGCAGCGGCAGGGCGGCGGCATGGACACCCAGGTAATCGCGGATGGGATTGGACATTGGCGGGCCCCGTTGGGAACGTTGCCCGGGTGGGTGCAAGGCTTGTGCCAGTCCGGGGGAGATGCTTCCCCCACTAAGTGCCGGTGCCATTCCTTCTCTTGGGGAACGATGGGCACCTTGTGGCTTTGCCTCCCCCTTTAAAAAAGGGGGACCGAGGGGGATTTGCTCTTCGCCGGTTCCTGGCACCGCGCGCAAATCCCCCGTCGCCCCGCTGGCGCGGGCCGCCCGCCCCCTTTTCCAAAGGGGGCTATCCCGAATCCCGAATCCCCACTCCCGGCGGCCAACCGGCCGCCGTCAGGCGGCCCGCTTCGCCACCAACACTTCATGGGGAAACGAGATGCACCCGGGGGCTTTGCCTCCCCCTTTAAAAAAGGGGGACCGAGGGGGATTTGCGCTTTGCCGGTGCTCCTGACACCGCGCAAATCCCCCGTCGTCCGCTGACGCGGGCCGCCCGCCCCCTTTTCCAAAGGGGGCTATCAATCCCGAATCCCGAATCCCCAATCCCGGCGGCCAACCGGCCGCCGTCAGGCGGCCCGCTTCGTCGCCACCACCTGCTTCAGCCGGTTCAGCACGTAGTCCGCCAGTTCGTGCGGGCTGTACTTGGCGACGAAGGCGTTGGCGCCGACCCGTTCGACCATGGCGTTGTTGAACACGCCCGAGAGCGAGGTGTGCAGAAGTACGTACAGACCGGCCAGGCCGGGGTGGCGACGGATTTCCGTCGTCAGGGTGTAGCCGTCCATGGCCGGCATTTCGATGTCGGAGATGACCATGGCGTAGCGCTCGGCCGGGTCCTCGCCGGCGGCGTGGATCTGCACGAGGTGGTCGAGCGCCTGCTTGCCATCGGAAAGCAGGGTGGCGCTCACCCCCAACTGGTCCAGCACGCTGCGGATCTGCGAACGGGCCACCCGCGAGTCGTCCACCACCAGCACCTGCAACGGCGGGGCGTCGGCCGGCAGCGCCATTTCCGGCGCCAGCGGCGCGTCCATGCGCGCCTGCGAGATGTCGGCCAGCACGCTTTCCACGTCGATCACCTGGATCAGCTCGCCCTGGAAGCGGGTGACCGCGGTCAGGTAGCTGGCCTCCGCGCCGAGCTCCGGCGGCGGGTGGATGTCCTCGACCGCGATGTTGACGATGCGCTCGACGTCGCTGACCAGGAAGCCCTGCACCGATCGGTTGAACTCGGTGACCACCAGGTAGTTGGGCGCGCGCGCTGGATCCGGATCGCGCTCGGGATGGCCGATGCTCAGGCCCAGGTCCAGCACCGGAATCGAACGCCCGCGCACGTCGGCCGCGCCGGCGAACTCGGCGGGCAGGCCGGGCAGCTGGAACAGCGGCGGACGGCGCAGGACCTCCTGCACCTTGAACACGTTGACGCCAAAAAGCTGACGCCCGCCCAGGCGGAACAGCAACAGGGCGAGCCGGTTGTGGCCGGCCAGGCGGGTGCGCTGGTCGATGCGGTTGAGCAGATCCTGGGTCATGCAGGCATATCGGCCGGGTTGCGCACGGCTTGAGCGGTGAGGGGGCGTCCGGCGGCAGGGAAGGGCTCGTCCTCGAGGGACGGCGGTTACGCAGTCGATTTCGCCGACGCGCACCGCGGCAGGCGCGAGGACCGCCGGTTTCGGCACATCGCTTGCATTCCTTGTCGCCGATGAACCGATGGAGCCCGCTCATGCGACGACTCGTGCTGCTGCCCGCGCTGCTGGCGGCGTTTGCCGTGCCCGCCGCGGACTTCCAGCCGGTGGACAGCATCCGCCAGGCCGCGATTGGCGCGATGGCGTCGGCCGGCGAGGCGGAAGCGACGCTGGACCCGAACCTGCGCCTGCCGCGTTGCGCCGCGCCGCTGGAAGCGCGGGTGCAGAACAGTGGTTCGGTCGAGGTCGGTTGCCCGCAGGGCTGGCGCCTGTTCGTGCCGGTGCGGGTACGCCGCAGCCAGACCGTGCTGGTGCTCAATCGCGGCATCGCGCCGGGGCAGGTGGTGACCGCCGATGCGTTTGTCGCCGAAACCCGTGACGGCGGCCGTATCGCCGCCGGCGCCTTGACCGACCCCGCCCAGGCCGTGGGCCAGGTGGCGCGGCGGATGTTGACCGCCGGCTCGGTGCTGGGAGCCAACGATCTGGTCGCGCCGCGATTGATCCGGCGCGGCGACAACGTGGCGCTGGTGTCGCGTCGCGGTGGCGTCGAGGTGCGGGTGGCCGGCAAGGCGCTGGCCGACGCCGGCGAGAACGAGCGGGTGACGGTGGAAAACCTGTCCTCGCGCCGGGTGGTACAGGGCGTGGTAGGCCCGGGCGGCGACGTCTGGGTGAGCCGTTGAGGAAAAAAATGGAATCGGCCCTAAAGTCCCCGGACGGGCGGCCGATACCGAGCTGGTAGGGAAGTACGCCTCGGGTGCGCTTCCGATAGAAAAATGTGGATTCCGTCACTAAAGCTTTGCCTTTGACGGCCGATATGCTGTTTGAACCCGCAACAGGTAGACCGACATGAGCCAGAAAATCGAAGGCAACGCGCCTTCTGCCATCCGCACCACCGGTCCGATCGGTGGCAAGGTGGCGGCGTCCGGCGCCGAACGTTCCCGGCCGGTGGAAGCCAGCGCGGGTGGCGACAGCCTGCGCCTGACCGGCGAAGCCACTGGTCTGCAGGCACTGCAGCGCGAGCTGTCCTCGGCCTCCGCGGTGGATACCGCGCGGGTCCAGCAGGTCCGCGATGCGCTCCAGGCCGGTACGTACCGGATCAATGCCGAGGCGATCGCGGACGGCATGCTGAGCCTGGAACGCCAGCTCGGCCAATGAGCGCCGAACTGGAGACCCAGTTCGAGCGTCTGGCCTCGGCGCTGGCCGAGGAGCGCCGCGCGATCCTGGAACACGATGTCGAAGCCCTGGTGTGCTCGACCCGGGAGAAGCTGGCCTCGCTGCGCGAACTGGAAAACCGCATGCCCGCGGCCGCGTCCGCGCCGTTCGAGCAGCGGCTGCGCGAGCTGTCGGAGGCCAACCAGTCCAACGGCGCGCTGCTGGCGCGGCGTCGCCGCGAAGTGAACTGGGCACTGCGTCGCCTTGGGCGCAGCGAAAGCAGCGGCGCCTACGACGCCAACGGACAGACCGAAGTCCTGCGCGGCAGCCGCCCGATCGCGGTGGCCTGAGGCGCGGTGCGCGCGGCTTGCCGCCGCCGCGACGCTTGCCGATACTGACGGCCCCTTTTTGCCGCAACTCCCTTTCGCGGGGTCATCCGTCGTGAGTGTTTCCTCCGCTTCCCGTCTTCCCGCGGACATCCCGTCCTTCGTCGACATCCAGGCGCTCACCGAGCTGATGGACGATGGCGTGCTGCTGTGCCGCGGCGATGACCGCGCGCTGCATGCCAATGCCTCCGCGCTGGCACTGCTGCCCGAGGGCGAGGAGCCGGAATCGTTGCAGGCCGTACTGGAGCTGGTGCCGGCCGAGGCGCGCCGCGCCGCCCGCGCGACGGGACGCTGGAACGGCGAACTGGCGCTGGAGGATGGCCGCATCCTGCAACTGCGCATCTACCATCACCACGCGCCCGGCGACGACGGCTACGCGCTGATCCTGTTCCACGACATCAGCGAAGGCCACGCGCGCCAGCAGGAGTTGCAGCGCCGGCACGCCCAGTTGCGGCAGACCCTGATCCGCCTGGCCGGTACCCAGGAGCAACTGGTGCAGTCGGAAAAGATGGCGTCCATCGGCCAGCTGGCCGCCGGCGTGGCGCACGAGATCAACAATCCGATCGGCTACGTGCATTCCAACCTGGGATCGCTGCAGGAATACCTGCACAGCCTGTTCGCCCTGATCGAAATCTACGAGCGCGCCCTGCGCGCGCCGGACCCGAAGGCGCTGCTGCCGGAAATCGACGACATGCGCTCGCGCTTCGACATCGACTTCATCACCAGCGACCTGCCGCAGCTGATGTCGGAGTCGCGCGAGGGCATCGAGCGCGTGACCCAGATCGTGCGCAGCCTCAAGGACTTCTCCTACTCCGGGCGCGACGACTCGTGGAAGCTGGCGGATCTGCACCACGGCCTGGACTCGACCATCAACATCATCTGGAACGAGCTCAAGTACAAGGTCACCCTGGAAAAGCATTACGGCAAGCTGCCGCTGGTGCAGTGCCTGCCGTCCGAGCTCAACCAGGTGTTCATGAACATCCTGCTCAATGCCGGCCACGCGATCGAGGAAAAGGGCCGCATCAGCGTCACCACCGGGCTGGCCGGCGAAGAGGCGTGGATCGAGATCGCCGATACCGGCAGCGGCATGCCCGAGAGCATCCTGCAGAACATCTTCGATCCCTTCTTCACCACCAAGCCGGTCGGCAGTGGCACCGGCTTGGGCCTGTCGATTTCCTACGGCATCGTGAAGAAGCACAACGGCCGCATCGAGGTGGACAGCAAGCCCGGTGAAGGTTCGCGTTTCCGCATCACCTTGCCGGTGCGGCAGCCGGTGAAGGACGCGGGCTGAGGTTCGCGTGGGGTTTGGCGAATGGCAAGGGCAGCCGAGCAGGCCCGGCTCTACGCATCGGTAGAGCGGAGCTTGCTCCGCTGCTCCCCGAACCGAGGCAATCAGCCAACCACGCGGTGGTGCGGCTGGTTCTCGTAGGCTGTGAAGGCCTGGCGGATGTGTTCGCGCAGGTCGTCGTCGTTCCAGGGTTTGGTCAGGAAGCGGTAGATTTCGCCGCGGTTGATCGCTTCGGTGACGGTGGCCAGATCGGTGTAGCCGGACAGCACCAGGCGCACGGTGTCCGGGTACAGCACGCGCACGCGGCCGAGGAACTCGGTGCCGCTCATGTCGGACATGCGCTGGTCGGACAGGATCACCTGCACGTCGTTGGTGGCCAGCAGCTCGAAGGCGTCGTTGACGCTGGAGGCGGCCAGGATGCGGTAGCCGTCGCGGCGGAACAGGCGCACCAGCGAACGCAGGATGTTCTCTTCGTCATCGAGCAGCAGCAGGGTGCGATCCGGCTTGGTGGCGGCGAAGGCGTCGGCGCGAAGGTAGCGCCGGCGCAGCACCGCGCCGGCATCCTCGGCCGACATCGGTTCGCCGAACAGGTGGCCCTGGAACATGTCGCAATGGTTGCGGCGCAGGAAACCCAGCTGGATGTCGGTTTCCACGCCGTGCGCGATCACCTTCATGCCCAGCTGGTGGCCCATCGCGATGATCGCGCAGGTGATGGCGACCTCGCGGTTGCTGGCCGGCACGCCCTTCACGAAGCTGCGATCGATCTTGATCTTGTCGACCGCGAAGCGCACCAGCGAATCCAGGTTGGAATCGCCCATGCCGAAGTCGTCCAGGGTCAGGCGCACGCCTTCGCGGTGCAGGCTGGCGAGGGTGCGATGGACCAGATGGGTATCCTTGGCCAGCGCGTTCTGGCGTACTTCCAGCACCACCATCTGCGCCGGGATGCCGGCGACCTGCATCGCCTCCAACACTTCCATGACGAAGTTGGGGCGCAGCAGCTGCAGGGTGGAGACGTTGATCGCGATCTCGAAGTCGTCGAAGCCCCAATCGCGCCAGACCCGTGCCTGCCGGAACGCCTCGCGCAGCACCCAGTCGCCGATCTGCACGATCACCCCGAGCTTTTCGGCCACGTGCATGAAGCGCTCGGGGACCAGCACGCCCAGTGCCGGCGAATGCCAGCGCAGCAGCGCTTCCATGCCGACCACGCGGCCGTCGTGGGCGTTGATCTGCGGCTGGTAGTGCAGGCGGAACTCGTTGTTGTCGATCGCGTTGACGATCTGGCGCGCGATGATGCTGTCGCTGCGGATGCTGATGGCGGCGTCGCGGGCATAGCGGCGGACCAGGTTCAGGCCCTCGTGCTTGGCCTGGCCGACCGCGGTCTCCGCGCATTGCAGCAGGCCGGTGACGGTGGTGGCGTCTTCCGGGCACAGCGCCATGCCGACGGTGGCGGTGAGGAACAGCGTATAGGGCAGCACCGCCATCGGCAGTTCGACCTGATCGCGCACGAATGCGCCGAACGCATCCGGCGACGGCACCTGGGGCAGCCGCGGCATGGCGACGATGAACTCGTCGCTGCCCTGGCGCCAGACCCCCGCGTCCGGGCCCAACTGGGTGGACAGGTGCTGGCCGAGCAGCAGCAGCGCCTGGTCGCCGACATCGGCGCCCATGTTCTCGTTGATGGAGCGGAAGTGATCGATGTCGACGTGCAGCAGCATCAGCGGCGTGCCGCCCTGCACGGCGGACTCGACCATGGCCTGAAGATCCGGATCCAGCGCGCCAAGGCGGGCGATCGATGGCGGCGCGACGGGGTAGGCGGACATGTTCAAGCGTCCGCCATCGTGGCGGGCAGTTCCACCCGCAGGCGCATTCCGGCCTGTGCCTCGCCGGGCAGATGGAGCGCGAGGCCGGCGGCGGTGGCACGCGATTGCAGCAGGGCGGCAGTCAGCGGATCCGGCGCGGGACCGTCGTGGTGGACTTCCAGCACGGCGAAACCGGCGCGCGCGGCGGACAGCCGCAGTTCCAGCGAGGCGAGCGTGGGCAGCGGCAGCAGCAGATCCTGCACCAGGCGGAACGCGGCCAGTTCGAGCGCCGCGTCCGCGCGTGGCGCCGGATCGGCCAGTCGCAGTCGCGGCACCAGGCCCCAGCGGGCCTGCCAGCGCTCGGCTTCGCCACGCAGCGAGGCGGCCAATCCGAGGGTGTCGATCTGCGGAGGGCGCAGATCCGCGTAGAGGTCGCGCAGGCGGGCGACGGTGTCGTCGGCGATGCGCACGATGTCGGCCAGATCCTGGCGACGCTGGATGGCGTCGTCCTCGTCGTCGGCCAGGTGGGCGGACATCTTGATCGCCGACAGCGCCTGGCCGATTTCGTTGTGCAGGGCCCGGGCGACGACACGGCGCTCGGCTTCCTGGCGCGCGTACAGCTCGCGCAGGGCGTCGGCGGGGATGGATGGCGTATCGGGGGCGGCGGGTGTGCGGGCCGTCATTGGCAACGGTCAGGTGGACAACCGCGCCAGTATGCCAGTTGCCCGCCGGACCGGCGCGGCGGATACGACGACGCCGGCACCGCGGAGGCGGTACCGGCGTCGCGGAAAACGGATGTGTCGGAACGTATTCGTCAAAAATCAGAACAGTTCGACGGTGCCCGCGCCCATGTTCTGCTGCGCCACCGGCTTGTGCGGCGGGCGTTCCCATTCGCTGCGGCGGTCGCGCAGGCGGCTGCCGATATGGCGCAGGGCCGAGAGCAGCTCCTGGTCCATGACGCCGCCGCTGCGATGCAACAGTTCCTGCAGGGCCAGGGCTTCCTGGTTGATGGTGGTCAGGCGGTCCAGGTGGGTGACCGCGCTGCCCAGCGACTGGGTGGCGATGTCCTCGAACTGCAGGGCGCGCACCGCCTCGGCCACACTCAGGTCGATGGCATGGCCGCACTGGGAGATCTCGCGCATGCCGTCGCCCAGCGAGGCGTTGATGGCGGCGACCTGGGTCAGCATGTTGGCCGCTTCACCGCGCGCCTCGCGGGACCGGTCGAGATCGCGCGAGGCCATGTGCGAGACGGTCTCACGGACCTTGGCGATGGCGTCCTTGGAGCTGTGGGCCAGTTTGCGGATCTGCTCGTTGAACGCGGTCGAGCGTTCGGACAGGTTGCGCACCTCGTCGGCGACCACCGCGAAGCCGCGACCGGCCTCGCCGGCGCGGGCGGCTTCGATGGCGGCGTTGAGCGCCAGCAGGTTGGTCTGGTCGGCGATCGACTTGACGTCCTCCAGCAGCGAGAAGATGCCGTCCAGGTGCTGGGCCATCTCGTCGATGTGGTGCACGGTGGTGGTGCTCTGGCCGCTGACCTGCTCGAGCGCTTCCACCAGTTGCTCCATGCGCTGGCTGGCGTGCTGGGCGAAGCGGGCCACGTCCACCCCGGCGCGGTCGCCGTCGCCGGCGCGGTCGACGATGCGCGACACCGCCAGGCTCTGCTCGCGGGACTTGCGCATCATCGCGTCGAAGCTTTCGCCCAGGCCGCCGACCGCGTCGCGGATCAGGCCACGCGCGCGGTCGATCTCGGCGCGAGAGCCATCGATTTCATTGCCGACGAAGCGGCGCAGTTCGTTCAGCAGGCTGTCCTGCTCGCGCAGGATGCTGGTGTGCTCCGCGCTGGGTTTCTGCGCGCCCCACACCGACAGGAAGGCGAACAGCAGCCAGGCCAGCGTCATCGTGGTCAGGATGGCCCATTGGACCGCACCGGGCCAGTCGAAGGCGACCGACAGCGGGAACACCAGCGTCAGGATCAAGGGAGCGGCAAGACGAACCAGGATGCGCGAATACATGGGTGCTCTCTGCTGAATCACGGTATGGATATCGGCCATGGGGGATGGCTCTTTAGCGTTCGTCGCGGCAATGCGCGATGCGCGGGGAAAACTGTGACCTGGGTGGAGATCCGCCGGGAAAACGGCGGAAACGGGCGGTCAGCGCGATTGCGCGGAGAGTTGCACCAGGCGTTCGGCGACGGCGTCGAGCGGTACGGTCTCGCTGGCCGCGCCCAGCCGCACGGCCGCGCCGGGCATGCCCCAGACCACGCTGGTGGCTTCGTCCTGGACGAAGGTCGGAGCGCCGGCCTGGGCGATTTCCAGCAGGCCGCGCGCGCCGTCGTCGCCCATGCCGGTGAGGATCACGCCGATGGCGTTGTCGCCGGCGGCGTGCGCCACCGAACGGAACAGCACGTCCACCGCCGGCTTGTGCCGGTTGACCGGCGGGCCGTCGTCGATCCGGCAGCGCCAGCGCGCGCCGTCGCGGATCACCCGCAGGTGGCGCCCGCCGGGCGGCAGGTAGGCGTGGCCGGGCAGGATCGCCTCGCCGTCGCCGGCTTCGCGCACGGCCATCGCCGAATGCCGATCCAGGCGTTCGGCGAAGGCGCGGCTGAAGCCGGCCGGGATGTGCTGGGTCATGACGATCGCCGGGGCATCGGCGGGCATCTGCTCCAGCACCACCCGCAACGCCTCGGTGCCGCCGGCGGAGGCGCCGATGGCAATCAGGCGATCGGTGGTCTGGAAACGCAGCGCCCGCGCAGGCTGCGCGGCGGGCAACACCGCGTCGGCGCTCTGGCGCACGCTGGCCGGGCGCGCCAGCGGGCGCACCTTGGCGCGCGCCGCAGTCTTGACCTTGGCGATGATTTCGTCGGCGTAGGACTCCAGTCCGCGGACCACGTCGAGCTTGGGTTTGGAGACGAAGTCCACCGCGCCCAGCGCCAGCGCCTGCAGGGTGGTGTCGGCACCGCGCTCGGTCAGCGAGGAGATCATCACCACCGGCAGCGGACGCAGCCGCATCAGGTTTTCCAGGAACGCCAGCCCGTCCATGCGCGGCATTTCCACGTCCAGGGTGATCACGTCCGGATTCAGGCGCTTGATCTTGTCGCGCGCGATCAGCGGATCGCTGGCCGAGCCGACCACCTCGATGCCGGCGTCGCTGGACAGGATCTCGGTGAGCATCTGCCGTACGACGGCCGAGTCGTCGACGATCAAGACCTTGCAGGGCGCACCCATCAGAACAGCTCCACGCCACCGCTGACCGGCGTGCGCGACAGGCGGGCGCGGGCGGCGGATTCGGCGGCGGCCACTTCGGCGTCGTGGGCGTGCGGCAGGCGCTGCACCACCACCCGGCCGGTGGCGGGGAAGAACCAGACCTTGCGCGGATGGATGCCGCACAGGTCCTCGGCGACCACCGGGATGCGTTCGATGTCCAGGTAGCGGCGGACGAACTCGGCGTTGCGGGTTCCGACCGGATTGCTGGTGAATCCCTTCAGCACATTGGCGCCGCCGAACACCTTGGCCTCCAGGCGCGCGCGGCTCGCGCCGCGCTTGAGCAGGTCGTTGATCAGCAATTCCATGGCGAAGCTGCCGTAGCGCGAAGGAGCGCCATCGTTGGCCTGGCCGTCGGGCAACAGGAAGTGGTTCATGCCGCCCAGCTTGAGCAGCGGATCGCGGATGCAGGCGGCCACGCAGGAGCCGAGCACGGTGACCAGCGCGGTGTCGTCATCGACCACCAGGTACTGGGTGGGCAGCAGCTTGGCGGCCGGGGTCTGGAAGCGGGCGTCGTGGTAGCGCAGCACGCTGCCGTCGGCGAAGGCGAGGGCGGCGGCGCTCATCCGCGTGCCCCGGCGCGGCGGTACAGGGTGCGCCCGCACGGCTGGATGATGTCGGCGGCGTGCAGGTAGTTTTCGGAATGGCCGGTATAGAGCATGCCGTCGTCGGCCAGGTGCGGCACCAGCCGCGACAGGATGCCGCGCTGGGTCGGCTTGTCGAAATAGATCATCACGTTGCGGCAGAAGATCGCGGTGTACGGACCTTCCACGTCGTAGCGCGGCGCCAGCAGGTTGAGCGGGCGGAACTCGATCAGTTGGCGCAGGGCCGGATGGATGCGGCAATGGCCTTCGTTCGGGCCGGTGCCGCGCTGGAAGTAGCGGCGACGCAGGCCGTCGTCCAGCCCGGCGATGCGTTCCAGCGGATAGATGCCGCGCCCGCCGGTCGCCAGCACCTGGGTGTCCACGTCGGTGGCGAGGATGCGCACCGGCGGCGCCATCGTGCCGAAGGCCTCGCACGCGGTGATGGCGATGGAGTAGGGCTCCTCGCCGGTCGAGGCGGCGCATGACCACAGCCGCAGCGTGCCCGCGCCGCTGCGGCGTTCCAGTTCATCGCGCAGGCGATCGAAATGATGCGGTTCGCGGAAGAACGAGGTCAGATTGGTGGTCAGCGCGTTGGTGAACGCCTGCCATTCGTCGCCACCGTCGCTTTCCAGCTGATCCAGGTATTCGCGGAAGCTGCGCAGGCCGAGCGCGCGCAGGCGCCGCGAGAGCCGTCCGTAGACCATGTCGCGCTTGCCGTCGGCGAGCGCGATGCCCGCGCGCTGGCGGATCAGATCGCAGACGCGGCGGAAATCGCGATCGCCGAACTCGAACTCGCGCCCATGCGCGCGCGGGAGTTCGTCATCGTGCGTGGCGGTGTCGCGGGAACGGAGCGGGGCGGACATGGAGGACTCGTCGTAGCGCCGAGCTTGCTCGGCTGAAGGGAGAGCGGATGGGGCGGTGTTTCGCGTTCGGTGGAGCAAATCCCCTCAAGCCCCTTCTGCGCTTTCAACAGCCGCATGGCTGGTCAAGGGGGAGGCGTAGAGCCGAGCTTGCTCGGCTGTCGGGATGTTGAGCCGATGGGGACATCGTGGAGCGGAGCAAGCTCCGCTCCGTGGATCAGAACTCCTGCCAATCGTCTCCTTCGGTGGCGAGCGCCGCTTCCACGATCGCGGCAGGGGTCTGACGCGATGAGGTGGATCCCATCCGGGCAGGAGCGGCCTCCGGCCGCGAGCTCTTGGCGGGGTGGGTACCGTTCGCGCGAGAAGCTCGCGCCGGGGACGGCGCTCCCACCGACGGGGATGCGGCCATCGCGCTGTCTTCGATGACGAACACATCGACGGCTTCGGCCAGGCCCTGCGCCTGCTGCTCCATGCTGCGGGCGGCGGCGGAGGCTTCCTCGACCAGGGCTGCGTTCTGCTGGGTGGTCTCGTCCATCTGGGTGATGGTCTGGTTGACCTGCTCGATGCCGGCGGATTGCTCCTGCGAGGCGGCGGCAATCTCGGCCATGATGTCGGTGACCCGCTGGACCGAGGCGACAATCTCGCCCATGGTCGCGCCGGCCTGGTTGACCAGGGCCGAGCCGGTGGCCACCTGGTCCACCGAGGCTTCAATCAGTCCCTTGATTTCCTTGGCCGCATTGGCGCTGCGCTGGGCCAGGGTGCGTACCTCCGAGGCCACCACCGCAAAGCCGCGGCCCTGTTCGCCGGCACGGGCGGCTTCCACCGCCGCGTTCAGGGCCAGGATGTTGGTCTGGAAGGCGATGCCGTCGATGACGGCGATGATTTCGGCAATCTTGCGCGAGGCCGCTTCGATGTCGCGCATGGTGGTGACGACCTGGCCGACGACGTTGCCGCCTTGCGAAGCCACCGAGGCGGCACCGATGGCGAGCTGGTTGGCCTGGCGGGCGGAGTCGGCGTTCTGGCGCACGGTGGAGGTCAGTTCCTCCATGGAGGCGGCGGTTTCTTCCAGGTTGGCGGCCTGCTGCTCGGTGCGGCGGGACAAATCCGCATTTCCCGAAGCAATCTCGCCGGCGGCGGTGTTGATGGCGGTGGAGGCGTCTTGAATCCGGGAGACGATGTCGGTGAGCTGGGCGACGGTGGCGTTGGCGTCATCGCGCATGCGGGCGAACACGCCGTGGAAGTCGCCGTCCATGCGGGTGGTGAGGTCGCCGCGGGCGATGGCCTGGAGCAGCTGGGAGACCTGGTCCAGGTTGCCGTCGGTGGTTTCCATCAACTGGTTCAGGCCGGCGACCATGTCGCGGAAGTCGTACTGGTAGCGGTCGACCTCGCCGCGCTGGCTGAAGTCGCCGGCGGCCGCGGCGCTGGCCAGCCGCTTGATTTCGGCGTTGATGGCCGACAGGCTTGCCTTGGTGGCGTCCATGGTTTCGGTCAGCGTCGCCTTCTCGCCGGGCAGGCGATCCATGTCCGGGCTCAGATCACCGATGGCATAGCGCTGCATGATCCGCTGCGCGCTGCCGATCGCTTCCAGGTGCGAGGCGACCAGCGCATTGGTGTCGCGCACCATCCGGCCGTACTCGCCCGGGAACGCGCTGTCGTCCATGCGGTAGCTGATGGAACCTTCGTCATGGCGCTGCGCCATCTCCGACTGCGCGGCGATGACCGACTGCACCTGGTGCTGCATGCGCTGCATCGAGGCCAGCAGTTCGCCGACCTCGTCCTTGCGCGAGGTGTCGATGCTGCCGTCCAGCTTGCCACGCGAAACGTCGTTGGCCACCCGCACGGCCTCGCCGACCGCGCGGGCGATGGCGCGGGCGAAGAACCAGGCAAGGACCAGGCCGCCGACGATGCCGGCCACCAGCATGATCAGCAGCAGCGAGCTGGATGCGGTGTAGGTGCTGGCGGAGTTCCGGGCGGTGACGGCGGTCTGGCGGTTGACTTCCTTCAGCAGGGCATCCAGCGAGGCGGCCGCCTTGGCGTGCGCATTCCAGGTGCCGCCGATGAAGGTATCGATGGCGTCGTCCTGCAGATCCAGCTCCAGCATCTCGTTGACGTCCTGGTAGGACTTGTACGCCTTGCCCCAGTCGGCCACGAAGGCCTCGTAGGCCTTGCGCTCGGCGGCGGTGGAGATCAGCGGCTTGTAGGCGGCGATGGCCTTGTCGATCTCCCCATGGATGCGTTTGGCGCGGCCACGCGCATCGTTCTTCACCGCGTCGCTGGCGCGGACCAGGGTGGTGAAGGAGGTGGCGCGGTATTCGCCGATCAGGCCACGCAGCGCGCCCGCGGTGCTCACGCTGGGCAGCGTGTTGTCTGCCATCTCGCGGGTCACGCCGTTGAGCGACTTCAGGCCGATGAAGGAGGAGACGCCCTGCACCAGCATCAGCACGAGCACGATGCCGAAGGCCAGCATCATCTTCTGGGTCAGGCGGAGGTTCTGGATCCACTGCATGAAAGGTTTCCTCGGTCCGGGGCGGACGACGTCGCGGGCGGAGTGGCTGGCGAAGGAAGGGGACACCGGCGGCCCGCAGCGCGGCGCCGCCGACGGGAACGGGCGATCAGCGCATCGATGCCAGCTTGAGGTTGCTCGGCGAGGTCACCACGATTTCGGCGCGCGAGCTGTCGCGCTGGATGCTGCCGATCACGCACACGTCCTTGCCTTCCAGGGTTTCCGGCGCGGGCTTGAACTTGCCGCGGTCCGAACCCGGGATGCGGGCGGTGAAGGTGTGGCGCGGGAAGTCGCCGCCCATGTACAGGAAGGTCGGGGTGCCTTCGGAGTTTTCGGCGAAACGGGCCTTGCCGACCTTGCCGCAGACGGTGCCGTCGCGGCCGGCGAAACGCACCGCCTTGTCGGCCGGGATGGCGTCGGTGATCTGGGCCTGGCCGTTGGCGCGCTCGGCCGGCAGCAGCAGGGCGGCGCCCACGACGGCGGCCGACAGGGTGACGAGGGTGGCGATCTTCATGGGTGCTCTCCGGGAAGGGACAATCGATGACGCCGAAGGCGTCTTGAAGGCAGTCATCGGCCCCTCCGGGGCGAACTTGAGTCGGCGCGGGCGCCGGCCCGCGTGTTCGCGGACGGCGTCACATTTTTGCGTCAGGCCGGACTGGCCAGACCGGTCGGTGCGGCGGCCACCAGGGTGGTCAGGATCCAGCCGTCGTTGAAACACACCTCGATGCCCTGGAAGCGGACCCCGTCCAGGGTCGTCACCGGGAACAGCCGGCGTGGCGCGCGACGGCGCTGCCGCTGCTCGTCCCGCAGCCAGGTTTCGGGATCGCTGTCCAATGCCACGCCCTGCCGCAGGCGATGCGCATGGCGGATGACGTCGGCGAAGCGGACCACGCCCGGTGGAATGCCGTGCAGGCGGATGTAGGCGTCGTTGGCCATCACCAACTGATCGTCCGGGTTGTACATCGCCACCGGGGTATCGGCGATGTCGATGCCCTGCAGCAACTGCGCCAGCACCGCGGGGTCGCGCGGCGACAGCGCCGGGCGCAGGGGCGAACGTGGCGGCGAACGTGGCGGGGTGCCGTCGATTGCGGAGGAAGCGGCGGGCGCGGCGCTGCGTTCGGCGATGCGGTCGCGGCCGTCGTACTTGGCGCGATACAGGGTCAGGTCGGCTTGGCGGATCCAGGTCTCCGGACTGTCGATGTCGGCGGACAGCTCGGCCACGCCGAAGCTGGCGGTGATGGTGCGATGGCGTGAAAGCGGCGCCTCGTGCAGGCGCCGGTGCAGCCGGCGGACCACTTCCATCGCCTCGGGCAGCGGCGTCAGCGGCAACAGGATGCCGAACTCCTCGCCGCCGTAGCGTCCGGGCACGTCGATGTCGCGCAGATTGGTGCGCAGCAGATCCGCGAACCGGCGGATCACGGAATCGCCCTCCGCGTGGCCGTACAGATCGTTGATCTGCTTGAAGTGATCCAGATCCGCCAGCACCAGCGTGGCGGGCTGGCCGGTGCGGCGGCTGCGGGCGAATTCCCCGCGCACGGTGTCTTCCCAGTGGCTGCGGTTGAACAACCCGGACAGCCCGTCGTGCCAGCCGCGCAGTTCCAGTTCGTTGCGGCGGTGGTGCAGGCCGCGGGTGACGTCGTAGCCGACGTGCAGCAGGGCCAGCGGCGCCAGCAACGCCAGCGGCAAGCTGGCCAGGAACGAGAGCCCGTCCAGCCCCGGCAACCAGTGCAGGCCGTAGATGGGAATACCCACCAGCACGCCCAGCGCGAAGGCCAGCAGATTGCCCGCGAGCAGGCGCGGGCCGCCGCCGAACATGGCGGCAAAGCAGGTCACCGCGAGCAGCGCCGCGCTGATCGGCAGGTTGAACGCGATCAGCGGCAGCGCCATCCCGGCGAGCACGCCATCGACCAGGACGTTCTGCATCTCCGCGCGGTTGGGATGGCGGCTGCGGCGATAGCGCCAGCGCGCCAGGTGCGGCCAGCCCAGGCCGATCAGCAAGGTGCTGATCCAGTGTCCGGACGAGACCTGCAGCGTCCACATCGCCGGCACCATCGCCGCCAGCGCCAGCGCGCTGGCGATGACATGCAGCAGGTACAGCCGATGCGGATAGATGAGGTGCGGTGTGAGCGAATACGCCGCCGGCAACCGCTGCACCGGCGGCGTGCGCGGGACGGCGCTCATGGCGCGTGCGCGGCCTCGTCCCCGGACGCCGGCATCGTCACGTAGTCGTTGTTGCCCAGCCAGTGCTCCAGTGCCGGCGCGGGCAGCGGCGCGGAGAACAGGTAGCCTTGCAGCACCGGGAAGCCCTGTTCGGCCAGGAACGCATGCTGCGCGCCGGTTTCCACGCCCTCGGCCACCACCTTCATGCTCAGGCTCTCGCCGATGCGCAGCACCGAGGTGGTCAGGGTGCGGGCGATGGCGCTGCTGTCGATGTCGCGGACGAAGCTCTGGTCGAGTTTGAGCTCGTAGATGGGCAGTCGGTGCAGGTGGCTGAGGCTGGAGTAGCCGGTGCCGAAATCGTCCAGCGACAGGCGCACGCCCATCACGTAGATCGCCTCGATGTTCTCCAGCACGTCCGGATTGGGATCCAGCATCACGCTCTCGGTGATTTCCAGGATCAGATCGTCCGGGTGCAGGCCGTGGGCATCCAGGCAACTGGCGATCTGCAGCGACAGATCCGGATCGCGGAAATTGATCGCCGAGACGTTCACCGCCACCCGGGGCACCCGCAGTCCACGACCGCGCCAGTCGGCCATCTGCGCGCAGGCGTGTTCCAGCACCCACAGGCTGAGGTCGGCGATCAGGCCGCATTCCTCGGCCACCGGCACGAAGCGCGAGGGCGGCACGGTGCCCAGCTCCGGATGCTCCCAGCGCAGCAGCGCTTCCACGCCATACAGGGTGGGTTCGCCGCCGCCGCTGATCTGCGGCTGGTAGTGCAGGCTGAACTGGTCTGCCAGCAACGCCTCGCGCATCGCGGTTTCCAGCGATACGCGTTCCTGCGCGACCCGGTTCATGTCGCCGCTGAAGAAGCGCACGCTGCCGCCACCGTCGGACTTGGCGCGATACATCGCCATGTCGGCATGGCGCAGCAGCAGATCGATGTCGCGGCCATCGTCTGGATAGATCGCCACGCCGATGCTGGCGCTGGGATGCAGGGTCATCACGCCGGCGGTGGCCGGGCGCGCGATGGCGCCCAGCAGGCGTTCGGCGACGCTGGCGGCCTGTTCGGTCGAACATTGCGGCAACACCGCGACGAACTCGTCGCCAGCCTGGCGGCCGATCAGGTTGGGGCCGGGCAGTTCCTCGGCCAGGCGCGCGGCGATATCGCGCAGCAGGCCGTCGCCGGCGGCGTGGCCCTGCGCCTCGTTGACGCGCTTGAAGCGATCCACGTCGATGAACAGGACCGCCGCCTGGGCGCTCAGCTGGGCGGAGTTGGCCAGGACTTGTTCGGCCTTGGCGCTGAACATGATCCGGTTGGGCAGGCCGGTCAGGGTGTCGTAGAAGGCGAGCTGGTGGACCCGCTCGTTGGTCTGCTCGCGTTCCATCGCCAGCGCGCACAGGTGCAGGCAGGTGTCGGCGATGCGGCGGTGCAGATCATTGGGTTCGCCCCGTTCCCGATAGTAGAAGCAGAGCGTGCCGAGCACGCGCCCGCTGCTGGATTTGATCGGGCTGGAGAAGCAGGCATGCAGGCCGTTGCCGAGCAGCAGATCGCGGAAGCCCAGCATCAGCGGATCGGTGGCGACGTCCGGCACGTGCACCGGGCGGCCGCGCCAGGCGGCGGTGCCGCAGGCGCCCACGCGCGGTCCGATCGCCAGGCCATCGCAGGCGGCCACCAGCGCGGCCGGCAGGCTGGGCGCGGCCAGCGGCCGCAGCCGGCCATCGCCATCCACCGCCAGCACGGACACCGCGACTTCCGGGGCGATGCGCTCGACTTCCCGGCACATCAGGGTCATCACGTCGGCCACCGGCTGCTCGCGCACCATCGCGTCCAGCACCTTGTGATGCAGGACCTGGTGGGCCTTGGTCTGGGTGATGTCGGTCAGCACGCTGACCAACCCGATGGTGCGGCCGTCGTCATCGAGGACCGGATTGATCGCGGCCGATACCCACAACGGACGTCCGCTCTTGGTGTAGAGCAGCACTTCGGTCTGCATGCCTTCCGACAGCGCGAGCGAGCGCTCGATGAGGTCGCCCAACTGCGGCTCGGTGTGCGGGCCGGAAAGCACTTCGCTGGGCTTGCGGTTGCGCAGGTCTTCCAGCTCGTAGCCCAGCATGCGGGTGAAGCCGCTGTTGACGTACAGGACCTGGCGGTTGGGTGCGCTGACGAAGATGGCGTTGTCGCTGCGATCCACCACCAGCGAAAGCTGGCGCATGCGCTCACGCTGCAGGCGCACGTCGGTGAAGTCGCGCAGTGCGGCGGTATGGAACTGGCGGCCGCCGGCTTCGACCGGCGACATCGTCAGCGAGGCGGTGATGCGGCGGCCGTCGCCGCGTTCCAGCATCACCTCGCGATGGCCGCCAATCCAATGCGCGGCGCAGGCGTGGTCGGGCAGATCAGCGCCACCTTCGACCGGACAAGGCAGGAAGTGGTGCAGCGGCTGCCCCAGCGCCTGCGTCCGCGGCACGCCCCAGAGTTTCTCGGCGGCGGTATTGAACAGCAGGATGCGATTGCGCTCGTCGAGCACGAGCACCGCGTCGTTGGACTGCTCCAGGGTCTGGAACAGCAGATCGAATGCGGTGTCGACCGAGGCGGGCGCGTACACGGATGCTTTCATGCCCTGTCACCGCGCAAGGAGCACCGCCCCGATGCGAGGATCGGGCGGGCATGGCGGCGATGGGGAGGAAAGTCGGGGCTCATGCGCCATCCGTTGGTTCCAGGCGGGATCAGATATCGGCCACGGACGCGTTCGCTTGAGGCCGACATGCCCGGTGGTCGGACCAATGGGATGTCGGGCGCGGTCATGGGCGATTCGTGGTTGCTCAGAAGGTCTGCCACTCCGCGTCCGCCAGTGCGGGCGCGGGTTCGCGATGCGGCATGGGCTTGCGGGGGAAGAGCGTGCGGCTGGAGGCCACGCGGGCAGGAGCGGCCTCCGGCCGCGAGCTCTTGGCGGGGTGGGTACCGTTCGCGCGAGAAGCTCGCGCCGGGGACGGCGCTCCCACCGACGGGGATGCGGCCATCGCGCTGTCTTCGATGACGAACACATCGACGGCTTCGGCCAGGCCCTGCGCCTGCTGCTCCATGCTGCGGGCGGCGGCGGAGGCTTCCTCGACCAGGGCGGCGTTCTGCTGGGTGGTCTCGTCCATCTGGGTGATGGTCTGGTTGACCTGCTCGATGCCGGCGGATTGTTCCTGCGAAGCGGCGGCAATCTCGGCCATGATGTCGGTGACCCGCTGGACCGAGGCGACAATCTCGCCCATGGTCGCGCCGGCCTGGTTGACCAGCGCCGAGCCGGTGGCCACCTGGTCCACCGAGGCTTCAATCAGCCCCTTGATTTCCTTGGCCGCATTGGCGCTGCGCTGGGCCAGGGTGCGTACCTCCGAGGCCACCACCGCAAAGCCCCGGCCCTGTTCGCCGGCGCGGGCCGCTTCCACGGCCGCGTTCAGGGCCAGGATGTTGGTCTGGAAGGCGATGCCGTCGATGACGGCGATGATTTCGGCAATCTTGCGCGAGGCCGCTTCGATGTCGCGCATGGTGGTGACGACCTGGCCGACGACGTTGCCGCCTTGCGAAGCCACCGAGGCGGCGCCGATGGCGAGCTGGTTGGCCTGACGGGCGGAGTCGGCGTTCTGGCGGACGGTGGAGGTCAGTTCCTCCATGGAGGCGGCGGTTTCTTCCAGGTTGGCGGCCTGCTGCTCGGTGCGGCGGGACAGGTCGGCGTTGCCGGAGGCGATTTCCCCTGCCGCCGTGTTGATGGCGGTGGAGGCGTCTTGAATCCGGGAGACGATGTCGGTGAGCTGGGCGACGGTGGCGTTGGCGTCATCGCGCATGCGGGCGAACACGCCGTGGAAGTCGCCGTCCATGCGGGTGGTGAGGTCGCCGCGGGCGATGGCCTGGAGCAGCTGGGAGACCTGGTCCAGGTTGCCGTCGGTGGTTTCCATCAACTGGTTCAAGCCGGCGACCATGTCGCGGAAGTCGTACTGGTAGCGGTCGACCTCGCCGCGCTGGCTGAAGTCGCCGGCGGCCGCGGCGCTGGCCAGGCGCTTGATTTCGGCGTTGATGGCCGACAGGCTCGCCTTCACCGCATCGACCGTTTCGGTCATCAGCGCCTTCTCGCCGGGCAGGCGCGCGATGTCGACCGACAGATCACCGATGGAGTAGCGCTGCATGATGCGCAGCGCGTCCAGGATTGCGGCCACGTGCTCGCCGACCAGACCGTTGGTCTCGCGCACCATGTCCCCGTACTCGCCGGGGAACGCGGATTCGTCCATGCGATAGCTGATGGTGCCTTCGTCATGGCGGCGCGCCATCTCGCGCTGCGCGCCGATCACCGCGCGCAACTGGTCCTGCATCCGGTGCATGCTTTCCAGCAGGCGCCCGGGTTCGTCGTGCGGCTGCTCGCCGATGGCGTTCTCCAGCCGGCCCGCGGCGATGGACTCGGCCACGCGGGTGGCGTGCCGCAGCGGCACCACGATGCGGGTGCCGATGATCCAGCTCAGCAGCACCACGATGATCACCAGCGTGCCGCCGGCCAGGGTCATGATGCCGGTGAACATCCAGGCTTGGCCCTGTACGTCGTCCATGTACACACCGGTGGCCACCACCCAGTTCCAGGTCTTGTAGGGCGCGGCATAGACGACCTTGGCGATCGGCTCGTCGCCGCCCGGCTTGGGCCAGCGGAACTCGACGAAACCGCCACCGCGGCGCGCGGCTTCCACGCCCTCGCGATACAGCAACACGCCGTCCGGGCTGCGTTCGTCGCCAATCGGCTTGCCGGCCAATTCCTTGCGGATCGGATGCATCAGCATGACCGGATGCATGTCGTGGATGTAGTAGTAGTCCACGCCCTTGTTGCCGCGCATGCGCTCGATTGCCTTGAGCGCGTTCGCGCGGGCCGCCGCGGGGTCCAATTCGCCGGATTTTTCCAGGCCTGCGTAGTGATCGAGGATGCCGAAGGTCAGCTCCACCCGGGTCTTCAGGCCCGCCTTGCGGGTTTCATAGAGATCCAGGTACTGCATGCGCGCGGCGATCACGGCCAGGGCCACGATGCCGATCGCGATCAGGACGGTGAGCAGGTTGAGTTTGTGCCGGACCGGCAGGTTGGCGAAGCGGCGGGACAGGTTCATGGCGAACTCGGGGAAGGAAAAGAGGGATCAGGCGGTACGCCGGCGGACGGCGTAAGCACGAAGGGATGCTTGGGCGGGAACCCGGACGGGAACCCGGGCAGGAGCGGCCTCCGGCCGCGAGCTTTCCGCCGGGGGCTCGCCCGCGCGAGAAGCTCGCGTCTGGAACGGCGCTCCTGCGGTCGGGGGCGGCACCATTACAGAATCGGATTCGTGCGCACCCTGCGTGGTGCCGAACCATGCCTGCCATTGCCGCCGTCCGCGATGATTCCGGCGCCCGCTCGCGCTGCACGGAGCGGCAACGCCGATGACCGGCACGGCCGGTATCGAGGGGAACTTGCCGCACCGGCAGGGATCACTGGAACGCGGGCGGGATGCAGCGGACTTCATGGGGACTTCCGTTCACTTCTGGCAGAGGGGCGCTGGGCCCGGTAGTGCTATCGGCGCGGAGCGCGCGGGCGTTGAATCATCCTTGGTCGTAGGGGAATGCCTGACAGCCGGCCGCGCGGGGCGTGCGCGGACGCGGGGGAAGCCTGGCTCCCCCCGCGCGGGCGGTCATGCGATGGAACCGTCGCGCGAGCGGCGTCAGGCCGCTTCGGCTTCGGCGGTGTGTTCGGTCAGGTCGGCGCTGTCGATCAGGGTCTCGATGTCCAGCAGGATCAGCATGCGGTCGTCGACGGTGCCGATACCGGAGATGAAGCGGGTATCGACACTGGCGCCGAACTCGGGGGTCGGGCGGATCTGATCCTGCTCCAGCGGGATCACGTCGGAGACGCTGTCGACCACGATGCCGACCACGCGGTCCTCGACGTTGAGCACGATCATCACGGTGAAGGCGTCATAGCGCGCTTCCTTCAGGCGCAGCTTCAGGCGCAGGTCGATGACCGGGACGATGGTGCCGCGCAGGTTGATCACGCCCTTGATGTACTCGGGCGCATCCGGCAGCCGGGTGACGGCGTCGTAACCACGGATCTCCTGGACCTTCAGGATGTCCACCCCGTAGTGCTCCTCGCCCAGCGCGAAGCTGAGGAACTCCGCGGCCGTGGTCTTGTTGTCGCTCATCGCAATGCTCCTGTGCATTCTGGCTGGGACGCGGAGGCGTCCTTCCCGCTACTCATCGGCCGGGAGGGCGGGGACTTTAGGCGGGGAGGCGAGGCGGCGCGCGGAACCGGGATGGGGGCCGCAGAATCGGAGCGTCAGCCGATCCCGCGCTCGCGGGCGCTGCGCTGCCGTTCCATGCGGAAGATGTAGCGCTGGATCTGGGCGTCGCCGCCGCGCGGCAGGTCGGTGAACTGGCAGCCGGCCCGCCAGATTTCCCGGCCGTTGGGGCGGGACTGGCGGAACAGGTTCTTGACCATCAGCCGCACCTGCAGCGGCTCGCCGTCCGGCAGCAGGAGCCGGCAGTCGGTGTATTCGCGGAAGGGACGGAATTCCGGGCGCTCCGGCGGCACTTCCACCGCCAGGCCCCCGCCGCTGATGTCCAGCACCCGCATTTCCACCCACTGCGGTTCCTCCTCGCCGGCGGCGAACGGGATCAGGCAGCGCACCGGGTACGAGACCGGCACCTGCAGGCGATAGAACTCGCGCCGCTGCAGGCGCAGCACGCGCTCCGGCAGAGGCGCGCGGAAGGCGGTCTGGCCGTCCACGCGCAGGCGTTCGCAATCGGTCAGGGGAAACTGCACGTGCACGCGATCCAGCTGCGACACGCAGATGATCTGGGCCGCTTCCTCGACCGCGCGGTTGATGGTTTCGCTGATGCTGCCGTCGAACAGCAGGCTTCCCTCATCGGCGGCGAGCTCGATGAGCGCGGTGGGAAAGACATGGCCGCGCGGCACCAGGTGCGCGCTGATCAGGGCGCGGCGGTCGATCAGTGCCTGCAGCACCTGGCGAATGTCGCGCGGGTGCCGGAGCAGGTACTTCTCTTCCTCGTCGTACCGCACGGGTTCCTGGGTGGCGGCCTCGATCTGTTCGGACATGGGCTCGATGTGGGAAGCGGAAAATGGCCAGGCCCGGTGGGGAGCGGGACACCTGTCGATATATCGACCTCGTCACGGATTCTTTAGAGAAGGGGAGAGTGATCGTGATGGGGGTTGACCCGCGCGGGGGGAGTCGAGCGGTGTTTGTTGCTGGCGCGAAGAGCCAATCCCCCTCGGTCCCCCTTCTTTGAAGGGGGAGGCAACAGCGGGTCGTCCTTGCGGTGGATGGCCCCCTTGACCCGCCATTCGGCGGTTGAAGGCGAAAAAAGGGGGCGGGCACCCGCGTCAGCGGGTGACGGGGGATTGGCTTTTTGCGCCAAGAGCCAATCCCCCTCGGTCCCCCTTCTTCAAAGGGGGAGGCAAAAGCGGAAAGGCAGTGGTCAGAACTCCTGCCAGTCGCCGTCGGCCAGGGCCGGCTCGGGCTTGCGGCGAACGGGTGCGGCGGGTTTGCGCGATGCGGGACGCGCGGGCGCGCGCACGGCCGGCGCCGACGCGGCGACCGGTGTCGGCATCCGCGCGGCCGGGGCATGGCCGTCGAGCTCGAACACATCCACCGCTTCGGAGAGCAGGCGGGCCTGGTCTTCCATGCTGCGGGCGGCGGCGGAGGCTTCCTCGACCAGGGCGGCGTTCTGCTGGGTGGTCTCGTCCATCTGGGTGATGGTCTGGTTGACCTGCTCGATGCCGGCGGATTGTTCCTGCGAAGCGGCGGCAATCTCGGCCATGATGTCGGTGACCCGCTGGACCGAGGCGACAATCTCGCCCATGGTCGCGCCGGCCTGGTTGACCAGCGCCGAGCCGGTGGCCACCTGGTCCACCGAGGCTTCAATCAGCCCCTTGATTTCCTTGGCCGCATTGGCGCTGCGCTGGGCCAGGGTGCGTACCTCCGAGGCCACCACCGCGAAGCCGCGGCCCTGTTCGCCGGCGCGGGCGGCTTCCACCGCCGCGTTCAGGGCCAGGATGTTGGTCTGGAAGGCGATGCCGTCGATGACGGCGATGATTTCGGCAATCTTGCGCGAGGCCGCTTCGATGTCGCGCATGGTGGTGACGACTTGGCCGACGACGTTGCCGCCCTGGGAGGCCACCGAGGCGGCACCGATGGCGAGCTGGTTGGCCTGGCGGGCGGAGTCGGCGTTCTGGCGCACGGTGGAGGTCAGTTCCTCCATGGAGGCGGCGGTTTCTTCCAGGTTGGCGGCCTGCTGCTCGGTGCGGCGGGACAGGTCGGCGTTGCCGGAGGCGATTTCCCCTGCCGCCGTGTTGATGGCGGTGGAGGCGTCTTGAATCCGGGAGACGATGTCGGTGAGCTGGGCGACGGTGGCGTTGGCGTCATCGCGCATGCGGGCGAACACGCCGTGGAAGTCGCCGTCCATGCGGGTGGTGAGGTCGCCGCGGGCGATGGCCTGGAGCAGCTGGGAGACCTGGTCCAGGTTGCCGTCGGTGGTTTCCATCAACTGGTTCAGGCCGGCGACCATGTCGCGGAAGTCGTACTGGTAGCGGTCGACCTCGCCGCGCTGGCTGAAGTCACCGGCGGCCGCGGCGCTGGCCAGGCGCTTGATTTCGGCATTGATGGCCGAAAGGCTCGCCTTGGTGGCGCGCATGGCTTCGGTGATGACCGCCTTCTCACCCGGCAGGTCTTCCATGTCCACCGACAGATCGCCGATGGCGTAATGCCGCATCACCTCGACCGCGCGCATCTTCACCTTGATGTGTTCGCCGATAAGCGCATTGGTTTCACGCGCCATCCGGCCGTACTCGCCGGGGAACGCGGACTCGTCCATGCGATAGCTGATCGTGCCTTCCTGGTGGCGTCGGGTCATTTCGCCCAGCGCGGCGATCAGCGCATGGATCTGGGATTGCATGCGCAGCATCGCGCCCTGCAGCTGTCCCAACTCGTCATCGCGATCCTGGGCAATGCGGTTGTCCAGCCGGCCTTCGGCGATGGCGTCGGAAATGCGCACGGCCTCGGCCAGTGGCTTGAGGATCTGACGGCGCATCAGTACGAACAACGCACCGCACAGCACGCTGGCAGCGATCAGCCCGACCACCATGATGGTCAACAGCAGCGAGTGGGCCTGCTGCATCAGCAGCGAGCGCGGCACCATCACGCCCAGGGCAAAGCGCTGCGCGGCCTGTCCGATCTGCAGCGGCACATAGGCTTCCACCAGATCCTCATCCAGGTTCGCATCCCGGCTTTCGCGGAAGACGGACTGCCCCTTGGCGATGCTGGCCAGCACGGCACGGGTGCCGGCGTCTTCCAGCTTGCGCCCGACCTTGGCCGGATCCGGATCGGCGACCACGGTACCGGCCGGCGACAGCAGGCGGACATGGCCTTCGCCCATCGGCCGCAACCTGGCGATGGATTTCTGCAGGGACTCCAGTGCGAAATCGACGGTCATCGCGCCGACAAACCTGTCGTTCTCCACAATCGGCGTGGCCAGCGTGGTCATCAATATCTTGCGACCGCCGATCTCGTATTCGTAGGGCTCCAGCACCACCGGCTGCTTGAGCTTGCGTGGCAGCAGGTACCAGTCGCCATTGCCGGAGACTTCATAGTCGCGCAGCGCTTCCTGCATCGGCTGGCCGTCGCTCCAGGCCCAGTAGCTCATGAACCGGCCGGTGGCGTCGTGGCCTTCTGTGGTGACGTTCTCCGCGTCCTTGCCGTCGAATGCATCCGGTTCCCAGATGGTGCCCACGCCGACCCATTCGGGATGGGTGACCAGTTGCTGGCGGATGATGGCGCTGGCGGTGCCGCGATCCAGGCCGGCATGCGCCCGCTGGCTGAGGAAACTGTCGCGGAGCGTTTCATTGGTGGAGAACGCGCGCTCCAGATCTCCGGAAATGCGTTCCGCCTCCGCTTGCGCGAGGTTCTGCATGCTGGTTTGCGCACTGTCCAGGAGCGCATTGCTGCTGCGGATGTAGGTGATCAGGGCGGTGACGCCGAAGGCGAGCGCGGCGATCAGGGCCGTGCCGGACATCAGGCGGGTGGCGACGCTGCTGCTTGCGAAGTTCCGGAGTGAGCGGGTCATGAAAAAGGCCGGTAGCGAGGACGGGAGAATCACCAGGCCGGTGGGGGAGCGGTCTGCAATGCACTGCATCGGCCGGGCGATGCAGGGCTTTAGGCGTAATCGTGCTTTTGCGGGAGGTTGCGTGCCTGGAGATGCGTGAGGGAGGGAGAGAGAGCCAATCCCCCTCAATCCCCCTTCTGCGAAGGGGGAGGCAAAAGCAGGTCGTCCGTGGAGTGGATAGCCCCCTTGACCCGCCGTTCGGCTGTTGCAAGCGCAAAAAGGGAAGGGCGCCTGCGAAGCAGGGGATTTGCTCTGGCGCGAAGAGCAAATCCCCTCGGTCCCCCTTCTTCAAAGGGGGAGGCAAAAGCGGAAAGGCAGTGGTCAGAACTCCTGCCAGTCGCCGTCGGCCAGGGCCGGCTCGGGCTTGCGGCGAACGGGTGCGGCGGGTTTGCGCGATGCGGGACGCGCGGGCGCGCGCACGGCCGGCGCCGACGCGGCGACCGGTGTCGGCATCCGCGCGGCCGGGGCATGGCCGTCGAGCTCGAACACATCCACCGCTTCGGAGAGCAGGCGGGCCTGGTCTTCCATGCTGCGGGCGGCGGCGGAGGCTTCCTCGACCAGGGCGGCGTTCTGCTGGGTGGTCTCGTCCATCTGGGTGATGGTCTGGTTGACCTGCTCGATGCCGGCGGACTGCTCCTGCGAGGCGGCGGCAATCTCGGCCATGATGTCGGTGACCCGCTGGACCGAGGCGACGATTTCACCCATGGTCGCGCCGGCCTGGTTGACCAGGGCCGAGCCGGTGGCCACCTGGTCCACCGAGGCTTCAATCAGCCCCTTGATTTCCTTGGCCGCGTTGGCGCTGCGTTGGGCCAGGGTGCGTACCTCCGAGGCCACCACCGCGAAGCCGCGGCCCTGTTCGCCGGCGCGGGCGGCTTCCACCGCCGCGTTCAGGGCCAGGATGTTGGTCTGGAAGGCGATGCCGTCGATGACGGCGATGATTTCGGCAATCTTGCGCGAGGCCGCTTCGATGTCGCGCATGGTGGTGACGACTTGGCCGACGACGTTGCCGCCCTGGGAGGCCACCGAGGCGGCACCGATGGCGAGCTGGTTGGCCTGGCGGGCGGAGTCGGCGTTCTGGCGCACGGTGGAGGTCAGTTCCTCCATGGAGGCGGCGGTTTCTTCCAGGTTGGCGGCCTGCTGCTCGGTGCGGCGGGACAAATCCGCATTTCCCGAAGCAATCTCGCCGGCGGCGGTGTTGATGGCGGTGGAGGCGTCTTGAATCCGGCTGACGATGTCGGTGAGCTGGGCGACGGTGGCGTTGGCGTCATCGCGCATGCGGGCGAACACGCCGTGGAAGTCGCCGTCCATGCGGGCGGTCAGGTCGCCGCGGGCGATGGCCTGGAGCAGTTGCGACAACTGGCCCAGGTTGGTGTCGCTGACCGCCATCATCGCGTTCAGGCCGTCGATCATTACCCGGAAATCATGTTCGAAGCGCTGCGCGTCGCCGCGCTGGCTGAAATCGCCCACGGACGCGGCGGCCGCCAGACGCTTGATCTCGCCATTGATGGCCGCCAGGCTGGCCTTGGCGCGATCCATCGACTCGTGCAGCATCGCCCGCTGGCCGGGCAGGCGGCGCGCGTCCTGCGAGAGATCGCCCATCGCGTAGCGGTTGAGGATGGAGATGGCGTCGACGATGGCGTCCAGATGTTCGAACATCATCGTGTTGATGCCGCGCGCCAGGTCGCCGTACACGCCGGGGAAATCCTCCGACACGCGCTGGGAGATGTTCTCGCCGGCGTGCATGTGGACCATGTGCTGGGTCTCGTCGGAAAACCGGCGCAGCATCTTCATCATCTCGTCGGTGGAGGCGAGCATCTGGCCCAACTCGTCGCGGTGGCCGCGTTCGACCTTGATCGACAGATCGCCACGCGACACCGCGTTCACCGCGCGCACGACCTGGGCCAGCGGGCCGGTGATCGAGCGCGTGATGGCGATGGCCAGGAACACCGCCAGCAGCACCGCCACGCCCAGGCCGACGCACATCGCCAGCACGGTGCGCGAGTAGGCGCGCTCGGAAGCGGCGACCTCCGCCGCCAGATTGTCCACGTTGTACTGCGACAGTGCCTTGAGCTGGTTGAACAGTTCGCGGCGCAGGAAGCGCGATTCGTTGGTGGAGATGGCTTTCGCGGCCTCGAAATCATCGGCCGCCACCGCCGCCGAGATGCGGTCGTGCGCCTCGAAGTAGGCGGCGCGCGCCTTCTTCACCTTTTCGTAAATCGCCTTTTCCTTCGCGCTTGATTCGATGGGGATGGCGTTGTACGCCGCTTCCTCGGCGTCAATCAGCTTGCGGGTATCGACCAGCTTCTTCTCGTAGTCGGCGATTTCCTCCGGCTGGCCCTGCTTGGTCAGCTGCGACTGCTCGTAGGTGCGGTACTCGCCGAGCTGGGCGCGCATTTCGCCCAGGTGCTGGACAGCGGGCATCCAGTTCTCGTTGACGGCGAGCATCTGCGCGTTGGCCACCGACAGCCGCCACAGCGACAGGGCGCCCAGCAGGACGGTGAGGATGACGGTGACGGTGAAGGCCACCGCCAGCTTGCGGGCGATCGGCAGGTTGCGGAACCAGTTCATTGCTTGCTTCTCTCTCCAGGAGGAACGGCGCGCGGAGCCTCCCCGTGTGGCCGCGTGCGTCGGTGACGGAATGTCATGCCGCTACTAGCGGCGGCACCGCCTGGAACTTGACGGTGCGTTGGTCGTAAGGGCGCGCCCGACGTCGAAACGTAATCCGGCGCCGCGTCCACGCGTGGCGCGGACGCGGGGCTTGGCCGGGCAGGTTGAATCAGAAATAGAACTGCGCGCGCAGTTGCAGGATGCGTGGATCCGCCCGCCGTCCCGCCCGCTGGGCATCCACCCGGGTCAGGTTGGCCTGCAGGCGGAAGTAGCGGTTGAGATAGGCGTTCACGCCCAGCGTCCAGTTGTTCTCGCGGCCACCACGGATGCCGTCGTTGTCCAGGTCGATGCGGCTGTGGCGCAGCAGCAGTTCCCACGCGCCGTAGGCATGCGCGGGCACCGGGTTGGCGACGTTGCCGGCGTTGTAGACACGCGATTCGCCGGTGAGCAGCCAGCTGCCGGCGACATACCAGCCGTCGGCCGAGTAACCGCGCAGGCCGGCGTCGCGGGTGGTCTGCTGGCGCAGGTATTCGCCCTGCAGCGACCATGGCCCTTCGATCCACAGCGCTTCCACGCCTTCGCGGCGGATGCGGTCGACCCGGGTCAGGGTGCCGGAATCGACCAGCCGCGTGTCGGTGAGCGCGGTTTCCGGGCGCGCGCGCCAGCGCACGCCGGGCAGCACGGTCTGGCCGCGTCCATTCACTTCGCTGTGCGGATGTTCCTCGGACGCCGACAGCCCCAGGTGCAGCACGTGCCCGGCCTGCTTGCGCGGGGTCCACGCGGCGCGCGCGGCGAGGGTCGTGCCGCGGTTGTTGCCCTGCAGATCGTTGCCGAAGAAGTAGCCCAGGTTCCACAGATGGGTGGGGCGCTCGAATGCCCATTCCACGCCGACACGCCGGCTTTCGTAGAACGCCTGGGTCGGCAGCGAGTTCTCCAGGAAGCTGCCGGCGCGGGTGGAGGTATAGCCCTCGAAACCCACCGGCAACTTGAACTGGCCGATGCGCAGCTTGCCGGCGTCGTGGCCGAGCAGCGCCCTGGTTTCCACCCGCAACGCCACGTCCATCCAGGTGTCGGCATGGAAGTCGTAGCTGGCGGTGACGTCGTAGACGCCCTTGCGCTTGAGGGTGAAGCCGAATTCCTTGCGGCGGAAGTCCTCGTCGTCCTCCAGCGCGGTGGCGGCGGTGCCGTAACCCTCGCCGTCGAAGCGGACCAGATCGTAGGCGTAGTTGCCGGTGGCGGCCAGCTCGGTGCCGTTGGCGAACACGATGCGCGGCGGCCACGGCTTGAGCTGCGTACCGGTGGCGTCGCTTTCGGCGGCGGAGGCGTGCGGGGCGGAGAGGGCCAGCAGCGGAATCAGGGCGAGGGAATGGCGGGAAACGACAGCGGATTTCATGATGGAAGGATCTGGCAAGCGCACGCCCTGCGCGGCCACCCGGAGGCGGCCACGCGTGAAGGCGGCGGTGAAGAGGAGAGGTGGCGGGGCGATCAGGCGGCTTGCGGCATGCGCAGCGAGCGCACCAGTCCACCCACGTCGACGATGAGGGCGACGCGGCCGTCGCCCAGGATGGTGGCGCCGGAAATCCCGTCCACGCGCCGGTAATTGTTTTCCAGGTTCTTGACCACGACCTGTTGCTGGCCGAGCAGCTCGTCCACTTCCAGTGCCAGCTTCTGGCCGTCGCCCTCGACCACCACCACCAACGGCTGGGCGACGCGCGCATGGCCGTAGCGGTAGAACTCGTTGAGCGACAACAGTGGCAGGTATTCGCCGCGCACGCGCAGCACGCGGCCTTCGCCGGCCAGCGTGCGCACGTCCTCGGCCTGCGGTTGCAGCGCTTCCAGCACGTAGCCCAGCGGCAGGATCAGGGTTTCCTCGCCCACCGCGACGGTCATGCCGTCGAGGATGGCGAGGGTCAGCGGCAGCCGGATCACCACGCGGGTGCCGTGGCCGGCGCTGCTTTCCAGCTGCACTTCGCCGCCCAACGCCTGGATGTTCCGGCGCACCACGTCCATGCCGACGCCGCGGCCGGACAGATCGGTGACCGCGTCGGCGGTGGAGAAGCCGGGTTGGAAGATCAGATCCCAGACCTGCGCGTCGGAAGGATTCTCCGGCACGTGCAGGCCACGCTCGGCGGCCTTGGCCAGGATCCGCTCGCGGTTGAGGCCGCGGCCATCGTCGCTGACCTCGATGACGATGTGGCCGCCCTGGTGCGAAGCGGCCAGGGTGATGGTGCCGGTTTCGTCCTTGCCCGCGTCGCGGCGGGTGTCGGGCATTTCCAGGCCGTGATCGATCGCGTTGCGCACCAGGTGCACCAGCGGATCGGCGATGCGTTCGATCAGGCCCTTGTCCAGTTCGGTGCCCTCGCCAATCGTGCGCAGGCGGACCTGCTTGCCCAGGCGCGAGGACAGGTCGCGGACCAGCCGCGGGAAGCGGCGGAACACCGCGTCCACCGGCAGCATGCGCACGCCGATCACCGCTTCCTGCAGATCGCGGGTGTTGCGTTCCAGCAGGTCCAGGCCGGCGAACAGGCGTTCGCACTGGCCGGGATCCAGCAGGCCGGACACCTGCTTGAGCATCGCCTGGGTGATCACCAGTTCGCCGACCAGGTTGATCAGGCCGTCGATCTTGTCGACGCTGACGCGGATTGAACTTTCGGCGGTGTCGTTGCCCGCCGGCGCGGGCGCACCCGCGCCGGCGTTGCCGGCAGCGGCGAGGGTGATGGCCTCGACCGGAGCGGACGGCGCGGCGATCGCGGCCGGGATCGGCTGGATATCCAGTTCGCAGTCATCGACGACCCAGGCGAAGGCTTCCTCGACGGCGGTGCGCGGCACCGGCCCGAGCAGGCCGAGATCCCAGGCCAGATAGGCTTCCAGCGGATCCATCTGCTCGAAGCCGGGCAGGCGATCGATCCGGCACGCGACTTCCAGCGGCGCCAGATGCTCCAGTTCGCGCAAGATCCGCAGCGGATCGTTGCCGGTCATGAACAGCGAGGGCGCCGGGGTGAAACCGATGCGCCAGCCTTCCGGCGCGGCGTCCTTCGCCGCCGGCGCGGCGCTGGCGGCGGGCGCGGCGTCGCCGGACAGCACCGCGGTCAGGCGCGCGTGCACGTCCTTGACCCCCGCCGGATCCGCGGGATGGCCGTGCTCGGCTTCGGCCAGCAGGCTGCGCAGCACGTCCACCGACGCCAGCATCGCGTCGATCGCCGGGGTGGCGACGTCGCGCTTGCCGGCGCGCAGTTCGTCCAGCAGCGTTTCCAGCACGTGGGTCAGGCCGGCGACCGCGTCGAAGCCGAAGGTGGCCGCGCCGCCCTTGATGGAATGCGCGGCGCGGAAGATCGAGTTGATCAGCTCGCCGTCGCGGTTGCCCTGTTCCAGTTGCAGCAGGCCCGCTTCCATCGCTTCCAGCCCTTCGCGGCTTTCCTCGAAGAAGGTGGCGTGGAAGCGTTGCATGTCCATGTTCATCGGTGCGGAACCCGGGCGGCGTCAGGAAAGGGCGGAGTCGTCGGAAGCGGGCGCGGATCAGCCCAGGACTTTCTGGATGGTGGCGACCAGTTGTTCCGGATTGAACGGCTTGACCAGCCAGCCGGTCGCGCCAGCGGCCTTGCCCTCGGCCTTCTTGTCGGCGGCCGATTCGGTGGTGAGCATCAGCAGCGGGGTGAACTTGTAGTCGGGCAGCCCGCGCAGGGCGCGGATCAGTGCGATGCCATCCATGTTCGGCATGTTGACGTCGGTGACCACCGCATTGAAACGCTGTCCCTGCGCGCGGCCCAGGGCGACCTGGCCGTCCTCGGCCTCGTCCACGGCGTATCCGGCGGAAGTCAGGGCGAAGGCGACCATCTGGCGCATCGAGGCCGAATCGTCCACCACCAAAATACGTGCGCTCATGCGGCGTTCTCCACAGTTTTCGAATCGTTGTTGTCGGAAGGGGAAAGACCCAGCCGATCGGCCAGGCCCAGCAGGCGGGCGGCGTCGCGGAAGGCGGGACTGCTGCCGGCGAAGGCGGTGGCGCGGCCGGCCTGTTCGCGTTCGCGGAAGAAGGTGCACAGCACCTGCAGGCTGGCGGTGTGCACGCGTTGCACGGTCCCGGCATCCAGCAGCAAGGGCTGCGGCTGGGCCAGGTGCGGCACCAGTTGCTGCTTCAGATCGCTGGCGGCCTCGATGCCGAGGTCCGCGCCCAGGGGTACTGCGCTCATCATCGCTCCGATGGGTCGGTTCCTGCGTGGTATCGGCCGGACCGGGCAGGTCTTGAGCCGGCGCGTGGAAAAGTGGGAAGTGCGTCGCGACTTGGGATGTGCCGTGGGAACGAACATGGATAGCCCCCTTTGGAAAAAGGGGCGGGCGAGCGCGTAGCGGTCGAAGGGGGATTTGCTTGGCGCCAAGAGCAAATCCCCCTCGGTCCCCCTTTTTCAAAGGGGGAGGAAAAGCTTGGCTTTCCCAATCCCCAATCCCGAATCCCGAATCCCGGCTTTCAACGGCCGCATGGCCGGTCATCCCGAATCCCGGCCCCTCAGCCCAACAACTCCGAAGCATCCAGCAAAATCACCGTACGCCCGGAGAGCCGGGCGACGCCGCGAAACAACGGATGGGTGATGCGGCACATGCGGGTGTTGTCCGGTGGTTCGATCTGCTGCTCGGTGAGGCGGGTGACGTCCTCCACCGCCGAGACGCGCAGGCCGAGGATTTCGCCGTTTTCCTCCAGCACCACGATGCGTACCTGGCTGTCGGGGACGATTTCGGCGCGTCCCAGGTACAGGCCCAGGTCGATCACCGGCACGACCTGGCCGCGCAGGTTCATCACGCCCAGCATGTGCGCGGCCGCGCCGCGCAGTGGCAGCAGGGTGGCCGGCAGGACGACTTCCTGCACCTTCAGCAGTTCCAGTGCGTAGTGCTGGTCGTCGCAGCGCATCCGCAGCCAGCGGGTGGTGCGGTCGCTGGCGCGCCGGCGCTCGCCGTGCGGCGAACTGGCCGGGGCGTTGTCCTCGTCGTCGCGTTGTCTCTGCAGCATGTCGAACACCGGCTTGGCGTAGGCGGGGATGGCGGGCGACGAAGATGCGGGACGCGCGGGAGGCGGTGGCGCCGGTCGGGACGGAACGGTGGCCGGCGCGGGTGCCGCGGCGACGGACATTGGCGCGGGCGGAGTCGGCTCGGCCTGCGCCGTCGCGGCACCGGCGGGCGCCTGTGCGCCGGGCGCCGCGCCGCCGTGCAACTGGTCCAGCAGCGCCTCGAATTCGTCGTCGGTAATCAGATCCGCCGCGGCCATCGGCGCCATCGCGGGCGGTGCTGCCGCCGGTGTGCTGTCCACGGACGGGGTTTCGAGCGGTTCGGATTCGATGGAGACAGGTTCGATGGCCGCGGTCTCGACAGGCACGGTTTCGACGATCATGGGCGCGCGCTCGGTGGCAGTCGCCGGTGCAATCATCGCCGGCGCGGCTTCGACCTGCTGGAGGGCGAGGATGGCGTCGGGATCGTCGGCCACGGCGATGCCGCGGGTGGTCGCCAACAGGCGTTCCAGGACTTCCTCGTGCGTCGGATCGAATGCCCCGGCGTCATCGTGTGGCACGCCGGCCGTCGAAAGCTCCGCCACCACGGCGGGCACGCCAGCAGGCATGTCCGGCGACGCGATGTCCGCCTGCGCGGGCACCGGTGCATTCACCACCGCCAGGAACGGCTGCGGCGGAGCCGGCGCGGCGACGGCCGGGGCAATCGCGGGCGCGACGTCGCCGCCCAGCAGATCCCTCAGATAGTCGTCCAGCGCCGGTTGCGCGTTCACGCGGCCTGCTCCATCTGCACGCGATCGCAGCCCAGCAGCCACTCGAGCGCGCGGCGGTACGCGGACAGGCCGCGGCCCGGGTACTGGCCGGCCGACAGCGGCTTGACCAGTTCATCGACGCTGCAGATGCGGGTGTCGTTGGGAATGGCGTCGTCCCACACGCGATCGCCATGGGTCTCCTGCATCTGCCGCAGGGTGTCGTTGCCGGTGCGGGTGCGCTTGTCGTGCAGGGTGGGCAGGACCGAGGCCGGCAGCGGACGGCGGCGCGAGCGTTCGATCATGTCCACGGTCCGGCACATGCCATTGAGGCCATGCAGCGCCAGCGGTTCGGTCTGGGTCGGGATGATCACGCGATCGGCCGCAGCCAGCGCGTTGACCATCAGCAGGCCGAGCGTGGGCGGGCAGTCGAACAGCACGTAGTCGTAGTCCTGGCCGCCGCGCGCCAGCGCGTTGGCCAGCGCCATGCCCAGTCCGGGCTGGGTGGCGCTGCGGCGTTCCAGCGTGGCCAGCGCGGTCTGCGCGGCGACGAAGGACAGATTGTCGATGCCGGTTTCGCGCACCAGCGGGCCCAGCTCCGCGGTCGGCTGGTCGAACAGATCCAGCACGCCGGCCGGTGCCGGCTCGGCGGGCAGGCCGAAGGCGCGGGTCAGCGAGGAGTGCGGATCCAGATCCATCAGCAGGACGCGCTGGCCGCGCATCGCCAGGCCACGGCCCAGCGCCAGGGTGGTGGTGGTCTTGCCCACGCCGCCCTTCTGGTTGGCGATTGCCCACACGCGCATCAGTTGGATCCTCCTTCAAGGGTGGGCGCCATCGCGTCGGCGTCGGCGGCCGTCGCGGGCGTCAATGTTTCGGCCTGGGCCGGCGCGATCGCCGGCAGTGCGGGTGCGGCGGCGATCGCCGGCAGCGATCCGCCCGGCGCGTGTTCGCCCTCGCTGGCCAGGATCACCAGCAATACCCGGCGGTTGCTGTTGCGGCCTTCCACGGTGGCGTTGTCGCCGATCGGACGGAACTCGCCGTAGCCGATCATCGCCAGTCGTTCCGGCGGAATGCCGTCGCGCACGAACAGGTGCACCACGCTGGCCGCGCGCGCCGCCGACAGTTCCCAGTTGGATGGGAACTGGTAGGTCCGGATCGGACGGTCGTCGGTGTAGCCTTCCACGCGCACGCCGTTGGGCACGCCGGCCAGCACGTCGGCCAGGCTGGACACGGTGCTCTGCGCGGCCGGTTCCAGGGCGGCCGAGCCGGTGGCGAACAGGATGTCGCTGTTGATCTGCACTTCCAGCCAGAGTTCGGCGCGGCGCACCACCACCAGCTTCTGGTCGACCAGCGGCGCCAGCGCCTTCTCGATGTTGTCGGCGATGGCGTCGAGTTGCTGGTGGGCGTTCTGCATGCCCTTGGCGTCCACGCTCATGTTCATCTGCGAGGCCATTGCCGCCAGCAGGGTCACGTTGGGTGCCGGCGAAGGGGCGGAGGGGCCCTGCTTGGCGCCGGACTTGATCGGCGAGGGGCGATCGAAATCGGCGCCCTGCAGCTGGTGGTTGCCGACCTGGACCGGATTGATCGTGCGCGGCGCGCCGCCGAACGCGGCGGTGAGCGCGTCGGCCATCACCCGGTACTTGCCCTCGTTGAGGGTGGAGATGGCGTACATGACCACGAAGAAGGCCAGCAGCAACGTCATCAGATCGGCGTAGGGAATGGCCCAGGCCTCGTGGTTGACGTGTTCCTCGTGGGATTTCCGGCGTGCCATGCGGGTGCCCGATCAGTGCAGGAAGCCGGCCAGCTTGGATTCGATGTTGCGCGGGTTCTCGCCCTGGGCAATCGCGATCAGGCCTTCGATGATCATTTCGCGCTCGCGGCTCTGTCCGCCGATCACGCTCTTGAGTTTGCTGGCGACCGGCAGGAAGAACAGGTTGGCCGAGGCGATGCCGTAGATGGTGGCGGTGAACGCAGCGGCGATGCCGTGGCCCAGCTTGCTCGGGTCGGCCAGGTTCTTCATCACCGCTATCAGGCCGAACACGGCGCCGATGATGCCCAGCGTCGGTGCATACACGCCCATCGCTTCGAACACCTTGGCCGCGGCCAGATCCTGGTGCTCCTGGCTGTTGAGGTCGATTTCCAGCATGTGCCGGATGGCCTCCGGTTCCAGCCCGTCGACCAGCATCTGCAGGCCCTTCTTCAGGAACGGATCGCTCTGTTCGTTGACCAGCGGCTCCAGCCCCAGCAGGCCCTGCTTGCGGGCGATGTTGCTCCACTCGACGATCTGCGCGACGAGCCCGTCGTGATCGGCGCCCGGTGGGCGGATCACCCAGCGCGCAATCGACACCGCGCGCTTGAACACCGCCGGCGGCGTATGCACCAGGATGGCCGCGACGGTGCCGAGGATGACGATGACGAAAGCCGCCGAGGACCACAGCGACGACACGCCGGCACCCTTGAGGATGCTGCCGCCGACCAGGGCGACCAGGGCGAGGATGAGACCGATGAGGCTGAAGATGTCCATATGCAGTGGTATCGGCGCTGGCGGTCCGGACTTGAGTTGGCGGGTTGGGGGACGGGTGCGCTAGCGGGGTCTGTTCGGCTTTCGGTTGAGGGGCGGAAGGGCTCGCGGCCGGAGGCCGCTCCTACCGGTTTGTTTCAGGTTTGCCGCAATGCCGGACCAGGTAGGAGCGGCCTCCGGCCGTGAGCTCCTGCCATCGCAACGAATCCGCGAGTCCGTGACCGGTCTGTTCCTTCGGGGCGGCATTCGTGTGTGTGAAAAGCAGCGAAGCGTGTTCCGCTTTACGGGGGGCGTGTTGCCCCCATCCGCCCTTCGGGCACCTTCCCCCGCGAGCGGGGGAAGGGAGCGGGTGGCGCGGATTCACGCGGCCGCTTCGCGCAGGCCGTCGACGTCCAGGATCAGCGCCATGCGGCCATCGCCGATCAGGGTCGCGCCGGCATAGCCGCGCAGGCCGCGCACCGCGCGCGGCAGCGGCTTGATCACCACTTCCTCGCGCCCGCGCACCTGGTCCACGACCAGGCCGAAGCGCTGGTCGCCCATCTGCAGCACCACGATGGTCAGCAGCGGCGCCTTGACCGCCTCCACGCCCAGCCAGCGCCGCAGATCCACCAGCGGCAGGGTGGTGGACTGCCGATCCAGCACGGCCTGGCCGTCGAACCAGCGCAGGCTGGAGGCCGGCGCGTGCAGCACTTCCATCACCCGCGCCAGCGGCAGCGCGTAGACCGGATCACCGGCCTGCACCAGCAGGGTCGGCAGGATCGCCAGGGTCAGCGGCACCCGGATCAGGAAGCGGCTGCCACGGCCGAGCTGCGAATGGATCTGGATCTGTCCACTGAGTTCGCGGATGCGCGACTGCACCACGTCCATGCCGACGCCGCGGCCGGAGATGTCGGTGATCTCGGTCTTGGTCGAGAAGCCCGGCAGGAAGATCAGCTGCAGGCATTCGTCGTGCGACAGGCGGGCGGCGGCTTCCGGTTCGATCAGGCCCTTTTCCAGCGCCTTGTCGCGCAGCCGCTCCGGATCGATGCCGGCGCCGTCGTCGCGGATCTCGATGGTGACGTAGTCGCCTTCCTGCTGCGCCGCCAGCCGTACCTGGCCGCTGCGCGGCTTGCCCGTGGCCTCGCGCAGGTCGGGCAGCTCGATGCCGTGGTCGATGGCGTTGCGGACCAGGTGCACGAGCGGATCGGACAAGGCCTCGACGAGGTTGCGATCCAGCTCGGTATCGGCGCCGATCAGCTCCAGATCGACTTCCTTCTTGAGCGAGCGGGCGACGTCGCGGGCGACCTTGGGGAAGCGCGAGAACACCTTGCCCACCGGCTGCATGCGGGTGCGCATGACCGCGTTCTGCAAGCGCGCGGTGGCGATGTCCAGGCCGCTGACCGCGCGATCCAGTTCCTCGTCGCGCAGGCGTGCGCGCAGGGTCTTCAGGCGATTGCGCGACAGCACCAGTTCGCCGACCAGATTGACGATCGCGTCCAGCCGCTTGGTGTCCACCCGGATGGTCTGCTCGGCCTCGCTGGCGCGCGCCGGACGGACCGGTGAGGCCGGGGCGGGCGCGGGCGCGGGCGGGCGTACCGGCGCGGACTGGGGCGCGGCAGCGGGCGCAGGGCGGGCGGTCGCGGCGCCGGGCACGGCGCCGCCGTGCAGTTGATCCAGCAGGGCCTCGAATTCGTCCTCGCTGATCAGATCTCCGCCCGCCGGCGCGACGGCCGTGGCAGGCGGTGTGGCGCCGCCATGCAGTTGATCGAGCAGGGCCTCGAACTCGTCGTCGGTGATCAGATCATTCCCGCCGGCGGCGGGCGTGGCCACCGGAGCGCGGACCGGCGCGGGCGCGGCATCGACGTCGAACTGGGCGATCAGCGTGGCCGGCGCGTGCGGCGGCTCCTCGCCGGCGGCGACCGCGTCGAGCATGCGCTGCAGCCAGTCCAGCGACTGCTGGGCGGCGTCGAAATGATCCGCTTCCAGGGTCGCCTTGCCGGCGCGGACCATGCCCAGCGCTTCCTCGGCGGCGTGGCACAGGTTCACCATCGCCTGGATGCCGAGGAAACCGGCGCCGCCCTTGAGCGTATGGAAACCACGGAACACGGCGTTGAGCTGTTCGCTGTCGCCGGGATCCTGTTCCAGCGTCACCAGCTGCTCGCCGAGGCGATCCAGGATTTCCTGGGCCTCGATGAGAAAGTCGGCGGCGATTTCGGGCGTGACGGCGGACATGGCTGGCTCGGTATCGGCGGGGATGCGTGGGCGGACGGCTAGAGCCCGAGCCCCGACAGCAGATCGTCGGCGTCGTCCTGCGAGAACGCCGCCTTGTCCAGGCCCGCCACCGCGGGACCGGCCAGGCCGTCGTCCTTCTTCCTTTCCGGCGGCGGCAGGCCCAGTTCGCCGAATCCCTCGTGCACGCGGCGGACGATGCCGGCGACGCGGCGGATGATCTGGCCGGTGAGATCCTGGTAGCTCTGCGCCAGCGCCATTTCCGACAGTCCGGAACGGATCTGGTCCACCAGCTGGGTCTGCTCGGCGCTGAGCGCGGTCGTCTTGAGCTGGTCGGCCAGGCCGCGGCACTGCTCGGCCAGATCCAGGGTCTTGTGGCTGGCCTGTTCGGTCATCGCGACCACGTGATCCAGGCGCGCGCAGGCGTCGTCGAGATCGCCGGCACCGTGGGTCGGCGGCAGCTCGCCCAGCGTCTGCGCCAGTTCGCGGGCCAGCCGGCCCAGTCCCTGCATCATCGGCTGCGTGCGCCAGGCGGCGATGGTGTCCAGCTCGCGCCGCCAGCCGGCCTCGTCGCCCTGTTCCAGTGCGTCCAGCGCGTGCTGCAGGCGCTCGACCAGCGCGGCGCGGGCGCTGCCGGCTTCCATGACCGCAGCCATCAGGCGGCGGCTCCGAGGCGCTCGAAAATCTTGCCGAGTTTCTCTTCCAGGGTCTGCGCGGTGAACGGCTTGATGATGTAGCCGTTCACGCCGTTCTGGGCGGCTTCGATGATCTGCTCGCGCTTGGCCTCGGCGGTGACCATCAGCACCGGCAGGGTCTTGAAGCGATCGTCGGCGCGGATGGCCTTGAGCAGTTCGATGCCGGTCATGCCCGGCATGTTCCAGTCGGTCACCACGAAGTCGAAACTGCCCTGGGCCAGCGCGGTCAGCGCGCTGGAGCCGTCGTCGGCCTCGGCGGTATTGGTGTAGCCCAGATCGTTGAGGAGGTTCTTGATGATGCGGCGCATCGTCGAGAAGTCGTCCACGATCAGGATCCGCATGTTCTTGTTGGCTGTCACGAAGGGCTCCGGGTGCAGCAGGGTAGAGGGGGCTCGAGAGCCTTATCGGCAGGTGGCGGGGAAACTTTTGGGCCGGGATTGGCTGGGGCCGGGATTGGGGATTCGGGATTGGGGATTGAAAGAGCCCCTTGACCAGCCATGCGGCTGTTAAAAGCGAAAAGGGGGCGGGCGCCCGCGGAGCGGGCGACGGGGGATTGACCAGCCATTCGGCTGTTGAGAAGCGCTTGCTGTTGGCGCCCAAAGCAAATCCCCCTCAATCCCCCTTTTTCAAAGGGGGAGGCAAAAGCAAAAGGCTCTTGCGAATCCCCAATCCCGACTCCCCAATCCCGGCCTAATCCTCCAACCCGGCATCCACGCTCTCGAACACATTCAGCCGACCACGCAGGCGCAGCATGGCCTGGCCGTGGATCTGGCAGACGCGGGATTCGCTGACGCCGAGGACGGCGCCGATTTCCTTGAGGTTGAGTTCCTGTTCGTAGTACATGGACAGGACCAGCTGTTCGCGCTCGGGGAGCTGGCCGATGGCCTTGATCAGCGACTGGCGGAACTCGCTGCGCTCGAGTTGTTGCTGCGGGTTGGGGCCGCCGGTGACCACGGTCTGCGGTTCGCCATGGTCCTCGATGTGCGATTCCAGGCTCAGCACCTGGCCGCGGGCGGCGTCCTCCAGCAAGCGCAGGTATTCGGGCAGCGGCATCTCCATCGCCGACGCGACCTCGGTGGCGATGGCGGCGCGGCCGGTGCGCTGTTCGATTTCGCGCACGGTGGCGGCGGCCTGGCGGGCCCGCCGGTGCACCGAGCGCGGCACCCAGTCGCCGCGGCGGATCTCGTCGATCATCGAACCGCGGATGCGGATCGAGGCGAAGGTCTCGAACGAGGCGCCCTGTTCGGCGTCGTAGCTGCGCGAGGCTTCCAGCAGGCCAATCATGCCGGCCTGGATCAGATCGTCGATCTCCACGCTGGCGGGCAGGCGCGCGGCCAGGTGATGGGCGATGCGGCGGACCAGGTCCGCGTGCACCGTGACGAAGTCGGTGGCCGCCGCTTTCTGGACGGCACGGTATTGGGCGGCGCCGGTGTTCATGCTGGCACGCTCCGGTTGATCATGCGTTCGACGAAGAACTCGACATTGCCCCGGGCGCCGGAAGGCGGCTGCCAGCGTGCGGTGACCCGGGCGATCTCGTTGATGGCGCGCGCCGACGGACTGCCCGGATACGCCTTCACCACCGCCTGCTGGCGCTGCACCGCGCGGCGCAGCCAGTCGTCCTGCGGCACCGCCCCCAGATAGTGCAGGGCGACGTCGCCGAGGAAACGTTCGCACACGCGGGCCAGCTTCTCGTACAGCTTGCGGCCCTCGTTGGGGTCGCGGACCATGTTGGCGATGACGTGCACGCGGTCCACGCCGCGCTCGCGCGAGAGCACCTTGATCAGCGCATAGGCGTCGGTGATCGAGGCCGGCTCGTCACACACCACCACCACCGTGTCCTGCGCGGCCTGGCAGAAGGTCAGTACGCTGTCGGTGATGCCGGCGGCGGTATCCACCACCATCACGTCCAGGGCGCGCTGCAGTTCCGAGAACACGTTGACCAGGCCGACGTGTTCGGCCGGCGAGAGTTCGGCCATGTGCCGGAAACCCGACGAGGCCGGCACGATCAGCAGGCCGTCCGGTCCTTCCAGCAGCACGTCCTCCAACTGGCAGCGTTCGGCGACCAGATCCGCCAATGTGTATTTCGGCGCCAGGCCCAGCAGCACGTCGACGTTGGCCAGGCCCAGGTCGGCGTCCATCAGCAGGGTCCGCTTGCCCATCTCGGCCAGCGAGGCGGCCAGGTTGACCGACACGTTGGTCTTGCCCACGCCGCCCTTGCCGCCGGTCACCGCGATCACGCGGACCGGATGGAAGGCGCCGGTCAGCGGCGGCGTGCTGCGCGGGTTGGTCTGCAGCAGGTGTTCATGCGACATGGATGGCCTCCGCGTGGCTGGGTTCGTCGGCTTCGCGGCGCAGCTGGTCCAGGCGCAGCACCAGGTTGGGCGCGCTGGCGCGGTGCAGGTCTTCGGGCACGCGCTGTCCGTCGGTGATCCAGGCCATCGGCAACTGGTGATCGACGATCACCGACAGCGCGCTGCCGAGCCGGCCGGTCTCGTCCACCTTGGTCAGCACCACGCCGTGCGGCTGGGCGCCGCTGAAGCGGCGGACCACCTCGTCCAGGTCGCCGAAGTGCGAATTGGCCGGCAGCACCAGCAGGGTATGCACCTGCCCGGCGGCGCGCAGCCAGTTGAGCTGGCCGACCAGGTTGCGATCGCGCTGGCCCATGCCGGCGGTGTCGATCAGCACCAGCTTGTAGTCGCGCAGGCGTTCCAGGGTCTGCGCCAGGCGCACGTCGCTGTCGGCCTCGTGCACGGCGATGCCGAGCTGGCGGCCGTAGCTGTGCAACTGTTCGCGGCCGCCGACGCGCACGGTGTCGGTGGTGACCAGGGCCACGTCGCGCGGGTTGTGGCGATCGGCATAGGCCGCGGCCAGCTTGGCGATGGTGGTGGTCTTGCCGGCGCCGGTCGGGCCGACCAGGGCGATCACGCCGCCCTGTTCCAGCGGATCCACCGGCAGGATCGGCAGCCGGCGCGAGAGCAGGCCCAGCATCAGGCCGCGCCCGCGATGCAGTTCGGTATCGGCGGGAATCTGCAGGGCAACGTCGCGGGTGATGCCGGCGTCGAAGCCGTAGTCGTCCATCAGTTCCATCGCCTGCGCGCGCACCGGCGAACCGCGCAGGCGTTCGTCGGTGAGGCGGTGCATCTCGCCTTCGATCATCTCGCGCATCGCCGCCAGTTCGGCGCGCATCTGCACCAGTTGCTCGTCCTCGGCGCGGGCGCGCGCGCCGTTGTCGGCGACCACGCTCAGCACCGGCGCGACGGCTTCCGGCTGCGGAGCGGCGACGGGCGTGGCGGGGGCCGGCGCCGCCGTGGACAGTTCCGCCGGCACCGCCGGCAGGCTCGCGGCCAGGCGCGCGGCGAACGACATCGGATCCAGCGCGAAGGCGGCGGGCGCGGACGGCTCGGCCGGAATTTCCCGCGCGAACGAGGGCGCCGGCGCGATGAACGCCGACGGCGGCTCGACCGGGGCGCGCGACTCCTCGGCCACGCGCGATTCGATGGGCGCCGCCGCGGCGACCCGGTTGAAGTAGGCCGCAGCCGCTTCGGCCGGCGACATCTCCGTCGCCTGGCGGTTGGCGGCGGCGCGTGGTTCGGCGGACACGGATGCGGATGCGGACGGCGCGGCGCGCGCGAACGAAGGCGCCGGTTCGGCCGGACGCATTGCCTCCAGCGTGCGCTGCACCAGCGTCTCGTCGTAGTTGGAGGCCGCCACGATCTCGACGCCGTCGTCGGTCATGCGATTGGACAGGATCACCGCATCCGGCCCCTGTTCCTGCCGGACCAGCGCGAAGGCGGTGCGCATGTCGGGAGCGACGAAACGTTTGATTTTCATTTGAGAGGCCGGGATTGGGGATACGGGATTCGGGATTGGGTAAAGCAAGGCGACGGCAAGCCGTTCGAGGTGATTGGATATCTAGGTCGTGTCGTGTTCGTCTTCATCGCTGCATCCCCGTCATGAACCCGCTTTTGCGAATCCCCAATCCCCAATCCCGTCGCCTCAACTAATCGTCCCCACCAGCTTCAACCGCTTGTCCTCCGGGACTTCGCTGTAGGACAGGACCGACAGCGTGGGGACGCTGTGGCGGACCAGCCGGGCCAGCGCGGCGCGGACGCCGCCGGGGACCAGCACCACCGCCGGCTCGCTGCGCGCGTCCTGCTGGGCGACGCAGTCGGCCAGGCTCTGGTGGAGCCGTTCGGCCAGGCCGGGTTCCAGCGCGGCGCCGGTGCCCTGCACGCTGTCCTGCAAGACACGTTCCAGTTGTGGCGCCAGGGTGTAGACGGGAAGCTCCGGCGCCATGCCGGAGATTTCCTGGACGATGAAACGACCCAGCGAGGTACGCACGGCGGCGGTGAGCGCGGCCGGATCCGGGTTCTGCGGACCGAACTCGACCAGCGCCTCGACGATCCGGCGCAACTGGCGGATCGGCACGCGCTCGATCAGCAGGTTCTGCAGCACCCGCACGACCGTGGACAGGGTGAGCGTCTTGGGCGTCAGATCCTCGACCAGCTTGGGCGCGGTCTTGCCGAGGTTGGCGAGCAGTTGCTGCACCTCCTCGTGCCCCAGCAGTTCCGGCGCGTGCTCGCGCACCAGGTGCGACAGGTGGGTGGCGACCACGGTCGAGGCATCGACCACGGTGTAGCCCAGCGATTCGGCCATCGCATGCTGGCCCGGCGTGATCCAGGTGGCGTCCAGGCCGAACGCGGGGTCGCGCCCTGGAATGCCGTCGAGGGTGCCGAACGCGCCGCCGGGATCCAGCGCCAGTTCGCGATCCGGATGAATCTCGGCGGTGGCCACCGGCACGCCATGCACCAGCAGGCGGTAGCCGTTGGACGGCAGTTCCAGGTTGTCGCGGATATGCACCGGCGGAATCAGGAAGCCCAGATCCTGGGTGAGCTTGCGGCGCACCGCCTTGATCCGCGACATCAGTTCGCCGCCCTGGGCCTTGTCCACCAGCGGAATCAGCCGGTAGCCGACTTCCAGGCCCAGCGGGTCCACCGGACGCACTTCATCCCAGGTCAGTTCGGCCTGCGGGTTGGACGGCGCGGGCAGGGCGGGATCGGCGCCCGCGGCGCTTTCGCCGCCGGCGCCGGGCTGCTGTTTCTTCCACAGCTTCCAGGCGATGTAGCCCAGCACCGCGGCCAGCGTCAAAAACACGACATTGGGCATGCCCGGGACCAGCCCGACCACGCCGATCAGGCTGGCGGCCACCGCCAGCGCCTTGTGCTGGCCGAACACCTGGCCAACCATCGCGTTGCCCATGTCCTGCGCGCGCGAGGCGCGGGTGACCAGCATCGCCACCGCCGAGGACACCAGCAGCGCCGGCAACTGCGCCACCAGGCCGTCGCCGATCGACAGCAGGGTATAGATCTTGGCCGCCTCGCCGACCGGCAGGCCGTGCTGGAGCACGCCGATCGCCAGGCCGCCGACCAGGTTGATGAAGAGGATCAGGATGCCGGCGATGGCGTCGCCGCGGATGAACTTGCTGGCGCCGTCCATCGCGCCGTAGAAGTCGGCTTCCTCGCGCACTTCCTCGCGCCGGGCCTTGGCTTCCTCGCGGGTCAGCAGGCCGGCGTTGAGGTCGGCGTCGATCGCCATCTGCTTGCCGGGCATCGCGTCGAGGATGAAGCGCGCCGACACTTCCGAGATGCGCCCGGCGCCCTTGGTGATGACCACGAAGTTGATGATGGTCAGGATCGCGAACACCACCAGGCCGACCGCGAAATTGCCGCCGACCACGAATTCGCCGAACGCCTCGATGACCTTGCCGGCCGCGCCATGGCCGTCCTGGCCGTGCAACAGCACCACGCGGGTGGAGGCCACGTTGAGCGCCAGCCGCAGCATCGTGGTCATCAGCAGCACGATCGGGAAGATGGTGAAGTCGAGCGGCCGCCGCACGTAGACCACCGCCAGCAGCACCACCAGCGAAATGGCGATGTTGAAACTGAAGAGCGCGTCCAGCACCGGCGGCGCCAGCGGGACGATCACCATCGCCAGCATCGCCAGCACGACCAGCGGCGCGCCCAGGCCGTGGCGCAGCATGTCCATCACCCGGGAGGTGGGGCTGGGCACCGCGCTCATGCCGGCTTGCCCTCATCCACGTCCACCGCCGGCAGGTCCGGATGCTCGGCCACGGTGCCGTCGCGCCAGGCGCGCAACTGGTAGACGTAGGACAGGATCTGGGCGACGGCGGTATACAGTCTCACGGGGATCTCCCGGCCGAGTTGCCCTTCGCGATACAAGGCGCGTGCCAGTGGCGGCGCCGACACGATGGCGACCCGGTGCGCCTCGGCGACCTCGCGGATGCGCAGGGCGATTTCGTCCACGCCCTTGGCGACCACCCGCGGCGCGCCCATCTGGCCGGCCTCGTACTTCAGCGCCACCGCGTAGTGGGTCGGGTTGACCACGATGACGTCGGCGGTCGGCACCTCCTCGATCATCCGGCGCTGCGACAGCTGGTGCTGCATCTGCCGGATCCGGCCCTTCACTTCCGGCCGGCCTTCGCTTTCCTTCAGTTCCTCGCGCAACTCCTGGCGGGTCATCTTCAGCTTCCGCATCCAGTTCCACTTCTGGTACGGCGCGTCGATGGCCGCCAGCAGCGCCAGCGCGCCGGCGCAGGCCAGCAGCAGGCCGCCGGCGAAGCCCATGCCGGTGCGCACGGCCTGCTCCAGCGGCATGGTCAGCAGCTCGCGCAGGGAATTCAGGCCCAGCTTCAGGCTCAGGCCCGCGGCCAGGCCGATGAAGGCCACGCGCAGCAGCGACTTGAGCAGTTCCGCCACGCTCTCGGCGCCGTACAGGCGCTTGAGCCCGGCCATCGGGCTGAGTCGCTTCAGATCCGGTGTCAGCGCCTTGCTGGAGAATTGCAGTCCGCCCATCAGTACCGGGCCGAGGAAGCCGGCCAGCAGGCACAATCCGATCATCGGCAGCATCACCCACAGCAGTTGCAGCAGCAGGCTGCCGACGTGGCCGAACAACTGGTCCGGGTGCTTGAACAGCTGCGGATCCGGGCTGAGCGCGATCTTCATCCAGCCCAGCGAGCCGCGCGCCAGCGGCATGGCCATGGTCAGCAGCGCGACCACGCCGGCACCGAACACCGCCGCCGTCGCCAGTTCGCGCGAACGCGGGATGTTGCCCTGTTCGCGGGCTTCGCGCAGGCGTTTTTCACTGGGCTGTTCTGTGCGTTCGCCGCTTTCGTCCTGTTCGGCCATGGCGCTGCGTCGGGAAAACCGACCACCACGCTGCAAGTCCCGTTCCAGTCCGGCGACGGGAAACGGGCGTCGCCCCGTTCACGATGTCGTTTTCTCCGAACAACCGGGTAGGAGCGGCCTACGGCCGCGAGCTTCTCCCGCCATCCACGCGCGCCCCTGAAAAGCTCGCGGCCGGAGGCCGCTCCTACCCGGTCCAAACGAACCGTTCGCGATCGCCGCGGCAGGTCAGAACAGGTCTTCGGCGATCACGTAGCTGTCGCGGCCGTTGGACTTGGCCCGGTACAGGGCGGCGTCGGCGCGCGAGAACCAGTCGTGCCAGTCGCGTTCATGGCCGAGCAGGGCGCCACCGAGCGAGATGGTGATGCGTCCGCCCGGCCCGCGCAGGGAAGCGCGTACCGCCTTGCGCAGGCGCTCGGTGGCCGATTCCAGCTCGTCGCGGCTGGAGACTTTCAGCAGCACCACGAACTCCTCGCCGCCGAACCGGTAGACCTGGTCGTCCTTGCGCATCTCGAAACGCAGGATCGAGGCCAGATCGGCGATGGCGTCGTCGCCCGCGGCGTGGCCGTAGAGGTCGTTGACCTCCTTGAAGTGGTCCAGGTCCAGCACGATCAGGCCGTATCGCCCGCGCCCCAGCGTCTGCTGTTCCACCGCGTGGGTGAGCGCGCGCTCCATCATCCGCCGGTTGGGCACGTTGGTCAGCGCGTCCAGCGAGGCCAGTTCCTGCAACTCGACCCGGTCGTCCTGGCTGCGGGTGGCGAAGATGTAGGAGAACAGCGCGGTCAGCGCGGCCGTCACCAGGGTGGACACCGCATGGAACACGTCCGGGAACACGCCCGGCAGCAGGCACAGCACCGCCAGCATCACCAGGCCCGCGCCCAGCGCCAGCCGGCGGTCGGCGAGGAAGAAGTTGGTCAGCAGGACCAGATAGAGCCAGGTCATGGCGATCGGGCCGATCAGCCAGACGGCCAGCAGGCAGGCGCTGGAATTGAGCAGGCACAGCAGGTCGCCGGCGCGCGCGCTGTTGCCGCTGTTCCGGGCATAGACCACCACGCCGAAAATCGCCGCGGCGATCACCCCATCCACCGCCAGCGCCAGGAAATCGCCGTGCAGCCAGCGGTAAGCCGCGAAGGCGGCGATCACCACGGTCGTGGTCACGCCCAGCAGGGTGATCAGTTCCAGGCGGATGTCGCGGTTCTTTGGGGTCATCCCGGTCAGGGTCTGGCGCCCGGTGGCGCCGGCATCGTGATTTCGTCGTCTTTCCCGATGCAAGTCTAGTGCCGGAATTCCGACTGCGGGTGAAACCCGTCAAGGAATCGTTGCCAACCCGCCGGATAGCCCTCGTAGGAGCGACGTCAGTCGCGACCGGACCCCCGACATGTCCGCGCCACCCACCGCAAGATGGACCGTCCCTGTGGGAGCGACGTCAGTCGCGAAGGGTGGCCGGCATCCCGAATCGCGACTGACGTCGCTCCCACAGGAAGGAGCCGGCGGTTCAGCGGGCGGGAATCAGGCTCAGGTCGGCGCGGTATTCCCAGGTCTCGGTTTCCGCCGACAGCACCGCGGTGGCCAGCGCGGCGGCCGCGTCCGCCGCCTGTGGATCGGAGGATCGGGCGAGCAGGGCGTCCAGGCTGCCGTCGCCGCGGTCATGGTCCTGCCAGGCGCGCAGCGCGACCAGATGCAGATAGCCGGGCGCGTCGCCACTGACCGGCTCGTACCAGCTGTGCGCGGGCGCATCGGCCGGCAGCGCCGTCCGGGCGAGGCGGACCGCCCGCTCGAACGCCGCGCGTGCGCCGGGCCGGACCACGTAGCGGGTCACCAGCAGGCGTGGCGAAGGCTGCCAGCGTTCCAGCGGGAAGCCGCTGCTCAGATCCCGGCGCAAACGGTAGCTGGCGCGCAGCGCCGGTTCCACGAACGGGGTGACGTTGCGCGCGGCGTCGGCACCGTCGCCGGCCGGATCGACGCGCCGGTCGAACGCCGCGAACGGCGCGCCGAAACTGCCATCGACGAACATCCCGGCGCGCTTGCCGTCGCTGACATACCAGCCGTACCACACCAGCGGATCTCCCGCCTGCCGGTGCCACGCCAGATGGCGGCGATAACCCTCGTCGAAGGCTTCACGCTGGCCGGGCCTGGTCCAGTAACCGAACAGATGGACGGCATCGCCGCTGTCGCGGGTGGACACCGCCGGACTGGCGGCGGAAGCGGCGTGGGCGGTGGGCAACAGCGCAGCCAGCAGCAGGCAGGCGGACAGGAATCGCATGACGGGCATCCGGCGAAGGGGAATGGCGACAGCCTAGGCCGGGCGCGCGCCACCGGCCATTTCAAATCCCGGCGTCGCCATTCGATGACATGGAATGCTCGCGCCCGGCTTACCATCGGCGTTCCTCCGCTTTCCTCCGGCCGATGCTTCCCGATTTCCGCCGCCTGGCCGTATTCCGTACCGTGGTCGCCGAGGGCGGCGTCAACGCCGCCGCGCGCAGCCTGCACAAATCGCCCTCGGCGGTGACCTACGACCTGCAGCAGCTCGAACGCCAACTCGGCACGCCGCTGTTCCGGCGCAGCGGCAGCCGGCTGGTGCTGACCCCGCGCGGGCGGGTGCTGGCCGCCTCGATCGAGCGCGCCTACCTGGATCTGGGCCAGGCCTGGCAGAACGTGCGCGAGGACGTCGCCGCCGAACCGATGCGGATCGCCTGCGTGTCCGGCTTCGGCCGCTATCGGCTGGTGCCGCGGCTGCTGTCGCTGCTGCCGCCCGAGCGCCCGCTGGAAGTGCTGTTCCGCACCGCCAGCCAGGTGCTGGCCTTGCTGGAAACCGGACGGGTGGCGCTGGGCGTGAGCTATCGTCCGCTGGTGACCGCCGGCATCGCCTCGGTGCCGCTGGGCGAAGAGGAACTGGCGCTGGTCGGCCCCAAGGCACGTCGCGCGACGCCCCGCGCCGCGCAGATCGCCTCGCTGCCGTTCGTGACCTACGAGGAATTCGACTACGTGTTCTTCCGCTGGTTCGAAAGCCAGCAGTTGCCGCTGCCGGCGCGCTGGCACCGCAGCGATCATTTCGACGAACTGGAAGAAGCGCTGGAGAGCGTGGCACAGGGACGCGGATGGTCGATCGTCCCGCTGGATTCGGCGCTGGGCAGCGCCTACCGCTCGCGGGTGCGCGTGCACCGGTTGTCCAAGCCGTGCTTGAACGAGGTGCACCTGATCGGACGGGAGCGGGATTTGCGCAGCGAAGACGCCGCGTTGCTGCGCAGGGCGGCGGCGTAGACGGTGGCTTTCGCCATCATGTCGCCCGCTGGACATCGCCGCCGTTCCTCCACGTAGAGCGGAGCTTGCTCCGCTGCTCACGCTCTGTTTTTTGCCTGGGTTCCCAAGCCCCCGACGCAAACGCGCCAGGGCGAATCGCCCCTGGCAATCACGCGTGGCAGCGTCCGATATCAATGACGCCTAAAGGAAGAAGGCAAAGGCCAGGGCAGCGGAGCGAGCTCCGCTCTACGGTGTCAGCTGTCGCGCGGCGTCGAAGGTCTGGTCGAAGATGCGCTGCACCGGCGGCCCGAGTTCACCCGACAACAGCGCCAGCAGGAACAACCCCAGCAACAACGCGGTCGGCAGGCCCAACTGGATCGGATTGAGCGCCGGCGCCGCGCGGCCCAGCACACCGAACGCCAGATTCACCGCCAGCATCGCCACCATCACGGGCAACGCCAGGCTCAGGGCCGCGCGCAGGATCTGCATGAAGAACGCCGGTGCGACCTGCAACACCGCCTGCGGGTCCGGCAACGCGGTCCCGATCGGCAGCGAGTGGTAGCTGTCGACCAGCAGCGCCACCAGCGCCAGATGCCCGTTGAGAGTGAAGAACACCAGCCCGAAGGCCAGGTAGAACCACTGGCCGACCACGCCGGAATTCACGCCGCGCAGCGGATCCGACATCTGCGCGAAGGCCAGGCCGGTGCCCTGCGAGATCAGTTCACCCGCCAGCGCGCCGGCCTCGAACGCCAGTCGCAGCAGGAAGCCGATGCAGGCGCCGACCGCCAGCTCGCGCGCGGCGGTCAGCACGTTGGCCGAATCGAAGGCGATCTGGGTGGGTGGCGACGGCAGCATCGGCGCCAGTGCCAGCGACAGCGCGCCGGCCAGGATCACCCGCACCCGTACCGGCACCGCGCGGGTACCGACCAGCGGCATCGCCATCAGCATGGCGCCGGTGCGCAGCATCACCCACAGCAGCGTGGTGATCAGGCCGAACGCCTGCTGCCCATCGATGACCATCTGGGTGGCGGCATTCATCCGCGCATCCCCGCCGGGTTGTCAACACATTCGGCAGGCCGCCACCGTGGAAAAACCAGAACGGCACCCGGACATTCCCCCCTTTGAAAAAGGGGGGGCAGGGGGGGATTCCCCCGCGATGCCTGGCCAACCGTCGCCACCGCCTCACCCAATCAGATGCGGCAAGCGCTGGAACAGCGCCGTGGTGTACTCCACCAGCGTGCCCATCAGATAGCTGCCGGTGGCGAACAGCGCCGCCGTCAGCGCGATGGCCTTGGCGACGAACGCGATGGTCGGCTCGTTCAACTGCGTCGCCGCCTGGATCACGCCAATCACCACGCCGACGACCAGCACCACCAGCAAGAGCGGCCCACCCACCCACAGCGCGATTTCAAGGCCGCCACGCAGTTCGGTCAATGCGGTTTCGGGAGTCATTTGGGTGCCGGGATTGGGGATTGGGGATTGGGGATTGGGGATTGGGAAAGGCGCTTCGGCTCTTGCGAATCCCGAATCCCCAATCCCGAATCCCACTCAGTTGAAGCTCGCCGCCAGCGAGCCGACGATCAAGACCCAGCCGTCGACCAGCACGAACAGCAGGATCTTGAAGGGGGCCGAGACCAGCATCGGCGAGAGCATCATCATGCCCATCGACATCAGCACGCTGGCCACGACCAGGTCGATGATCACGAAGGGGATGAAGATCAGGAAGCCGATTTCGAACGCGGTCTTCAGTTCGCTGGTCATGAAGGAGGCGACCACGATCGGGAACGGCACGTCGGCCGGACTCGCGTAGCTGGCATGGCCAGCCATGCCGGCGAAGGTCATCAGGTCGGTTTCGCGCACCTGCGCCAGCATGAAGTCGCGCAGCGGACCGGTGGTCAGGGTCCAGGCGGTGGCGAAGTCGATCTGGCCGTCGAGATACGGCGCCATGCCCTGCGCCCAGGCTTTCTCGCCGACCGGCATCATCACCAGCATGGTCAGGAACAGCGCCAGCCCCACCAGCACCTGGTTGGACGGGGTCTGGCCGGTGCCCAAGGCCTGCCGCAGCAGGCCCAGCACGATGATGATGCGGGTGAACGCGGTCATCGCCAGCAGAATCGACGGGATCAGGGTGATCGCCGTCATCAGCAGCAGCGTCTGCAACGGCAGGCTGACGTTGCGATCGCCAATCTGGCCGACGTTGACGTCCGGCAGCGTGGGCAGGGTCGGCTTGCCCGGCGGCGTGGGCGCCGCTGGCGCGGTGGCGGCCGTGGCGTTGGCGGGAGCGGCGGCCTGCGCGTTCTGCGCGAACGCCAGCACGGGCGCGGCCAGCAGCCACAGGCACAGCAGGAAGGGCAACAGGCGACGCATCATCATTTCTCTTTGCGCAGGCGCTTGGCCAGCAGTTCGGCGAAGTTGGGCAGGGGTTGCACCGGCACCGGCGGCAGCGGTTCGGGCAGGCGATGCAGGTGGGCGATGCCGCCCGGGCTCACGCCCAGCAGCAGTTGTTCGCCGCCCACCTCGACCACCAGCAGGCGTTCCTTGGTGCCGACCGACAGGCTGGTGACGATCCGCAGCTGATCGTTCGGGCGCAGGCCCAGGCCGGCACCGGGCAGGCGCTTGAGCAGCCAGGCCAGGCCGAGGATCAGGCCCAATACCAGGATCAGGCCGACCAGCGCGCCGCCGATGCCGGGCGTGGCCGGCGCGGCGTGGCCAATCTTCTGCGCGGGTGCGGCGGCCGTGGCGGCGGCGGCGATCAGGGGAAGCGGAAACGACATGGACCGTGGCTCAGCGCAGGCGGCGGATGCGTTCGCTCGGGCTGACCACGTCGGTCAGGCGCACGCCGAAGCGTTCGTTGACGACCACCACTTCGCCGTGCGCGATCAGGGTGCCGTTGACGAACACGTCCAGCGGCTCGCCCGCGCCGCGCTCCAGTTCCACCACCGAGCCCTGGTTGAGCTGCAGCAGGTTGCGGATCGGGATGCGGGTGCGGCCGACTTCCAGCGACAGCACCACCGGCACGTCCAGGATGACGTCCAGGCTCATGTCGCTGAGGCTGCGTCCGGCGTCGGCCTGCAGGGCCTCGAATTGCGCGGCGGCGGCTTCTTCGGTGAGGGGTTGGTTCATGGCAGGGAATCCTGGGTGGCGATGTCGGTAGCGGTCGGGGCGAGCGAAGGCGCCGCGGGCGGCGGCGTGACCAGCGCGCCGGGCGGACGATGGGCGATGATCTTCACCGCGTTGTTGCCGTTGGAGGTGCCGAACTCGCCGGTGAACACCGGCACCTGCTCGACGCACACCGGCACCGTGCGCGGCAGGTCGATGGGCAGGATGTCGCCCACCTTCAAACGGGTGAGATCGCGCAGGCTGATGCGCTTCTCGGCGAGCACGCTGGACAGGGTGACCTCGGCGCCGCGCAGCAGATCGTTGACGCTGTCGCGGAAGCTGTCGTCGTCGTGCACGCGGTCGGACTGGATGCCGGCGTCGAGCAGTTCGCGGATCGGCTCCAGCATCGAATAAGGCAGGGTGATGTGCAGATCGCCGCCGCCGCCGTCCAGTTCGACATGGAAGCGGCTGACCACCACGTACTCGCGCGGACTGACGATGTTGGCGAAGTGCGGATTGACTTCCGAGTTGATGTACTCGAATTCCACCGGCATCACCGGCGCCCAGGCGTCGACCAGATCGGTGAAGGTCTGCTTGAGCAACAGGTGGATCACCCGCATCTCGGTGGCGGTGAACTCGCGGCCCTCGATCTTGGCCGGATAGCGGCCGTCGCCGCCGAAGAAGTTGTCCACCACCGTGTAGACCAGCTTGGGCTCGAACACCATCAGGCCGACGCCGCGCAGCGGCTTGAGCCGGATCAGGTTGAGGTTGGTCGGCACGTACAGCGAGTGCAGGTACTCGCCGAACTTGATCATCTCGATGCCACGCACCGACAGGTCGGCCGAGCGGCGCAGCAGGTTGAACAGGCCGATGCGCCAGGTGCGGGTGAAGCGCTCGTTGATCATCTCCAGCGTGGGCAGGCGGCCGCGGACGATGCGGTCCTGGCTGGCGAAGTCGTACAGGCGGGCGACGCCGGGGTCCGGCGGCGGCTCGTCGGTCTCGATCGCACCGGAATCGACGCCGTGGAGCAGGGCGTCGATTTCGTCTTGCGAAAGCAGGTCGCTCATCATCGCGGGCTTCCCCTTACTGCATCACGAAACTGGTGAACAGCAATTGCTCGGCCCCCGGCTTGCCGGTCTCCGCCTTCATCAGCTTGCGCACCTCGGCCAGCGCCTGCGCCTGCAGCTTTTCCTTGCCGGCGCGGGTGATCAGCTCCTCGGCGTTCTGCTGGGCGAACAGCATCAGCAATTTGGCGCGCAGGGCCGGGGCGTGCAGTTCGATGGCCTTGAGCGACTCCGGATCGCGGGTCATCAGCTGCACTTCGACCTGCAGGTAGCGCGCGCCGCCGGCCGAACCGATCAGGTTGACCACGAAGGGCGGCTCCAGGGCGAAGTACTGCGCCGGCGCGGGGACCTTGCTGGCGTCGGGCGCGGGCTTGGCTTCGGCCGCCTTGGCGGACGCGGCGTTGCGCGATGCGAAGAACCAGGCGCCGCCGCCGGCCGCACCGGCGGCAACCAGCGCGACCAGGCCGATGATCAGCCAGGGCTTGCCCGCCTTGGGCGTTGGTTTGAGCAGCTTGGGGTCGGGTTTCTCGGCGGGGGGCACGCGGGCGTTCTCCTGGATGGACGCGGGAGAAGATGCAAGTGGCGTGCCGTGGACCCGGCGGGGCGGTGCCGGAAATCCGGCGGAGGCACACGCCGCCGTGCGGAGCCGCCGACAGCCCGGCCGGGGCACCGACGTAGAGCGGAGCTTGCTCCGCTGCTCCAGCTTTGCCATTCCGTCCGGCCTTCATCCGGAAGGGTTGGGGCGCGATACCGATGACGAACGAACCATTCAGGCCAAAGCCAAAGCAGCGGAGCGAGCTCCGCTCTACGGGCGTTGCGGGTCAGGCGTAGGCGTCCAGCAATCCGCGGGCGATGCGAGCCGGCGCGCTGCGGGGGGCGGTGTCCGTGCCCGAGCCGGTGCCGTCGCCGCCACGTGTGGCATTGGCCTGGGCCGGCGAGGACTGCGGCTGCTGGCGGTGGCCGACGTCGGCCTGCGCCAGCAGGAAACCCTGTTGGCCCAGCATTTCGCGCAGGCGCGGCAGGCTGTCCTGCAACGCCTGCCGGACTTCCGGCTGCGCGCTGCTGAAATCGGCGTGTACGCGATCGCCGTCCAGGCGCAGGCTGACTTCGATTGCGCCCAGATCGCCGGGGCTGACCCGGATGTGGGCATGGCCGATTTTCTGTTCGGCCATCCAGGTCATCTGGGTGCCGAGGGTGTCGCCGAAACGGTCACCGCGCAGGTCCGGCGTCATCGACGCCAGCGGATTGACGGTGGCGGTGCGGGCAAGGCCGTAATCGGAGGCGGGCGCGGGCATGCCGGCCAGCGGAGCGGCGATCGGCGCGGGCGCGTCCGCATCGGCGCCGCCGGCATCGCTGGCCATGTCCTTGAGCGCGGCCAGTCCGGCGGCGAGCGTGGCGGGCAAGGGAGTGGTTTCGCCGGCGGCGAGGTCGCCGATCGGAATCGTGGACGGGGCGGTACCGGTGGATGCGGATGCCGGACGAGCGTCGGCGGGCCGGGCGGGGTTCGCCATCGCGCCGGCGAAGGCGAGCGGATCCGCTGGCGCGGCCTCCGCGCTGGTGGTCGGCGTAGCCAGTCCACCTTCGGCGAGCATGGTGCCTGCCATCGGCATCGCGTTCGCGGCCAGGCGCAGTCCGGCCGGGAAACCGGTCGACAACGCGGACGTGCCGTGGCCCGGGATTCCCGGCGGGACGCTTTCCGGCGTGCCGGCAAGGCTGTCCAGGGGAGGCGGGAACACCGCCAGGATCAGTCCGGCGGGCGGCCAGGCGGCGTCCTCGTCGGCGCTTTCGTGGCGGTCCTTTCGCGTGTCGCGTTCCGCCTGCGCGGTGGCGGCGGACGCGGATGCGGCGTCGTCGGCGGAAGCGTTCGCCTCATCCGCCTGCGCGCGGGCGGGGTCGTCCGTGCGCGCATCCCGCGCGGGCTCGCACGCCGGAGCGGCGTCGCGCTGGCGCTTGCCGGCCGGTGCGGCGGATTCCGCGCGGGCACCGGGCGCATCGCGGCGCAGCAACTGGTCGAAGGCGGGTTTCTTCGCCGAGGGTTCGGCCGTGCGCGGACCGTTCGCGCCGGCGCTGCTGGCACCCGCGTTCGCGCCCACGCCGCCCAGCCAACTGGAAGCATCCGCCTTCACTTGCTCTCCTCGGTTTCCTCGGCGGCGGTCGCCGCCAGGCGCGCGCGGCGCGCGCCCAGATCATCCATCTCGCGCTGGTTGCGGCGCTCGACCACCTGGTGCTCCTGCACCCGGTAGCTGGCGGCCAGTTGTTCCAGCACCTGCTTGTCGCGGCTGGCCAGCAGCAGCCGGTCGCGCTCGATGTCCACGCTGGCGCGGCTGCGATCCACGGTCTGCACCTGCTGCTGCACCGCGCTGTCCAGGCGATCCAGGAAGGCCCGCCGGTTGGCCAGCTGCGCCGGGCTGGTCGCGGCCATCTGGCTGCCGGCGTATTCGTCGGCGTAGCGACGCAGTTCCTCCAGCCGCGATTCGTGCATCGCCAGCGTGCGCTGGCGCTCGGCCAGATCGCGGGCGACCGCGTCTTCCTTCTCCTGGGCGCGGCGCAGCAGCGGGTCGATTCGACGGGATTGCATCATGGCTTAGGGTTCCTTGCGGGCTTGCGCATTGCGTTCGACCAGTTGCTCCAGCGCATCGCGGCTGTCCCGCAGATCCGCCGAGCGGGCCACGTCCTGGCCGAGGAATTCGACGATCTCCGGCCATCGCTCCAAGGCCTCGTCGACGGTCGGATCGCTGCCGCGCTGGTAGGCGCCGATGGCGATCAGGTCGCGGTTGCTGGTGTAGGCCGACAGCAGCCGCTTCAGTTTGCGGATGCGATCGCGCCAGGTCTCGTCGGCGATTTCGGTGACCACGCGGCTGACCGAGGATTCCACGTCGATGGCCGGATACAGGCCGCTGTCGGCGACCCGGCGCGAGAGCAGGATGTGGCCGTCGAGGATGGCGCGGGCGGCGTCGGCGATCGGATCCTGCGGATCGTCGCCTTCGGTCAGCACGGTGTAGAAGGCGGTGATCGAGCCGCGTCCGGCCGAGCCGTTGCCGGCGCGTTCGACCAGCGCGGGCAGGCGCGCGAACACCGACGGCGGATAGCCGCGGGTGGTCGGCGGTTCGCCCACCGACAGGCCGATCTCGCGCTGTGCCTGGGCGAAGCGGGTCAACGAATCCATCAGCAGCAGGACGTTCAGTCCCTGATCGCGGAACCACTCGGCGATCGCGGTGGCGCGATAGGCGCCCTGCAGGCGCGCCAGCGGCGGACGATCGGCCGGACTGGCCACCACCACTGCGCGCGCCAGGCCCGCCGGGCCGAGCGTGCTTTCGACGAAGTCGCGCACTTCGCGCCCGCGTTCGCCGATCAGGCCGACCACGATCACGTCGGCGGCGGTGTAGCGGGTCATCATGCCCAGCAGGGTCGACTTGCCAACGCCGGAGCCGGCGAACAGGCCCACGCGCTGGCCGCGGCCGATGGGCAGCAGCGCGTTGATCGCGCGCACGCCCACGTCCAGCGGCTGGGTGATGGGTTCGCGCGAGAGCGGATTGATCGCCACGCCGGACAGGCTGACGGTGGACTCGGCGCGGATCGGGCCGCGCCCGTCCAGCGGCACGCCGTCCGAGTCGATGACCCGGCCGAGCAGGCCTTCGCCGACTTCCACGCCGCCGCGCCGGCGCAGCGGCACCACCCGCGCGTTCGGCAGCAGGCCGTGCAGTTCGGCGCTGGGCATCAGGTAGGTGCGTTCGCCGGAGAAGCCGACCACTTCCGCGTCGACCCAGCCGCCATCGACCACTTCGACCTTGCAGGTGGCGCCCAGCGGCGCCTCGCAGCCGATCGCCTCCAGGGTCAGGCCGACCGCGCGGCGCAGGATGCCCTCGCGGATCAGGCCGTGGCTGCCGAGGGTGGGGCGGATCTGCGACAGCCGCGCGGCCAGCCGCAGGTCGCGGGCATTCAGCCATTCCAGCGGTTGCGCGCTCATCCGAGGGCGCCTCCGCGCTGCAATACGTTTTCCAGTGCGCCGCGCAGGCGCGCTTCCAGGGTGCCGTCGATGCGCACGCTCTCGGCGTGCACGCGCAGGTCGCCGCGGCTGAGCGAGGTGTCGGCGGTCAGCCGGGTGGTCGGCATCATCGACAGCACCGGCGTCAACGCGGCGATGTCGTCCGGATGCAGGCGCAATTCGACTTCGCGGCTGGTGCCGCCCACCGCGTCGAGCGCGGCGCTGGCCAGTTCCGACAGCAGCATCGGGTCAGCCTGGTAGGCGCGTCCGACCAGGCTGCCGGCGATGCGCACCGCCAGTTCCGACAGCGCGCCCATCACTTCGTTCTCCAGCCGATCCAGCGGGCGCGAGAAATTGTCCAGGATGCCTTCGATCTGCGCGGTCAACCGGCGCACCTCGGCTTGGCCCTGGGCGAAACCCTCGGCGTGGCCCTCGGTACGGCCGCGCTCCAGCCCCTCGCGGTAGGCGGCTTCCTCGATCGCCTGGATTTCCTCCAGGCTCGGCGGACGCAGCACCGGCGGCGGCTCGGCCTCCGGCGCGCGGCGGGCCACGAAATCCAGCGGCGGGGCCATCCAGCGCACCGGATCGTTCATACCATCTCCTCACTGCTGGCGTTGAGCGAGATGACGCCCTGGTCGGCCAGGCGGCGGACGATGGCGAGGATTTCCTTCTGCGCGCCTTCCACGTCCGACAGCCGCACCGGACCGCGCGCCTCCATGTCTTCCATCAGGATCTGCGCGGCGCGCTGGGACATGTTGCGGGTGATCTTCTCGCGCACCTTGGCGTCGGCGCCGCGCAGGGCCAGGCCCAGGCGGTCGTTGGGCACTTCGCGCAGCATCGCCTGCAGTTCGCGATCGTCCAGGTCGATCAGGTTGTCGAACACGAACATCAGGTCCTGGATGCGCGCGCCCAGGTCGGCATCGATGTGGTTGATCGCGCCCAGGATGGTCTGGTCCTGGCCACTGTCCATGAAATTGAGGATGTTCGCGGCCACCTTGATGCCGCCGATGCTGGAGGACTTCAGGTTCTGGTTGCCGGAGAACTGGCGCTCCATGATCTCGTTGAGTTCGTTGAGCGCGTTCGGCGGGATGCCGTCGAGGGTGGCGATGCGCAGCAGCACGTCCGAGCGGGCGCGTTCGGGCAGCATCTTCAGGGTCTCGGCAGCCTGGTCGCTGTCCAGGTGCGAGAGCACGATGGCGATGATCTGCGGGTGCTCATTGCGCACCAGATCCGCAATCGCGCGCGGGTCCATCCACTTCAGGGTGTCCAGGCCGGTGGTGTTGCGCCCCAGCAGGATGCGATCGATCAGGCTGCCGGCCTTGTCCTCGCCCAGCGCCTGCACCAGCACCTTGCGCACGTAGTCGTCGGCGCCCATGCCCAGCGAGGTCTGCTTCTCCAGCGAGTGGTTGAAGCTGTCCATCACCTGCAGCACCTGTTCGCGGCTGATGCCGCTGATGGTGGCCATGGCGATGCCGAGCTTCTGCACTTCCTTGGCGTTCATGTGCTTGAGCACTTCGGCGGCGTCCTGCTCGCCCAGCGAGAGCAGCAGGACGGCGGCGCGCTGCACGCCGGTCAGTTCGGTGTCGTTGGGATTAATCATCGCTGGCCACCCAGTCCTTCACCACCTGCGCGACCTGCTTGGAATCGTTCTTGACCGCCTCGCGGGCGTGGCGCAGGCGGTCCTCGTAGGCATCGGAGGCCAGCGCGCGCGGCACGCTGATCTCGGCATGGTCCTGGCGCAGCGCGGCGACGATGCGGGCATCCTCGTCGCCTTCGTCGACCAGGCTCACGTCCACCGCGTCGGGGGCGGCCTTCTTCGCGCGGGGCTGGATGATCTGGCGCATCGCCGGGCGCAGCACGCCGAACAGCAGCGCCAGCACCACGATCGCGCCCAGGCCATAGCGGGCGACGTCGCGCACCATCGGGTTCTGCAGCCACGGGCTTTCCCAGAACGGCACGTCCTCCACCGGCACCGGCTCGCGCACGAACGGCGCGTTCATCACCGACACCGAGTCGCCGCGCGCGGCGTCGAAGCCCACCGCTTCCTTCACCAGCGCCTCGACCCGGGTGAGGGTGGCCGCGTCCAGCGGCACCATCGTGGTCTTGCCGTTGGCGCCGGCGCGCGGCACGTGATCGACCAGCACCGCGGCGGTGACCCGGCGTACCCGGCCGGCGGGCTGGCGGGTGTGTTGCAGGGTGCGATCCATCTCGAAGTTGCGGGTCGCGCTGCTGGCGGTCTCCACCGGCGCCTCGGGATTGGGCGCGGCGGCGGCGTTGGGACCGGGCGGGGTATTGCTGGTCGCGCCGGGCACGCCCTCCAGTCCCGGCTTGGCGACCGTGTTCTGGCTGACCTGCTCGCTGCGCACCTTGGCCGGATCGTTGGCGAAGGTCTCGCGCGCTTCCTCGACCACCGAGAAGTCCATGTCCACCGCGACCTCGGCGTTGATCCGGCCGGGGCCGGTCAGTGGTTCCAGCAATTCCTTGATGCGCTGGTTGAGCGAGGTTTCCAGCTTGCGCACACGCTCGAACTGGGCGGCGTTGAGCGCGGCCTCGCTGTTGGGATCGCTGATGGTCAGCATGCGGCCGCTCTGGTCGACCACGGTGACGCGTTCCGGCGCCAGGTCCGGAATGCTGGAGGACACCAGGTGCACGATGGCATCGACCTGGTTGCGTTCCAGCATCGCGCCCGAACGCAGTTCCAGCACCACCGAGGCGCTGGCGACCTCGCGCTGGCGGGTGAACGCGCTGGGCTTGGGAATGGCCAGGTGCACGCGCGCGTCACGGACCGGGCGCAGGGTGGTGATGGTGCGCACCAGCTCGGTTTCCAGCGCGTGCTGGTAGCGGGCGTTCTCGACGAACTGGCTGACGCCGAAACCGGGATCGCGTTCCATCAGCTCGAAGCCGAGCCGGCCGTTCTCGGCCAGGCCCGAGCCGGCCAGTTTCAGGCGGGCGTCGTGCAGGTTCTCGGCGGGCACCGAAATCGCGCCGCTGGCCTGATCCAGCTGGAACGGAATCTGCGCGGCGCGCAGCAGGTCGGCGGCCTCGGCGGTGGCCTTGGGGTCCAGGCCGGTGTAGAGCGGGGTGAAGTCGGGCTTCTGCGACCAGAAGAACACCATCAGGCCGACCGCGACCGCACCGGCGATCATCAGCAGCGTGCCGAGCTGGCGGAACACCGGGAAGTCCTGGATCTTGGTCAGCGCGGCGCCGGCCTTCTCGGCGCTCAGCGATTCCTTCAGTGATTCCTTGGACAGGGTCAGGGCCATGGGCGTGCGGTTCCGGTGCGTTCGGGCTCAGGCGGTGCGGTGGGTTATAGCGGCATGTTCATCACGTCCTGGTAGGCCTGGACGAGACGGTTGCGGACTTCGACGGTGGCGCGGAAGGCGACCTGCGACTGCTGGGCGGCGACCATCACCCGCGCCAGATCGGCGCGCGGGTCACCGAGTTCGAACGCCTGCGACAGCGCGCCGGCGGTCTTCTGCGCGTCGTTGACGCCTTGCAGCGCGTTCTGCAGGGTCTCGCCGAAGCTGGGCGCCTTGACCGCGGGCTGGCCGAACTGGACCGCGTTCGGGTTCTGCACCGGCTCCAGCGCGCGCGCGCCCAGCTGGTGCTGGTAGCTGCGGATCTGCGAGAGGATGGAGGCGACGGAATCGGACATGGGCGCGGTTCGGCGGAGTGTCTGGGCTCATCGTTGCAAGATGCGTGCCGCAACCGCCGCGCCGGGCCTGTCAGTTTTCCGTCGCCAGCGCGTCCTCGCGTTCGACGCCGTACTTGCGCAGCTTTTCCACCAGGGTGGTGCGGCGCAGGCCGAGCAACTGGGCCGCGTGGGCGACCACGCCGCCGGCGCGATCCAGCGCGTCGCGAATCAGGTTCAGTTCGATGCGGGCGATGTGCTCGCGCAGGTCGATGCCGTCTTCGGGCAGGCGATCGGACGCGGCGACGGTCGTGATCTGGGTTTCCATGGGCGCCGTACCGCTGCTTTCCGCACGGGGCGCCAGCGTGGCCTGCGCAGCGTCCGCCGGCACCGGCAGCACGCCGTCCTCCGGCAGGTAGCGGCGCGGCAGGTCCTGCACCCGCACCAGCCCGCCGGGGTGCAGCACCGCCATGCGCTCGACCAGGTTGGTCAGTTCGCGCACGTTGCCCGGCCAGGGATAGAAGCGCAGCGCCTGCAGGGTCTCGTCGGCGAAGCGCACTTCACCGCGGCCGGTGCGGGCCAATTGCATCGCCAGGGTGGTGACCAGCGCCGGCAGATCGTCGAGGCGCTCGCGCAGCGCGGGCATCTCGATCGGGAACACGTTGAGCCGATAGAACAGATCCTCGCGGAAGTGGCCTTCGGCGATGCGATCCTCCAGGTTGCGGTGGGTCGCGGCGATCACCCGCACGTTGCAGCGGATGGTCTGGTTGCCGCCGACGCGCTCGAAGCTGCGCTCCTGCAGCACGCGCAGCAGCTTGACCTGCATCGGCAGGCTCATATCGCCGATTTCGTCCAGCAGCAGGGTGCCGCCCTCGGCCATCTCGAAGCGGCCCTTGCGCGCGCTCAGCGCGCCGGTAAAGGCGCCCTTCTCATGACCGAACAGTTCGCTTTCCAGCAGGTCCGGCGGAATCGCGCCGCAGTTGATGGCCACGAACGGACCGTCGCGGCGCGGCGAATGCTCGTGGATGGCGCGCGCCACCACTTCCTTGCCGGTGCCGGATTCGCCCAGCACCAGCACGGTGGTGTCGAACGCGGCGACCTGGTCGATCAGCCGGCGCAGGCGCACCACCGCCGGGCTGTTGCCGGTCGGACCGTTGCCCTGCGCGGTCTGCGCCTGGTGCTCGGTGTCCAGCCGCTTGAGGCTGGCCCGGCGCAGGCAGCTTTCCAGCTGGCTGTGGCGGATCGGGGTATCCAGCGGCCACACCCCGGCTTCGTGCAGGCCGTGGGCGGTGGCGAACGCGGCCGGTTCGGCCTCCAGCAGCAGCACCGGCGGCGGCAACGGCGCATCGCCCAGCCAGGCGAACAGCGCGCGGGTGGACGGGGCGTCCTCGATCCGGCCGACGATCACCGCCATGAAGTCGTGCGGGCGGTGCCGGCGGATGTCGACGTCGCCGGCCTCGGCGGCCCAGCGCGGGGTCAGGTCCATGAACTCCAGCAGGTCGGTCACCCGCACCGCGCGGGCGGCATCGGCGTCGAGGACAAGGATTCGGGATTCACTCATGGCGGTTGTCTCGGAACTTTTCCAGGATGGGGAGGACTTCCTGGATGTAGGAAAGCTTGCTGACGAATTCGTCGGCGCCGGCGCGGCTGGCGTGCTCGCGGTGTTCGGCGTCGTCGAAGTGGCTGGCGATGACCACGAACGGCGGCTGGTCCTGGGTCTTGATCAGGCGGGTGGCCTGCAGGCCGCCCATCTCGGGCATCGCCAGGTCCATCAGCACCACGTCCGGGCGCAGCGATTCCGAACGCTCGATCGCCTCCAGGCCGTTGCTGGCCCGGCCGACGATGTCCAGCCAGTCCAGCTTGCGCAGGTGGCGGATGGCCGCGTTGATGAAACCCTCGTGGTCGTCCACCAGCAGTACGGTGATCTTGTTCATGCGCGTGCTTCCTTATCCGGCCCTGGCCAAGGCCGACACGTTACCGCGCCGGCGGTCGCGTGCGGAGGCGATGTCCAGCTGTTCCCGATACTTGGCGACCGTGCGGCGGGCGATGTGGATGCCCTGGCGGGCCAGCAGGCCGGCGATCGCCTCGTCGGCCAGCGGCTTGTGCGCCGGTTCGTTCTCGATCAGGCGGCGGACCATCGCGCGCACCGCCGGGCCGGACACGCTGGCGCCCTCCAGGCGGACGGCGAAGAAATGCTTCAGCTCGAAGGTGCCGCGCGGGGTCTGCATGTACTTGCCGGTGGTGATGCGCGAGACGGTGGACTCGTGCATGCCGATTTCATCGGCGATTTCCTTCAGGGTCAGCGGCGCCATCGCCTCGTCGCCATGGGCGAGGAAGCCGGCCTGGCGCTCGACGATCGCGCGGGCGGTGCGCAGCAGCGTTTCATAGCGCATCGACAGGCCGCGGGTCAGCCAGCGCGCTTCCTGCAGCAGCTCGCGCAGGCGGCGGGCGCCGTCGCCTTGTTCGGCCTTCGAATCCAACTGGTCCAGCGCGCGCTCGTGCAGCGGCGACACCGACAGGCGCGGGGTGGTGGCCGGATTCAGCGCGACCCGCCACGCGCAGTCGGCATGCCAGGCGACCACGTCCGGCACGATGTGGCCGGTGGGGGCGGGCAGCAGGGTTTCGGCCGGGCGCGGTTGCAGCGACAGGATCAGGCGGATGCCTTCGCGGATCTGTTCCGGATCCAGGTGCAGGCGCGCGGCCAGTGCGTTTTCGTCGTGCGCGGCCAGCAGGTCCAGCGCTTCGTCGAGGATGCGGGCGGCGATGTGGCGGGCCGGCACGCGGCCGGGCAGGGCGGCCAGCTGCGCCCGCAGGCATTCGCGCAGGTCGCGCGCGGCCAGGCCGGCGCATTCGCCGTGCAGGATGCGCTGGCGGATCGTTTCGGCGGCCGCGGCGGTGATGGCGAAGCGTTCGGCGGCCTGGGCGGCCAGCGCATCCGCGTCGGCACCCAGGTAACCGGCCTCGTCGGTGTGTTCGAGCCAGAACGCGGCCACGGCCAGCGCGGGCGCGTCCAGTTCCAGCGCCAGCGACTGCAGCGCGCGCACCTGCGGGTCGGTGCTGCCGGCGTCTTCCAGGCGCTGCAGGCGGTCGTCGTCGCCTTCCTGCCAGCCGCCGCCATGCACGTCCCACATCGAGGTTTCGGGCAGTTCGTCGAAGGCGGCGGTTTCCAGCGGGGCGCTGGCGGCGTCGCCCTGCTCGCCGACGGCGACGGGCTCCTCTTCCAGTTCCAGCAGCGGATTGGCGTCCAGCGCGCGGCGGACTTCCATTTCCAGTTGCAGGCCGTCCAGTTGCAGCAGCCGGATCGATTGCAGCAGCTGCGGCGTGAGGTGCAGTTGCTGGCCGAGCTGCGTGGTGAGTCCCGTCTTCATCCCCAAATCCCCATTCGCCGCGTTTGCATCGTTGCCCCGATTCGACGTTCACGTGGATTTCACGTCGTGGGGAAACTTTGCGCCGCGCGCGGCGGAAAAAGAATCAGGGCGTTTCTGGTCGTGGTGGGGGCATGCCCGAGGGCGCTGTCAGGGATTTCCTGACATCGCCGGACTTTGGACGCGATGGGGTGCCGGGGGAATGGCGGGGAGAGCGCCGTCGGGGGGCCTGGGGAGGACCTGGCGACGGTGCGCCGCCGCGGGAACGGCGGACGCCCCCTTGTCCTGCAAGGCTCGGGCCAGAAACCTCAGGCCAGATCGTTCTGGTGGCGCGCGGCCAGCAGCAGCAGGTCGTTGGCGCGCCGGCAGCCCAGTGATTCCATCATCCGCGCGCGATGGGTTTCCACCGTCTTGACGCTGATGCCCAGGTGCGCGGCGATTTCCTTGCTGCTCATGCCACCGCCCAGCTTGCGCAGGATCTGGCGCTGGCGCGGCGACAGCGCGTCGATGCCGGTCGGCCGCGCCTGGCCCAGCATCGGCGCCAGCATCTTCGACGACACTTGCGGACTCAGGAACACCTGGCCGGCGGCGGCCGCGCGCAGGGCCAGTTCCAGTTCCATCGGCGCGGCCTCCTTGACCACGAAGCCGGCGCAGCCGCGATCCAGCGCGCTGCGCACCTGGCCGGGATCGTTGTGCATCGACATGATCACGACCTTGGTCTGCGGCAGCGATTCCTTCAGCGGCTTGAGCAGATCCAGCCCGCTGCGATCGGGCAGCGACAGGTCAAGCAGGATGACGTCGGGCCGGTGGATGGCGGCCATGTCCAGCGCCTGTTGCGCGTCCGAAGCCTCCGCCACCACATCCACGTCCGCGATCGACTGGAGCAAGCGGCCGATGCCGGCACGCACCAGGGTATGGTCATCAACGATCAGGACACGCACTGGAAGGGGCAGGGCTCGTGGGGAGGTCGCGCCACGATAGCGGCCCGTCGGGATCCCGCCAATGTTACTTAAGTGTCGAAGCCGTCAAAGCTTGAAGTTCGTCACACAAGCTTGTCCCCGGTGACGGGTTTCCGTCGAGGTGCCCGGTGCCCGTTCGGTCGGCGCCGCGTTCGCGAACGAGAGCGACGGTGATGAACCTCAGTCGGCCTGGCGCGCCATCAGCCGCGCTTCGGCGATCTGGCGACGGTGCAGCCGGAACAGGTGGCGCTCCAGCGCGTCGGCCAGGCCGGCGCCGAGCGGTGCGAAGCGCAGCCACAGGTGATGCAGGCCATCGGCGGTGGCGGACGTCGCCAGTACCCGTGCCGGCAGTTCGATGTGATCGCTGAGCCAGTTCGCCGGCTCAATCAAGGCCACCCCGGCATCACCCTGGGCGAGGCCGAACGGCTGCGTGGCATCCAGGCGCAGGCCCAGGTGCGACCAGCGCAGTCCGCGCAGGGGCGGGGCGTCGTCGCGCTGGCGCGCCAGCTTGCCGACCAGGTTCATCAGCAGATCGACCTTGGCTTCCAGGCGCTGGAACGAGATCGACGGCTCGCCCTTGCGATCGTCGGTGTCGTCGCCGCGCGCGTCCTCGGCGACCGCCAGGGCATGCAGCAGCGATTCGGCCGCGGCCGGCGGCTGGCGCGCTTCGCCGACGCGGAATCCCGCCGGCAGCCAGGCTTCGCAGGTCAGGGCATCGCCGAACAGTTCGGTTTCCGCCGGATGGTTCAGCAGGGGCACGCGCGTGGGCATGGCTCAGGCTCCCGGTGTCGACAGATAGGCGCGCGCGGCGCGCTCGGCCTGTTGCGATTCGCGCAGCTTGCGCGCGGCCGCGTCGCGGGCGTCGCGCAGGCGGTCCTGCAACTGCAACTGCGCGTACAGCAGGTTGGACAGCGTGTCGGTGCCGGTATCGCGGCCCTGCGGGGCCTGCATGAAATCGCGGACATCGCGATCATGCTGGTCCAGCAGGCCCTGCACGGTGTCCAGATCGCCGTTCTGCAGGCTGTCGTGCATGGCCTGCAATTGCGCGAACAGGGCGTCCATCGACACCGCGGTCATCTCAGGCTCCCTGGACCGCGGCCGGACGCTGTCGCTGTTCGGCGGGGATGGCGTTCCAGGCCGACTCGATCTCGCCCAGCAGTTCCAGCGATTCGCGCAGCGCGGCCGCGTCGTTGTGCAGGTTGGCCTCGATCAACCGGCCCTGCAGGTAGTCGTACAGCGCCGACAGGCTGCCGGCGATCTCGCCGCCGGCCTCGTGGTCCAGCGAACCGTTGAGATGGCCGATGATCGCGCAGACCTCGCCGATCGCCTTGCCCTTGCGGGCCAGATCGCCGTGCTCCACGCAGGCCTCCGCCAGCCGGATGCGATCGCAGGCGCCGGCCAGCAACAACGCGACCAGGCGGTGCGGATCGGCTTCCATCACGGCGCTGCTGATGCCCGTGTTGCGGTACTGCGCGGCGTAAGAATGGGCTGACATTCCTTCTATCTCCTGTCTCCCGCGGACTCCCCGCGGAGGTGGCCTTACTGGGAGGCCAGTGCAGCAAGCTGCTGCGAAAGGTACGAACTGGTGCTGTTCATCCGCGACATCATGTTGTCCAGCGCCACGAACTGCGCCTTGTAGCGATTGCCGACCGATTCCATGCGCGTATCCAGCGCCTTGCGCTGGTTGCCGATGTCCTTGAGCTGGGCATTGAGGCCGTCGGTGCGCCGGGTGAGCGAGCCTTCCTTGCCGATGTAGGTGCCCACGGTCGTCTGCAGCTTGGCCGCGAAACCGCTGTCGCCGGTGAAGGCGACGCGCACCTTTTCCGGATTGGACGTCATCAGCGCATCGAACTTGGCCGTGTCCAGGGTCAGGGTGCCGTCCGAGGACGGATAGCCCTTGGTCTGCAGGCCCAGGGTCTTGGCGTCCAGGCCCTGCTTGGCGAGTTCGCCGAGCAGGTCGCCCAGCACGCCGCGCATCTGGCCGGCGATGCCGCGCATCTGCGCGTCGCCGGTGAGCGCGGACGGGGTGTCGGTGCCGGCGTCGTACTGGGTGGAACTGTTGATCGCGGTGATCGCGCCGTTGTACGCGGTGACGAAGTCCTGCACCAGCTTGCGGCTGGCGGCCACGTCGGCGGACACGGTCACGGTGCTGGTGCCCTTGGCCTTCAGGTCCAGGGTCAGGCCCGGCACCGCGTCGGTGATCTTGTTGCTGCTGGCGGTCACGGTCAGGCCGTCGATCGACACCCGGGCGTCGGCGGCCGGGACCCGTTCGACCATGCTGTTGACCAGGTTCTGCAGATCCGCGCCGCCCTCGCTGAAGGCCAGCGAGATGCCGTTGGCGGCGCCGGTCTTGTCCGAGGCCACCGACAGGAACAGGCCGTCGTTGGACGTGATCACGCTGGCCTGCACGCCCTTGCTGCGCGCGGCGTCGTTGATCGCGCTGCGCACGTCGACCAGCTTGGCGCCTTCGGCGATGGTGATGTCGAGCGTCTCGCCGCCCACCGTCAGCGTCAGTTTGCCGGCGCCGAAGGTCTGCTCGGCGGTGACGGGCAGGTCGGCGGTCCACTTGTTGGCGCTGGCCAGGTCGAGCACCTGGATGGTGTAGTCGCCGCTGGGCGTGCCCTTGCCGGCGGTCGCGCCCAGCACGGTGTCGGTGCCGACCTTGCTGGTGCGACTGTCGAAGGCATCGGCGGCCTTGAGTGCCTTCAGCGCGGTTTCCAGGGTGCTGAAGGCCGAGCTGACCGTGCCCAGCGCGGAGACCTTGAACTTGGCGCTCGACTCGATGCGGTTGAGGCGGGCGTCGGCGGGCTTGCGGTCCGCTGCCACCAGTTTCTCCACCATGCCGGTGATGTCCAGGCCGGAGCCGACACCACCGTAACCGAGCGAGTAGTCTGCCATCGAGGATCTCCTGTCGTGCCCGTTCCGGAACGGGCGTCGGGACGAGCCTGGCATCCTTGATGGATGGCGGCGTCGCCCGTGTAGTGGTAACGGCCTCCGGAGGCCGATCTTTAGCCCGCATTTCTCCGTCTCCCGCCGCCGTGGCTTGAGCCCCGGTCGGCGAGAAATGCGGGACGACCGGCGTGATGCAGGATTTGTGCCAGTGAAGCCGGGATTGGGGATTCGGGATTGGGGATCAGTGCTTTTGCCAATCCCGAATCCCCAATCCCGAATCCCCAAAAAAGAAACCCCTCCCGTTTCCGGAAGGGGTTTGGGTACTGCCAAGACGGAGGGAGACGAATCCGTCCGTATGCGACAGGAAGCTGAAACAGTGGAGCGGACGAAACCGATCAGCGCAGCAGGCTGAGCACGTTCTGCGGCACCTGGTTGGCCTGGGCCAGCATGGCCGTGCCGGCCTGCTGCAGGATCTGGGTGCGGGTCAGTTCGGCGGTTTCCTTGGCGAAGTCCGTGTCGCGGATGCGGCTGCGCGAAGCGGCCAGGTTTTCCGAGCTGGTCTGCAGGTTGGCGACCACCGAGGTGAAGCGGTTCTGCACCGCACCCAGGTCGGCGCGCGCGCTGTTGACCGAGGTCAGGGCGGCATCGACGATTTCCAGCGCCTTCTGCGCGCCTTCGAACGTGGTGATGTCCAGGTCCTTGGCGAAGCTGGCGGTGGTGGTGGCCGCGGCGGTGGCATCGGCGATGCCGGTCAGGCCGATTTCGGTGGCGCCACCGGTGATGGTGCCGGCGGTGATGTCGAAGTCCTTGCCCGCCTTGACCGAGGTCATGATCACCTTGCCGGCGTCGGCGCCGGTGCCGACCGAGGCGGCCACGCCGGTCTCGCCCAGCTTGGCGTTCACGGCCGTGGCGATCGCCTGGGCGATGTCCGCGCCGGCCGCGCCGTTCTTCCACTCCACGTCGGCGATGGTCACGCCGTTGACCTGCATGCCCGCCAGCTTGCCGTCGGCGGTGGCCGCGGCGGCCGCGGTGGTGGCGGTCTGCTTGGCGGCGAACTTGACGTTGCCCAGCGCGTTGGCGCGGGCGTCGACCACCTTGTCGATGGCGATGGCCTGCGAGGCGTTGGCACCGACCTGGAACAGCTGGCTGGTGAACGAGCCGTCCAGCAGCTTGGTGCCGTTGAAATCGGCCTGCTTGGCGACGCGGTCGATTTCCGAGGTCAGCTGCTTGACTTCGGCGTTCAGCGCGGCGCGGTCGGATGACGAGTTGCTGGCGTTGGCCGACTGCACCGACAGCTCGCGGATGCGCTGCAGGTTGTTGCCGATTTCGGTCAGCGAGCCTTCGGCGACCTGGGCCAGCGAGATGCCGTCGTTGGCATTGCGCACGGCCACGTCCAGACCGCGGATCTGGGTGCTGAAGCGTTCGGAGATGGCCAGGCCGGCGGCGTCGTCCTTGGCGCTGTTGATGCGCAGGCCGGAAGACAGCCGCTGGATGGTGGTGGCCAGCGATGCGCCGCTGGTGCCGAGATTGCGCTGTGCGTTCAGCGAAATCGTGTTGGTGTTGATGACTTGTGCCATGAAAGATTTCCTTCAGTGTTGCGACCGGGGTGGTGCCTGGCCGGGGCGGACGGGGAAAGAGTCCGCCCCGGCTTTGTCTCCGTGATTAGCGGAGCAGGCTGAGAACGTTCTGCGGCACCTGGTTGGCCTGGGCCAGCATGGCCGTGCCGGCCTGCTGCAGGATCTGGGTGCGGGTCAGTTCGGCGGTTTCCTTGGCGAAGTCCGTGTCGCGGATGCGGCTGCGCGAAGCGGCCAGGTTTTCCGAGCTGGTCTGCAGGTTGGCGACCACCGAGGTGAAGCGGTTCTGCACCGCACCCAGGTCGGCGCGCGCGCTGTTCACCGCGGTCAGCGCCTTGTCGACGATTTCCAGCGCCTGCTGGGCACCCTTGAAGGTGGAGATGTCCAGGTTGCTGGCGTACTGGTTGGCCGGGGCCGCCGCCGCCGCCGTGGCGGTGAAGGTCGGCGCGGCGATGCCGGTCCAGGTGCCGACCGTGGCGGTGATGGCCTTGAAGCTGCCGTCGGCGTTGACGCTGTCCTTGACCGAGGTCAGATCGATGCCGGTGCCGGCGGCGTTGACTTCGGCGTACACACCGCTTTCGCCCATCTTGGCGTTGATGGCGGTCACCAGCGCCGCGCGCGCGGCCTTGCCGGTGGTGGCCGCGTCGGCGCCCTGCTTGACGTCGACGGTATCGATGGCGACGCCGTTGATGACCAGGCCGGTGACCTTGACGTCGCCGTTGGTGCCCGGATCCGCGGCGGCCAGCGCGTTCTTGTCGAACTTGGCGCCGCCCAGCGCGTTGGCCTTGGCGTCCACCACCTTGTCGATGGCGATGGCCTGCGAGGCATTGGCGCCGACCTGGAACAACTGGCTGGTGAACGAGCCGTCCAGCAGCTTGGTGCCGTTGAAATCGGCCTGCTTGGCGACGCGGTCGATTTCGGCGGTCAGCTGCTTGACTTCGGCGTTCAGCGCGGCGCGGTCGGACGACGAGTTGGTCGCGTTGGCCGACTGCACCGACAGCTCACGGATGCGCTGCAGGTTGTTGCCGATTTCGGTCAGCGAACCTTCCGCCACCTGGGCCAGCGAGATGCCGTCGTTGGCATTGCGCACGGCCACGTCCAGACCGCGGATCTGGGTGCTGAAGCGTTCGGAAATGGCCAGGCCGGCGGCGTCGTCCTTGGCGCTGTTGATGCGCAGGCCGGAAGACAGCCGCTGGATGGTGGTGGCCAGCGATGCACCGCTGGTGCCCAGGTTGCGCTGGGCATTCAGCGAGATCGTGTTGGTGTTGATCACTTGTGCCATGAGTTCGACTCCTTAGGCGTTCTCTGCACGGGGAACGAGTTTTCAACGATTCCCCGCCGTGCCATCGGGGACGCGAGGGTTAGCGTTGCAACAGGCTCAGTACGTTCTGCGGCACCTGGTTGGCCTGGGCCAGCATGGCCGTGCCGGCCTGCTGCAGGATCTGGGTGCGGGTCAGTTCGGCGGTTTCCTTGGCGAAGTCCGTGTCGCGGATACGGCTGCGCGAAGCGGCCAGGTTTTCCGAGCTGGTCTGCAGGTTGGCGACCACCGAGGTGAAGCGGTTCTGGATGGCGCCGAGGTCGGCGCGCGCGCCGTTCACCGCGGTCAGCGCCTTGTCGACGATTTCCAGCGCCTGCTGGGCGCCGGCGAAGGTGGTGATGTCCAGATCCTTGACGAAGCTGTTGGCAGCGGCGGTCATCGTGCCGCCGTTGGTGCTGGTCTCGGTCAGGCCCAGGTTGCCGGCGGTCGCCACGGTGGCACCGGTCACCGCCGGACCCGCGTAGGCGAGGGCGAAGGTCTGCCCGTCCTGGGTCGAGGTCAGGTTCAGCACGCCGGCCTTCACTTCGGCGTAGACGCCGGTTTCGCCCAGCTTGGCGTTGATCGCCGCGGCGGTGGCCTGGGTGATCGACTGGCCGGCCTTCACCTGGAAGGCGCCGATGTCGACCGTGGTGGCGGTGCCGCCCGAAGGAGTCACCGAGATCTGCAATTGCGAGTAGGTGGTGTCGGCGGTGGCCAGGTCTTCGTTGACCGCCGCAGTGCCGGCGTTGTCCAGCGCGGTGCCCTTGTAGACGTTGGCGAACTGCGCGCCGCCCAGGGTCTGCGAACGCGCGTCCACGACCTTGTCGATGGCAATCGCCTGGCCGGCGTTGGCGCCGACCTGGAACAGCTGGCTGGTGAACGAACCGTCCAGCAGCTTGGTGCCGTTGAAGTCGGCCTGCTTGGCGACGCGATCCACTTCCGCCGTCAGCTGCTTGACTTCGGCGTTCAGCGCGGCGCGGTCGGACGACGAGTTGCTGGCGTTGGCCGACTGCACGGCCAGTTCGCGGATGCGCTGCAGGTTGTTGCCGATTTCGCTCAGCGAACCCTCGGCGACCTGGGCCAGCGAGATGCCGTCGTTGGCATTGCGCACGGCCACGTCCAGACCGCGGATCTGGGTGCTGAAGCGTTCGGAAATGGCCAGTCCGGCGGCGTCGTCCTTGGCGCTGTTGATGCGCAGGCCGGAGGACAGCCGCTGGATGGTGGTGGCCAGTGAAGCGCCGCTGGTGCTCAGGTTGCGCTGAGCGTTCAACGACATCGTATTGGTGTTGATTACCTGTGCCATGGGTCGTCTCCTCTTATTTAGGTCCCGGCGTTGATGGAAAGAGGGTGCTGCCGGTTTGTTGGTTTGTTGGCTAGTCGCCCTCTGCTTGCGAAAGGGATAACGGCGCTGCCCGGAAAACCTTTAGGCCAGGGATGACGATTTCGTGCGGAAAATGCGCCGGTGCGGTACGCGGCGCGCGCCTTATTCGGCAGGGTGCGGCGGAACTTTAGGCCCCCGAAAAACCGTAGAGCGGAGCTCGCTCCGCTGCTCTTTCGCGACGTCGCCCGTTGCAGGGCCCCGCAGCCGAGCAAGCTCGGCTCTACAAGGCCGGCGTAGAGCGGAGCCCGCTCCGCTGCTCTTTCACGACGTCACCCGTTGCAAGGCCCCGCAGCCGAGCAAGCTCGGCTCTACAAGGCAGGCGTAGAGCGGAGCTTGCTCCGCTGCTCTTTTCACAACGACGCCCGTCGCAGGGCCCGCAGCCGAGCAAGCTCGGCTCTACAAGGCCGGCGTAGAGCGGAGCTTGCTCCGCTGCGCGAGCTCAAGGCGCAGGCGCCTTGCGCCAGGCGTCGTCCGGATCCTCAAGCAGCGAGAGATCCGGGAAGCGGTACTCGCAACCGATCAGCACGCGCTGTTGCAGGCCCGGGCGCTCCTCCGTGTACAGGACCAGGGCATGCAGGTCGTCCAGCGGACCGGACAATGGTGTCTCGCTGTCGGCAAGACTGGCTTCCAGGACGCGGGCGACGTCATCGGCGCTGCCGCCAACCACCATCAATACCCGGTTGGCGGTGATGACCACCGCATCGCTTTCATGGCCCCAGGCCCGCACCGGCGTCTCCAGCCGGTACAGATCCATCGGTGGGTCCGAATACTGCCGCTCGGTCTGCACGAAATCGTCGGGACGTTCCCGGCGCAGGCGTGGCAGCAGGCGGCCAATATCCGGACCGCTGCGGCAGGTGAGGGCATCGAACAGCGGATCGCCGGTTCCGTCGACCGAATCCTGCGCGGGCGCGTTCGTCGATGCCGGGGCGGCCGGCACGGACGAAGGCGCTATCGGCGGGACCGGACGCTGCTGAGCCTGCGCGGTTCCGATGCACGCCAGCAGCAACGCCACCGCGCAGCGTTTATTCGAGCTGCTCGTTCGCATGCCGGGCATCGAGGGCCTCCATGGCGTCGCGCGGCTTCAGCTTGCCGGCCTTCTCGAAAGCCGCCGCCGCCGCGTCCTCCTTCTTGTCGCCGTACAACAGCAGCAGCACGTTGGCGTGCTCGACGTGGGCGATGGGCGAGTCCGGGGTCAGCTTCAGCGCGGTCTTGATGTGCGATTCGGCCTCGGCGGCCTTGGCGCCATAGGTCAGGCCGCCGATCATGGCGCCGATCTTGTCGATGATCTCGGCGTGGTACAGCGCCAGCGCGGTATGCGCTTCGGCATGCTTGGGGGCCAGTTCGAGGGTGGCGTCCAGCGCTTCGCGCACCTTGCCGGCGATGCCCTGCTTGAGCGCCTTGACGATGCTCAAACCCTGGCTGTATCGCCCCAGCGCGAAGGCATGGCGGTAGTGGCTGTTGGCCTCGTCCGGCAATGCCTTGACCGCGACCTCGGCCAGCCTGGCGGCCTGTTCGAAGCGCTTGAGCTTCTCGTCCTCGTCATCGACCAGATAGGTCGCATGGATGCCCAGCGCCTTGACCGCGACCGAGGCGCCGAGCGGGCCGAGTGCCTGGCCGGCCTCGAAGGCGGCCTGGAAATCGCCCCGATGGAAGGCCCGCCAGGCTTCCTGCAGCGCGCTCGCCAGCGCGGCGGCGTCCTGGCCCTTGGAGGCCTTGCCGGCTGCGTCGATCAACGCCTGCGCACGCTTGCTGTCGGGGTAGGGCTCGGCATCGCCGGCGTGCAGCGCCGGCCAGGCCTTCTTCAAGGCGTCGCCCGCGTAGCTGAACGCCTTGGCGTCCAATGGAAACGGTGCCCATTTCGCCTGCTTGCCCGCCATGCCGACTCCCTCCCTTGATGGTTCGAATGAGCATGGCCGCAGCCCCTGCCGCTGACAAGCCCCGCGCCGCTAGTGTGTTTGCTCGATGCGGCGGCTTCAGCATCGAATCCGGAAGCCTGCCACCGTGGCCGGCGTCGAGGAGTCCCCCATGACTGCCAGGAACAGGACCACCCCGCGGGCCAAGGCCCCGGAACCGAATCTCCGCCATGTCTGGCTTGCCGGCCTCGGCGCGGTCGCGATCGCGCGCCGCCGCGGAGCCCAGCGCCTGACGGCGGCGAAGCAGGACATTGAACGCATCGCGCGGCAGGCACAGGCCACGCTGCGCGAGGTGCGGGCGCAGGGCGAGGCGGGCGTGGAGAAGTTCAGCGCCGATGTCGAGGCGCGCCTGGCGCCGGTGCTGGAAAAGCTGGGCCTGGCGTCCGCGCGTCCAGCCGCGAAGACCCGCCGCAAGAGTGCCACCGGCAAGCCGGCGCGGCCGGCGGCGCGCAAGCGCGCGGGCGCGGGCAAGGCCACGACCCGCAAGCGCGTCCGGGCCTGATTGCAGGGTAGAGCGGAGCTTGCTCCGCTGCGATGGCGTTTGCCTTCGCGGGCCTGCGCCTTCGCGGACGATGGCGCATCCGCCGTTCAACGGACAGGCACAGGCAGCGGAGCGAGCTCCGCTGCACGTCAGTCGACGTAGGCGGACGTCAGCGTATTCAGATGCACCCGCTCGGCATCGCGCAGGAACGGCGCCACCAGCATCATCACCTGCACGATGCCGTGGCGGATGGCGATCTGCTCGTCCTTGTCCCCGCGCGCGGCCGCGTAGTTCAACCAGAACGTGGCCACCACCAGGATGTTGGTCGCGGTGGCCGCCAGTTCCGCGGCCGAGGCGCGCATCACCCCGGCCTGGCCGAGTCCGCGCATCACCGCATGCGCGCTGTCATCGGCGCGCTTGAGCAGGCGGGCGAAGCGGATCCGCAGGCGACGGTTGCGGCTGAGGATCTCGACCAGATCCCGGTACAGGAAGCGGTAGTCCCAGATGCACTCGAACACCAGGTGCAATTGCAGCCAGATGTCCTCCAGCCCCGGCAGGCGGTCCACCGGCGCGGTGAGGGCGACATCCATCCGCTCCTCGTAGCGGGCGAACAGTTGTTCGATGATGTCGTCCTTGTTGCGGAAGTGGTAGTACAGGTTGCCGGGACTGATCTCCAGCTCGTCGGCGATATGGTTGGTGGTGACGTGCGGCTCGCCCTGCGCATTGAACATCGCGAGCGAGGCGTCGAGGATGCGCTGGCGGGTGTCGCGCGCCACGGTCTCAGGCGAGCAGCTTCTTCACCAGATCCACGTACTTCTTCTGCGCATCCTCCGACGCGGTGCCCTTGAGCTTGGCCCAGGCCTCGTACTTTGCGGTGCCGACGAAGTCGAAGAAACCGGGCTTGTCGCCCTTGACGTCGCCTTCCGCGCCCTGCTTGTAGAGCGCGTACAGGCGCAGCAGGGTTTCGTTGTCGGGTCGCTCGGCCAGGCCCTGGATATCGCGGGAAGCCTGTTCGAAAGCGGATTTCAGGTCGGACATGGATGACTACCTCCCAATAGTGGCGGCATCACACCACGCGGGACATGACGGGTCAATCGGGGCGGGATTGTGGAAGCCGGGAGGCTCTGGCAAGTTAGGCCGCAGGGCGGGCGGAGGGCCCGCCCGCCTACACGGGACGGTACTCATGAGCTACTTCGTCACCGGCGCCACCGGATTCATCGGCCGCTACCTGGTTTCCAACCTGCTCAAGCGCAGTGGCACGGTGTACGTGCTGGTACGCAAAGATTCGCAGAAGAAATTCGACGCCATCGCCAGGAAGTCCGGCTGGGATCCGAAGCGGGTGGTGGCGGTGGCGGGCGACATGACCAAACCGCGCTGCGGACTCACGCCCACCCAGTTGCGAAATCTGAACGGCAAGATCAAGCATTTCTTCCACCTGGCCGCGGTCTACGATCTGACCGCCAGCGTGGAGACGCAGCAGGCCGCCAACATCGACGGCACCCGCCATGCGCTGGACCTGGCCGCGGCGCTGAAGGTGCCGCTGTTCCACCACACCAGTTCGATCGCCGCCGCCGGCCTCTACCCGGGCATCTTCCGCGAGGACATGTTCGAGGAGGCCGAGGGCCTGGACGATCCTTACCTGCGCACCAAGCACGATTCCGAGGCGATGGTGCGCAGGGAAACCCGCTTCAAGTGGCGAATCTACCGCCCCGGCATGGTGGTCGGGCATTCGAAGACCGGCGAGATCGACAAGATCGACGGCCCGTACTACTTCTTCACCCTGATCAAGAAACTGCGCGAGCTGTTGCCGCAATGGGTGCCGGTGCTGGGCATCGAGGGTGGACGCATCAACATCGTGCCGGTGGATTTCGTCGCCGACGCGATGGATCACATCGCCCACAAGCCCAAGCTGGATGGCCACACCTTCCACCTGACCGACCCGGAGCCGATGCGGGTCGGCGAGGTGCTCAATACCTTCTGCCGCGCCGGCCACGCGCCGGAAATGACCATGCGGCTGGACGCGCGCATGTTCGCGTTCGTGCCCAGCGGCATCCGCGCGGCGGTCGGCAACCTGCCGCCGGTGCGCCGTTTCATCGGCATGCTGCTGCGCGACTTCAAGATCCCGAAGGAAGTCCTCAAGTTCATCACCTATCCGACCCGTTTCGACAGCCGCGAGACCGAGCGCGCGCTCAAGGGCACGAACATCGCGGTGCCGCGCCTGGACGGGTACGCCTGGCGCCTGTGGGACTACTGGGAACGGCACCTGGATCCGGACCTGTTCGTGGATCGCTCGCTCAAGGGCAAGGTGCGCAACAAGGTCGTGGTCATCACCGGCGGTTCTTCCGGCATCGGCCTGTCCACCGCGCAGCGGGTGGCCGAGGCCGGTGCGGTGACGGTGATCGTGGCGCGCGGCGAGGAGGAACTGTTCAAGGCCCGTGACGAGATGAAGGCCAAGGGCGGCAAGGTGTTCGCCTATACCGCGGACCTGGCGGACATGGCCGACTGCGATCGCCTGATCCGCCAGGTGCTGGACGAACATGGCCACGTCGACGTGCTGATCAACAACGCCGGCCGCTCCATCCGCCGCTCGATCGAGCTCAGCTACGACCGCTTCCACGATTTCGAGCGGACCATGCAGTTGAACTACTTCGGCAGCCTGCGCCTGATCATGGGCTTCCTGCCGAGCATGACCCACCGCCGCAAGGGCCACATCATCAACATCAGTTCGATCGGCGTGCTGGCCAATTCGCCGCGCTTCTCGGCCTATGTCGCCTCGAAGGCGGCGCTGGACGCGTTCAGCCGCTGCGCGCAGGGCGAGTTGTCGGGCAAGGGCATCAGCTTCACCACCATCAACATGCCGCTGGTGAAGACCCCGATGATCGCCCCGACCAAGATGTACGACAGCGTGCCGACGCTGACCCCGGAGGAAGCGGCGGATCTGGTGGTGAAGGGCATCATCGAGAAGCCCAGCCGCATCGCCACCCGCCTGGGCATCTTCGCCGCGCTGGTCAACGCGGTGGCGCCGAAGGCCTACGAGGTGATCATGAGCACGGCGTTCGAACTGTTCCCGGATTCGGCGGCGGCCAAGGGCGATCGGCAGGCGTTGAAGGAAGCCGCGCCGAGCCAGGAACAGATCGCCTTCGCGGCCCTGATGCGCGGCGTCCACTGGTAGAGCGGCGCTTGCTCCGCCGCGCCGGGACTCTCCTGGGATCCCGGCGGATCAGGACCGCCCGTGCATCACGCGGGAATGGGCGCGGAGAAAAAGCCGGGGCAGCGGAGCGAGCTCCGCTCTACGCGCCGTGGTCAGGCGCCCGTCCAGCCCGCGGGCAGCGCCTGCTGGTTGCGCATGTGCAGCGCCAGGGGTTCGATCCGGCTCCACAGGAACTCGCGCAGATCCGCATCCGCCACGGTTTCCTCCATGGCCTGGTGGAAACACGCGAGCCAGCCGCTGGCCTCGTCCATGCCGATCGCGAACGGCAGATGGCGGGCGCGCAGCATCGGCGCGCCCCGGCGTTCGGTGAACAAGGGCGGACCGCCCAGCCAGCCACTCAGGAACTCGAACAGCTTCTGCTCGCTGTCCGCCAGTTCCGGCGGATGGATCGCACGGACCGCGGCCGCTTCGGGCAGCGCGTCCATCAGGGCGTACATGCGCCGGGTCAGCTTGCGCACACCGGCTTCGCCGCCGATGCGCTGGTAAGGCGTCAGATCGTCTTGCATTGGCGCCAGCGTACCGGCTCCTTGCTGCCGGCAGGGGGATTGAGCTGCACGCGGACCGTGCGCAGCGCCGGGTAGAGCTCCACCTGCTGGCAGATCCGGGACCAGATCCCGGTCTCGTCGCCCTGGTAGTCCACCACCAGCGTCAGCCGGGTCTGCCACACGCCGCGAACCACGCCGGGCGTCCCCGACAGGGCGCGAGACACCGCCATCCGTTGCTCCTCGAGTTCCGCCTCGGTCGGTTCACGGTAAACCGCCACCGGGTTCGCGGCGGGCGCCGCGCTGGATGCGGGCGCGGGCACCGGCGTCGCGGGCGCGGCGGGGTCTTCGACCCCGAGTCCCGAATTGGCCAGCGCCGTCGCCACCAGCGCGCCCACCGCCACGCTGCCCAACCAGCCGATGGCGATGTGGCGTTTGGCGCGCGCGGCGGCGTGGCCGACGATCTGCTGGCGCAGGTCGGGTTCGACCAGTGGCGCCAGTTCGTCCCACAGGCGCGGGCCGTCCAGTACTTCGATGTTGTGGCTCTGGGCGGCGATGCGGCCTTCCTGTTCGAGTTGTCCCTCGGTGGCGAGGATGCCGCCGGCCGCATTGCCCAGGCGGACGCTGGAAGCCAGTTCCTCGACCGAAGCGGCGCCGATGCGATAGGCCGAGCCGTGCTTGCACGACAGCAGCCAGCGCTGTCCGCGCAGGGTGAGCGGAAAGATCCCGCGCGGGTCGCGGGTCTCGTCCGGACCCGCGGCGACCACGGCCATGCCGCGCCGTTCCAGCGCGGTCAGCACCAATCGGGAGAATTCGCGCCAGCGCAGGCCGGAAAGCGCATGCAGGCCCGCCGCGATTTCATCCTTGCGGCGGCGTACCCACCACAGATAAACGCTGACGGCCACACCGGTCAGCAGGGCAACGGCCAGTCCAGACAGCCAGAAGAGCATGAATACCGCGGGGGTTGTTCGAAGAGTCGGCGGATTCTAACCAAGCGGTGGGCAAACCGCTGTCAGGAAAACCAGTACACGGCCCGGGCCGCGCGAAGCGCGTGGGCGGTGGCGGGGTTCAGGAAGCCGGGCGGACGCCGGAAACAAGAAGGCCCGCCAGTCCGAAGCCGTAAGGGGAGGGGAGCATACGTACTTCGTGGGGACTGGCGGGCCCGGGACTGATTGTTGCGCGATCCATGCTGCCTTGCAACAAGAAATTCGACCGATTTCAGGTTGCACCGGCAGGGTGCGTTCAGTCCGCGTTTTTCTTCGTCGCGCGCTTCGCGCTGGTGCGTTTTGCGCCGGCGGTGGCGCGCTTGGCGGCCGTCGCCTTCTTCGTCGCGGCAGCCTTCTTCACGGCGGGCGCGGCCTTGCGGGCCGGCTTGCGCGCGGAGGGAACGCCACCGAGCCGACGCAGTTCCGCATTGAGCGCATCGACGCGATCGATCAACGCGCCGAGATCCTCGCGGCTGGGTACTTCCAGGCGGCGCAGGGCGCGCTGCACGCGGTCCTCGAACACCTTCTCCAGCCGATCCCAGGTGTCGGAAGCGCGCTCGCGGGCCTGGCCGACCGTGCTTTCGACCGCATCGCGGACCGCATCGACCCGTCCGCCCGCGAGCTTGCGGGTGGTCTGTTCCAGCGACAACCCTTCCTTGACCAGGGTTTCGAAAAGCTTGCTGCCTTCGGCCTGGGCGCGGCCGAACGCGCCGACGCCGGCCAGCCATACCTGCTGCGCCGATTCGCTGAGGTTCTTGGAAAGGCGTTGCGCCTGCGCCTGCAGGTTGTCCTGCTGGGCACCGGAGGCGGACTTCTTGCGGGCGGATTTCTTCAGGGTGGCCATGGGATTCCGTCGATGGAGGTGGGAACGTCCGCCAGAATCGGCGGCTGGTCTAGAGTTTTCACACCAGCGCGCGACCGTTTCTCAGGCGCGCGCGGCGCGGTGCTCGGCGATCCATTGATCCACGTCGTCCAGCGCACGCCGCAGCCGCGCGGTGGCGTCGGTCATGCGCGGCGCGATGTCGAGGCCGTCGAGGATGGACCGGTGCGGGTCGTCGATGATGTCGCGGCGCAGGCGGATGCCGTGCGCGGCCAGCATCGGTTGCAGCACCGGCGCGCGCCGGCGCAGATCGGCCAGGGTGTTGCGGTAGGCCAACTGGCAGACCCGGTGGCGCGAGGAAAAACTGAACAGATTGGTGAAGAACAGCTCGCTGTCGCCGGCGTTAGGCTCGAACACCAGCTGATCGATGTCCGGATATCGCAGCGGGTACTTTTCCAGGCCGATCTGCATGCGCGACTGCAGCAGCGTGCGCAGCGTCTGCGAGAGCACCGCCGGCAGGCCGCCGCTGGCCAGCCCGACCTGCTCGGCCTCGTCGGCCTGCGGGGCCGCGCGGGTGGCGTCGAACGGCACCAGCGGGTTGATGCCGATCATCAGGTCGATGTCGCGATCCAGCACGGTGGAGGCATGCATGGTCCGGCGCAGCGCGCCGTCCAGGAAATGGCGGCCGCGGATTTCCACCGGTGGATACAGGCCGGGCAGGGCCGCGCTGGCCTGCACCGCCTGCGAGATCGGCACGTCGTCCCAGCCGCGTTCGCCGAACCGGACCGCCTCGCCGGTATCCAGATCCACCGCCACCACGAACAGGTCCGCGCCGAGGGTACGGAAGTCGTTGCTGCGGCCCCGCCGGCTGAACACGTCGCGCAGGAAATCCTCCACCCCGGCGTTGTCGAACAGGCCGGTGGGCACCAATCCGCCGAAGCGCAGGATCAGATCCGACCAGCGCACCGCCTTGCCCGGGTTGCGCAGCAGCCGCTGCGCCCACTGCGCGTACAGACCGGGCAGGCTGGCCAGCCGGCGCAGGTACTCGTTGACGTTGGGGCGCAGGAACGTCTCGGGCCGGAATTCGGCGTCATCGCTGGTGCCGGTGATGAAGATCCGGCAGATCTCGGCGGTGCTCATCCGGTTGGCCAGGCCGGCGGCGAGGAAGGCGCCGGAACTCACCCCGACGTAGCAGTCCAGCCGGGTCAGGTCCAGGCCGTCGAGGGCTTCGTCCATCGCGCGCAGGGCGCCCAGTTCGTACATGCCGCCGATGGGACCGCCGCCGGCGATGGCCAGGCCGATCCGGCCGCCGTCGCCGCGCTTACGGGCACTGTGGATGGAGAGCATGCGGGTCCCGCACAGGAGGATGCGGCGAGTGTAGCCGACCGGCGCGACCGCTTGCGGGCGGCGGGATGGGCCCGGATCATCCGTTCATGGCCCGTCCTTCTTCCGTCGGCGAGCGGCTCGGCCGCCGCCTGGCCTGCCACCAGGCCCTGCATGATCCCCGCCGCGAGCCGCGCAATCGGCTGGCCTGGCTGCCCGAGCTCCGGCGCTGGCAGGCCGCGCGGCTGGAGCGCAGTTTCCGCCATTTCCTCGCCGACCCGCGCCGGCGGGGGGCGGCGATGTTCTTCCTCACCGATGTCTACGGCGACCAGGACTTCAGCCGCCGCGACGCCAGCGTCGCCAAGATCGTGCCGATGATGCAGCGGTTGTTGCCGGCGGCGGTGCTGGAGACGGTTGCCGACGCGATCGAACTGGGTGCACTGACCCACGCCCTGGACCTGCGCATGGCCGCGGCGCTGGAGACGCTCGCTCCGCGCCGCAAGCGGCTGGACGAGGCGCTGTACGCGCAGGCCTACCGCCAGGTCGGCCGGCCGCGCCTGCGCGCCCGCCAGATCGACTTGATCGCGCGGTTGGGCGTGGGCCTGGCGAAGGCGGTGAAGATGCCCGGGGTGCTGACCCTGCTCAAGCTATCGCGTGGCCCGGCCAAGGCGACCGGGCTGGGCGACCTGCAGGGTTTCCTGGAACGCGGCTTCGCCGCGTTCTCGGCGTTGGGAGACGGCAAGTCGTTCGTCCGCGACATCGAACAGGCCGAACGCGAAGTCTCGCGGCGGCTGTTCGCCGGCGATCCGGCGCCGTTCGGGTAATACCCTCCAAGTGTGGGAGCGACGTAAGTCGCGAAAGCGCGATTCACGACCGCGCGAAACGACCCAAGCTCGCGACTCACGTCGCTCCCACAGGGGCAGGGCTTGCCCGACTCAGGCGAACTTCTCGCCCAGCACGCGGCGGATCTCCGATTCGATCGGGCCCTTCATCGCCGACAGCAGGAAGCCCAGATCGGCGGTGACGTGAAGTTGGCTCGGCAGCAGCGCGATGTGGCCATCGACGCCGGAGCGGCGGAAATTCAGGGTATCGCCGTCCCAGCCGTAATCCATGTCGAAGCGCTCGGCGAGTTTGCGCGCCACGTCTTCCACTGCCTTCCTCGCCTGCGTCGGGGTCTTGCTGTGCTCGTGGACGATGTCGATGGTAGCCATGGCGTTCTCTCCGGATTGGCCGCCTATTGTCCGCAAGCCGTTCACATTCGCAAGCAGGGTGGATGCGATGCCTCGCGTGCGCTAGTCTGCCGCCGGTGGAACAACTGCGACTTCATTTCTCCAACCGCGCGCAACCGGATCGCCCGCTGTCGATGGGCGTGCACCGGATCGTGCGCGAAGCCTCCGGTCACGTCGGTGTCGGCGATCACCTCCAGGGCGCCCTGCTGGTGCGCATCTGCGTGGATCGCCGCGGCCTGTGGCTGCAGGTCCCCACCGGCATGCGGGGGGTGCACGTGAACGGACGCCCGGTCCAGCGGATGGCGCTGCTGCGCGCCGGCGACACCATCTACGTGGACAGCGTCGAACTGCTGTTGCAGGCATCGCACCTGCCGCCGGAACCTGCGTCCGAGCCGATGCCCGCCGCGCCGGATCCCCGCATCATCCTGCGTGGCGTGGGTGGCAAGTACCACGGCCGCAGCATCCCGCTGCTGCGCCCGGTGCTGGTCGGCCGCGCCCGCGAGGCGGCCATTCGGGTGGACGATCCGGTGTTCGCCGAGCGCCACGCGCACCTGGAAGTGCAGGGTGACCGGGTGCTGCTGCGGGATCTGGGATCGGCCGACGGCAGCCTGGTGAACGGGGTGGCGACGCGCGAGGCGCTGCTGGTGGCCGGCGATCAACTGGTGTTCGATCCCCAGCACCGATTCGTGGTGGAAGTGCCATGGACCCGCGCCGACGCGCCCTTGGGCGAAACCGAACGCGAGCCGATCGGGCCGGCGGAAACCGAAGCACCACCGCTCCGGCGCGCCGGTACCGTGCGGCGCTGGCCCTGGCTGCTGCTGGCGGCGTTGCTGCTGGCCGCCGCGCTCAGCGCGCTGCTGCTGTTCGGCTCCGGCTGAGGCGCTTGCCCAGCCGCCAGCCCAGCAGCAGCGCCAGGATGGCGGCGTAGAGCAGGGGCTCGCGGATGTCCGATTTCACCAGCCACCAGAAGTGCAGCACGGCCAGCACGCCGACCGCGTAGACGACCTTGTGCAACTGGCCCCAGCGGCGACCCAGCCGCCGGATCCAGCCCTGGGTGGACGTGATCGCCAGCGGGACCAGCAGCAGCCAGGCGGTGAAGCCCACGGTGATGTAGGGCCGCTTGGCGATTTCCTCGAAAATCTGCGTCCAGTAGCCCTGCAGGTCCAGGACCAGGTAGCAGGTCAGGTGCAGGGTGGCGTAGAAGAACGCGTACAGGCCCAGCATGCGCCGGAACCGGATCAGCACGGCCTGGCCGGTGAGTTGCCGCAGCGGCGTGATGGCCAGCGCGATCATCAGCATCCGCAGCGCCCACAGTCCGGTGCGATGTTCGACTTCGGCGACAGGATCGGCGCCGAGCGCGTCGCTGCCGGTGCTCAGCACCGACCAGAACTGCCATGCCAGGATCGCCAGCGGCGTCAGCGCCAGCGCGTGCACCAGCGTCTTGACCAGCCACAGACGGGAAGATGGCCTGGTCCGGTTCATGCCGCGGCGCCGTCGCCAGTCCGCCTGGCGTTCCTGGTCAATCGCATATCACTTCAATACCACTTCTTCAGATCCAGCCCCGCGTACATCGAGGCGACCTGCGGGCCGTAACCGTTGAACAGGCGGGTCGGGATGCGCTCGGCGAACACCCGGTTGGTGGTGCCGGCGATGCGGCGTTCGGTCTTCTGGCTCCAGCGCGGGTGATCGACGGCCGGATTGACGTTGGAGAAGAACCCGTACTCCGACGGCTGCAGTTCGTGCCAGGCGGTCTCGGGCATCTTCTCCACGAAGGTGATCGCCACGATCGACTTGATGCTCTTGAAGCCGTATTTCCACGGCACCACCAGCCGCAGCGGCGCGCCGTTCTGCTGCGGCAGTGGCTTGCCGTACAAGCCGGTGGCGAGCAGGGTCAGCGGGTGCATCGCCTCGTCGATGCGCAGGCCCTCCTTGTAGGGCCACTCGATCGAGCGGTAGCGGATGCCCGGCATCTGCACCGGGTCGGCCAGGGTGGTGAAGGCGACGTAGCGGGCCTTGGAGGTCGGCGCGAATTTCTTCAACACCGTGCCCAGCGGCACGCCCAGCCAGGGAATCACCATCGACCAGCCTTCCACGCAGCGCAGCCGGTAGACCCGCTCCTCCGGGCTCAGGCCCTTGACCAGATCCTCCAGCGCCAGCTTGCCCGGACGCTCGCATTCGCCGCCGACCACCACCGACCACGGCGAGGTGCGCAGGGTCTTGCGGGCGGTGGACGGGTCGGCCTTGCCGGTGCCGAACTCATAGAAGTTGTTGTAGGTGGTGACGTCCTCGTAGCGGGTCAGCGCCTCGTCGGTCCGGAAGCCCGAGCGGACCTGTTCGGGCGTCAGCGCGGTCCGGGGCGGCGGCGGCGGTTCGGCGTCGGCGCAGCCGGCCAGCGCCAGGGCGGGGGCGAACGCCATCGCGCGCAGCAGATCGCGGCGCTGGCGGTAGACCGCTTCATCGGTGATCTCGGAAGCGGGAATCCTGAGGGCATCCCGGAGGGACATGGGAAACTCCAAACGACAGTCGTGGACAGGAAAACAGAGGCGCCAATCGCCCGGAAGGTTTCGCCGGAATCCGCGTCGCGTCGCTCCGGCGGCATTCCGTTTATACGCCGGACAGCCTGCGCCGCGCGAAAAAAGACCGGACCGGACGGGAAAGGTTGCCCCTGCAACTGATGCACTGCGGCATACTACGGCTTCCCCGTTCAGGTGCCTTATGACGCGCGCGTTCAACTTCAGTGCCGGTCCCGCCACCCTTCCCGAACCGGTATTGCGGCAGGCGCAGGCCGAAATGCTGGAATGGAACGGTGTCGGCGCCTCCATCGTCGAAATCAGTCATCGCAGCGCGGACTTCATCGCGGTGGCCGCCCAGGCCGAAGCGGATCTGCGGACCCTGCTGTCCATCCCCGACGATTACGCCGTGCTGTTCCTGGCCGGCGGCGCCACCACCCAGCAGGCGCTGCTGCCGCTGAACTTCGCCGCTCCGGGGCAGGCTGTGGACTACGTGGTCAGCGGCCACTGGGGCAAGACCGCGGTCAAGCAAGCCAAGCCGTACGTGGCCGTCAACGTGGCCGCCGACGGCGAGCCGGGCGGGTTCCGCGACATTCCGACCCGCACCGACTGGCGGTTGAGCGACGACGCGGCCTATGTGCATATCACCGCCAACGAAACCATCCACGGCCTCGAGTTCCGCGACGTACCGGACGTGGGCGCAGCGCCGCTGTTCGCCGACTTCAGCTCGAATATCGCCTCCGAACCATTGGACGTTTCGAAGTTCGGGCTGATCTACGCCGGCGCGCAGAAGAACCTCGGCCCGGTCGGCATCTCGGTGGTCATCGTCCGCCGCGACCTGCTGGAACGCGCCGGCCAGCCACGCGCCGACATCTTCGACTACCGCTCGCACGCCGCGCGCGATTCGATGCTCAATACGCCGCCTACCTGGAACTGGTACCTGCTGGGCCTGACCGTGAAGTGGATGCTGGACGAAGGCGGTGTCGCCGAGTTCGCGCGCCGCAACGCGGCCAAGTCGGCGCTGATCTACCAGGCCATCGACGGCTCGGGCGGCTTCTACCGCAACGAGGTGGCGACCGCGGTGCGTTCGCGGATGAACATCCCGTTCTTCCTGCCGGACGAGGAACTGACCGCGCGCTTCGTCAGCGAGTCGAAGCAGGCCGGCCTGCTGGCGCTGAAGGGCCACAAGGCGGTCGGTGGCATCCGCGCTTCGCTGTACAACGCCATGCCGCTGGCCGGCGCGCAGGCGCTGGCGGATTTCATGCGCGACTTCCAGCAGCGCAATGGTTGAACGATTTCACTGTGGGAGCGACGTCAGTCGCGACTACACGGTTTCCGGTCGCGACTGACGTCGCTCCCACAAGAAGCATCAGAGAACAGACACATGGCCGCAAAGCCCAGGAAAACCGCCGGCAAGACCACCAAGCCGCCCGCTCGCGGCAAGGCCGCCGTATCCGCTGCCGCCGCACCGGTGCTGGCCGACGTGCGCGCCAAGATCGACGGCATCGACCGCGAGATCCAGGAACTGATCGCCGAGCGCGCGCGCTTCGCCCACCAGGTCGGCAAGGCCAAGGGCAAGCTGGCCGCGGCGGTGGACTACTACCGCCCCGAGCGCGAGGCGCAGGTGCTGCGGATGGTGGTGGACCGCAACGAGGGTCCGCTCAGCGACGAAGTGCTGGTGCACGTGTTCCGCGAAATCATGTCCGCCTGCCTTGCCCAGCAGGAGCCGTTGAAGATCGGCTTCCTCGGACCGGAAGGCACCTTCAGCCAGCAGGCCGTGCTCAAGCACTTCGGCCGTTCGGCGCATGGCCTGCCGCTGGCGAGCATCGAGGAAGTGTTCCAGGAAGTGGAAAGCGGCAACGCCGATTTCGGCGTGGTGCCGGTGGAGAACTCGGGGCAGGGCACCATCCAGGTCACCCTGGACATGTTCCTTACCTCCAACCTGAAGATCTGCGGCGAAGTCGAGCTGCGCGTGCACCAGTTCCTGCTCTCGCGCACCGGCCGCATCGACGACATCGAGCGCATCTACGGCCACCCGCAATCCTTCGCCCAGACCGCCGGCTGGCTGCGCGCCAACCTGCCCAAGGTCGAGAAGATTCCGGTGTCCAGCAACGCCGAGGGCGCGCGCCGTGCGCGCAACTCCGATGACGCCGCCTGTATCGCCGGCGAGAGCGCCGGCCATGTCTACGGCCTCAAGAAAGTGGTGATGAGCCCGATCCAGGACGACAAGGACAACACCACCCGCTTCCTGGTCATCGGCCGCAGCATCTTCCCGCCGTCGGGCCACGACCGCACTTCGGTGCTGGTCTTCATCCATGACAAGCCCGGCGCGCTGTTCGACGTGCTCAGCCCGTTCGCGCGCCACGGCATCAGCATGAACCGGATCGAATCGCGGCCCTCGCACCACGCCAAGTGGGAATATGGCTTCTTCATCGATCTGGCCGGCCATGTCGACGACGAAGGCATGAAGCAGGCCCTGGCCGAACTCGAGGCGCACTCCGCCCAGATCAAGATCCTCGGCTCCTACCCGGTGGCGGTGCCTTGAGGGCCGGGATTCGGGAGTCGGGATTCGGGATTCGTTGAAAGCGAACTCCGACCGGCTCTCCGCTCCCCACCGAATCCCCAATCCCGAATCACGAATCCCCCAATGAACGACTGGATTGCATCCCCCGGACAGCCGCTGCGCGGCGAGCTGACCATTCCCGGCGACAAGTCGGTGTCGCATCGCGCGGTGATGTTCGCCGCGCTGGCCGATGGCGTCTCGCAGATCGATGGCTTCCTGGAGGGCGAGGACACCCGCGCCACCGCCGCGATTTTCCAGAAACTCGGCGTGCGCATCGAAACCCCTTCGCCATCGCGCCGCATCGTGCATGGTGTCGGCGTGGACGGGCTGAAGGCGGCGGCCGGCGAACTCGATTGCGGCAATGCCGGCACCGGCATGCGCCTGCTGGCCGGCCTGCTGGCGGCGCAGCCGTTCGACAGCGTGCTGGTCGGCGACGAATCGTTGTCGCGCCGGCCGATGCGGCGCATCACCGGACCGCTGGCGCGCATGGGCGCGCGCATCGACACCGAAGAGGGCGGCCTGCCGCCGCTGCGCATCCACGGTGGCCAGCCGCTGCAGGGCATCGACTACACCCTGGAAGTCGCCAGCGCGCAGGTGAAGTCGGCGGTGCTGCTGGCCGGCCTGTACGCGCAGGGCGAGACCATCGTCCACGAACCGCACCCCACCCGCGATTACACCGAGCGCATGCTGGCCGCGTTCGGCGCCGACATCGAATTCTCGCCCGGCCACGCGCGCCTGCGCGGCGGCCAGCGCCTGCGCGCGACCGATGTGGTGGTGCCGGCGGACTTTTCGTCCTCGGCGTTCTTCCTGGTCGCCGCCAGCATCGTGCCCGGTTCGGAACTGCGCCTGCGCGCGGTCGGACTCAATCCGCGCCGGACCGGCCTGTTGACCGCGCTGCGTCTGATGGGCGCGGACATCCGCGAGGAAAACCGGGCGGAGCAGGGCGGTGAACCGGTCGCCGATCTGGTCGTGCGATACGCGCCGCTGCGCGGTATCGAAGTGCCCGAGGCGCTGGTGCCGGACATGATCGACGAGTTCCCCGCGCTGTTCGTCGCCGCGGCTTGCGCCGAAGGCCCGACCGTGGTGCGTGGCGCCGCCGAACTGCGGGTCAAGGAATCCGATCGGCTTGCGACGATGGCCGCGGGCCTGCGCACGCTGGGCCTGCAGGTGGACGAAACTCCCGATGGCGGCACCATCCATCCGGGCACCCTGCAGGGCGGCCACATCGACAGCCACGGCGATCACCGCATCGCGATGTCGTTCGCGGTCGCCGGCCAGCGCAGCGGCGGCGAAGTGCGGGTCGGCGACATCGCCAACGTCGCCACCTCGTTCCCCGGCTTCGACACCCTGGCGACCGGTGCCGGCTTCGCCTTGCGACCTGCGTGAGCGAACTCCTGGCCTGTGGGAGCGACGTCGTCGGTCGCGATTGAAATCATCCCGAGCCTGACGGACGACGGTCGCGACTGACGTCGCTCCCACAATGACGGAAGAAAAAAGGGAAGCCATCACCGGCTTCCCTTTTTCGATTTATGGTTTCATCAGTCCGGGCTTCAAATCGGCTTGAAGTCGACCGGCACCTGCACCGTGCTGGCGACCGCCTTGCCGTTGCGCAAGGCCGGTTCGAAGCGCCACTTGCGCACGGCCTGCACCGCGGCGCGATCCAGATCGCGATTGCCGCTGCGGCGGACCACGTCGACATCGACCGGCTGGCCGCTGGCGTCGAGTTCGGCGCGCACCATCACCGTGCCGCCGATGCCGGCGCGAAGCGCGGCAGCCGGATATTGCGGCGAGGGATTGCCGGTCATCAGCCGCGGCCCCTGCGAACGAGGGGCACGCTCGGCGGAAGCGACGCTGCGGCGCTGTTCGGCGCGCGGCTTGTCGGTGCGGGAAGCTGCAGCGGTAGCCTCGTCGTCGGGCACGACGGCGGGCGCGGTCACCGGGGGAGCAGCGCTTTCCAGTGGCAGCGATGCCGGTTGGCGCTGCTTGTACCACGCCACTCCGGCCGCCACGACGGCAAGCAGGGCAATCACCCACAACAACACCAGGGATGCGTTCTTCTCCCGTGGCGGCGTCGTATCAGCCGTTTCGGCGGGACTCCATTCGGGCTGGGGATGCGTATGGGCCATGGAAAAACCTCCTCGTCCACGCGTTGCTGCGTTGGCATCGAGTCTTGCATGGAGGTTTGTTGGCATCGCGTGAGCGGCCGGTAAAGTCGCCCGGATCGGGAAAGTCACGATTCAGCTGGCGCGCCGCCGGTTCAGCTGCGCGCCAGTTCCCGGCTCATTGCTGCAGATTGAAGTCGATCGGAACGACCACGCTGGACGCCACCGGTTGGCCGTCGCGCTGGGCCGGATTGAAGCGCCAGCGGCGGACCGCGTCGAGCGCGGCGCGATCCAGATCGCGCGAGCCGCTGCGGGCCTCGACGGACACGTCGGTGGGCACGCCGTCGGCACCGACTTCCACCCGCACCATCACCGTGCCGGCATCGCCCCGGCGCAACGCGGCGGCGGGATAGTCGGGCGGGGGCGTCTGGCCTGCCATTGGTACCGGCTGGTCGCCGGGCGCCAGCGCCACGCCGGCGGCCGGTGCCGCGGGCGCATCCGGTACCGCGGGAGCGGCCGGTGCCGGGGCTTCCTCGATCGGTGCCGGCATCGGTGCCTGTTCGACCAGTTGCGGACGCCCGTTGCCCTCTTGGCGGGGTTCTTCCAGGCCGCTGGCGCCACCGCGCGCGGGCAGGGGTTCGGGCAGCGCCTCCACCACCGGCTTGTTGCCCTCGACCGTGGCCTCGGGCTGGTAGAAGCCGTCGTCGCCGCGGCCGACCAGCCAGACAATCACGAACAGCAGCAGCCCGGCGCCGAAGGCGATGCCGGCGATGCGCAGGGTGCGGCGGGGCAGGCGGAACACGAGTTCGGAATCCGGGGATTCGCGGGAAGCGGACATGGAAGGCACCGTGGTGGCTGCGCCGATTCTGACACGCCCGGGGTGAACGCTGCGAGGCATGACGGCGCATAAAAGGCGATAATCGGCGTCCTGCCGCATATCCGTTCCGAATCCCATGCTCGATCCCGCCCTGCTTCGCACCCAGACCGCCGAACTCGCCCAACGCCTGAAGGACAGCCGGGGTTTCGACCTTGACGTGTCCCGGCTGGCCGAACTGGAGTCGTCGCGCAAGCAGATCCAGAAGCGCACCGAGGAACTTCAGAACCTCCGCAATACCCGTTCCAAGGCGATTGGCCAGGCCAAGGCCAAGGGCGAGGACGTGGCCGCGCTGATGGCCGAGGTGGCCGGTTTCGGCGACGAACTCAAGGCCTCGGAAGTGAAGCTGGAGGAGATCCGCGGCGCGATCGAGGCGATTGCGCTGGGCATTCCCAACCTGCCGCATGCCAGTGTCCCGAACGGCGGCGACGAGAGCCAGAACGTCGAACAGCATCGCTGGGGCGCCCCGCCGGCGTTCGACTTCCCGGTCAAGGACCATGTGGAACTCGGCGCCCGCCACGGCTGGCTGGATGGCGATACCGCCGCCAAGATTTCCGGCGCGCGCTTCACCGTGCTGCGTGGCCAATTGGCCCGCCTGCACCGCGCGCTGGCGCAGTTCATGCTGGACCTGCATACCGGCGAACACGGCTACGAGGAAACCAACGTGCCGCTGATCGTCAACGCCGAGAGCCTGTATGGCACCGGCCAGTTGCCCAAGTTCGAAGAGGACATGTTCAGCACCCAGCTGGGCGAGCACAAACGCTACCTGATCTCCACCTCCGAGATCTCGCTGACCAACATCGTCCGCGACGAAATCGTCGACGACGCGCGCCTGCCGCTGCGCATGACCGCGCATTCGCTATGCTTCCGCTCCGAGGCCGGCAGCAGCGGCCGCGACGTGCGCGGCTTCATCCGCCAGCACCAGTTCGAGAAGGTGGAACTGGTCTCGATCGCTCGCCCCGCGGAAAGCTACGACGAGCACGAACGCATGACCCGCAGCGCGGAAGTGGTGCTGGAAAAGCTGGGCCTGCCGTACCGCCGCATGCTGCTGTGCTCGGGCGACATGGGTTTCTCCGCCACCAAGACCTACGATCTGGAAGTCTGGCTGCCGTCGCAGCAGACCTACCGCGAAATTTCCTCGTGCTCCAACTGCGAGGATTTCCAGGCCCGCCGCATGCAGGCGCGCTGGCGCAATCCGGCCACCGGCAAGCCCGAGCCGGTGCATACCCTAAACGGCTCAGGCACCGCGGTGGGCCGCGCGCTGATCGCGGTGATGGAGAACTACCAGAACGCCGATGGTTCGATCACCGTGCCCGAAGTACTGCGCCCCTACATGGGCGGCGTCGACCGCATCGCCTGATCCGCGCGCGAACCCTCCCGTAGAGCGGAGCTCGCTCCGCTGCCCGATGCCACGCGATTCCTTGGTCCGAGTCGTGCCGATTCTTACCGAACGACCGCGCATCCCGTAGCCGAGCAAGCTCGGCTCTACGCCGCCCCTTCGGAGAAGGGGGACCGAGGGGATTCGCGCTCGCATCGCCTGACCGGCACCGCGAACCCTCCCGTAGAGCGGAGCTTGCTCCGCTGCCCGATGCCGCGCGATTCCTTGGTCCGAGTCGCGCCGATTCTTACCGAACGACCGCGCATCCCGTAGCCGAGCAAGCTCGGCTCTACGCCTCCCCCTTCGGAGAAGAGGGGGACCGAGGGGATTCGCGCTCGCATCGCCTGACCGGCACCCGCGAACGCTCCCGTAGAGCGGAGCTCGCTCCGCTGCCCGATGCCACACGATTCCTTGGTCCGATTCGCGCCGATTCTTCCCGAACGACCGCGTATCCCGTAGCCGAGCGAGCCCGGCTCCACGCCTGCCCCTTCGGAGAAGGAGGACGGACCGAGGGGAATATTCGCTTGGCCGCTCAGCGCCGCGCCAACCGCTGCGCAACCTGCGGGCGGGTCAGATCGCGCAGCGCGTCCTTGCCTATCCAGCGTTCGGTGGCGTCTTCCGAGGCCGCCAGCCGACGAGCCAGCGCAACGGCCGTTGCATGCAACCCGGCGCGACGCTGGCCGATGGCCCGCAACGCCCAGCTGACCGCTTTCCTGACGAAGTTGCGCGGATCGGTGGCGGCTGCCTCGACCAATCGCAATCCTTCGGCGAATCCGTCATCGGCCGCCGTCTTGTCGTGCACCGCCAAGCCGGCGAGCAGGGCGAACGCAGCGCGCTTCTCGAACTCGCCACGCCGGCCGCTCCATTGCGCCACCTTGCGCCAGGCATGCGGGCTGCGATCGAACAGGTGGAAGCACAGGGTGTCGCAGACGGCCCAGTTGTCGAAGTCGCGGCACCAGCGGTCCATCTGCGCGGTACCCAGCTGCGCGGGATCGGCAACGAAGGCGACCAGCAGGCGCGCCTCGTACACGCCGGTATCCCACAGGGCCGGCGCCAGCGCAGGCTGGCGTCCGATGCGCTTGCCGATGGCCTGGATCTTCGCCATCGGTACGCCCAGGGCGTGATCGTCGGGAATGCCGAAACGGGCGAGTCCTTCCCGATGGGAGGCACTTGCCTGTTGCTTCAGCATCGCCAGCGCCTGAATGGCGCTCACCGGCTCGATGGTGGCGGCCTTGCGGAAAGCGGTGCGCGTGGGCTTCTTGGCGACGGGCATGGGCAAGGCGGCGATCAGATGCGCGCAAGCATAGCCACGCGGCGTGGCTCATGTCCCGCGCCGGTGAGGCGGACAAAAAAAGGCCCGCTTGCGCGGGCCCGGAGAGAGGAACTGCCAGGAACATGGATGCCGGGCGATCAGGCCGCCAGGCGCTGCGGAACCGGAATCGACGCCAGTGCGCTGGCGAGCGCATCGACGCGGTGCTGCGGCGAATAGTTCACGCCCTCGGCGCGCACGAATTCCACGTCGGTGATGCCCATGAATCCCAGCACGAACTTCAGGTAGGACTCCTGGAAGTCGCTGGCGGCGCCGTGGATGCCGCCGCGGCCGCTGGCGATGATCACCTTCTTGTTGCCGGCCAGGCCTTCCGGACCCTTCTCGGTGTAGCGGAAGGTGCGTCCGGCCACGGCGACGCGGTCAATCCAGGCTTTCAGGGTCGACGGAATGCCGAAGTTGTACATCGGCGCCCCGATGACCACGACGTCCGCGTCCAGGAACTGCTGGAGCGTTTCTTCGCTGGCGGCGGCCACCGCCGGATCGGCCTTGGCCAGTACCGGTCCGGTCAGGTGGGGCAGGGGAGCGGCATCCAGATCGCGATAGGTGACCTTCAGACCAGGCACCTGGTCCTGCCAACGGGCTACGATGGCGGCGGTGAGTTGGCGGGTGACCGAGTTGTCGGCCAGCGCGCTGCTGTCGATGTGCAATAGTTTCATGATGGCTTTGTCGGGTGGATGCGGCCGTGCCGCGTTGGATGCCATCTTGGGTTGTTGCGAAAACAGGATAAAGCTGGTCTAATATCACTGATTGTTCTGATAATGGAACTATAGTCATGCAGCACGACCTCAACGACCTCTATTACTTCGCCATGGTGGTCGACCACGGCGGCTTCGCCGCGGCCGAGCGCGCTCTGGGCATTCCCAAGTCGCGGCTGAGCCGGCGCATCAGCCAGCTGGAAACCGATCTGGGCGTGCGCCTTCTGCAGCGTTCCACCCGCCGCTTCGCGGTGACCGACGTGGGCATGAGCGTGCATCGGCATGCGCAGACGATGCTGGCCGAAGCCCAGGCCGCGCGCGAGGTGGTCGATCGCCTCAGCGCCGAGCCGCGCGGCGTAGTGCGGGTCAGCGTGCCGGTGGCGGTGGCGCAGATGCAGTTGCCGAAGATCCTGCCCAAGTTCCTCGACAAGTACCCGAAGGTGCGGTTGCAGCTGCACGTCAACAACCGGCGCGTGGACATCATCAACGAAGGCTACGACGTGGCGCTGCGCGTGCGCGCCAAGCTCGACGATGACGGCAGCCTGGTGATGCGCAGCTTCGGCCAGATCCAGGAATTGCTGGTCGCCAGTCCGAAATACCTCAACCGCGCCGGACGCCCGCAGGCGCCGGAAGATCTGACCAATCACGTCACCCTGAGCATCAGCGAGGACGAGGCGCGCCAGCGCTGGGAACTGCATGGTCCGGACGGCGAGGTGCGCCGGGTCGAACTGCAGCCGCGCCTGGCCGGATTCGACTTCCCGCTGCTGCAGGCGATGGCAAAGGACGGCTACGGCATCACCCTGTTGCCGGAAACCGTCTGCGCCGAGGCCGTGCGCAAGGGCGAACTGGAAGTGGTGCTGCCGGAATGGTCGCTGCCGCAGGGCATCTGCCACGCGGTGTTTGCCTCTCGTCGCGGCCTGCTGCCGGCGGTGCGGGTGTTCATCGACTTCCTGGCAGAACACCTGCCCCAGCAGATCGAAGCCTCGCGCCTGGACTGCGGCGGCAAGTGCTCGGAGGCGGCGGAAAGGGCGCTGGAACTGGCCCTGGACAACGCCCGGGCCGGCAAGGTCAAGAAGGCCTCGTAAGCACGCGCACGGGCTTCATGCGAAAATGCGCCGGCCCGACAGGGCTGGCCTGCAGCGCCTGCCACCGCGGGTCGATGGTCAAACCGGCGAACCGATGCAACGCATCGGCGGGATGCAGCAGATACAACGGAGAGATGGCCGAGCGGTTTAAGGCACCGGTCTTGAAAACCGGCGAAGGGTCAAACCTTCCGTGGGTTCGAATCCCACTCTCTCCGCCAAACCTTCGCAGGACGCCCCCTACGGGGGCGTTTGCGTATCCGTCTGGATGATGGGACGGCACTTGCAGGCAAGTTGCAGTGCCCGCTTGCGTCACTTCTTCTTCTTCGCCTGCACGCAGTTCTCCAGCCACAGCATCCGCTTGAAATCGTCGTAGCGATGGAAGCTGCCGGTGAAGGTGGCGTAGTCGCCCTTGCGGAAAGTCAGCACGTTGGCGAGCTGGTTGGCGTTGAACAGGCAGGCCACGCCAACGCGCGGTTGGTCGTCGCCGGGCACCTTGATCAGGACTTCGCTCTCGTCGGGGATGTCGAAGGAGACGTTGTACTCGGCGCCATCTTCCTGGATGTAGTCCACGCGGCCCTTCAGGCTGTACTTACGGCCCTTGTGGCGGGCGTTGACCACCAGCGCGTTGCCCTTGGCCTCGCGCGCGATCTCGCGGGAGAACACGTATACGTCCTTGAACGTGGTGTCCGCCACGTTCTGGGTGCGCGCCCCCTGCGCGCCGGCGGTCCTGCCTTCCTTGCCGCCCTTGATCTTCGCCATCAGCTGGCACATGTACGGACGCATCGAATCGGCCTTGGCGAACTGGCCCTTCTCGGTCTTGACCGTCATCTCCACCACCGCCGCGTTGCCCTCCTGGCTGACGTTGATCAGCGTGGGGACGGCGCGGGTGAAATTGGTCGAGCGCTGTTCCACCAGCATCGTGCCGGTGCCCGCGTCCTCGGTGATCACGTCCATCTTCTCGGCGATCATGATGCCGCGGATCTGACCCATTGCGTCGGCCACGGACAGATCCGACACCGTCACCTTGCTGGAGAAGTCGGCGCCGGAAAACACGCTGCCGGATTTGCTGAAGTTGTCCTCGCATTCGCCGGCCCACGCGACCGGGGTCGCGCCCGCCAGGGCCAGGGGAAGCAGGAAAAGAAATCGGTGTGCCATGGGATCCTCTCGTGGTGGAAGCCGTCGTCCTTGCGCGGAAGCCTGGGCTTCCTGGCGTTGTCCGCCCGGCGGGAGTGCGCCATCTTTCTCGCCGCCGGGACAGGACCGCCATCCGGCTGTGACGAACGGCACCGGGCGCGTGACGAACGCCACGCGCGCCCGACATCCTGAAAAAAAGCCCGCCGGATACCTGTACGAGGTCGCGACGGAGCGGTAGGGTGGCGCCCGTGGACAAGCGCCCTTTCAAGATTCCCCTGATCGTCTGGATGGTCCTGCTGTGGTGGACCGCGTACTCGGTGATGTTCGCCAGCCAGGTCGTGGCCATGGGCGACACCGATGGCAAGCCGATCGCCTGGTCGCGCGCGCTGCACTTCAGCTTCGGCGGCTGGATGACCTGGGTGCCCTTCAGCCTGGGCGTCCTCTGGCTGGTCCGGCGCTTTCCCGTCGAGCGCGGGTCCGTCATGCGGGCCCTGGGCGTGCAATCGCTTGGCGTGGCGGCCATCATCGTGCTGAAGGCCGCGTACGTTTACCTGACCGATCCGATCTTCCAGTGGTATGACGTCCTGCCGGGTTTTGGCGAGGTCGTGGTCACCAGCATCCGCAACAACCTGATGACGGCATGGACGGTGATCGGCGTGGCGCACGCGTTCGTGTACTACGAGCGTTCGCGCGAGCGCGAAAAGCGCATCGCCGACATCGAGAGGAGCCTGGTTTCCACCCGGCTCGAAGCGCTGCGCGCGCAGGTCAATCCGCACTTCCTGTTCAATGCCCTGAATTCGGTGGCGGAGATGGTGCATGTGGACCGGGATCTGGCCGATCGCATGCTGGTTTCGCTGTCGGCGCTGTTGCGCGACGGACTCAAGCAGGACGAAATGCAGGAGCGGCCGCTGCGCGACGAACTGGCGGTGGTGGATCACTACCTGATGATCGAAAAGATCCGCTTGACCAGCCGTTTGCAGGTGCGCCGGGAAATCGATGCCGACTGCCTGGACGTGCCGGTGCCGGTACTGATACTGCAGCCGCTGGTCGAGAACGCCATCGTCCACGGCATCGCACGGCGCAAGTCTCCCGGCGGGTTGCTGATCCGGGCGAGGGTGATCCATCGCGTCCTTCATCTTGCCGTGGAGAACAGCGCCGAACCCGGCACCGCTACCGTCGCCGGCAACGGCGTGGGCCTGCGCGGCGTCGCCGGACGCCTGCAACTGCTGTATGGCGATCGGGCGCGCCTGTCGAGGCCGGATACCTCCCCCGACCGGTATCTGGTCGAGCTGGAAATCCCGTTGCCCGCGGCCGACGCGACGACGCTGGGCACCCGTCCGCTGGAGCGGGTGGCATGAGCCTGAAAGCCGCCATCGTCGATGACGAACCGCTGTCGCGCGCGCGCCTGCGCCGGCTGCTGGAAAAGGTCGCCGGCGGCAGCATCGCGGTGGTGGCCGAGTGCGTGGACGTGGAGGAACTGCTGGAGGCGGTCCGCAGGACCGCCATCGACGTGCTGTTCCTGGACATCGAGATGCCCGGCGGCGATGGATTTTCCGCGCTCACGCAATGGCGTGGACCGCAGCCGCTGGTGGTGTTCGTCACCGCCTATCACGAACACGGCGCGCGCGCCTTCGACGCCCGCGCGGTGGACTACCTGCTGAAGCCGCTGTCCGCCGACCGCCTGCAACAGACGGTGGAGCGCCTGCGCGAGCGCCTGGCCTTGCAGGGTCTGCAGGTGGCGACGGTCGACGACGGTGTACGCCGGATTCCGCTGCAGGTCGGACAGCGCGTGCAACTGGTGCCGGAGAGCCAGATCAACGTCGTCGAGGCGCAGGGCAACTACCTGGACATCGACTGCCAGCAGGGACGCTACACCCTGCGTCGCACGCTGGCGTCGTTCGAGGCGGAACTGGACGCGCTGGCGTTCCTGCGCGTGCACCGCTCGACCATTGTCCGCGCGGGCGCGATCCGGGAAATCATGCCGATGGGGTCGGGCCGCTACCGGATCGACCTGCATACCGGACGCCGGTTGGTCAGTGGCCGCAACTACCGCGATCAGATCCACGGCTTGATCCGCCGTGGCATTCCGGTGCCGTCACCGGCGTAGCGCTCCCCGCGGCCGCATCAATCCGTTCCGGTCAACCGCACCAGCGGTGGTGGCGGCTTGTCCTTCACCTGCGGCGTGAGAGCGACGACCTGCGCGTGCCGATTGGCGTCATGCGCGGCGATCACCAGCAGCATGGCGAGCAGCGCGATGCTGTACTCGCTGCCGCCGACGCCGTGCTCGCCGACGAACCAACCGTTCTTCCAGTGGATGAGCAGGATGCCGACGCCGGCAATCACCGCCAGGCCCGACGCCGCCCAGCGCACGCCGAGGTTGAGTACGAGCAGCGTGCCGGCGGTGAGTTCGTACAAAGTGATTGCCCAGACCCAGGCCGAGCCGTGCGGGAATCCCTGCGCCTCCATGAATTCGGCGAAACGGGGAATCGTGCCGTTGAAGATGCGGACGGCGGCGTGGGCCATGAACAGGATCGCGGTGACGATGCGCAGGAGCTGCAGGCTGGTCCCGGCGCGGATCCAGGGATAGCCGTTGAACAGGGAATGCATGGGCGATGTTCCGGATGGTAGGCGCGGGGAAGGGGGCACGATGGACATCGCCGCATCGCCGGACAACGCGGCTGGGACAAAGGGCACGGTCGGGGTGACCAAGCGGAAGCCGGCGCGGGCACTTGCGCCCGGTCCCGCGTCGGGCTAATACTTAGCCAATAGGGAAACTATTGGGCGAGCCATTCCCGGCGCGCATTCCCCGGAGGACATCGATGGATCTGGTGCTCTACTACCACCCGCTCGCCTCGTTCTGCCACAAGGTGCTCATCGCGCTGTACGAGCACGGCACGCCCTTCGAGGGCGTCATCGTCCGGCACGACAACGCCGATTCGCTGGATGCGTTCCTGGAGGTCTGGCCGGTGGGCAAGATGCCGGTGCTGCGCGATGTGCGCCGCGACGCGGTGATTCCGGAATCCAGCATCGTGGTGGAGTACCTGGACCAGCACTATCCCGGGCTGCGCCCCATGTTGCCGACGGAGCCGGAAGCCGCATTGCAGGTGCGGCTATGGGATCGGTTCTTCGACCACTACGTCCATCAGCCGGTACAGAAAGTCGTCATCGACCGCCTCCGCGGCGACGGCGAGCACGACGCACGCGGCGTGGCCGAAGCGCTGGCCACGCTCGATAGCGCTTATGCCATGCTGGAAAAGCAACTGGCCGGACGCGAATGGATCGCCGGCGACACGTTCAGCCTGGCCGACTGCTCCGCGTCGCCGGCGCTGTTCTATGCCGGCATCGTGCACCCGTTTCCGCCCGGATTCGGCGCGCTGGCGGCCTATTTCGAACGCCTGATGGCGCGGCCCTCGGTGCGCCGCACCTATGACGAGGCGCGGCCGTACTTCGATCTTTTTCCCTATCGCGAGCGGATACCCGCACGCTTCCTGCAACCGCTGGAGACGGACTGACCATGGCGGCGCAGGCTTCCGAACGCCTGGACGCGCTGTTCCATGCGCTGGCCGACGACAGCCGGCGGCGGATGGTCGATCAACTCAGCCAGGGACCGGCTTCGGTATCGGAGCTGGCGCGGCCACTGGACCTGGCGATGCCGTCGGTGGTCAAGCACCTGGCCGTATTGGAGCGGGGCGGACTGGTGGCCTCGGAGAAGCAGGGGCGCGTGCGCACGTTCCGGTTGATACCTGGCGCGCTGGCCCAGGTCGAAGCGTGGGCGGCCCAACGCGAGCGTAGCTGGCGGCGTCGCTTCGACCGGCTGGAAGCCTTCCTCGCCCGCACCGGATCCGATGACGCGGATTCCTCCCGCTGAAACTGCCCAAGGAGCATCGCATGCCCCTCCTTTCTGAACTGTCCGAGGCGCACACCCACTTTCGCATCGATCGCAAGCTGCCGGCAGCGCCGGCGCGGGTGTTCGCGGCGTGGTCGCAGGCCGAGGCCAAGCAGGCGTGGTTCTCCTGCCACGACGACTGGAACAACGCCGGCTACGCGCTGGATTTCCGCATCGGCGGCAGCGAATACAACCAGGTCCATGACAGCGATGGACTCGCGCACGTGTTCCGTGCGCATTTCCTCGACATCGTGCCCGAGCGGCGCATCATCTACGCCTACGACCTGCTGCTGGGCGAGCGGCGCATCTCGGTATCGCTGGTGACGGTGTCGCTGCGGCCCGATGCCGGCGGCACGCTGATGTCGTTCACCGAACAGGTCGTGTTCCTGGACGGCTATACCGATCATGGCGAACGCCGCGAGGGGACCGAAGTCGGACTGGAGAAACTGGCGGCCTGGCTCGCCGGGAACTCCGACGCCATCGCCGGCTAGCGTTTGCGCGTTCCATCGAGGCGGGCGTCGAGCATCGCTTTCACCTCGGGACGTTCGAAGCCGATGTCCAGTTCGCCGTCGCTGATCTTGCGCGCATAGGCGTCGCAGGCGTGGCGCCGGCGGGCGGGCTCATCGACCTGTTCCATCTCCTCGGCGAAGGTGCCGGCGACCTCTTCGACCGCAGCCATGAGCGCGGCTTCGGCTTCTTCGCGGGTGACGCCGAACTGGCGCACGCCCATCGCGTAGGTCTCCTCGCGCAGGGCAGGGCCCAGATCCACGTAGGCCTGGTTGCGTTGCCGCCAGGCGCGGATGCTGTCCAGCCCGGTGGCGGCGAAGCCGGCGTCCTGGCGGGTGCAGTAGTCGAGAATCCTGCTGACCGTTTCGGTGCGGGTGGTGACGTTCTGCGCCGCGCGCAGCAGGATCTGCTGTTCCTCCGACAACGGCGCTTCCTGCGCCGATGCGGTAGCCGTTGCCAGGCACAGTGCCGCGCCGACCCATCCCATGGTGTTCGTCTTCATCGATGTTCCCCCGTGGCGGCCGCTGCGACCGCCGTTGAGCCGATTCCCCGCCGTCACTCTAGCGTGGCGCGCGGGGACAGGCGAGGAGGAAAAGCGGGAAAGTGCCGGGCGCGCCGCCTCTACATGCGGGTGATCGAAACGCCACCATCGACCAGCAGCGCGGTGCCGGTGGTGAAGGAGGAGGCGTCGGAAGCCAGGTACAACGCCGAGCGCGCCTGTTCCTCCGGCGTGGCGGTGCGCTTGAGCGCGTGCAGGTTCTCGACGAAGGCCCAGGATTCCGCGGTGCCGTTCATCGCCCGTGCCATCGGCGTGTCGGTGCCGCCGGGAAGCAGGGCATTGACGCGGATGCCTTCGGCGCCGAACTCCGCCGCCAGCGCGCGGGTCAGGCCGAGCAGGCCGGCCTTGCTCGCCGCGTAGGCGGCTGCGCCTGGCAGGCCGACCGTATGGCCGACGAAGGTCGAGGTGAAGATCAGCGAGCCGCCGCCGCGCGCCTGCATTGCCGGCAGTTGGTGCCTGGCGGCCAGGAACGCGCTGGTCAGGTTGATGTCCAGGGTGTCGCGCCAGCCTTGCGCGGATATGCCCGGTGTCGGTCCCATCTCGCCAAGCGTGCCGGCGTTGTTGAACGCGATGTCGAGCCCGCCGAAATGTTCGAGCGCGGCCTGTACCGCGGCCCGCGCGCAGCTTTCGTCACGCACGTCGCCGGCAACCGCGACCGCTTCGCCGCCCTCGTCGGCGATGGCGGAAACCAGCCGGCGCAGACCTTCCTCGCCGCGTGCGACCGCGACGATGCGGGCGCCTTCGCGCGCGAACAACCGGGCACTGGCCTCGCCGATACCGGAACTGGCGCCGGTGACGATGGCGACCTTGCCTTGCAGAACCTTCATGGAGAACCCTCGTGGAGAAGAGGCGCCAGTGTGTCGGCGATGCCTTCTGGCGACTCTCCGGTTCTTGCGCCTCCGGCGACGGGATGCCGCCGGAGGCCATTCATTGCCCGGGGAATCAGGCCGCCTGGCGGAACTCGCCGAGCACGCCTTGCAGCGGCACGTGGCCCTGGAATCCACCCGCGGACACCGCCGGGCGTCCGGCTTCGATCGCATGCGCGAAGATCACCGCCGGGTCGGCTTCCAGTTTGTCGAACAGGCGCTGCAGGTTCGGGTAATCGCGGCGATCGATCACGTCGTGGTATTGCGTCCAGCGGGCAATGCCGATGAAGTAGGCGTCGGCCAGCGTGCGCTGATCGCCGAGCAACCAGGGACGGTCGCCCAGCAACTGTTCCAGCAGGGCGTGCGCGCGCACGACCCTGCCGCGGCCGTATTCGCCCAGCACTTGGTTCTCGACGCCTTCGCTGCCGTGCTCCAGCGCATGCCATAGCGGGCTGAAGGCGTTGAAGAAGGCGGTGTTGAGGAACGCCAGCATCTGATTGAGCCGGTCGAACCCCGGCGTGCCCTGGGCGAATGCCAGCCCGGTGTCCAGGCCACGCGCGCCGAGATGGTTGAGGATGGCCATGCTTTCGCTGATGGCGCGGCCATCCGTGGTGATCAGGGTGGGGGTCTCGCCGACCGGATTCAGGCGGCGATAGTCGTCGCCGGTGACTTCCTCGGGCATGGCAATCCGGCTGAGCCGATAGGGCAGGCCGAGCCATTCCAGCGCGACGATGGAACCGAAGGAGCAGCCCGAAGGCACGCCGTACAGCAGGGTAGTGGTGGTCATGGATGAAGATCCTGGGGGGAAGGGGAATCCGGCCGGTGGGGAAACAATAGAACTGTGGACTTTGACCGTGTAGTCGGCAAAATGGCGACTTATCGTCCACATTCATGGACTTTCGGTGCTCAATCTCAACGACCTGGTGTTCTTCGTCGCCGCGGTCGAACACGGCGGTTTCGCGCCGGCCTCGCGCCGGCTGGGGCTACCCAAGTCGACCCTGAGCAAGCGCGTGGCCGAACTGGAAGAGGCGCTGCAGGTGCGGTTGATCCATCGCACCTCGCGCAGCTTCACGCTGACCGAAGTCGGGCGTGATTTCTACGAGCATGCCCGTGCCTCGATCATCGAGGCCGAGGCCGCGCAGGACATCGTGCGCCAGCGGGTGGCCGAGCCCAGCGGCACCGTGCGCATCACCGCTTCCGTGCCGGTGGCGCAGGAGCAATTGGCCGCGCACCTGCCGCGACTGGCGCAACGGTTCCCGCGCCTGTGCCTGCAACTGGACGTGACCGATCGGTTCGTGGACGTGGTCCAGGAAGGCTATGACATCGCCGTGCGCAGTCATTTCGCGCCCTTGCCCGATTCGGGACTGGTGCAGCGCCGAATCGGGCAGGAAAGCATCGTGCTGGTCGCTTCACCCGGCTATCTGGACGCCCACGGAATGCCGGCGGACCCGGAAGCGCTGGAACGGCATGACGGCTTGTTGAGCGGTGCCGGCGCAACGCGCTGGACACTCATGGCGGAGGCCGCGGACGCGCGGACCGTGGAGGTCACCCCACGGCCGCGCATGATTGCCAACGAATCGCAGGCGCTGCGGGCGGCGGCCGGCGCGGGGCTGGGGATCGCCTGCCTGCCGGAATCCTTGTGCCGCCCGGATTTGGACGAAGGCCGACTGTCGCGTGTCTTACCGGGATGGCATGCCGGCCGGGTGACCACCACGCTGGTGATGCCGCACCGGCGCGGGCAACTGCCCGGGGTGCGCGCGGTCGTGGATTTCCTGATCGAATCCCTGGGCCACGACTGACGCGCCGCATCGTGAATGCAGCGGCGCGCGACGCCGAACGAGGCGGATCAGGCGGGCGCGAACAGCGCGTTGAGCTGCCCGTAGCCCAGTGCCTGCGGATCCGCCGGCATGCCGGCTCCCTCGGCGAGGAACGACTGCGCACGGCGTTGCAGGTGGCCGGCGACCGATTCGGCGAGATCCGAACCGGCGCTGAGGCGGCGTACACCACACCGGCGAAGCCGGTCGCGATCCGGCAGCGCGGCGCGCCACAGGACATTCAGCGGCAGGCCCGCGTCCTGGGCGATGGCGGTGATCTCGGTTTCCTCGACCACGCCCGGCACGAACAGCCCATCGGCGCCGGCCTCGCGGTAACGCGCGGCGCGCGCCAGGGTTTCCTGCACGCTGGCCGCACCCGCCGGAGCGAGCCGGCGCAGATAGACATCGGTGCGCACGTTGACGAACACATCGCTGCCAGCCTCCCGGCAATGTTCGCGGATGCGCGCAATCTTGGCGCACAGCACGGCGGGATCGTCGCCGCCGTCCTCGAGGTTGATACCCGACACGCCCCGCCGGACCAGATGCAGCACCGTGTCGGCGACGGTGTCGGGATCATCCGAGTAGCCGCCTTCGATATCGACGGTCAACGGCGTCGACAGGACACGGACGATGCTGTCGACGCTGTCCAGCAAGCGCGCGACCGGCAGATGGTCGCCGTCCGGATAGCCCTGTGACCACGCCAGGCCGGCGCTGGTGGTGGCGCTGGCGCGCGCGCCCAGCGATTCGATCAGGCGCGCGCTGCCCGCGTCCCAGGCGTTGGCGAGCAGCAGTAGCCCATCGGCGTGCAACTGGCGGAAGAGGGCGGTGCGTTCGGCGGTGGTCGGCATGCTGGCGATCCAGGAGGGAATGCCGCGATGCTGCCACAGCCCGCGTGCGCGAACTCACCGTTTTCGGCCATCATCAGGCCGCAGCAAAAAAGAAAGGTCCGGCACCATCCAGGCCGGACCTTGAAGGGGGAGGTTCCCGGGCCGCTTCCGCTTGCTCAAGGCGGCGCCCTTTTCCTTTGCAGAGCGGTCTTCCTGACCGTCGCAGGGCGTGCTTCCGGGAACGCGTCCAGAATGCCGCGGCGCACGCGACCAGTCAGTCGGTGCAGTGCCCGACCTGCTGTAGGAAAAATCCGATGTTCCGGGACCCGGGTCAGGCGCGCAGCCGACGAACGCCGCGGAACAGGCGCCACTTGCCGTCTCCTCCCTCGACATTGATCGCGTAATCCAGGCCCTGCTGCTCGCGTTGCCAGGCGAGCTTGCTGGCGTAGGCGAGCGCGGAAATGCGCGACGGGAAATGCAGGGGTTCGGATTCGTTGATCGACAGCAGGAAACTGCCGTCGTGGCCGGGCGAATGGGGGAGATCGAGCGTCATCATGGCGCGGCAGGGCAGCATCGGTTGCCGACAGGCTAGCGACAGGGATGTCATCTCCGTGCAAAGAAACGCCTTCGCCTTTGGCTATGACGCGCCGGCACGTCGCACGCGCTTCTCTACACGGCTTCTTCGCATCGGACGACGTATAAACCAAACGAGTGGCAGGCGCCGATCACCCCGGCCCGCTTCCCGGACCGGCCGATGACCCGGGAGCCACCAGAGAGCCCAACGTCCGCGCACAGGCGTGGATGCCCGGCGGTCAGTCGCGAGCCCGACACCGTCGCCGTCCGGAAAGCCGGGGCGGTTCTCGCATGCCGCCCCGGCAAGGTGGTTCTTTCCGCGTGTTTCTTATCGCGCGGCGGCATCCCAGTCGCGCAGTCCCTGCTCGATGACATCCAGGGCATCGTCCACGCGCCCGTCGTCGAGTTCGGCGACCGTGTCACGCGGACTGTGGATGACCTGCATGACCTTCGGCGCGGTGGCCGGTTTCTTGCCGCCGAAGACCGCCAGGATCGGATCGATTTCGTCGCCTCCCACCAGCGAGAAGGAAACCGCCGGCCATTCCTGCTTGAGGAACGCGAGATGATCGGTGGGCGGATAATGTTCACCCGGCTGGAAGCCCAGCTTGTGCGCCGTGCTTGCGCTGCGCAGCGCGGCGATCAGCGGGGTATCCGCTTGCGGTGACATCATCCAGAGGGTATCGCCCCAGCCGAACACGTCGAAGTTGACGTACAGCGCAGGTTTCTCGCGTCCCGGCGTGGTGACGTAGGCGTGCGAGCCGAGCAGGCCGGCTTCCTCCAGATCCCAGAACGCGATCTGGACCCGATGGTTGACCAGTGGCCGCGCCTTCAGGCGCGCGGCCAGTTCCAGCACCGCGGCGGAACCGGATGCGTTGTCGGTCGCGCCGTGGCCAACCGCGACGCGATCGTAGTGCGCGCCGATCAGCAGCAGCGGTGCATCGGCTTTTCCGCCCAGGTCGGCGAGCAGATTGCGGCCATGCTTGTCCTTTTGTTCGAAGGCCTCTTCGCGCCAGGTCACGCCCATGGCGTCCAGGCGACTGGTGATGGCCTGTCCGCGCGCGGCGGTATCGGCGCCCGCACTGATGCGGGCAACCTGGCCTTTCCATTCCGCCGCATCGCCGCCGTCGGCGGCGCAGACGGGCAGGGCAACCAGTAGCAACAGGCCGGCCCAGAACGGGCGTGCCGATGTTTTCGATGTCATTCAAGGCTCCTTCCGAAGGCGTGAACGGCGAGTATGCATGAGCCGGGAACCAGGACGATGCATGACCAGTGGGAGGTCATCGCGGTGCGGACGGACGGCTAGAATGTGAGTTGCGATGGCCGCATTCCGGGAATAGGCTCGGTGTTGAGCCGAGGCTCGAAAGGGGATGTGGCATGACGATTCGAGTATTCCTGATTGACGATCACGCGCTGGTGCGGACCGGCATGCGGATGATCCTCGCGCAGGAAACCGATTTCGAGGTGGTGGGCGAGGCGGAGAGCGGCGAGGAGGCCTTGCCGGTCATCCGCAAGCTGAAGCCAGACGTGGTGCTGTGCGATCTGCACCTGCCCGGATACAGCGGGCTGGAAGTGACCGAGCGCATCGTGCGCGGTGACCAGGAGACGCGGGTGATCATCGTGTCGGTGCTGGAAGACGGGCCGTTGCCCAAGCGCCTGCTGGAAGCCGGCGCGTCCGGCTATCTGGGCAAGGGCGGCGACGCCCAGGAGCTGATCCGCGCGGTGCGTGACGTCGCCCGCGGCAAGCGCTATCTGGGCAGCAGCGTGGCCCAGAACCTGGCGCTGCTCAACGTGTCCGGGGATGGTTCTCCCTTCGATGCGTTGTCGCCGCGCGAACTGGAAGTCGCCATGCTGCTGATCCAGGGCCTGCGCCAGGAAGAAATCGCCAAGCGCCTGAGCCTGAGCGCCAAGACCGTCAACACGCACAAGACGCGCCTGTTCGAGAAGGCGGGGGTCACCGACAACATCGCGCTGGCGCGACTGGCCGCCCAGTACGGATTGCTCGACCCGGCACGGGCGCTCTAGCAGGCCGGTTGCCAGGCGCTTCCATTTGGCGCCAAGCGCGCATCACGCATTTCAAGCGGACAAAAAGAAAACCGGCTGTCGCCAGCCGGTTTTCGTCGTGCCTGCGCGCTTGCGCCTGATGTCAGGCGCTGCGCTCGTTCTCCGGATGATCCGGATCGACCGGCTGATCTTCATCGTCGTTGTGGGCGATGCCGGCCGAGGTCTCCGGTGCGGTCGGCTTGGGCGTGGCGACCGGTTCGAACAGGCCACGCGTCACCGACGGCGGAGTATCCGCATCCAGCGCGAAGAACAGCGATCCGGTGGTGCCGCGCGGCGGCGCGGACGGCGTCGCCGGCTGGGCGGCCGGGGCCGGCTCGGCAAGTTCGGCGCGCACCGGTTCGCTGGCCGGCTCGGCCACGGCTTCAGTGCTTGCCGCCACCGGCGGGGAGGCCGCTTCGTTCGGAGCGGGCGCTCTCGCCGGGGTCTCGGTCACGTCCGTCGCGGACGCAACGGCGGGAGACTCCGTCGCGATGTCCTGCTGGACCGCCTGGACAATCTCGTTGCCGGCCCGGGCTTCGATCTTCACGGTTTCGGCGATGACGGCGCGCGCGTCGCCACTGTCGGCGACCGCGGCGACTTCGGCCCGTGCCTCGGCAACGACTTCGACCGGTGCCGTCTGGACGGCGACGGGAGCGGTCTGTGCCACGGCATCCGCCACGGGCTTGTCCTGCACCGGCGAGGCCGGAGCAGGCGTCACCGGCGCGACGGCCATCGGACGGTTGGCACCGGCGGGACGGGACGGCGCGGGAGCCGGTTCCTCGTCGTCGAAATCGAACTCCGGCTGCGAACGGCTGGCGACCGCATCCTGTTCGTCCGGACCCAGATCGGAAAGATCGTCGCCGCCTTGATCGTCGGCCAGCGTTGCGCCCTCGGCATTGCCACGACGGCGACGGCGGCCACCACGGCGACCACGGCGGCGACGTCCGCCGCCTTCGCCCTGCGCGGCATCACCGGCCGCGCCTTCCTCGGACGCAGTCACGCTGTCCGCGGCGGCTGCATCCGCGGTCTGTTCGGCGATGGTTTCAGGCTGAACCTGCGGTTGCGGTTGCGGTTGCGGTTGCGGACGCGGTGCTTCCGTTGCAGCAACCGCGGCCACGGTAGCGATCTTGCCCACCTCGGTCTCGGCGGGCGCGACGGCGACCGGCGAAGCGGTTTCCGGCTTCGAAACCGGGGCGACCTGCGGCTTCTGCGCCGGCTGGACATGTTCGCCGCGCGGCTTCGGTGCCTGCGGCTGGCCTTGGCCTTGCTGCCCCTGTTGACGGGGAGCCTGCGGCTGCTGTTGTTGCTTCTGCTTGGGCTGTTGCTGCTGCCCCGGCTGCTTGGGCTGCTGCTCGCCGCGCGGCTTCTGCTGCGCATTCTGCTGGCCCTTGCCGCGGCCTTCCTCACGGCGCTGCTGGCCGTTGCCGCCGCGTCCCTGGCTCTGCTGCTGGCGGTTGTCACGGCGCTGGCCGCGATCATTGCGTTCGTTGCGCGACTGGCGGTTGTCCTGTTGACGCGGCTGCGGCGCGGGTGCCGGCGCGCTTTCGGCACCGACCAGGCGCTTGAGCCAGCCGAACAGGCCACCGGAAGCCGGCGTGGCGACCTGCGCCGGGGCAGGCGCGGGGGCGATCGGCGCGGGCGCAGGGGCCTCGCGTTCCTCGCGTACCGGGGCGGGCTGCGAATGCTTCACGTGGGTGACCGCGGGTGCCGCCGGAATGTTCAGCTGCGCCTTGGTCAGCGCATGCACCGGCAACTTGCGCGGGGTGCCGCGCTGATAACTGGGCTTGGTGGTTTCCTCGCCCAGTTCGTTCTCGCGGACGCGGGTGACTTCGTAGTGCGGGGTGTGCAGCGCCTCGTCGGCGACGATGATGATCGGCGCGTCGTGGCGGGTCTCGATCTCGCGCAGCGCGCCGCGCTTCTCGTTGAGCAGGAAGTTGGCGATTTCCACCGGCGCCTGGACCAGGACCTGTCCGGTGTTCTCCTTCATCGCGTGCTCCTCGGCCACGCGGATGATGGACAGCGACAGCGACTCCACGCTGCGCATGCGGCCGTGGCCGTCGCAGCGGGGGCAGACGATCTGGCTGGATTCGCCCAGCGACGGACGCAGGCGCTGGCGGCTCATTTCCATCAGGCCGAAGCGCGAGATGCGGCCCAGCTGCACGCGGGCGCGGTCGTACTTCAGCGCGTTCTGCAGGCGGTTCTCGACCTCGCGCTGGTGCTTGTTGCTCGACATGTCGATGAAGTCGATCACCACCAGACCGCCCAGATCGCGCAGGCGCAGCTGGCGGGCCACTTCCTCGGCCGCCTCCAGGTTGGTGTGGAACGCGGTCTCCTCGATGTCGCCGCCCTTGGTGGCGCGCGCCGAGTTGACGTCGATGGCGGTCAGCGCCTCGGTCTGGTCGACCACGATGGAGCCGCCGGAGGGCAGGCGGACATTGCGTTCATACGCGCCTTCGATCTGGGACTCGATCTGGAAGCGGTTGAACAGCGGGATGTCGTCCTTGTAGTGCTTGAGCTTGCGCAGGCTCTGCGGCATGACCTGCTGCATGAACTCGCGCGCGGTCTCGTGCAGTTCCTCGGTGTCGACCAGGATTTCGCCGATGTCAGCGCGCAGGTAGTCGCGCAGGGCGCGCACGATCAGGCGCGACTCCTGGTAGATCAGGAACGGTGCCGGCTTGGTCAGCGCGGCCTCGGCAATCGCCTTCCAGACCTGCAGCAGGTAATCCAGGTCCCACTGCAGCTCTTCGGCGTCGCGGCCGACGCCGGCGGTGCGGATGATGACGCCCATGTCGTCGGGGATGGCCAGCGAGTCCATGGCCCGCTTCAGCTCGGCACGGTCATCGCCCTCGATGCGGCGCGACACGCCGCCGGCGGTGGGCGAGTTGGGCATCAGTACCATGTAGCGACCGGCCAGGGAGATGAACGTGGTCAGGGCGGCGCCCTTGTTGCCGCGCTCGTCCTTGTCCACCTGGACGACGACTTCCTGGCCCTCGCGCAGCAGTTCGCGCAGGCCGGCCTTGTTGTGGTCGACCCCGGCCTGGAAATAGTCGCGGGAGATTTCCTTCAGCGGCAGGAAGCCGTGCCGGTCTGCACCGTAGTCGACAAAGGCCGCTTCGAGGGAAGGTTCGAGCCGGGTGATGCGGCCCTTGTAGATGTTGGACTTCTTCTGCTCTTTCGACGGTTGCTCGATATCGATGTCGTACAGCGTCTGGCCATCCACGATCGCGACGCGCAGTTCTTCAGCCTGCGTCGCATTGATCAACATGCGTTTCATTGTTTGCGTTCCTCGCGCGCTACTACCGCGCGGAACGCCATGGCGTTTCGCCTCTGGAACGGTGCTCCGCCCCTTGCGCAGGCGCAGCGGGGCGGGTTGGGTTTCCAGCGCTACGACACCACGGCAGGCCGCGGGAGCGCTTTTTTTAATGTGTGTTACGGGCCGGCGGCAGCTTCCCAACCAGTGGTGGCGCCGCGCGGGACATGTTCAGCTACGGGCGCCGTCACGCGTCCGGCGGTATCCGGGTTCGCCGGCAAGCCGCTAACATGGCCGCCCCTGGGGCGGTGGCCGCGCGCCTGCCGGAATCGCGGGGAGCCGGGCTTCTGGCCCACGGCTTGCTTCCAAGCCGGCAACTCCCTGCGAAATCAAACCCTTATCTCGCCCGCCGAGTGTAGCAGAATAATAGTGACCATGACCGCTTCGCCCCCCGCTTCACGGCCGCAGGCCGGGACCAAAGCCGCCGTCCGCCTGGTCAGGGTCCCGGAAGACCGGGGCGGACAGCGACTGGACAACTTCCTGCTGGGCCAGCTGAAGGGCGCGCCACGCAGCCTGGTCTACAAGCTGGTCCGGAGCGGCCAGGTCCGGGTCAACGGTGGTCGCGCCAAGGCCGAGCGCAAGCTGGAGGCGGGCGACGAGGTCCGGATTCCCCCCGTCAATCTCACTGAAGTTGGAGACAAGGCACCGCCCCCGACCGGCTTCCTGCAACGGATGGAGGCGGCAATCGTGTTCGAGGACGCCCGCCTGCTGGTCATCAACAAACCCTCCGGGGTGGCCAGTCACGGTGGCAGCGGCATCAGCCACGGCGCCATCGAGACCATGCGCGTGCTGCGCCCGGGACAGACGCTGGAACTGGTGCACCGCCTGGATCGCGACACGTCCGGCTTGCTGATCATGGCCAAGAAGCGTTCCGCGCTGTCCGAACTGCAGGCGCTGATGCGCGAGAACGACAGCGACGAGGGGCGCGGCATCGAGAAGCGCTACCTGACCCTGCTGGTGGGGCGGATGCCGGACGGGGTGATGAGCGTGGATGCGCCATTGCATGTCGGCCTGCGCCAGGGCGGCGAGCGGCATGTGCAGGTCAATCCCGCCGGCAAGGCGTCACTGAGCCATTTCCGGGTACTGGAGCGGCGCGGTGGTCATTCGTATTGCGAAGTCGTCATCGAGACCGGCCGCACGCACCAGATCCGCGTGCATGCGCAGCACCTCGGGCATCCGGTGGCCGGGGATGACAAGTACGGGGATCAGGCGGTCAACAAACGCCTGCGCGACCAGGCCGGCCTGAAGCGGCTGTTCCTGCATGCCGCCTCGCTGGAATTCGCGCTTGACGGCGGCAAGACGCCCTACCTGCTCAATGCGCCGCTGGCGCCGGAATTGGCGGAAGTGCTGAACCGGCTGGGTTGAGCCGGCAAAAACCGCTTTCAGAGCTGCGGCGCCAGGCGCTGTTCCGCAATGACGCGCAGTTGCGGCTGCTCGGTTCGCACGGTGACATGTCCGGGTAATCCATCCGGGAAACTCAGTACCAGATCCGCCTGCGAATAGGCGAGACAGCAGCGTGGCTCGAATGGAGTCGCCGCATTGGAAACCAGCGGAATCACGATCTGCAGATCTTCATCGGCGCGCCAGGCGCGGATACCCGCCGCATGGACGCTTTCCTGTTCGTCATGGCGAACGGTCAAGCTTACTCGCAGGGTTCGTTCGTCGACGACGGACACCAGCATGTCGGCGGCACGGCCGTCACCCGGAATCGATTCCGCCTCGGCGATATGCGCATCGACGCGGACGGGCAGGTAGCGCAACTCGGCGGGCTGCGGCGGAGGCGGTGGCAAATTGTTGGCGGGCTGGACTTGCGCCAAGGACCACGCCAGCAACAGATTCAGCAACGCAGGTTCATCCCTGGCGTTGCGAATCCAGCGCGAAGCACTGGTTCGGCCGTTCGGCGGGCGGGGTGAAGGTCACCGGCACCTGGATGGTCTGGCTGATCGCCTGGCCGTTGCGGGTGGCGGCCTTGAACTGCCATCCGTGCACGGCCTTCTGCGCCGCTTCGTCCAGCGCCGGTTGGCCGCTGCTCTTGAACACGCCGACTTCGGTCGGAACGCCTTCGATGCCGACGACGACCTTCAGCGTGGACACGCCGCCGATGCCGGCGCAGGCCAGTTCAATCGGATACTCGGGCGGGGGCGTGTCGACCGCCGCCAGTTCGGTCGGCGCCGCCACCGGCGCGGCCGGGGTGCCGGAACCGCCGCAGGCGGACAGCGTTGCCGCCAGCACGGTGGAAGTCGCCAACAGGGGAAGAATTCTCATCAGGGAGCTCCGGTGACCAACGCCTCGGCCTTGGCCGCGCAGATGAAGTCGTTTTCGCTGAGTCCGCCGACATCGTGGGTCGAATAGCGGACCACGGCGCGGTTGTAATGTACGCCCAAATCCGGGTGATGGTCCTCGCGGTGGGCGATGTAGGCCAGCGCATTCACGAACGCCATGGTCTCGTGGTAGTTGGCGAAGGTGAAGGTCTTGCACAGCGCATGGCCGTCCTCGGCCAGTTCCCAGCCGGGCAGTTCCGGCATCAGTTCGGCGATGCGGGCCTGGCCCAGCTTGTGCTCGCCGCCACGCAGGGGCACGCAATGGGCCTGGGCGAGGGGGATCAGGTCGGTCATGGGTCCTCCGGGAAAGCCGGTCCGCTGAACGCCGGCACACGTTACGATGGTCCGGACGGGCAAGCCCCGGCCGGAACGCTAGAATACCCCGCATGATCCAGATTTCCGACAGCGCACAGGCCCATTTCCGCAAACTGATCGAGCGCGAGTCGCTGCCCGGTCTCGGCGTGCGGCTCAGCGCGGTGCATGCAGGTACCCCGCGCGCCGACGCGCGCCTGGAGTTCGCCGAACCGCGCGATCTGGCCGGCGACGAATGGGCGGTGGACTGCGACGGGTTCACCCTGTACGTGCAGGCCGACAGCGTGGCCTGGCTGGATGGTGCCGAGATCGACTACGTCTACCAGGGCGCCAGCACCCAGCTGACCATCAAGGCGCCCAAGATCAAGGGCGAGGTACCCGCCGAGTCCGCATCCCTGGTCGAGCGCGTGCGCTGGGTGGTGGAAAACGAGATCAATCCGCAACTGGCCCAGCACAAAGGCAAGGTGGCGGTGGAGCAGGTGACCGGCGACGGTGTCGTGTACCTGCGCTTCGGCGGCGGTTGCCACGGTTGCGGCATGGCCGACGTGACCCTGAAACAGGGTATCGAGAAGACCCTGGTCGCGCGCGTTCCCGGCGTGACGGCGGTGCGCGATGCCACCGATCACGATACCGGCGCGGCTCCCTACATTCCCCGCGGCAACGCGGCCTGACATAGCCCCGCGCCGGTGACGCGAGCCGCCGAACTCATCATCCAGGCGCTGTTGCCGCGCAAGGCGGCTCCCATACTGGAGCGTCACACCGGCCTGCCGTATGGCTGGGGGCTCTGGCTGCGCGCGCTGCCGGAACGGCTCGGCATCATTACCCGCGAAAGGTCCGAAGCCATCGTCACGGACCTGATGACGCGCCCGCCGCCACCGCCGGGCCCGATCGCGCCTGCGCTGGGTTTCTGGGGCGGTCTGCGTTCGCTGTTCTACCAGGACTGGGATCCGCCGCCGCGCGAGGAACGCGGCATCCGCTGGCTGGCTGGTTTCACCAGCCTGCTGATGCACCTGTTGTTCGTGCTGCTGCTGGTCTGGGTCGCGGTGGTCCGCCTGCCACCATCGCCGGCGGAAGCCGGCGACAGCAGCCGCGTGCAGGTCGAATTCGTCGGCCGCGGCACGCCCGAGGAAACAGGTGGCGGCGCGCCGCAGGCGACCTCTTCGCCGGCGCCGGCCGCTTCCGGTGGCGAGGCCGCGAGCCAGGATGCCAGCACCGTGGCCACGCCCCGGCGGATGCCCGAATTCGTGCCGCCGTCGCCGACGCTGGCCACCGAAACACCGCAGGTGCGCGAACGCGAAATCGCCGAGCCGGCACCGCAGGCACCGCAGCCGGTGCAGGTCACCGAAGTGCCGGCGCCGACCACCGAATACGTATTGCCGCCGCCCAATCTGCGTCGCGATGCGGTGACCGCACCCACGATCACCCCGCGCGAACTGAGCGTGCCGCAGCGCGAGGTCACCGTGCTGGAAACCCCGGCGGTACCGCGCGTGGACACGCAGCGCGGCATCGCCGCACCGCAAATCAACCGACCGGTGCCGCAGGTGCAGGAGCGCGAGATCGCCGCGCCGTTGCCACAGGTGCGCACGGCGCAGGTACCCACGCGGGTGGCGCCGGTACGCGATCTGCAACAGCCGGCCCCGGGCGTGCGCGAACGCGAGATTCCGGCGCCGCGCCCGGCCACGACGCAGGGCAATGCCAGTGCGGCGAGCACGCCGGCCCCGGCCACCGCCCGCGATACCGGCACAGGTCCGCAGGCGGCCACGCCTTCGGCGTCGAAAGGCCTGCAGCCCGGGGCGACGCGGTCGGGACCGGCGCAGGCCGATCGCAGCGGCGGCTGGGCCACACCGCAGCGCGGCGACGACTGGGGAGCTTCGCGGCGCAACGTCGCTGGCGACAGCGGCGCCAATGCCGGGCAGAAGCCGGGCCTGTTCAACGCCGATGGCAGCGTGCGGGTGCCGACCGGCGCCGGTGCCGGCGAGGGTCCGGCGACCGCCAGCGAACGCGGCGCGCCCGGCGGCGGCAATGACCAGTGGACGCGCGAGAAGATCGACAGTTCCGGCACCTGGCTCCAACGTCCGCCCTACGACTACGAACCGACCAGCTTCGACAAGTACTGGGTGCCGAACGAGTCGCTGTTGGCCGAATGGGTCCGGCGCAACATCCGCGAAGCGGTGATCCCGATTCCCGGAACCCGCAAGAAAATCCGCTGCGTGGTGTCCGTGCTGCAACTGGGCGGCGGCTGCGGCCTGTTCGACCCCAATCTCAACGAACAACCGGCTTCGGCGCGTCCGCCACCGGAAATTCCGACCAAGCGCACGCCCATTCCCACCGATTCCTGACGCCAGACGCCACGGGTGTGGCCGTTCGGTGGCGCGATACACGACTTGGGGGAAAACAGCTGGCGTTTTCCGGCAAACCGTCCAGCAATGGCATCACGATGATGCAAGGCCCGCATGGCATGCGGCATACGGCTCGAATCCAGGGCCGATGAGGGTGGCCCCGGCCATTGCGGATGTCATCGGCACAAAAAGAAACGGAGCCTTGCGGCTCCGTCTCCGACGAGGATGTCTGCCTGTCGCGGTTTCAGTGCACGCCGTGCAGGTCGCGCAGCTTGGACTCGCGCGAGCCGAAGTAGGCGGCCAGATCCGAGATGTCCTGGTCGCTCAGGCCGGCGGCCTGCGGCGACATCAGCGCGTGCTGGCGATCGCCAGCGCGGTAGGCCTGGAGCGCATGCGCGATGTAGTCGGCGTACTGGCCACCCAGCTTCGGGTAGGTGCCGTCGATCGGGGCATTGCCGTCGGCGCCGTGACAGTCGATGCAGCTCTGGCCGGTGGCCTTGCCCTTGGCGTTGGCCAATTGCTCGCCTGCGGCGATGCGGCCGTCCGGCAGGCCGGCGGAGGAACTGGAACCGTGCTCGCCACTGGCGTGGCCGGGATCGGCGGCGGCGGTCTCGTTGGTTTCCACCTTGGAGCATGCCGCCAGGGCGAGGGCGGCGAGCAGGGCGATGGCTAGACGCTGGGCGTGCTTGGCGTTGGGCATGGCGGATTACTTGACGGTGGAAAGGAAGGCGGCGATGTCGGCGATGTCCTGATCCGAGAAGCTTTCGGACTGCGCCTGCATGGTCGGGTGCTTGCGGGCCCCCTTCTTGTATTCGGTCAGCGCATTGACCAGATATTCCGCCGACTGGCCGCCGATCCGCGGCACGTGGTAGTTCGGGTAGGCATTCTTGTAGCCGGTGATGCCGTGGCAGCCCTGGCAGGTGTACGTCAGGGTGCGGCCCTTGTCGGCGTTGCCGGTGATCGGCGCGGCGGCAGGGGCGGCGGGAGCAGCCGCCGGAGCCGCAGCAGCGGGGGCCGGCGCGGGCGCGGCTTCGCTGGTGGGGGTCTGGGCGGTCAGGGCGGCCATCGGCAGGGCGGCGGCCAAGGCAAGGCAAGCGGCGAGCGGAAGCGGTCGCATCATGTCGTTAATCCGGGACTCTCATTTGCGCGCGCCGCGTCCAACCGCAGCGCTTGGCTTCGCGAAGTATAACGTTAACGTCACGAATGCCGCCATCCGCCGGACGGGCACGCCGGTGCCGCATGGTCGATGCACCCTTGGCGACAACCGGATCCAGGTCGCTCCGCACGCATCGCCGCCGCAAAAGCGGCCATTACGGAAGCTGGTCACCATGACCTTCGGCGCATGATTCCGGCTGAATGGGTGATATACCTTCATACAACACCTAAACAACACCACCACGGTCCACCCCATGTCCCGAGCCCACCCCCAATCCGGCCGCTCCCACCTGCGCCTGGCCCTGCTGCCCGTCCTGTGCGGCATGCTGGTCCTGTCCGCCTGCAAGGGCGGCGGCCCCGCGCCCGAAGCCCAGGCCAAGAACGGAGCCGAGGCCAAGGCCGCCGACGCGGTGCCGGTGGAAGCGGTGACGGCCAGCCGCCGCGCCGTGGCCGCCAGCTACACCGGTACCACCACCCTGGAACCGCGCGCCGAGTCGCAGGTGGTCGCCAAGACCTCCGGCGTGGCGCTGGCGGTGATGGTCGAGGAAGGTCAGCAGATCAAGGCCGGGCAGGCGCTGGTGCGGCTGGATCCGGATCGCGCGCGCCTGGCCGTGGCCCAGGCCGAGGCGCAGATGCGCAAGCTGGAGAACAACTACCACCGCGCCCGCCAGTTGGTGGATCAGCAGATGATCAGCGCCAACGACGTGGACCAGATCAAGTTCGATCTGGAGAACGCGCGCGCGCAGTACAACCTGGCCAAGCTGGAACTGTCCTATACGACGGTGGTGGCGCCGATTTCCGGCGTGATCGCCTCGCGCTCAATCAAGACCGGCAACTTCGTCCAGATCAACACGCCGATCTTCCGCATCGTCGACAACTCGAAGCTGGAAGCCACGCTCAACGTGCCCGAACGCGAGCTGGCGACGCTCAAGGCCGGCCTGCCGGTCCTGCTGCAGGCCGACGCGCTGCCGGGCAAGACCTTCCAGGGCGTGGTCGATCGCGTGGCCAATGTGGTGGATGCCGGCAGCGGCACCTTCCGGGTGGTCTGCGCGTTCGCCGACGCGACCCTGCAGCCGGGCATGTTCAGCCGCATCCGCATCGATTACGACCAACGCGCCGACGCACTGGTGGTGCCACGCATCGCGCTGCTGGACGATGGCGACCCGGCGGTGTTCGTGGTCCGTGACGGCAAGGCCGCGCGGGTGCCGGTGAAGCTGGGCTACGCCGATGGCGAATGGCTGGAAGTGCGCGAAGGCCTGAAGCCGGGCGATCGCGTGGTCACCGCAGGCAAGGTGGCCCTGCGCGATGGCAGTGCCGTGCAGGTGATCGGTGATCCCGTTCCGAAGGCGGTAGCGGCGAAGGATCAGGCCGTCGAGGCTGGTAGCAAGCAATGAGCGGCCATCCGGATCCCCACGATTCCCAGCCGCAAGGGCGGCTGGGCGGCGGCCTGGTGGAATTCTCCACCCGCCGCCGGGTGACTATCGCGATGATCACGGTCACCATGCTGCTGTTCGGCGTCATCGCCCTCGGCAGCCTGAAGGTCAACCTGCTGCCGGATCTAAGCTATCCGACCCTGACCGTGCGCACCGAATATACCGGTGCGGCGCCGTCGGAAATCGAGACCCTGATTTCCGAGCCAGTCGAGGAAGCGCTGGGCGTGGTCAAGAACCTGCGCAAGCTCAAGTCGGTCTCGCGTACCGGTCAGAGCGACGTGGTGCTGGAATTCGCCTGGGGCACGGACATGGACCAGGCCAGCCTGGAAGTCCGCGACAAGATGGAAGTACTGCAACTGCCGCTGGAGGCCAAGGCCCCGGTGCTGCTGCGCTTCAATCCCTCCACCGAGCCGATCGTCCGCCTGGCGCTGTCCAACAAGAACGCGCCGGCCAACGATGCCGACGCGGTGCGCCTGCTCACCGAGCTGCGCCGCTACGCCGACGACGATCTGAAGAAGAAGCTGGAGCCGGTCGAAGGCGTGGCCGCGGTCAAGGTCGGCGGCGGCCTGGAAGACGAAATCCAGGTCGACATCGACCAGCAGAAGCTGGCCCAGTTGAACCTGCCCATCGACAACGTCATCCAGCGCCTGCAACAGGAGAACATCAATATCTCCGGCGGTCGCCTGGAAGAGGGGTCGCAGCGTTACCTGGTGCGCACGGTCAACCAGTTCGCCACGGTCAACGAAATCCGCGAGATGCTGATCACCGCGCAGACCAACGGCGGCAGCAGCGCCGCGCAATCGGCGGCCGCGCAGATGGCGGCGATCGCCGCGTCCACCGGTTCGGCGGCAGCGATGGCCGCGGCGGCTTCGGTGCAGAGCGCGTCTTCGAGCGATACAAGCGCCATCGCCGGCGGTATGGCGGTGCGGCTGAAGGACGTCGCGGATGTCCGCCAGGGCTACAAGGAGCGCGAGGCGATCATCCGCCTGGCCGGCAAGGAAGCGGTGGAACTGGCCATCTACAAGGAAGGTGATGCCAACACCGTGTCCACGGCCGACGCGGTCAAGAAGAAACTGGAAGAGCTCAAGAGCCAGATTCCACCGGACGTCGAGCTGACCACCATCGAGGACCAGTCGCTGTTCATCGAGCAAGCGATTGCCGACGTCAAGAAGGACGCGGTCATCGGCGGCATCCTGGCGATCCTGATCATCTTCATGTTCCTGCGCGATGGCTGGAGCACGTTCGTCATCAGCCTGTCGCTGCCGGTGTCGATCATCACCACGTTCTTCTTCATGGGCCAGCTAGGCCTGAGCCTGAATGTGATGTCGCTGGGCGGTTTGGCGCTGGCGACCGGCCTGGTGGTGGACGATTCCATCGTGGTGCTGGAGAGCATCGCCAAGGCGCGCGAGCGCGGACTGGGCATATTGCAGGCGGCGATCGCCGGCACCCGCGAAGTGAGCATGGCGGTGGTGGCGTCGACCCTGACCACGGTGGCGGTGTTCCTGCCGCTGGTGTTCGTGGAAGGCATCGCCGGCCAGTTGTTCCGCGATCAGGCACTGACCGTGGCGATCGCCATCGCGATTTCGCTGGTGGTGGCGATGACCCTGATTCCGATGCTGAGCTCGCTCAAGGGCCGCCCGCCATTGGCGTTCCCGGAGGAAGCACCGCATCCGCGCTGGCAGCCGACCTCGGCCTGGCAGCGTCCTTTCGCCTTCGTCGGCCATCTGATCGGGCTGGTGTTCCGCTCCGTGTTCTTCGGCATCGCTTGGTTCGTGGTCAAGGCGTGGCGTGGCGTGGCCGCGGTGGTCGGTCCGATCATGCGCAAGCTCAGCGACCTGGTGATGATGCCGTACAACGGCGCCGAGCGTGCCTATCTGCGCCTGCTGCCGGCTTCGCTGGCACGACCCTGGCTGGTGCTGGGCTTCGCCGGCGCGGCATTCGGCCTGACCCTGCTGACGGTGCCGATGCTGGGCGCGGACCTGATTCCGCAGCTGGCCCAGGATCGCTTCGAAATGACGGTCAAGCTGCCGCCGGGCACGCCGTTGAAGGACACCGATGCGCTGGTCCGCGAGTTGCAGCAGAAGCACTCCAAGGATGACGGCGTGCAATCGCTGTATGGCGTCAGCGGCAGCGGTACCCGGCTGGACGCCAGCCCGACCGAGAGCGGCGAGAACATCGGCAAGCTGACGGTGGTGATGACCGGTGGCGGCAGCGAGAAGATCGAGGCCGCCGAGACCGAGCGCCTGCGCGCGACCATGCAGTCGCACGCCGGCGTGCAGGTGGACTTCGCCCGTCCCGAACTGTTCAGTTTCTCCACCCCCCTGGAAGTTGAGCTGCGCGGACAGGATCTGGCCTCGATCGAGCAGGCCGGCCGCAAGCTGGCGGCGATGCTGCGCAACAATCCGCACTACGCCGACGTCAAGTCGACGGTGGAGGAGGGCTTCCCGGAGATCCAGATCCGCTTCGATCAGGAGCGCGCCGGTGCGCTGGGCCTGACCACCCGCCAGATTGCCGACGTGGTGGTGAAGAAGGTCCGCGGTGAAGTGGCCACGCGCTACAGCTTCCGCGATCGCAAGATCGACGTGCTGGTGCGCGCGCAGGAAACCGACCGCGCCAGCGTGGAGAGCATCCGCCGTCTGATCGTCAATCCCGGCAGCAGCCGGCCGGTGACCCTGGACGCGGTCGCCGACGTGGTGTCCACCACCGGTCCCAGCGAGATTCATCGCACCGACCAGATCCGGGTGGCGATCGTCTCGGCCAACCTGCGCGACATCGACCTGGGCGGCGCCGTCGCCGAGGTGCGCGACATGGTCGCCAAGGAACCGCTGGGCGCGGCCATCGGCATGCACATCGGCGGACAGGGCGAGGAACTCGCCGAGTCGGTGCGCTCGCTGCTGTTCGCGTTCGCCCTGGCGGTGTTCCTGGTCTACCTGGTGATGGCCTCGCAGTTCGAGTCGCTGCTGCATCCGTTCGTCATCCTGTTCACCATCCCGCTGGCCCTGGTCGGCGCGGTGCTGGCGCTGCTGATGACGCGCTCGCCGGTGTCGGTGGTGGTGTTCATCGGTTTGATCCTGCTGGTCGGCCTGGTGGTGAAGAACGCGATCATCCTGATCGACAAGGTGAATCAGTTGCGCGAGGCCGGTGTGGCCAAGCGCGAGGCCCTGATCGAGGGTGCGCGCTCGCGCCTGCGCCCGATCGTGATGACCACGCTGTGCACGCTGTTCGGCTTCCTGCCCCTGGCCGTCGCGCCGCTGTTCGGCAGTCCGGGCGCGGAAGTGCGTTCGCCGATGGCGATCACCGTGATCGGCGGCCTGCTGGTGTCGACCCTGCTGACCCTGCTGGTCATCCCGGTGGTCTACAACCTGCTGGACCGCCGCGCCGATGACTACTACCTGGAGCGCGGGCGCCGCAATCGCGCCTCGGCCGAAGGCATTGATGGTGCGGGTGAGGGCGGCACGGCCGCGGCGGAGCACGCATGAGCGTCGCCGAGTTCAGCATCAAGCGGCCGGTCACGACGATCATGTTCTTCGTGTCGTTGTTCGTGATCGGCATGATCGCGGCGATCCGGCTGCCGCTGGAAGCGTTCCCGGACGTGTCGCCGCCGTTCATCATGGTGCAGCTGCCGTACACCGGCTCGACCCCGGAAGAGGTCGAGCGCACGGTGCTGCGGCCGGTCGAGGAAACGCTCTCGACCATGACCGGCATCAAGCGGATGGACAGCTCCGCGCGCTCGGATGGGGCCAACATCTTCATCCAGTTCTCGGACTGGAACCGCGACGTGGCCATCGCCGCCTCGGAGGCGCGCGAGCGCATCGACGCCATCCGTGACGACTTGCCGGACGACCTGCAGCGCTACTTCGTTTTCAAGTTCTCGACCACCGACGAACCGGTCCTGCGGGTGCGCCTGGCCAGTGCCACCGACCTGACCGGCGCGTACGACATGATCGACCGCGAATTCAAGCGCCGGCTGGAACGGATTCCCGGCGTGGCGCGGGTCGAGGTGTCCGGCGCGCCGGCCAACGAGGTGGAAATCGCGATCGAGCCGGATCGCCTGACCGCGCACAACCTGAGCCTCAACGAGCTGACCACCCGCCTCCAAGCCGTCAATTTCTCGGTCTCGGCCGGGCAGATCACCGACGGAGGCCGCCGCCTGCGCGTGCAGCCGGTGGGCGAACTGGCCGATCTCGAACAACTGCGCTCGCTGGTGCTGAACAACAGCGGCCTGCGCCTGGGCGACATCGCCGAGGTGCGGCTGAAGCCGGCGCGGATGGACTACGGGCGCCGCCTGGACGGGCGCGCGGCGGTGGGCCTGGACATCTTCAAGGAGCGCAACGCCAACCTGGTGGAAGTCTCCAGCGCGGCGCTGAAGGAAGTGGAGGCGATTCGCGAAAGCCCGGCACTGAATGACGTGCAGGTCCTGGTGATGGACAACCAGGGCGACAACGTCACCTCCTCGCTGCTGAGCCTGGCCGAAGCCGGCGGCATCGGCCTAGTGCTGTCTATCGCGGTGCTGTTCTTCTTCCTGCGCCATTGGCCGTCGACGCTGATGGTGACCCTGGCGATTCCGATCTGCTTCGTGATGACCCTGGGCTTCATGTACTTCGCCGGCGTCACCCTCAACATCCTCAGCATGATGGGGCTGCTGCTGGCCGTGGGCATGCTGGTGGACAACGCGGTGGTGGTGGTGGAGAGCATCTATCAGGAACGCGAGCGGATGCCGGGCCAGCCGGTGCTGGCCTCGATCGTCGGCACCCGCCACGTCGCCATCGCGCTGTCGGCGGGTACGTTGTGCCACTGCATCGTGTTCGTGCCGACGATGTTCGGCGAACGCAACATGCTGAGCATCTTCCTGTCCCAGATCGCCATCACCATCTCGGTGTCGCTGCTCGCGTCCTGGCTGGTCGCGGTGAGCCTGATCCCGATGATCTCCGCGCGACTGAAGACGCCGCCGGCGGTGAGTAAGCCCGACGGGCTGATTCCGCGCATGCAGCGCCGCTACGCCGGCCTGCTGCGCTGGACACTGGCCCATCGCGGCTGGAGCGTGCTGGGCATCCTGCTGATCATCGCGGCCAGCGTGCTGCCGATGACCCAGATGAAGACCAACATGTTCGGCGGCGAGGATGCCGGCGAGACGCGAATCTTCTATCAGTGGAAGGGCGCCTACACCAAGGAGCAGATGTCGCAGGAAGTCGGCAAGATCGAGGCCTACCTGGAAGCCAACCGCAAGCGCTTCAAGATCACCCAGATCTATTCGTTCTTCAGCGAACAGGGCTGGGGTGGCACCAACATCAAGCTGGACACCAAGGACATCACCGAGAGCAAGCAGCTGGTCGATGCCATCCGCAAGGACCTGCCGAAGTCGGCGCGTGCCAACGTCGGCATCGGCGACCAGGGCGGACCGGGTGGCGGTGGCGGCCAGCAGGCGCAGAGCGTATCGGTGCAACTGGTGGGTGATTCCACCCAGACCCTGACCGAGCTGGCCAACGAAGTCGTGCCGATCCTGGCCAAGCGCAAGGAATTGACCGACGTGCGCGTGAACAGCGGCGACCGCAACAGCGAACTGGCGGTGCGCGTGGATCGCGAGCGTGCGCTGGCGTTCGGCTTCAGCGCCCAGGAAGTGGGGCGCTTCGTCGAACTGGCCCTGCGCGGCGCGCCGCTGCGCGAATTCCGCCGTGGCGAGAACGAGGTGCCGGTGTGGGTTCGCTTCTCCGGCGCCGAACATTATGGTTCCGAGGATCTGGAATCGTTCACCGTGCGCGCACCGGATGGCCGCACCGTGCCGCTGCTGGCGATGGTCGACGTGGCCATCAAGCCGTCGGCCAACGAGGTCCAGCGTTCCAATCGCCAGACCACGCTGACCATCCAGGCCAACCTGGCCGACAAGGTGTCGATGCCGGAAGCACGCAAGGCGATGGAGGATACCCTCAAGCCGCTGGCGTATCCGGCGGGTTACAGCTACAGCTTCGATGGCGGTGGTTTCCAGGAGGATCAGGAAGCCATGCAGCAGATGATGTTCAACCTGCTGATTGCCCTGATCATGATCTACGTGGTGATGGCGGCGGTGTTCGAGTCGCTGCTGTTCCCGTCGGCGATCATGAGTGGCGTGCTGTTCTCGGTGCTGGGCGTGTTCTGGCTGTTCTGGCTGACCGGCACCGAATTCAACATCATGGCCTTCATCGGCATCCTGGTGCTGATGGGCGTGGTGGTGAACAACGGCATCGTGATGATCGAGCACATCAACAACCTGCGACGGCGCGGCATGTCCCGCACCGAGGCGCTGGTGGAAGGCAGCCGCGAACGCCTGCGCCCGATCATGATGACGATGGGCACGGCGATCCTGGCAATGGTGCCGATTGCGATCAGCAATACCCAGTTGGCGGGTGATGGCCCGCCGTACTTCCCGATGGCGCGCGCCATCGCCGGTGGGCTGGCGTTCTCCACCGTGGTCAGCCTGCTGTTCCTGCCGACCATCTACGCGATCCTCGACGATCTGCGCAGCGGTACGGTCCGGGCCCTCCGGCGTGCGCGTGGCAAGGGCGATGCGCCGGCGGCGGCCAGCCTGACCGCATTGCATACGGAGTAATGCGGACAGGCGTGCCTGACCAGGAAGGCCGGCCCAAAGCCGGCCTTCTTTTTTCCTTCCTCACCCTCCTTCCGCCAGGAGGGCACGCAACGACGGGTGTTACTTCTCCACGAAGGCGCGTTCGAACACGTAGTCCCCGGGATGGCCGGTCCGGGGCGAAACCTGGAAGCCCCGCTGGTCCAGCAGGGCGCGGATCTCGGCGAGCATTGACGGGCTGCCGCAGATCATGAAGCGATCGCGGGCCGGATGCAGCGGCGGCAATCCGCTGGCATCCGCCAGGCGGCCATCGGCGATCTGCGCGGTGAGCCGGCCGGTGTTGCGAAAGGCGTCGCGGGTCACGGTCGGGTGGTAGAGCAGCTTCTGCCGGATCTGCGCGCCGAGGAACGGGTGCGCCGGCAGATCCCGCTCGATGAAGGCCGAGTAGGCCAGATCACTGATGTGCCGCACGCCATGCGCGACGATGACCTTCTCGTAGCGCTCGTAGGTTTCCGGATCCTGGATGATGCTCATGTACGGGGCCAGGCCGGTGCCGGTGCCGAGCAAATACAGATGCCGTCCGGGATGCAGGTCGTGCAGGACCAGCGTGCCGGTGGGCTTGCGGCTGACCAGTACCGGATCGCCGACCTGAAGATGCTGGAGCCGGGACGTCAGCTGCCCGTCCTGGACCTTGATGCTGAAGAACTCGAGATGTTCTTCCCAGTGCGGGCTGGCGATGCTGTAGGCCCGCATCAGCGGACGGCCGTCGACTTCGAGCCCGATCATCACGAAATGGCCGCTCTCGAAGCGCAGGCCCGGATCGCGGGTGGTGCGGAACGAGAACAGGCTGTCGTTCCAGTGGTGGACATGGGTGACGCGTTCGGTCACGTGCAGGCTCATCGGTGGACTCCGGGACAGAAGAAAAGAGGGAGGTGTTCACGCCAACCATGCACGCAGGCCCGCGAGTGCCGCGAGTCCGCACAGCGTCCAGGCGACGCCCGCCAGCCAGCGCGGCCGGTAAGGCAGGACGCCCAGCGCAAGCGAGAGGCCGGCCGCAGTCATCGCGCCCAACCAGATCACCGGACCGCGCGCCCAGTCCTCGGCCTGGCCGGCCACCAGCAGGGCCAGCGCGAGCAGGCTTCCGCCGAGCCAGCGCCACTGGCGCATCCGGCCGGTACCGGCCCGTGCGGCGCCGTGCAGATCCATCTGGTGTTTTTCCATCGACAGGCACAGCGCCGCGAAACCCGCATAGGCCAGAGCCGTCAGCAGCAGGAACACGAGCACGCTCATGCGTTCGCTCCCGCCGGCCCCGTATTGGCGACATTGGCGGCCTGCCGTCGCCGCGCCGCCGCGCTTGCCGGCGGTTGCCAGCGCTGCATGCGGCGGCCGGCACAGGCCAGGCCGGCACCCAGCGCAAGCATGGCGAGATCAAAACCGGCCATCACCCAGTCATGCCGCATGAGCGAGACACCGAGGTGCGTCGAAGTGGTCAATGCGTTGACCAGCGGCAGCAGCAGGAACAGCAGTGCGGCGACGTAGAGCTGCCAGGCCCACATGGCGCGCCTGGGCCAGGCGAAAGCGGCCAGCAGCGCGACGGCCCATGCCGCGAAAAACACGTTCGCCTCCGCGGACGCGCGCTCGGCGATCGTCAACGGCAGCAACCGGTTGCTCCAGAAGTAGGCCGCGAACGCGATCGGCAGGCCGGCGACCGCGCCGATGTTGAGCGCATCCACCAGCCGCAGGCCGAAACCGATGCGCCCTGTCTTCAGGTGTTTGGGGCGCTCCTTGATGGCCCACAGGATCACGCCGCTGGCGACCATCAGGCAACCGGCGAGGCCGGACAGGAAGAACAGCAGGCGCAGCAGGGGATCGGCGAAGCGTGCCAGATGCAGGCCATACATCACGCCGCGGGTGCGGGTGGTACCACCCGGACCGGGGCTGGCATCAAGCAGGGCGCCGGTGGCGCCGTCGAAACGCAACGAGGGCGTGTCGATCGACAGGCGCTTGCCGGTGCGCTGGAACACGTCGACCACGGCATTCGCATCACCGGGATGGTGAACGGTGAAGCCGCCGGGCTCGCCGCCCTGCCAATACCGGCGCGAGGCATCGAGCACACGCAGGATGTCCGGTGTGCCTGGCGCGGATGTCCCCGCGGCGTCGCGCGGTTCGCCGAACCGGGCGAACGCGGCGCTGAAGAAGGCATCCTCGTCGGCCGGATAGGCCGCCTTCACGCCCCAGGGCAGGTACATGAACATCAGGGTGACGATGCCGGTATAGGTGATCATCGCGTGGTATGGCAGCGCCATCACCGCGCTGACGTTGTGGAAATCCAGCCACGAGCGCTGGCCCTTGCCGGGGCGGAACGTGAAGAAGTCCTTGAAGATCTTCTTGTGGGTGATCACGCCGGTGATGATCGCCACCAGCATGAACATCGCGCAGAAGCCGACCAGGTAGCGCGCCCACACCACCGGGATGTAGTGCAGGTCGAAATGCAGGCGGTAGAAGAAATCGCCGCCGCGGGTTTCGCGGGCGGCAATCGCCTCGCCGGTATCGGGGTTGACGGTGGCGTCGCCGAAGCGTCCGCCCCGCCGGCCACGGCGCTTGCCCTCGTCCGGCGAAGTGGCGGATTCGGGATTGCGCCAGAACATCCGCAGGGTGCCGTTACGGTCGTCGGGCAGGGTAACGGTCCAGCTTTCGGCCCGCGCCGCGTGCCGTTGAAGGTATTGAAGCGCACGCTCGGCGGCTTCCGGCCCCCGCGCGAGGGTGCTGGGTACCTCCGGACGCATCCAGCGGCTGATTTCCTCGCGGTAATAGCTGGCGGTACCGGCCATGAAAATCAGCAGCAGCAGCCAGCCGACCAGCAAGCCTGTCCAGGTGTGCAGCCAGGCCATCGACTGGCGGAAACCCTGCTTCATGCCGCAGGTCCCAGCCAGGCCGTGCCCACGCCCATCAGCAGCGCAGGCAGGGCGATGCCGATCCAGGCACGCAGGGCGGTGCGTACCGCGAACGCCCACAGCGCGGCGCAGGCGCAGACGACGATCGCGACCAGCATGCCGGTCAGCACGGCCTGGGCGCGATCCATCGGCAGCGCCAGGGCGAGGAAGGACGAGGTAGTGGCGGCCAGCGCATAGCCGCCGAGGATGGCCGCGAGGCTGCGCGAGGCGATGCCGGCGCGCGGATGCCGGAGCACACCGGCAAGGCGTTGGGGACGGGGGGAGAAAAGAACTTTCACGAACGCATCCGGGCTTGCGACAGGAATGGGCAGGCGGCTTCGCCACCCGCCCGGGAGCCGCCTTCCCTGGCGGCGGCCGACGCCATCGGGCGCGGTGTCCATTCCGCTATAACGTGCCAGGCCACCGCATCCCTCAAGGATTGCCGGGCGCGGGTGGCCGATGCCGGGGTCAGAGACGGATGCGCAGGTTCAGGGTGACGTTGCGTGGTTCTCCCCAATGCACGCCGTTGTAGAACCCCATCCGGCTGTAATAGTCCTTGTCCAGCAGGTTGTTGATGTTGAGGCTGGCAGTGATGTTGTCGCTGAAGCGATAGCTGGCCGCCAGATTGAGCAGATGGACGGCGTCCTGTTCCATCGGTGCGCGCCGGGTGAGCGGGGCGCCGGTGGCCGGGTCGTACGCGCCCGTCGGCCGGTTGCCGGTACCGGTGAGCTTGCCTTGCCAGGTGACGCCGCCACCGATGCTCAGACGGTTCCAGCGGCCAGGCAGGCGGTAGTAGGTATTGAGGCGGAACAGATCCACCGGCTGCATGGTGTTGATGCGAACGCCGGCCGCGTTCTCGGCCTTGGCGTGGGTGAAGCCGCCGGCGATGTTCCAGTTCTCGGTGACCTGGCCTTGCACTTCCAGTTCCCAGCCCCGCACCTGGTTGCCCTTGCCGCTGGACTTGTAGGCGTAGGCCGGCGAGCCGTTGATGATCCGTGGAGGGACCGAATCATCGATTTCCGCCAGGTTGTCCTGTTCGCTGCGGAACACCGCCGCGCTCGCGTTGAGGCCGCCATCGAAGAACTCGCCCTTCAGGCCCAGCTCGTAGCTGTTGCCCTCGATCGGATCCAGATAGCGGTCGTTGCGATCGCGATATTCCTGCGGCTTGAAGATGCTCGTGTAGCTGGCATAGGCGGTCAGCTTGTCATTGAGATCGAAGAGCACGCCGGCGTAGGGAGTGAACACATCTTCGACTTTGTAGCCACCCCGGGCCTCGAGCGTGCCGGCCGTGTTGTAGCGTTCCTCGTTGGCGGTTTCCCAGGTGCTGTAGCGCGCACCAACCACCGCCTTCAGGGCGTCGGTGAAATTCAGGTGCGCGGCGATGAAACCGGCGCTCTGCCGGGTTCGGGAGCTGTAGGCGTTGTGGCCATGGCGGATACTGCCGAACCGGGGCACGTTGCCGTCCCAGGTGCGCCAGTCCGGAATCCGACTGTAGTCGGCCCAGCTGGCATAGCCAGCCGGCGGCAGGGTTTGCGTATAGGGTTCGTAAGATCGCTGGCTCAGGGTGCTGTAGCCAGCCAGCAGGGTGTGCTCGCGGCCGAACAGGCGGAACGGACCGCCGGCGTTGAACTCCCAGGCATCGCTGCGGGTGCTTCCCAGGAAGCGCGAAGTCCACACCTGGATCCCGCTGCCGTCGGCGCGCGGAAAGCCTTCGCCGCCGTAGAACATGTAGCCGTCGGTGTCGCTGTCGGCACGGGTATAGGCCAGTCTGGCCAGCCAGCCATTGGCGAAGGACTGTTCCAGGCGGGCGAAAGCCTGGCGATCCTCGCGTGGCCACGAACTCCATTTGGCCGACAGATTGGTGTTGCGCGGCAATCGCGCCAGACTGCCGTCGGCCATCCAGTAGGGCAGCGTGCCCCAGGTGGCGCCCTGGGTTTTCGGCGACTGGTAGTCGTAGCCCGCGGTCAGCAGCGTGCGCGGCGTCAGATCGGCTTCGATCACACCGTACAGCACGTTCTTGTCGAGCCGGTAGAAGTCGCGCCAGGAGTCGCTCTGCTGCTTGGCGGCGACCAGGCGGCCACGCAGCCGACCATCCCAGCCCAGCGGGCCACTGATGTCGGTCTCGAAGCGGTGGTTGCTCCAGCGCCCGATCGTCAGCCCCGTGGTCATCGCGAATTCGGAGGTCGGCCGCTTGCGGATCAGGTTGATGGTGCCGGACGGATCTCCCGCGCCCGTGGTCAGGCCGGTGGCGCCACGAACCACTTCGATGCGTTCGTACACGGCCGAATCACCGTCGGCCTTGACGTAGCCGCCGGTATTGAGCATGCCGTCGACCTGGATGTTGTTGATGGCGTAGCCGCGCGCGTTGTAGCTGACGCGCTCGCTGTCGGTGTACTGGACGAACACGCCGGTGACCTGCTGCATCACGCCGGACAGGCTGAACAGTCCCATGTCGTCCAGGCGCTGGCGGGTGATGACGGTGACCGACTGCGGGGTTTCGCGCAGGGACAGATTCAACTTGGTCGCGCTGCCGGTTTCGCGGACCGTATAGGAGTTCTTGTTTTCCTTTTCACCGTGGACTTCGATTGCATCCAGCGTCGTCGGTCCGTCCGAGGCGGCCTGCGCGCGGGCGAGTCCAGGCAGCAGCGCGCACGCCAGGGCGATGGCCTGTGCCAGGGGATGGCGGAAAGGAAGCGTGGGAACGGGGGTGGGGGACATGATGTGATTCCTGAAATGGCGTGGTGTTCGCCCCGGGTGGGGTACGCACGTACAACGCGCCAGCAATGGGAATCACTCAACGGGCAGAACGCCGTCTCAACGCAACAGGCAGTAGATCACCACGCAACACAGCAACAACGCCGCGACCGCCATCCACGTAGGTTGCCCGGCGCGGGACGGGGGCGTGGAAGTAATATGACTAAACTCGCTCGCGAGTACGTGCGCGGGCTGTTCCAGTTGCTCGGACAACTGCAGCGTCTCTTCCCACGCGGTCTGGTGTGCGGGTTCACCCAGCCATGCCAGGAATCGTTCCTGCTCGGCCTCCTCCATCGGCACACCCGAATGCAGGCGCACGTGCCAGGCAATGGCCTGGTCGGAGGGGGAAGGAGTTGGGCTCTCGTGGGGTGCCGACATGGGTGCCTGGGAGCGGTGGCCAGTATGTGGATCAGGTCAACCTGTAACGTTCACCGGCGACCGCGGTTGACTCGGCCTGTGCCTGCCGGCGCAGGAAATCGCGGCAGCGATGCATGGCCAGCATCATCTCCTTTTCGACCGTGCTGGTCGATACGCCGAGCGCCTGGCCGATTTGCGGGTAGGTCCAGCCATCGATGCGTTGCATGAGGAACACCCGGCGCGTGCGCGGCGGCAGTCCGCGCAGGGTTTGCAGCAGTCCTTCCAGACGCGCGCGGCTGTCCGCCATCTGTTCCGGGGATGCGGAGGAAACGTCGGTATCGTGGCTGGCCTGGCGTGCGTGCTCGTGGCGCACGCGCCGGGATCGCAGATGATCCAGCGCCAGGTTCTGCGCGGTGCGGAACACCAGGCTGAGATCCGCTTCACCCAGGTGGCGATCCTTCAGCCGCAGGTAGGTGTCCTGCACGATGTCCTCGGCCGTGCTGTCGCAGCCGACGATGCGGCGCACCAGATGAACGATGCGCTGGCGCTCGCGGACGAAAACGCGGGTGAAGCCATCCATGTCGTCGGCAGTTCTCACGATAATCGCAAATGATAGTCATTACCATTTGAGCGGGCAACGTGGATCACATAGACGCCCCAGAAACCGCGGTCAACGACTGTGGAACAGTACGGGAGCGTCCGGTCTTATGGCATCGCCGGTGCGCAGCCACGGCGCCGTCGCGGTTTCGATGGTGCAGGGACCGAGCGTGGCGATGCGCAGTGGCCGCATGCGCGCCTGGCGTTCCAGGATCGCCAGCATCCCGGCCAGCATCGCGCCGGAGAACGGCGAATAGAGGTAATACACGCTCGCGGCGGATAGATCGATGGTGCGGGCGTCGCCGGCGACGAAGCGGACGTGCTCAAGCGCCAGCGCGTCGGCACTGCGCCGCGCGCTGGCGACGTAGGCGGGCTCGATTTCGATGCCGACGGCCTGCGCGGGCGTGAGGATGGCGGTCAGCAGCGGGAGATGGCCCAGGCCCGAACCGAGATCGATCAGGACATCGGATTCGCGCAAATCCAGCCGGCGCAGCAGCGCCAGCAAGTGGCGCGCCGGCGTGGGCTGGTAGAACACCATGTCCGGAAGCAGCCCGCCGATGTCCGTCGAGGGCGCATCCGGCGCGAGCACCTCGGCCAACAGCGCGTCCAATGCGTCATAGCCATCGCCATCGGGTGCGTCGCCTTGGCCTGCCGTCAGCGCGGTGAGCGCTTCCGCGCCCCGGCCCTGGCGGATGGCGCCACGCAGCATCGCGCAGAAATCGCGATGGATTGCTTCCAGTTCTTCGCGCAGCGCGCCTGTCTGTCGGGACAGCCCAGCCTCTGCCTGGAAACCGCAGGCTTCCAGGCGATCCAGCACATCACCACGCCGACGCCATTGATCCGGCGCGCGCAGGGCGGCGTCGGCCGTCCAGTGCCGCACCTGTTGCCGTAATCGATCGAGCGGATCCGGAGCGGACAATCGGCAGCCGGATCAGCCGAACAGCTTGCCCAGCATGCGCAGCCCGCCGGTCCACACGCCGATGGCCGTTCCCAGGCTGGTCAGGAAGAAGTTGAGCAGCACCCGCGCCACCCGGTTGCGCCACCAGCCGCGCAGGGTCTGCACATCGTCGCGCAGCGCCATGAAATCCGCATAGGTCGGTTTGCGCAGGCTCGCCTCGACCAGGGCGCTCACGGTGCCGGACGCCAGCGCCGGATGCAGCGGGGTGAGCGGGGAGGCGACGAACGCGGCGGCGATGCTCAGGGGATGCCCCCCGGCGATGGCGCAGCCCAATGCGCCGAGGGCACCGGTCGCGAGCACCCATTGCACGATGAGATCCGAACCGACGTCGACGCCACCCCGATAGAAACCCCAGGCGAAGCCACCCAGCACGAACGTGGTCAGCAGAATGGTGAACCAGGGAATGCTGCTCTTTTCGGGAATGTGCTCCAGCTCGGCGAGCGTGGCGGCCGGTTCATCGTTGTCCTCGCGCAGGTGCCGGGCCAGTCCGTGCAGATGGCCCGCGCCGACCACCGCCAGCATTTCGTGCGGCTTGTCGCCCTTGGTCTGTTGGCCGCCGGCCTGGCGCAGGCGCGTGGCCATGTAGCGATCCCGCTCGGCGATGACGGTTTCGTACAGCGCCGGATTGTCCTGGGCGAATTCGCCGAAGCTCGATTCGAGCATGTCACCCTGTTTCAGCTTCTCGATTTCGGCATCGCCGACTTCCTCGTCGGCGAACATGCCGGCCAGGATGCCGGCGCTGATCTTGGCGCGGCCCCACCAGCTCAGGCGATGCAGGGCGCGCTTGAAGGTCAGGCCGACCTCGCGATCGATCAGGTGCACCGGCAGCCCGCGTTCGCGCGCGTCTAGCGCGCCGGCCTTGAGTTCGGCGCCGGGTTCCACGTCCAGTTGTTCCGCCAGCCGGCGCTGGTACGCGGCCAGGGCCAGGTTGGCGGCAAACAGGTGGGTCTTGCCTTCGCGCAGCACCTTGATGAGATCCAGCTTTGCCTGCGCGTCGGGATCCGTGAGCGATTGCAGACGGCCGGCGTCGAGTTCGACCGCCACGCTGTCGTAGGCGCCACTGGCGACCGCCGCGCGCACGGCGTCCACGCTGCTGCGCGAGACGTGCGCGGTGCCGAGCAGGGTGTAGCGGATGCCGTCGCGTTCGACGATCTGGTGCGGCTGACCGGCCAGCGGGTCGTGCGCGGCGGGAAGAGGGGACGGCGTAGGGTCGTTCATGGTGTCATTCATCGGAAGGGGCCGCGCCGTCACCCGCGCCGAGCGCGCGTTGCATCTGCACGGTATCGAGCCAGCGGCCGTGCTTGCGGCCCAGGCCCTGGAAGACGCCAACGGTGCGGAAGCCCAGCTTTTCATGCAGGGCGACCGAGGCGCCGTTGGCGGGTTCGCCGATCACCGCGATCATCTGCCGGAAGCCGCTGGCTTCGCAGGCGTCGATCAGGCGTTGCAGCAGCGCCTTGCCGACGCCCTGGCCCTGGTGCTCGGGAACGATGTAGACCGTGTCCTCCACGGTCCAGCGGTAGCCGATGCGGCTGCGATAGCTGCTGGCGTAGGCGTAGCCGGCGAAGCGGCCATCGCGTTCGGCGACGAAGTAGGGATAGCCCGCCGCCTGCACGGCGCGCATGCGTTGCGCCATTTCGGCCTCGTCGGGTACGTCGTATTCGTAGGTCGCCACGCGCTCGCGCACTTCCTCGGCGTACAGGGCGGCGATGGCCGGGATGTCGGCCTCGGTGGCGTCGCGGATGTGCAGGGGCAAGCGGGTGATGCCTCAGTCGATGTAGCGCTTGAGCAGATCGCCGTAGGCGTCGATGCGGCGGTCACGCAGGAACGGCCAGATCCGGCGCACGTGCTCGCTGCGTTCCATGTCCACTTCCACGCTCAGGAGGGTGGCGTCGGTGCCGGCCTCGGCGAGGAACTCGCCCTGCGGACCCAGCACGTGGCTGTTGCCCCAGAACTGGATGCCGGACGTGCCCAGTGGCGAGGGTTCGTGGCCGACGCGGTTGCAGCTGAGCACCGGCAGGCCGTTGGCGACCGCATGGCCGCGATGGCTCAGCACCCACGCATCGCGCTGGCGATTCTTTTCTTCCTGCGTGTCGTCAGGATCCCAGCCAATCGCGGTCGGGTACAGCAACAGCTCGGCGCCGGCCAGCGCCATCAGGCGCGCGGCTTCCGGATACCACTGGTCCCAGCACACCAGCACGCCCAGGCGACCGACCGAAGTGTCGATCGGCTTGAAGCCGATGTCGCCGGGAGTGAAATAGAACTTCTCGTAGAAGCCCGGATCATCCGGGATGTGCATCTTGCGGTACTTGCCCGCGATGCTGCCGTCCTTCTCGAACACCACCGCGGTGTTGTGGTACAGGCCGGTGGCGCGGCGCTCGAACAGCGAACTCACCAGCACCACGTTGTGTTGCTTCGCCAGGCGTCCCAGGCGTTCGGTGCTGGGGCCGGGAATCGGTTCGGCCAGGTCGAACTCGCCGACCGACTCGTGCTGGCAGAAGTATGGGCCGTTGTGCAGTTCCTGCAGCAGCACCAGGCGCGCGCCGCGGCGGGCGGCCTCGGCCACGCGTTCCTCGATCACCGACAGGTTGGCGTCGGCATCGCCGTGGTTCTTTTCCTGGATCAGGGCGACGGGCAGGGAGGTCTTGCGGGTCATGGCGGGGGCGGTGTTGAGCGGACGCGCATGGTAACGCGGATGGCCCGGCCCCGGGCCGACCGCGGGTGAACGGCGGGCGCGGCGCCGTCAGGCGCCGGCCTGCTCGCGACGGCGCTGAGCGCGCCCCAGCCAGGCGCCGTTGCCGGCCCAGACCAGGGCGATGCCGGCGCCGATGAACATCGCCAGCGCGGGGTGCTCCGCGACCAGATCCAGCATCCGCTTCACCCAGCCGCTGAGCGCATCGGCACCGCGATAGACCACGGTGTCGATGAAGTTCTTGGCCTTGTATTTGTCCTCGGCGCCGACCACGGTGTACAGCATCTCGCGGCCCGGCCGCACCAGCGCGTATTCGCCCGCGCGGCGCACCACCATCACCACCGCGAACACCGCGAAGGTGGGCGCCAGCGCCAGCCACAGGAAACCGGCGGCGGTGATCAGCGGTACCAGTACCAGCAGGATGCCCACGCCGAGCCGGCGCGCGATCTGCCCGGTGATGAAGATCTGGGTCAGGATCGCCAGGCTCTGCACGATGGTGTCGATCAAGCCGAACACCTGGGTCTGGCGGGTGCGGTCGGGAAATACCTCCGCAACCAGTCGCGCCTGTTCGAAGTACAGGAAGGTGCTGACGCTGGCCAGCAGCAGCACGAACAGGGCGATGCCCAGCAGGTAAGGCGAGCGGAACACCGCCGTCGCGCCCGCGAACGGATTTCCGCCCAGCGGGCGGCTGCGGGTGGCGCCATCCTGGATCGGAAGCGGATGCGCGTCGCGCCAGCGCTGCAGCCAGTTGGCGGCGGCGATGCTGCCGGCTAGGAACAGCGCGGACAGCAGCACCAGCCCGGCATGCCCCAGCGGCGCGACCAGCAGGGTGCCGAGGATGGGGCCGAACAGGCCGCCGAGACTGGCGCCGCCCGCCATCAACGCGAACAGCCGCTTGGCCTGCGCCACCACGAACAGGTCCGCCAGCACGCTCCAGGCCAGCGAAATGGTCAGCAGGTTGAACACCGACAGCCAGATGTAGAACGTGCGCGCGATCCAGACGTTCTCCGGCTGCCAGGCGAACAGCGCGGCGAAAACCAGCAGGTTCAGCACGAAGAAGCCGAAGGTCCATGGCAGGATATGCCGCCGCCGTACCCGCGCCGCCACCCAGCCGAACAGCGGCATCGCCGCCAGGGTCGCCACGAAGGTGCCGGTGAACAGCCATTGCAGGTTGTCCACGCCGCCGGCCACGCCCATCGTCTCGCGCACGGGACGCAGCATGAAGTAGCCGGTGAACAGCAGGAAGAACAGCGCCAGTCCCGCGACGACCGCGGCGGTCTCGCGGGGTTCGACGTTGAACAGGCGGGCGATCAGGTTGGGGCGCGGCGAGGCGTCGCTCATCGGGTACTCAGGCGAATTGGGCGATCAGCGACTGGCGCTGGGTGGCATCGAGATCCGCGCCGACGCCGGCGCGCAGGTTGTCGCTCTGCCGATCGGGCTTGCCGGTGGCGGGAATCACCACCGTCACCGCAGGATGGCTCAGCGCGAATTTCAGGAACGCCTGCGCCCAACTGGTGATGCCGGCCTCGGCCGCCCAGCCGGGGAGCGGCTTGTCCTTCACCTGCGCGAACAAGCGGCCATCCTCGAACGCGCGGTTGATCATCACGCCCACACCAAGGTCCTGCGCCAGCGGCAGCACCCGTTTCTCGGCACCGCGCGAAACGACCGAATAGTTGATCTGCAGGAAGTCGGGTTTCTCCGCCTGGACGATGTCGGCCAGTTCGTCCTGCGCGCGCTCGACGTAGTGGGTGACGCCGACGTAGCGCACCTTGCCCTGCTGCTTGAGTTCGCGCGCGAGCGCCAGTTGCGCCTTCAGATCCCCGAGGTTGTGGACCTGCAGCAGCTCGACCTTGTCGGTCCGCAGGCGGCGCAGGCTGTCGTTGAACTGAGCCAGGCCTTCCTCGCGTCCGGTGACGCCGGAGAGTTTGGTCGCCAGCCAGGCCTTCGGTCGCAGGCCCTGTTCGGCCAGCAGGGGACCGAGCACATCCTCGGCGGTACCGTAGGTCGGCGCGGTGTCGATGACGCTGGCGCCGGCGGTGAAGAAGCGTTTCAGCACCTCGCGCAGCGGATCCTGTTCCGCGGCGCTGGCGCCGACTTCGAAACTGCCGGAGGTGCCCATGCCGATGACGGGAATGCGCTCCTGCGTGTGTGGAATCAGCCGGGTATTGAGCGGTCCGGGCAGCGCGGTGCTGGCTGCCGACGGCGTCTTGCCCGGCGCGCTCTGGGCCATCCCGGCCTCGGCGGTGTCACGGCAGGCCGCGAGGCCAAGACCCGCGGCGGCCGCGGCGGTGGAAGCAAGGAACTGGCGTCGTGTGTACACCGTGGACTCCTCCGCGCTGGGCAAGAGAGCGTTATCAGTGATTGGTGTCACGCATGTGTAAACGAAGCGTTCAATGCCGCCCCAACCAAAGACCTAGTCGCGATGTTTCGACCTGAAATGTGAAACGGGGCGGATTCCTGCGAATCCGCCCCGTTCGTTTCGAACTGCCGAGTCCGCCACTCAGACCGCGGAAAGCAGGTCCTGTGGCAACTGCATGGTGATGCAGTGGAGACTGCCGTTCTGCCAGATCAGCGCCCGGCACGGCACCTGCACGATTTCGCGACCGGGATAGGCCGCCGCCAGAACTTCCGCCGCCTTGGCGTCGGCCGGGTCGCCATAGGCCGGCATCAGCACCGCGCCATTGAGGATCAGGTAGTTCGCGTACGAGGCGGCCAGGCGGCGACCGTTGTCCAGGACCGGTTGCGCCCAGGGCAGCGGGAATGGGCGGTAGGGTTCGCCGGTGCGGGTGCGCAGGGCGGCGATGTCGGCCGCCATCGCCTGGAGTTCGGCGAAGTGCGAGTCGGCCGGATCGTCGCAGGCCTGGAACACGATGGCGTCGCCAGGCGCGAAGCGGGCGAGGGTATCGACGTGGGCGTCGGTGTCGTCGCCTTCCAGGTAGCCATGATCCAGCCACAGCACCCGATCCTGTTTCAGCCAGCCGCCCAGCCGCGCGGTCAGCTCCTCGCGGCTGGCCTGCGGATGACGCTCGTGCAGGCATTGCCACGTGGTCAGCAACGTGCCCTCGCCATCGGTTTCGATGGCGCCACCTTCCAATGCAAAATCAATGCTTTGGACGAAATAGTTGTGAAACAGGTTCATGCCGGACAGCTCGCCGACCAGGCGGTCGTCGCGGCTGGCCTCGAACTTGCCGCCCCAGCCGGTGAAGCGGAAGTCGAGCAGCTTGAAGCGGCCACCGTCGCGCAGGCTGATCGGGCCGGAGTCGCGCAGCCAGGTGTCGTCGTACTCGGCCGGCACGAAGCGAACCCGGTCCATGTCCACCCGCGCCGAGCGCAGCCGGGCTTCCGCATAGATCTGCAGATCATCGTCGGCGACGCAGATCACCACGTCCTGGAAGCGGGTGATGGCCGCCACCAGCGCCACGTAGGTTTCCTCGACCTCGCCCAGGCGTTCGGCCCAGTCGGTGTCGGCATGCGGCCAGGCAATCAGGATCGCGGACTGGGGTTCCCACTCGGCGGGAAAACGGAAAGCGTCGGTCATCGTACCAATCGGTCAGTGCGGGTCAGCGGATGGGGGGCTTGGGCCCGATTTCTTCCGGGCCGGCCTGGTTGGCGACCACGTCGATCACGCGGTCGCGTTCGAAATACACGGTGAAGGCGGGGTAGACCCAGCGATGGATCGTGGGCCATTGCCGCTTCTGGCCGCCGCGCGGTTCCAGCTTCTGCTGCGGTTCGCCGAAGCGCGCCTGCACCTGGTTGCTGGTCCAGCCGCGCACCGGCGCCGCCTGGGCGGCGGTTTCCTGCACGCGGTCAACCAGCAGGGTGTCGGCGGCGAAGGCGTTGGTGGCCAGGCCCAGCAGCACGTACATCGGGATGACGAGGACGCGATGGTTCATGGCGGATTTCCCCCGGAAAGAGGCGGCCTTTATAGCAAAAGCGGCGCAACAAAAAACCGCCCGAAGGCGGTTTTCCGGGAGTTCCGCGCAGGCTGGACCGGAAGGTCGCCCGCGGCCGGAAACTCAGCGCTGGCGCGCCTTGAAACGCGGATTGGACTTGCAAATCACGAAGACCTTACCGCGGCGGCGGACCACCTTGCAGTCGCGGTGACGGGCCTTCGCCGACTTCAGGGAGGACAGGACCTTCATGATGAAACCTCGGCGTAAAAGAATATGGGGCGAAACGAAGCCCGCTATTCTAAATGCATTTCCCCAGCAACATCAAGTGGTTGCCGGACGAGACGGGAAACCGGCCGGCGCGGCCCGCGGGCGGCGCGGCATAATAGTGTGAAAACCACAGGATTCCCCATGTCCGAGAGCATTCCCGTCCTCACCATCGATGGCCCGTCCGGGGCCGGCAAGGGCACGGTCAGCCGCATCGTCGCCGACCGCCTGGGCTGGCATTACCTGGATTCCGGCGCGTTGTACCGGGCGGTCGGGGTGGCGGCGAGCTGGGCGGACCTGGACATTTCCGACCCCGCGGCGCTGGTCCGATGCACCTTCGACACCCAAGTCCGCTTCCAGGACGGCCCGCAGGGCCTGCGGGTCATCGTCGACGACGTGGACGCCACCGAGGAACTGCGGCTGGAAACCACCGGGGCGCTGGCCTCGGCCATCGCCGCGATCCCCGAGGTCCGCTCGGCCCTGAAGGAGCGCCAGCGGGCTTTCCGGCAGCTTCCGGGCCTGGTGGCCGACGGTCGTGACATGGGTACCGTCATCTTCCCGGACGCCCCCTACAAGGTGTTCCTGACCGCCAGCGCCGAGGAAAGGGCGGAAAGGCGCTATAAGCAGTTGAAAGACAAAGGGGTTTCGGTTACCTTAGACGGTCTGCTACGCGAGATTCTCGCCCGCGACGCCCGTGACGCACAGCGCACGGTGGCACCCCTGCGGCCGGCCGACGACGCCGTCCACATCGACACCACCGGCCTGGGCATCGACGAAGTCGTGGCGCGCGTGCTGGCCATCGTGAGTCGTTGATCGCAATTCATCGCGGCGACTTCCGGTTCAAGGCACGCCGTGGAATCCACTGGCAGTATCGAGCCCGTTCTCCGGTGCCTTGCACCGGGGCGACGGTTTTTCCACTTCAACTACACACGGCACTTTCCTACGTGCCGAAAGGGTGGACGGAGGAACGCCGCGAGGCGCGCACCCGTCCGTGTGTCCAACCGAGTAATCAACAATGACCGAATCATTTGCCGAACTGTTTGAACAGAGCCAGACCCAACTGGCCAAGCTGAAGCCGGGCGCCATCGTCACCGGCGTCGTCGTGGAAGTCCGCAACGACGTGGTGGTGATCAACGCCGGCCTGAAGTCCGAAGGCATCGTGCCGATCGAACAGTTCCGGAACGACGCCGGCGAAATCGACGTGGGCGTGGGCGATGAAGTGAAGGTGGCCCTCGACTCGATCGAGAACGGCTTCGGCGAAACCGTCCTGTCGCGCGAGAAGGCCAAGCGCGCCATGGTGTGGGACGAGCTGGAGCAGGCGCTGGAGAAGAACGAAACCATCACCGGCCGCATCAGCGGCAAGGTCAAGGGTGGTTTCACCGTCGACATCAAGGACGTCCGCGCGTTCCTGCCGGGCTCGCTGGTCGACGTCCGTCCGGTCCGCGACCCGGGCTACCTGGAAGGCAAGGAGCTGGAGTTCAAGCTCATCAAGCTGGATCGCAAGCGCAACAATGTGGTCGTCTCCCGCCGCGCGGTGGTCGAGAGCGAGCATTCGGAAGAGCGCGAGCAGCTGATGGACAAGCTGCAGGAAGGCGTGGTGCTGAAGGGTGTGGTCAAGAACCTCACCGACTACGGCGCGTTCGTCGACCTGGGTGGCATCGACGGCCTGCTGCACATCACCGACATGGCGTGGAAGCGCGTGCGTCATCCGTCCGAAGTGGTCGAAGTCGGCCAGGAACTGGACGTCCGCGTGCTCAAGTACGACCGTGAGCGCAACCGCGTCTCGCTGGGCCTGAAGCAGCTGGGCGAGGATCCGTGGGACAACATCGCCCGCCGTTATCCGGCCAACAGCCGGGTGTTCGGCAAGGTCTCCAACGTCACCGATTACGGCGCGTTCGTCGAGATCGAGCCGGGCGTGGAAGGCCTCGTGCACGTGTCCGAGATGGACTGGACCAACAAGAACGTCAACCCGTCCAAGGTCGTGCAGGTCGGCGACGAAGTCGAAGTGATGGTGCTGGACGTGGACGAAGAGCGTCGCCGCATCTCGCTGGGCATGAAGCAGGTCGCCGCCAATCCGTGGGAAACCTTCGCGGCTACCCACAAGAAGAACGACAAGGTGTCCGGCCAGATCAAGTCGATCACCGACTTCGGCATCTTCATCGGCCTGGACGGCGGCATCGACGGCCTGGTCCACCTGTCCGACATCAGCTGGAACACCACCGGCGAAGACATCGTGCGCAACTTCAAGAAGGGCGACACGCTGGAAGCTGTGGTGCTGGCCGTTGACCCGGAGCGCGAGCGCATCAGCCTGGGCGTCAAGCAGCTGGAGCAGGATCCGTTCGGCCAGTACATGGCGGCGCATCCGAAGGGCTCGAAGGTCGAGGGCGTGGTGAAGGAAGTCGACGCCAAGGGCGCCGTGATCGAACTGGCCGACGGCATCGAAGGCTACGTGTCGGCTCGCGACATCGCCAACGAGCGCATCGACGACGCCAGCCAGCACCTGAAGGTCGGCGACAAGATCGAAGCCAAGTTCATCGGCATGGATCGCAAGGGCCGCACCCTGCAGCTGTCGATCAAGGCGAAGGACGAAGCCGAAATGCGCGAAGTGCTGGAGGAATACCAGTCCGCGTCGGGCGGCACCACCACGCTGGGCGCGCTGCTGCGTGCACAGCTGGACGGCAACAAGTCCGAGTAAGCCAAGCAAGTCCGTTGTAAGCAACACGAGCTTCCGGCCGGCCCGGGTCAATGACCCGAGCCGGTGCGGAACGTACCCGCCCGAAAGCCTGCGCGATGACCAAATCCGAACTCATCGAAATCCTGACCCGCCGCCAGCCGCACCTCAAGGCCGAAGACGTCGACCTGGCCGTGAAGGCGTTGCTGGAAATGATGGCCGGGGCGCTGGCGCAGGGCGATCGCATCGAAATCCGCGGGTTCGGCAGCTTCTCGCTGCACTACCGCCCGCCGCGCATGGGCCGCAACCCCAAGACCGGTGATTCGGTCGCCCTTCCGGCCAAGCATGTTCCCCACTTCAAGCCGGGCAAGGAGCTGCGCGAACGCGTCAGCGACGTCACCCCGGTGGAAGAAAGCGCGGACTGATTTTCAGGTTTTCGACGGCGTCTGGCAGGACCGGCGCGGGACGCCGGCCTCACGCCCGGCTGCGCACGGAGCCGGCGCTCGGCTAAGCTAGCCCCGACTGGCAAGCGCAGGGAGTCGCCCGATGAGTACCATCCGCCTGGTTGTCGCACTGGTTTTTCTCGCCGCCGGTTTGGTGATCGGCGTGCTCAATACCCAGCCGATCGTGCTGAAACTGCTGTTCACCGAGATTCCGACCTCTTCCGGCGTCGCGATCATCCTCTCGCTGCTGTTCGGCGTGCTCATCGGCGGCCTGATCGTCATGGCCACCATGGTGCTGCCGCTCTATGCGCGCCTGCGCAAGGCGAACAAGGTCCAGGCCTCCGCCGCTTCCTCCTCCATCCCGCCAACTCCTGGCATGGGTCCCTGATCGATGGAATTCCTCAACGAGTGGTTCTGGTTCTTCCTGTTCCTGCCGCTGGCCGCGCTGAGCGGCTGGATCATCGGCCGGCGCGGCGGCCAGCGCCATGGCGACACCCAGGTCAGCCGTCTGTCCAGCACCTATTTCCGGGGCCTGAACTACCTGCTCAACGAACAGCCCGACAAGGCTATCGAGCTGTTCCTGCACATCGCCGAGCTGGACAAGGAAACCTTTGAAACCCAGGTCGCGCTGGGGCACCTGTTCCGCCGCCGCGGCGAAGTGGACCGGGCGATCCGCCTTCACCAGGGACTCGTGCAGCGTCCGGACCTGAGCGACCAGCAGAAGGTCCAGGCATTGCTCGCGCTGGGCGAGGACTACATGCGCTCGGGGCTGCTGGACCGGGCCGAGACCGTGTTCACCGACCTGGCCCGTATCGACCAGCGCGCGCCGCAGGCCCTCAAGCATCTGATCGGCATCTACCAGGCCGAGCGCGATTGGGAAAAGGCCATCGACAACGCGATGCGCTACGAGGAAGTGACCGGCGAGGCGATGGGCAAGCTGGTCGCGCAGTTCGAGTGCGAACTGGCCGAGCGTCACCGCACCGCCAACGATGTCACCGCGGCGCGCGCGGCGATTGCCCGTGCCTACCAGGCCGACGCCGGCTGCGTGCGCGCGGGCATCCTGGAGGGGCGGCTGGAATCGGATGCCGGCAATCACGAGGCCGCCATTCGCGCCTACGAGCGTGCCGCGCGCCACGATCCCGACTATCTGCCCGAGGTGCTGCCCGGGTTGCTTGCCAACTATGAGAAGGTGGGCGATCTCTCGGGTGCGCGGACGTTCCTGTCGGAAATGAGCGAGCACTACCGCGGCATCGCGCCGGTGCTGGCCCTCACCAAGCTGGTGGAAGGACAGGATGGCGTCGCCGCCGCGCGCGCCTACCTGGCGAGGCAGCTCAAGGATCGACCCTCGGTGCGGGGTGAGGCGGCCCTCATCGACCTGACCCTGGCCGAAGGCGCCGACCCGTCCGCGACCCTGCACGATCTCAAGCACATCACCGATCAGTTGCTGGTCCGCAATCCCAGCTACCGCTGCACCCGCTGCGGATTCGGCGCACGCACGCATCACTGGCAATGTCCCAGCTGCAAGGAATGGGGCAGCATCAAACCGTTGCTGAACTACGCCGTCGTCTGATGCCTGGATTCATCCCCTGGCTCATGCTGCACTTCGTGGTGGCAGCGGCAGGTACCTGGCTGGCGCGCCGCTACGCGCTCCATCGCCGCCTGGTCGATCAGCCCGGCGAGCGCCGGAGCCATTCGATTGCCACGCCGCGAGGGGGCGGGATCGCCATTGTCGTGGCGCTGCTGCTGGCCGCGGCCGTGCTCGGCTGGCGGACGCCGGGGGAGCGCGAACTGTTCGCCGCGTTCGGAATCGGACTGGCGCTGGTTGCCGGCGTGGGCTGGTGGGACGACCACCGTCCGCTGCCGGCGTCCTGGCGGTTGCTGGCCCATCTGATCGCTGCCCTCGTGTTCGCCACCGCCCTGCATCGCCAGGGGGCGTCGGCATGGCAGGTACTGTTGGCCATCATCGCCATTGTCAGCCTGGTCAACGTCTGGAATTTCATGGACGGGATAGACGGCCTGGCCGCTAGCCAGGCGTTGATCGCCGGCCTGGCGGGCGCGTTCTTCCTGCCGGGCCCTTGGTCCTGGCTGGCGGCGGCGCTGTTCGCGGCATGTTGCGGTTTTCTGCCGTTCAACTTCCCTCGCGCCCGGATTTTCCTGGGAGATGTCGGCAGCGGAGCACTGGGATTCGCACTGGCGGCGCTCTTGAGCGTCGCCTCAAAGAATGCGGCAACGCCGCCAATGCTCTTGTTGCTGCCGCTGGCCGCGTTCCTTGTCGACGCCGGCTTCACGCTCGCTACGCGCATCCTTAACGGCGAGCGCTGGTGGACGCCTCATGTCACGCATGTCTACCAGCGCGCCGCCCGACGTTACGGTCATGTGGCCGTAACCTCGCTCTATGGCCTGTTCAGTGGTGTTACGCTCTTGTTAATGTGGATGCTGTCTAATGCCGGGGCCGGGTCCGGGCTCATTGCCTTGGTTGCTTGGTACGCATTCGCGCTTGCGCTCTGGGGATGGTCGCGCAAGGGATTGGCATAGGGTCAGGGAGGAGTTGCATGCAATCTTGGCGGGACCGGACGACGGCATTCCTACCGCGCCTGCTGGTGGCGACCCATGATTTGTTCATGGTGTGGCTGTGCTGGCAACTGCTGCACTTCGTGCGCTACGCCATGCTGCCCCAGTCGCCGGGTTATCCCCTCTGGTCGAACGAAATCGCCATCGTGGTCGCTGGCCAGGGGCTGGTGTTCTGGTGGATGGGTCTCTATCGGGGGCTGTGGCGCTTCGCCAGCCTGCCGGATCTCTGGAACATCGTGAAGGCGAGCGGCCTGGGCTTCCTGGCCATCGTCGTCGGACTGTTCTTCTACAACCGCTTCGGCTCCCTGCCACGGGCGGTGCTGGCGTTCTATCCGTTCGCGCTGGTGGCTTTCCTGGGCTTGCCGCGCCTGCTGTATCGGGCCTGGAAGGACCTGCAGACCAGCCGGCTGCATGAGAATGCATCGCGCGTGCTCGTCCTTGGCGCAGGCCGGGCGGGCGAGGCGCTGGTCCGGGAACTGCGCAGGACCGGCGTCTACCAGCCGATCGGCTTCCTGGACGACGCGGTCAAGCTGCATGGTTCCAAGCTGCTGGGGGTGCCCGTGCTGGGCAGCCTGGACCAGGCCGCCAGCGTCGCCCGCGAGAGCGCGGCGCGGATGCTGGTCATCGCGATGCCGTCGCTGGATGCGCCGAGCATGCAGCGGGTTGTCGCCATTTGTGAAAGTACCGGCCTGCCGTTCCGCATGGTGCCGAGGCTGATCAATGTCCTCGAGGGACATGCCATGCCGGGCGACCTCAAGGAGGTGGCCATCGAGGACCTGCTGGGCCGGAAATCGGTGACTCCGGACTGGAAGCTGATCCGTGGCTGGCTGGGGGGCCGGACCGTCCTGGTGACGGGCGCCGGCGGTTCGATCGGCTCCGAACTGTGCCGGCAATGCGCGCGCCATGGTGCCCAGCGCATCGCCCTGCTCGAAATCGACGAACTGGCCCTGATCACCATCCAGGCCGATCTGCGACGGGCGTTTCCGGATCTGGAGGTCCTTCCCGTGCTGGGCAACTGCGGAGATCCCGCGGTTGTCGAACACGCGCTGGCGCTGGCCGAGCCGGATGCGGTCTTCCACGCCGCGGCTTACAAGCAGGTGCCGCTGCTGGAACAGCACCTGCGCGAAGCGGTAGGCAACAACGTGCTGGCCACCGATATGGTGGCCAAGGCCTGCCGTCGCAGCGGGGTGGGGACGTTCGTCCTGATCTCCACCGACAAGGCGGTGGATCCGGTCAACGTGCTGGGGGCGACCAAGCGGCTCGCCGAGATGGTTTGCCAGGCCACGGACGATGGCCATGCCGGCGGGACCCGGTTCGTCACCGTCCGCTTCGGCAACGTGTTGGATTCCGCCGGCAGCGTGGTTCCCCTGTTCCGCGAGCAGATCCGCAAGGGTGGGCCGGTGACGGTGACCGACCCGGAAGTGACCCGTTACTTCATGACGATTCCGGAGGCCAGCCAGTTGATCCTGCAGGCGGCCGCCGGCGCGGCGCATGCCGCCATCTATACGCTGGACATGGGCGAGGCCGTGCCCATCCGGCTGCTGGCCGAGCAGATGATCCGGTTGGCGGGCAAGCAGCCGGGCCGCGACATCGCCATCGTCTATACCGGCCTGCGTCCGGGCGAGAAGCTGCACGAGAACCTCTTCCACGCGGACGAGGCCTACCGGCCGACCTCCCATTCCAAGATCATGCAGGCCGAGGCGCGCACCGTGTCGGCCGATTTCATCGAACTGGCCTTGCAGCGCCTGCGGGCCGCCTATGGCCGCTACGATGTCGACGAGATGCAGGAGATCCTGCGCATCGCGGTACCCGAGTTCTCGCCGCTTGAACAATCTCTTGAACCCGCTTCGGCTACCATCGTGACCTTCCCCGCTCGAGAAGCCCGCAGGACCCGATGACTGGACGCATCCGCAAGGCCGTATTTCCCGTTGCAGGCCTGGGAACCCGTTTTCTTCCCGCCACCAAGACCGTTCCCAAGGAAATGCTGCCGATCATCGATCGGCCGCTGATCCAGTACGCCGTCGATGAAGCTATCGAAGCGGGCTGCGACACCCTGATCTTCGTCACCAACCGCTACAAGCACGCGGTGGCCGACTACTTCGACAAGGCTTACGAACTGGAGCAGAAGCTGGAGCGTGCCGGCAAGCACGAGCAGCTCGAACTGGTCCGGAATGTGCTGCCCGAGGGCGTGCGCGCCGTATTCGTCACCCAGGCCGAAGCATTGGGACTTGGCCACGCGGTGCTGTGCGCCAAGCCCATCGTGGGCAACGAACCGTTCGCGGTCCTGCTGCCCGACGACCTCATCTGGAACCGGGGCGCGGGCGCGCTGAAACAGATGGCCGATGCCGCCGAGGCGACCGGCGCCAGCATGATTGCGGTGCAGGACGTGGCCCGCGAACAGACCGGCAGCTATGGCATCGTCGCCACGGATGCGTTCTCGGGCCGATCCGGCCGGATCAATGCCATCGTCGAAAAGCCCAAGCCCGAGGTCGCACCGAGCACGCTGGCGGTGGTGGGGCGCTACGTTCTTGATGGCGGGATTTTCGACCTGCTGGAGAACACCACGCCGGGAGCCGGCGGGGAAATCCAGCTGACCGACGCCATCGCGACCCTGCTCGCGCAGAAGCCGGTCCATGCCTACCGTTTCCAGGGCACGCGCTTCGACTGCGGTACCCACATCGGCCTCATCGAGGCCACCATCCGCTATGCGCTGGATCATGAAAAGCTGAGCGATGCGGCGCGCAGCATGATGCAGGATGCGCTGAGCGAACTGGGCGTGACCGATCTGGAGTAGGGCGCGGGTGGACGCCTGAAACACGGACAAAAGAATGGCGCCTGATGGCGCCATTCCTCTTTTCGGCAGTAGCGGAGTCAGGGCGTCAGAGCGACTCGAAGATGCCGGCGGCGCCCATGCCGGTGCCGATGCACATCGTCACCATGCCGTACTTCTGCTGGCGACGGCGCAAGCCATGGACGATGGTGGCGGTACGAACCGCACCGGTCGCGCCCAGCGGATGACCCAGCGCGATGGCGCCGCCCAGCGGGTTGATCTTGGCCGGGTCGAGTTCACTGTCGCGGATGACCGCAAGCGCCTGCGCGGCGAAGGCTTCATTGAGCTCGATCCAGTCCAGTTGATCCTTGCTCAGGCCGGCCTGCTTCAGCGCCTTCGGAATCGCGGCGATCGGGCCGATACCCATCACTTCCGGACGCACGCCGGCAACCGAGAAGCTGACGAAGCGCGCCAGCGGCGTCAGCCCGTAGTCCTTGATCGCCTGTTCGGAAGCGAGCAGCACCGCGCCGGCGCCATCGCTCATCTGCGAGGAGTTGCCGGCGGTCACGCTGCCGCCGAACTGGCCGTTGCGGAACACCGGGCGCAGCTTGGCCAGGCCTTCCAGCGAGGTGTCCGCGCGCGGGCCCTCGTCGTTCTCGACCAGCAGCTTCTTCAGGCGAATGGTGTTGCCCGCCAGATCCGGCAGGTGCGACAGGACCTCATAGGGCGAGATCTCGCTCTTGAATTCGCCCGCGGCGATGGCCGCCAGCGCTTTCTGGTGGGAGGCGAGGGCGAAGGCATCCTGTTCTTCGCGCGAGACCTTCCATTCCTCCGCGACCTTCTCCGCGGTGATGCCCATGCCATAGGCGATGGCGACGTGGTCGTCCTTGAACACCGACGGCGACAGCGCGACCTTGTTGCCCATCATCGGCACCATCGACATCGACTCGGTGCCGCCTGCCAGCATCAGGTCGGCGTTGCCCAGCCGGATCTGGTCGGCGGCCATCGCCACCGCCTGCAGGCCGGACGAGCAGAAACGGTTGATGGTCTGCGCGGCGATGGTGTTGGGGAGGCCGGCCAGCAGCACGCCGATGCGGGCCACGTTCATGCCTTGCTCGCCTTCCGGCATCGCGCAGCCGATGATGGCGTCATCGATGCGGTTGACGTCGATGCCCGGCGCCTGCGCGATGACCGACTTCAGCACATGCGCGAGCATGTCGTCGGGACGGGTATTGCGGAACACGCCCTTGGGTGCCTTGCCGACCGGGGTGCGGGTGGCGGCGACGATGTAGGCGTCCTGGATTTGCTTCATGGCTTTCTCCGAGAGCCGGGATTGGGGATTCGGGATTGGGGATTCGTAACGCCCCGTGCCCGGCCTTCCCGGCGATGATGGAATTTCGAAGGGAAGGGAATCCGCTTTGCACGAATCCCCAATCCCGAATCACGAATCTCAGTTCCTAAGCGGCTTGCCGGTCTTCAGCATGTGCGCGATGCGGGCCTGGGTCTTTTCCTGCTGGGCCAGTTCGACGAAATGCTTGCGTTCCAGCGCCAGCAGCCATTCCTCGTCGACCAGCGCGCCGCGATCCACTTCGCCGCCGCACAGCACGGTGGCGATGCGGGTGGCGATTTCATAGTCGTATTCGCTGATGAAACGGCCTTCCAGCATGTTGACCAGCAGCATCTTGAACGTGGCGATGCCGACGTCGCCGGCGACCTGGATGCGGCGTGCCGGCAGCGGCGGACGATAGCCGCTCTCGGCCAGTGCCAGCACCTGCTGCTTGGCGATATGCAACTGCTCGTAGGCGTTGAACACGACAAGGTCGTTCGCCCGCATGAGGCCAAGTTCCTTGGCTTCGACGGCTGAAGCCGAGACCTTGGCCATGGCCACCGTCTCGAACGTGCGCTTGAGTTCGGCGAACACGTCTCCGCCCGGTCCGGCCGCCTGCGAGGCGCGTACCGCGATTTCCTTCAGGCCGCCGCCGGCAGGCAGCAGGCCCACGCCCGCTTCGACCAGGCCGATGTAGCTTTCCAGCGAAGCCACGGTGCGGGCGCTGTGCATCTGGAACTCGCAGCCACCGCCCAGCGCCAGGTCGCGCACCGCGGCCACGACCGGCACCAGCGAGTACTTGATGCGCTGGCTGGTGGCCTGGAAGTTGGCGACCATGGCCTCGAACTCGGCAATCTTTCCGGCCTGCAGGGCGCCGAGCGCTCCGGCCAGATCGGCACCGGCGGAGAAAGGCTCCTTCGGTTGCCAGATCACCAGGCCCTTGAACTTCTGCTCGGCGATGGCCACGGCCTGCTGCACGCCTTCCAGCACGGCATCGGACACGGTGTTCATCTTGGTCTTGAAGCTGACCACGCCCACGCCGTCGCCATCGGTCCACAGGCGCACGCCGTCGTTCTCGAACACCGTCTCGCCCTGTGGGAAGGATTCGCCCAGCAGCGGGTCCGGGAAGCGCTGGCGGCGATACACCGGCAGCGCCGAACGCGGCAGTTTGGCGTTGCGCGCCGGGCTGTAGCTGCCGTCGGCGGCATGCACGCCTTCGCGACCATCGAATACCCAGTCCGGCAGCGGCGCATTGCTCATGCTCTTGCCGGCAACGATATCGTCGGCGATCCACTGGGCGACCTGCTTCCAGCCGGCGGCCTGCCAGGTCTCGAACGGACCCAGCGACCAGCCGTAGCCCCAGCGGATGGCCAGGTCGACGTCGCGTGCGGTTTCGGCGATGTCGGCCAGGTGGAAGGCGCTGTAATGGAACAGGTCGCGGAACACGGCCCACAGGAACTGTGCCTGCGGATGCTGGCTCTCGCGCAAGCGGGCGAACTTCTCGGCCGGGTTCTTCAGCTTGAGGATCTCGACCACTTCCGGTGCCGCGGCACGGTCGGCGGGACGGTAGTCCTGCTTTTGCAGATCCAGTACCACGATGTCCTTGCCGACCTTGCGGAAGATGCCGGCCCCGGCCTTCTGGCCGAGCGCGCCCTTGGCGATCAGCGCATCCAGCCATGCCGGCGACTTGAAGTAGCCGTGCCAGGGATCCTCGGGGAGGGTATCGGCCATGGTCTTGATGACGTGGGCCATGGTGTCCAGGCCGACCACATCGGAGGTCCGGTAGGTGGCCGACTTGGGGCGACCGACGAGCGGCCCGGTCAGGCCGTCGACTTCATCGAAGCCCAGGCCGAACTGCTGGGTGTGGTGGATGGTGGCCAGGATCGAGAACACGCCGATGCGGTTGCCGATGAAGTTCGGGGTGTCCTTGGCGTAGACCACGCCCTTGCCCAGGGTGGTGGTCAGGAAGGTTTCCAGGCCTTCCAGCACGGTGCCGTCGGTGGTCCTGGCCGGGATCAGTTCGGCCAGGTGCATGTAGCGCGGCGGGTTGAAGAAATGCACGCCGCAGAAACGATGGCGAAGTTGTTCCGGCAGTACTTCGGCCAGCTTGTTGATGCCCAGGCCCGAGGTGTTGCTCGCCAGCACCGTGTGCTCGGCGACGAACGGGGCGATTTTCTTGTAGAGGTCCTGCTTCCAGTCCATCCGTTCGGCGATGGCCTCGATGATCAGGTCGCAGTCCTTCAGCTGGTCCAGCCCGGTATCGTAATTGGCCGGGCTGATCGCCTCGGCCAGCGTCTTGCTGGCGAGCGGGGCGGGGCTCAGCTTGCCCAGGTTGGCGATGGCCTTGAGGACAACACCGTCGGGGTGGCCTTCCTTCGCGGCCAGGTCGAACAGCACCGTATCGACGCCGGCGTTGGTCAGGTGGGCGGCGATCTGCGCGCCCATCACGCCGGCACCGAGCACGGCCGCCTTGCGCACAAGCAATGGATTGGACATTTCGGGAATCCTTGGATGTCAGGGGGTTATTTGACGTGGTCGGCGCGCAGGCCGGCCTCGGCGAAACGGATGAGTTCGCGGGCGGCCCGCTCACGGTGCACCGCCTCGGTGACACCATGGGGACGCTTGATGAGCCCGAAATCCGCCATGGCATAGGTCAGCGCGCCGGACAGGAAATCCAGCCGCCAGTACAGCTCTTCCTTGCTCAGGCCGGGCACGCAGCCGGCGATGGCCTTGCCGAACTCGCGCAGGACATGGCCATAGTGGTCTGACAGGAACTTGCGCAGGCCGTCGTTCTTCTCGGCATAGGCGCGGGCGATGACCCGGACGAAGGCCCCGCCGCCGTGGCGGTCCTGGGCCAGGGCCAGGGCGGGCTCGACGAACGCGGCCAGGATCGGCTCCAGTTCGCCCGGATGCTGCTCCAGGGCGGCCCGAAGCTGGCCCAGCCGCTGGCCGCTCATTTCGTCCATGCGTCGCCGGAAGACCTCGTTGACAAGGTTTTCCTTGGAGCCGAAGTGGTAGTTGACGGCGGCGATGTTGACGTCGGCCCGGCTGGTCACCTGCCGCAGGGAGGTGCCGGCAAAGCCGAACTGGGCGAACAGTTCCTCGGCGGCGCCGAGGATGCGCTCCTTGGTGGAGAAGTGGGGGGTGTTGCCCATGCGGTCGGCCCTGCTAATCAAACGCTTGTTTGATTGTCCATCCGCTCACGTATGGTTGTCATGCTGCCTTGCAGCAATCCGGTCTCCGGCCAGGTGCGCAATTGCGGCCAATACGTTAGAATCTCGCTCCGCAATTCAGGCTAAGCCCGTGTTTCGACGCGGGTTTTTTCATGTTAACCTTGGGCCGAAAGTGGCCCGCCCAACGGAGAAATCCCCATGGCGCTGGAGCGCACCCTGTCGATCGTCAAGCCCGATGCCGTTGCCAAGAACGTCGTCGGCGAAATCTATGCCCGTTTCGAAAAGGCCGGTCTCAAGATCGTCGCCGCGAAGATGAAGCACCTGTCGCGTCGCGAGGCCGAAGGTTTCTATGCCGTGCATCGCGAGCGTCCGTTCTTCAACGCGCTGGTCGAATTCATGATCTCCGGTCCGGTCGCCATCCAGGTGCTGGAAGGCGAGAACGCGGTGCTCAAGCATCGCGAGATCCTCGGCGCCACCAACCCGAAGGAAGCCGCGCCGGGTACCATCCGCGCCGACTTCGCCGACTCCATCGACGCCAATGCGGCGCACGGTTCGGATTCGGTCGAGAACGCGAACATCGAGATCGCGTACTTCTTCGCCGCCACCGAAGTGTTCTCGCGCTGAGCCAGCGATGAGCAGCCACGAACTCGCGCCGATTGAACTGAAGCTGGCCGCGGATGCGCAGCCGGCGGTGAGCGGCGCGGGCGTGTCTGCGAAACAGAACCTGCTGGACCTCGATCGGGACGGCATGGAGCGTTTCTTCGTCGAACAACTCGGCGAGCAGAAGTTCCGCGCCCACCAGGTGATGAAGTGGATTCATCACCGCTACGTCACCGATTTCGAGCAGATGACCGATCTCGGCAAGAACCTGCGCGCGAAGCTGCAGGAACATGCCGAGGTCGTCGTCCCGGGCATCGTGTTCGACAAGCCCTCCGCCGACGGCACCCACAAATGGCTGCTGGGCATGGGCGTTGACGGCAAGAATGCCGTCGAAACCGTCTACATCCCGGACAAGAACCGCGGCACGTTGTGCGTGTCCTCGCAGGTGGGCTGTGGCCTCAACTGCACGTTCTGCTCCACCGCGACCCAGGGGTTCAACCGCAACCTGACCACCGCCGAGATCATCGGCCAGGTCTGGATTACCGCGCGCCACCTGGGCAACGTGCCGGCGCAGAACCGTCGCCTCACCAACGTGGTGATGATGGGCATGGGCGAGCCCCTGCTCAATTTCGACAACGTCGTGCGTGCGATGAACATCATGCGCGACGATCTGGGCTACGGCCTGGCCAGCAAGCGCGTGACCCTGTCGACGTCAGGACTGGTGCCGATGATCGATCGGCTTTCGACCGAAACCGACGTCTCGCTCGCGGTCTCGCTGCATGCGCCCAACGATGCGCTGCGCGAGCAGTTGGTGCCGCTCAACCGTAAGTATCCGATCGCTGAATTGATGGCGTCGTGCGCGCGCTACCTGCGGGCCAACAAGAAGCGCGACTCGGTGACCTTCGAGTACACGCTGATGAAGGGCGTCAACGATCAGCCCGAGCATGCGCGCCAGCTCGCCCAGTTGATGCGCAAGTTCAGCAACGCGACCCAGCTCAAGGATGCGGGCAAGGTCAACCTGATTCCGTTCAACCCCTTCCCGGGCACGCGCTACGAGCGTTCGGGCGAGGAAGACATCCGCGCCTTCCAGAAGCTGTTGCTGGACGCGCATGTATTGACCATGGTCCGGCGGACCCGCGGCGACGACATCGATGCGGCCTGCGGACAGCTGAAGGGGCAGGTGATGGATCGCACCCGTCGCCAGGCCGAGTTCCGCCGCCAGTTGCAGGAACAGGGCATCGGTGGTGCGGCGGCATAAGCCCTGGCTGCTGCTGCTGGCCCTGGTGCTGGTGGCGACCGGCTGCAGCCGGCTGACCTTCATAAGACCCAAGATGGAACGCAAGGACGGGGAGCAGATCGCGCCGACCTACCAGGTCAGCGACAGCGCCGAGACCAAGCGCCGGATGGAAGTCGAACGTGCCCTGGCCCTGGCGACCCAGCGGCTGCAGGCCGGCGACCTCGATGTCGCCGAGCGCGGCGCCCGGGCCGCGATGAAGGCCGATTCCCAGTCCGCCGACGCGCAGACCATCCTGGCCGTCGTGGCCGAGCAGCGCGGCCAGGCCAAGGCTGCGGGCGAGCATTACCGGCGGGCCACCGAACTGGCACCGGGGCGGGGCGCCGAGCAGAACAACTACGGTGCCTGGCTCTGCTCGAACGGCTATCCGGCCGAATCGCTGGTGTGGTTCGACCGCGCACTGCAGGACAGCGAGTACGAGACCCCGGCCGCGGTGCTCGCCAACGCCGGCGGTTGCGCCGACAAGGCGGGGCAGCGCGAGCGGGCCGAGCGCGATCTGCGTCAGGCGCTGGCGCTGGATCCGCGCAATGCCTTCGGGCTGCTTTCCATGGCCGAACACGAGTACCGCGCCGGGCGTTATTTCGAAGCCCGGGCGTTCGTCGAACGCAGGCTGGCGGCTGCACCCGCCAGCGCCGACGTGCTAAAACTTGCATCACAAATCGAAGAAAGACTCGGCGACAGGACTGCTGCCGGTCGATATGTTCAGCAACTTCGGGCGGAGTTCCCCGACGCGTCAGACGCTCAAACTGGGGGAAAGGCAGAACAATGACGGGTTCCAACTCGATTGATACGCAGCGCCTGCAGGGCTGCGGCGCGTTCCTGCGGGATGCGCGCGAGAAGGCGGGTCTCAGCCTGCAGGACGTGGGGAATCGGCTGAAGATGCCGCTCAAGGTGCTGCAGGCCCTGGAAGGGGAACAGTGGTCGCAGCTCGGGGCACCGGTGTTCGTCCGCGGGCAACTGCGCAGCTATGCGCGGTTGCTGAAGGTCGACATCGATCCCTTCCTGGCGCAGGCCGACCTGGAAACCGTCCGTCCGGCGGAACTGGTGAGCCACAGCTACACGCCCAAGGCGCAGCGCCTGTTCGAAAGCGCCAAGCGGCGGGCCGTGTACGTGGTCATCACCGCGGTCATCGCCACGCCGGTATGGATGGCGACCCGGCCGCACCTGGGTGGCAACGGCGGCCAGACCACCGCATCGCTGGACGTGATCCCGCAGAAACCGGCCGCCACGGGGACCGCGGGTGGTACCGCGACACCCGCGCAGCGTCCGGCCGCGACGCCTTACGTGGCTTCGTTGACGCCACCCATCAGCCGGGCACCGGAGGCAGCGCTCAGCCTGGTGTTCAAGGGCGACAGCTGGGTCCAGATCGTCGCTCCGGATGGCAGCGGCATCGAGCAGGCCCTGCTGAAAGCGGGGGACCAGCGCAGCTATCCAGCCGGCCAGGTCGGGCGGATTGTCCTGGGCAACGCGGCGGCGGTCGAGGTTCAGCAAGCCGGTAGTACGGTGGACCTGACGCCGTACCGGCGCGCGAATGTCGCGCGCTTTACGGTATCCTCTGACGGTTCCCTCGCACCGGTCGCCGACTGACCCGAGCGCGGGTTTGTCCAACCAAAATCAAGACCCCGCTCGGACGGGGCGAGAGTACGCATGGCGATTGATGATCTGCTCGACGAGCACGAACAGGGCGAACGCGTCCGCAGTTGGCTGAGGAACAATGGCGCCGGATTGATTGGTGGCGTCGCGCTGGGACTGGCGGTGATTTTCGGCGGCCAGTGGTGGCAGAAGAACCGCCAGCAGCAGGACGAGCAGGCCAACCTGAATTACGAGAAGGCGATCGACGGCATTGCCGCCAACGACCTGAAGAAGGCCGAAGCGGCGGTCGCCTCGCTGGGCGGCAAGGACGGGGTCTATGGCGACCTGGCCGCGCTGCAGCTGGCCAAGGCCCAGGTGGACGCCGGACAACGCGATGCCGCCATCACCACGTTGCGGGCGATCCAGGCCGATTCCTCCCTTCATGCCATTGTCCAGCAGCGGCTGGCGCGACTGCTGGTGGACGCCGGCAAGTACGATGAGGCCTTGAAGCTGCTGGCCGATGCCAAGGATTCGACCAGCCTGGAGATCCGTGGCGACGCGCTGATGGCCGGCGGCAAGCAGGCCGAGGCGCGCGATGCCTATACCAAGGCGCTGACCAGTCTCGACGTGGCCTCGCCGCAGCGCCGCCTGGTGGAACTGAAACTGACCGACGCGGGCGGCACTCCGCCGAAGACCGGAGAGTCTGCATGATGGCGAGGAACGCAACGGGCAAGCGGTTGCTGGCGGTGGCGGCACTGGTGCTGGTCCTGTCGGGCTGCAGCACCATCAAGGGCTGGTTCGGCGGAAACAAGAAGGACGAGAAGCCGACCGAGCCGGCCGAACTGGTCGAGTTCACCCCGTCGGTGGAAGTGGCCAAGGTCTGGAGCGCCAACGTGGGCAAGGGCGAGGATCGCCTGGGCCTGCAGCAGGCACCCGTGGTCGCCGATGGCCGGGTATATGCGGCCGCCGTCGAAGGCGGCGTGCGTGCGCTCGACCTGCAGACCGGCAAGGAAGTCTGGCATTTCAAGCCGGAGAAGACCCGGGCCGGCGATGCCGCCCAGCCCGATCAGGTCGCCGAGGAACCGGCGCAGGGCGAAGAGGAAACCAAGGCCGCCAAGCGCGCCCGCAAGGAAGCCGCCAAGCTGGCCAAGAAAGCGGCCAAGCGCAAGATCGAATGGCGCTTCTCCGGCGGTCCCGGCGCGGGCGACGGGCTGGTCGTGATCGGCACGCTGGACGGCCGCGTGATCGCGCTGGACGCCAGCAACGGCACCGAGAAGTGGCGCGCCAAGGTGCCCAACGAGGTCATCACGGCACCGGCGATCGGCCAGGGCTATGTGCTGGTGCGCACCAATGACGGCCGGGTGAGCGCGTTCGACGCCGCCAGCGGCGAACGCCGCTGGTTCTGGACCAGCGAACTGCCCAGCCTGACCGTGCGTGGCAATGCGCCGGTGACGCTGGGGCCGGGCGTGGTGTTCGTCGGCAACGACGACGGCACGGTCGCGGCGCTGTCGCTGCGTGATGGTCGCCAGGTCTGGAGCCAGACCGTGGGCAGCCCGGATGGTCGCAGCGAACTGGATCGCATGGCGGACGTCGACGGTCCGCCGGTACTGGACGGCACCACCCTGTTCGCCACCAGCTACAAGAAGGAAACCGTCGCCATCGAGGGTCCCAGCGGGCGGCCGCTGTGGCAGCGTGACAACGGTGGCCCGGGTGGCCTGGGCGTGACCAGCAGCCATGTCGTGGTCGCCGATCAGGGCGGCACGGTGTGGGGCCTGGACCGCTACAGCGGCAACGCCACCTGGTCCAACCCGAAGATGCTCCGTCGCTCGCTGACCGCGCCGTCGATTCATGGCGACTTTGCGGTGGTGGGTGATTTCGACGGCTACGTGCATTGGCTGAAGCTCGACAATGGCGAGGAAGCCGCGCGCGCGCGCGCCGGCGGCAAGGCTATCCGCGCCAAGCCGGTGGTGGCCGACGGCATCCTGCTCATCCAGAACGTCGAGGGCGAGCTGACCGCGTTCCGCTTCAAGTAAGCCAGCGCGGTGCCGAACCAGGGCGGTCCGGAGCGAATGCACCGGGCCGCTTTCCGTTTACGAGTTCCCTTTTCCGGGCCGGCTCGGCATCATGCGGAACCGGCCCGGCAGGAGCCGGAAGGCTTCGGCCCCGCCGCCCTTCATCCCCGTATTCCTGCCTTCCCATCCTTTTCCGGTTCAATCCATGCTTCCGCTCGTCGCCCTGGTGGGCCGTCCCAATGTCGGTAAATCGACGCTGTTCAATGCGCTGACCCGCAGCCGCGACGCCCTGGTCCACGACCAGCCGGGCGTGACCCGCGACCGCCACTACGGCGTCTGCCGACCCGATGCGGAGCAGTCCTTCGTGGTGGTCGATACCGGCGGCATCGCCGGTGAGGAAGAAGGCCTGGCCGGAGCGACCGCGCGGCAGGCGCGCGCGGCGGCCGAGGAGGCGGATCTGGTGCTTTTCATCGTCGATGGCCGCGAGGGGCCGTCGGCGCTGGACGATGACATCCTGCGCTGGTTGCGCAAGGCGGCACGGCCGACCCTGCTGGTAATCAACAAGATCGACGGTGTGGACGAACCGGGTGCGCGCGCCGAGTTCGCCCGCTACGGCTTCGATGACGTGATGACGATCTCCGCCGCGCACCGGCAGGGCATCGATGATCTGCTCGAACAGGTGTTGGAGCGATTGCCGGAAGAGGGCGAAGCCGAAACCCTCGACAACGATCCCAACCGGATGCGGGTGGCGTTCGTTGGCCGTCCCAACGTGGGCAAGTCGACCCTGGTCAACCGCCTGCTGGGCGAGGAGCGGATGATCGCTTCCGAGGTTCCGGGGACCACCCGCGATTCGATCGCGGTGGACCTGGAGCGCGACGGGCGCCAGTACCGGCTGGTGGACACCGCCGGCCTGCGCCGCAAGTCGCGCGTCGACGAGGCGGTCGAGAAGTTCAGCGTGGTCAAGACCCTGCAGGCCATCGAGCAGTGCCAGGTCGCGGTGCTGTTGCTGGACGCCAGCGAAGGCGTCACCGATCAGGATGCCAGCGTGCTGGGCGCCATCCTCGACGCCGGCCGCGCGCTGGTCGTGGCGATCAACAAGTGGGACGGGCTGACCACCTACCAGCGCGAGCAGGCCGAAGCCCTGCTGTCGCGCAAGCTGAATTTCGTCGAATGGGCCGAGGCGGTGCGCATTTCCGCCAAGCATGGTTCCGGCCTGCGCGAACTGTTCCGCGCCATCCATCGCGCGCATGCCTCGGCCACCCGCGAATTCGCCACCAGCGAGATCAACAAGGCGCTGGAGGTGGCATACGAGTCCAATCCGCCGCCGAGCATCCGCGGCCATGTCTCCAAGCTGCGCTACGTGCATCCGGGCGGCAGCAATCCGCCGACCTTCGTCGTCCACGGCACCCGCCTGAAGGTGTTGCCGGATTCGTACAAGCGCTATCTGGAGAACTTCTTCCGCAAACGCTTCAAGCTGGTCGGCACGCCGGTGCGGTTCGTGTTCAAGGAAGGCACCAACCCTTACGAGGGCAAGAAGAACGAGCTGACCGATCGCCAGATCGCGCGCAAGCGCCGGTTGATCCGGCACGTCAAGCGCGGCAAGTAGGCCATTCCCGGCATGCCTGCGGACATTCCCGGCCGGCTCGCGTTCGATGAAGCGCTGGTGATCGTCCGCACGGTGGCCATGGCGCGTGCGCTCGGGGCCGAACGCGTCCCGGTCCGCCGCGCCGAAGGCCGGATCCTGGCGGAACCCATCACCGCGCCCATCGCGCTGCCGCCATTCGACAACAGCCGGATGGACGGATTCGCGCTGCGTCATGCCGATCTTGCCGGCGCCGGACAGCCGCCGCGTCTGCGCATCGCCGGCGAACAATACGCCGGTGCCGGCCTGGGTGATGCGGCGATCGCCGCGGGCACCTGCGTCCGCATCACCACTGGCGCGGCGCTGCCGGCCGGCGCGGACACGGTCGTCATCAAGGAAGATGTCCGTGAGGACGGCGGGTGGATTGAACTGGCGGATGTGCCGGTCGTGGGAGCGGACATCCGGCGCGCGGGCGAGGATGTCGCGGCCGGCGAACCGATCCTGGCCGCGGGACAGGTGCTGAGCCCGGTCCGGGCCAGCCTGCTGGCGGCCCTGGGCATCGCGGATGTCGCGGTGAGGCGACGGCCGACGGTGGCGGTGTTCACCACCGGCGATGAACTGGTCGAACCGGGGATGCCGCTGCCGCCGGGGCGCATCTACAACAGCAATCGCGAACTGCTGATGGGATTGCTCCGTCAGCAAGGACTCGAACCGACCGCGTGGCCGACCCTGCCGGACGACCCCGAACGGGTCCGCAGCCAGTTGGAAGACGCCGCGTCGGCATTCGATGTCGTGCTGACCTGCGGCGGGGTTTCCGCCGGCGAGAAGGATTTCCTGCCCGGTTTCCTCGCCGGCAGCGGGCGGATCCATTTCTGGAGGGTGCGGATGAAGCCGGGCATGCCGGTCCTGTTCGGCGAACGGGAACAGGCGGTATTCCTGTCGTTGCCGGGCAATCCGGTCTCGGTGCTGGCGACCTTCCTTGCGCTGGGCGTTCCGCTGCTGGACGGCCTGCAGGGTCGAAGCGAAGCCCGGCCACGCTGGCATGCGCGACTGGCCGCGCCCTGGCGGAAAAACCACGTTCGCCACGAGTTCCTGCGAGGCCGGCTGCAACCGGATGCGGATGGGGTGCTGCGCGTGGTTCCGAACGCCGCCGATGCCTCGCATCGACTGCGTGGCGCCGCCGACAGCAACGCGCTGATCGTGCTGCCGGAAGGCGAGCGCGAGTACGCCGTGGACGACGTGGTGGAAATCCTGCCGTACTGACCGGCGCGGACGCCGGAGTCGGCGAACTGCGCGATAATCCGCGCATGGACATCCGTGAAATCACCCCGGCACAGGTGCGCGAACATCTGTCCCACGGCGCCGTCTTCATCGACGTGCGCGAGGAACACGAGCGGGTGGGCGGCCAGGCCGAAGGCGCCATCGGCGTGGCCAAGGGCGACCTGCTGGCCGACCGGTCCCGCCATCTTCCCGATCCGCAACGCGAGGTCGTGCTGATCTGCCAGCGCGGCGGCCGCTCGATGGATGCGGCCAGGTCGTTGCAGGCGGCCGGCTATGCGCGATTGCTGTCGGTTGCCGGCGGAACCAGTCGCTGGATCGCCGATGGGTTGCCGGTGGTCAAGCCGCAACTCGACGCGGAAGCCGCCGATTTCTACGACCGCTACTCGCGCCACCTGCTGTTGCCGGAAGTCGGGGTGGAAGGGCAGCGTCGCCTGCGCGAGGCGCGGGTACTGATGATCGGGGCCGGGGGCCTGGGCTCGCCGGCCGGTTATTACCTGGCTGCGGCCGGCATCGGCCACCTGCGCATCGCCGACGATGACGTCGTCGATCGCAGCAACCTGCAGCGGCAGATTCTCCATACCGAGGCGCGCATCGGCCAGGCCAAGGTCGATTCCGCGCAGGCCACGCTCAATGCGCTCAATCCCGGCACCCGGATTGAAGCGGTGCAGGAACGGGTCACTTCGGCCAACGTCGAGCGCCTGCTGGAAGGCGTGGACGTGGTGCTGGACGGCGCCGACAACTTCCCGGTGCGCTATCTGCTCAACGACGCCTGCGTGAAGCTGGGCAAGCCGCTCGTCTACGGCGCGGTGCAACGTTTCGAGGGGCAGGTGAGCGTGTTCGATGCGGGCCGCCATCGCGGACAGGCACCGTGCTACCGCTGCCTGTTCCCGGAACCGCCACCGCCGGAATTCGCCCCCAACTGCGCCGAGGCCGGCGTGCTCGGCGTCCTGCCGGGGGTCATCGGACTGCTCCAGGCCACCGAGGTGATCAAGCTGCTGCTGGGCGCGGGCGAACCGCTGAGCGGGCGGCTGCTGCATTTCGATGCGCTCGGCATGCGGTTCCGCGAGACCCGTCTGCGCGCCGATCCGCATTGCCCGGTCTGTGCACCCGGCGTGGCGTTCCCCGGCTACATCGACTACGCCAGGTTCTGCGGGGTGGGGTGACCGCGCACCACCCAGATAGCGCGGTGGCGCCGCGGGTTCAACGGGTGTAACCGGAAGAGGAGGGCGGCTGGGCATGCGGCGAAATCTGCGACTCCAGCCAGTCGACGAACAGCCGCAGCAGCCGTGACTGGCGCCGGCGCGGGGGATACAGCACCGCGATCGGCAGGCTGGGCGGCTGGAAGCCGGGGATGAGGATTTCCCGCAGTTCGCCGCGCGCAATCAGGTGCGCCACGTCGTAGCGCGGTACCTGGATGACGCCCAGCCCGGCCAGGCAGCAGGCGATGTAAGCCTCCGCGTTGCTCACCGCGACGCGTCCATGCATGGCCAGTTCGTGCGTGCGACCGTGCCGGTCGTCGAGGTACTCCCAGAGCTCCGGCTTGCCCGCGGCGACGCGGCCGAAATGGACCGCGGGCAACAGGGCCAGTCCTGGCAGATCGGTGGGCATGCCGTGTTCGGCCAGCAACGCGGGGCTGGCGCAGGTGGTCTGCGGCAACCGGCCCAGTGGGCGGCTGGCCAGATCCTGCTCACCTGATTCGCCCACCCGCAGCACGCAGTCGATGCCTTCCTCCAGCAGATCGCTGAACTTGTCAGTGCTGCCCAGTTCCAGGCGGACATCCGGGTAGCGGCGCAGGAAGTCGGGCAGCGCCGGCGCAATCAGGCGGCGGGCGATGCGCGCCGGCACCTCCACCCGCAGCAGCCCTTCGGGCGGCTGTTCGGCGCGGAACAGGCCATCGACCTCGGTGGCCTCCGAGAGCAGGCGGCCGGCGCGTTCGTACAGCAGTTCGCCCTCGCCGGTCAGGCGGACCCGGCGGGTGGTGCGCTGGAACAGGCCCACGCCCAGCCGCTCCTCCAGTTTCTGGATGGCGGCGGACACCGAAGAGGTCGCCAGGCCCAGGCCGTCAGCGGCGCGGGTGAAGCTGCCGGTCTCGGCCACGCGCTGGAAGATCGCCAGGGATTGGAGCAGGTCCATGATCGATTGTTCGGTCGCGCCGAAAAGACTTTGAGATTCCGCTCTGTTTATCAGAGAAATCCGAGAATTCAAACTGCCGGCTCCCCCTCACTCCTGGAGCACGTCATGAGCCATTCCCTGCAAGGCAAGGTCGCCGTGATCGCCGGCGGCGGCAAGAACCTGGGCGCCCTGATTGCCCGCCAGTTCGCGGAAGCGGGCGCCGCGGGCATCGTCATCCACTACAACAGCGATGCTTCCCGCGCCGACGCCGAGCGCACGGTCAACGAGCTGAAAGCCGGCGGCACCGACGCCATCCTGTTCCAGGGCGATCTGTCGGTGGTCGGCAACAATGTCGAACTGTTCGAGCGCGCCGTGCAGCACTTCGGTCGCGCGGACATCGCGGTCAATACCGCTGGCGTGGTCATCAAGAAGCCGATCCTGGAGGTCACGGAAGACGACTACGACCGCAGTTTCGCCGCCAACTCGAAAGCGGCCTTCTTCTTCATCCAGCAGGCCGGCAAGTCGCTGTCTGACGGCGGCAAGATCGTCACCATCGTCAGTTCGTTGCTGGCCGCCTATACCCCGTTCTATGCGGTCTATCCGGGCAGCAAGGCGCCGGTGGAACACTACACCCGCGCCGCCTCCAAGGAATTCGGCGCACGCGGCATCTCGGTGAACGCGATCGGCCCGGGACCGATGGACACGCCGTTCTTCTACGGCCAGGAAACCGCCGAGTCCACCGCCTATCACAGCACCGCGGCGGCGCTCAGCGCCTACTCGAAGAAGGGCCTAACCGATATCGGGGACATCGCTCCGATCGTGCGCTTCCTGGTCACCGACGGCTGGTGGATCACCGGCCAGACGATCTTCGCCAACGGCGGCTACACCACGCGTTGACGCGCCGACAAGGTCCGCCGCCCCGGCCGTGGCGCGGCGGTGGACCTTGGGTTATGTTCGCGCCGTGGGGGCCTGGCGGACGCCACGGCCGGTCACGGCAATCTCCACTTCGAAGGGGAACGGGATGCGTACGCTGATCCTGATCGTGCTGGGACTGGTGCTGGCCACGTTGGCCATGCATTTCGCGCCGGCCGCCAAGCGGGGGCTGTGGGCCGGCGGTTTCGCGCTGGCCTGGCTGGGCGTGGTGGGCTGGAACCTGCGCACCGGTCTGTCGCATGGCTACTCGCTGGACGAGGAACTGCCCATCCAGTTGCTCATCTATGCCGTGCCCGTCGCCGCGGCACTGGCGTGGTGGCTGCGCACGCGTCCCCACTGAACCCATCGAGGCCGCGCCGCATGGAAACGAACGGGTCATGGCTGCGCACGCGTGGCCAGCGGGACAGCGGCAAGGTCTCGATGACCGAACTGTTCTTCGATCTGGTGTTCGTGTTCGCGGTGACCCAGCTGTCGCATACCCTGCTCGAGCATCTGGACCTGGGCGGGTTCCTGCGGACATCGGTGCTGTTCCTGGCGGTCTGGTGGCTGTGGATCTTCACTTCGTGGTGCACCAACTGGCTGAATCCGGATACGACCGCGGTGCGGTTGTTGCTGTTCGCGCTGATGCTGGGCGGGCTGGTGCTGTCCTCGTCGATTCCGCAGGCATTCGGCGCGGCGGGGCTGGCATTCGGACTGCTGTTCGCGATCATGCAGGTGGGACGCTCGCTGTTCATGGTGCACGCCTTTCGCGGACATCGGGAGCAGCGCGACAACTTCCTGCGAATGAGCCTGTGGCTATTGCTGTCTGGCGCGTTCTGGCTTGCCGGCGGCATGCTGGAAGGCGAGCAGCGGCTGATCTGCTGGATCATCGCCCTGGGCATCGAGTACTTGGCGCCCGCGCTGTATTTCCAGGTGCCGGGCCTGGGGCGGTCGCGGACCAGCGACTGGGACGTGGACGGTGCGCACCTGGCCGAACGCTGCATGCTGTTCGTGATCATCGCGTTGGGCGAGTCGTTGCTGGTCACCGGCGCCACCTTCTCGCAACTGGCGTGGACGCCGCCGACGATGGCGGCCTTCCTGGCCGCGTTCCTCGGCAGCGTGGCCATGTGGTGGATCTATTTCGACTCGGGCGCCGAACACGGCAGCCATCGCATCGCCGGTTCCGACGATCCGGGCCGGATCGCGCGGATCGCCTATACCTACCTGCATCTGCTGATCGTCGCCGGCATCATCGTGTGCGCGGTGGCCGACGAACTGGTGCTGATGCATCCGGATCACGCCACCCCGGCGGGCGTCGTCGCCATCCTCGGCGGACCTGCGCTGTACCTGGCCGGCAACGCGCTGTTCAAGTGGCTGACCTGGGACCGGCGCTTCCCGCCGCTGTCGCACCTGGCCGGACTCGTCCTGCTGGCGTTGATGGCCGGTTGGGCGGTGTGGGCGCATCCCTCCGCGCTGGTGCTGGGCATCGGCACCACGGCGGTGATGGTGATCGTGGCGGTGTGGGAGACGCGTGCGTTGCGCCGGGGCAGGGCGGCCACGCCTATCGCGGGATCCTGATCCGGCGGAGTGCGGCTAGACTGGCGCACATGTCCGTCGAATCCACCACCAGCGACCTGGTCAAGGTCGTCGCCCTGCTGGGCGCGGCCGTTGTCGCCGTGCCGATCTTCCGTCGCCTCGGCTTGGGCTCCGTGCTCGGCTACCTCGCCGCCGGCCTGCTGATCGGTCCGTTCGGGCTGGGCTGGTTCTCCGATGCCCAGGCCATCCTGCACGTGGCCGAACTGGGCGTGGTGATGTTCCTGTTCGTGATCGGCCTGGAGATGCGGCCCTCGCATTTGTGGAGCCTGCGCGGCGAGATCTTTGGACTCGGCACGCTGCAGATCCTGGCCTGCGGGCTCGCCCTGACCGGCGTGGGACTGGCCTTCGGCTATTCGCTGCCGGTCTCCTTCATCGGTGCCATGGGTTTCGTGCTGACCTCCACCGCGGTGGTCATGCAGTTGCTGGGCGAGCGTGGCGACATCGCATTGCCGCGTGGACAGCGCATCGTGTCGATCCTGTTGTTCGAGGATCTGCTGATCGTGCCGCTGCTGGCGGTGGTCGCGCTGATGTCGCCGGACGTCGCCGCCCGTGGCGGTGAATCCCGCTGGGTCGGCATCGGCATCGCCGCCGCGTCGGTGGCCGGACTGGTCGCGGCCGGCATCTGGCTGCTCAATCCGCTGTTCCGGATCCTGGCGGCGGCGCGCGCGCGCGAGGTGATGACCGCCGCCGCGCTGCTGGTGGTGCTGGGCGCGGCGCTGCTGATGCAACTGGGCGGCCTGTCGATGGCGATGGGCGCGTTCCTGGCCGGCGTGCTGCTGTCCGAATCCACCTTCCGCCACCAGATCGAGGCGGACATCGAGCCCTTCCGCGGCATCCTGCTGGGCCTGTTCTTCCTCGGCGTGGGCATGGCCCTGGACCTGGGCGTGGTCTGGGGCCATTGGCCGCTGATCCTGAGCGCGGTGCTGGCGATGATGCTGGTCAAGGCCATCGCCATCTACGCGGTCGCGCGGCTGACCCGGACCTGCCATGCCGAGGCGCTGGATCGCGCGGTGGTCATGGCGCAGGGCGGCGAGTTCGCCTTCGTGCTGTTCGGCGCCGCCGCCGCGGCGCACGTCATCGATGCGGAGATCGCCGCCAACCTGACCGCGATCGTGGTCCTGTCGATGGCGCTGACACCGTTGTTCGCCACCTTGTTCCGCCGTTTCGCGCCCAAGACCCAGGCCAACCTGGAAGGCGTGGACAAGGCCGAGGGCCTGAGCGGCAGCGTGCTGATCATCGGCTTTGGCCGCTTCGGCCAGGTGATGAGCCAGTCGCTGCTGGCGCGCGACGTGGACGTGACCATCATCGACAACGACATCGAGATGATCCGCAGTGCCGAGGAATTCGGCTTCAAGATCTACTACGGCGATGGCACCCGCCTGGATGTGCTGCATGCCTCCGGAGCCGACAGCGCCCGCGCCATCGCGGTCTGCATCGACAAGCGCGAGTCGGCCAGCCGGATCGTGGAACTGGCCCGGCAGGAATTTCCGCAGGCCAAGCTGCTGGTCCGCTCCTTCGATCGCGAGCATTCGCTGGCGCTCGTCGCCGCCGGCGTGGACTACCAGATCCGCGAGACCTTCGAGTCCGCCGTGAACTTCGGCGAAGCGGCCCTGATCCAGTTGGGCGTGCCGGAGGACGAAGCCGCCGAGATCGCCGCGGAAGTCCGTCGGCTGGACGCCGAGCGGTTCGAACTGGAAATCGCCGCGGGCGATGTGCGCGCCGGCATCCCGCTGATGCGCGGCAACCAGCCGTTCAAGCCGAGCCCCACGCCGTTCACGCCGCCCCGGCGCGAGGCGCGGGCGCTCAACGACGAGGCCGCGCAGGTCATCGGCGAAGAGGAAGAGGAGTAGTTTCCCGGCGCATGGGGGCCTGCGAGCCTTCACGCAGGAAATCGGCAATGCCCGACCAGTAGCGCGGCGATGCGGACAGATCATCGTGTCCCGCATCGGCGAATGCGATCACGCGCGGCGGGGTCGCTGCCGCCGCGATCAGTCGGTCCGTGTGCGCGGGCGGCACCACGGCATCGTGATCGGCGCGCAGCAGCAGCCATTCGCCCCGATGCGCGGGCAGGTGATGGACCGACTCATAGCGATCACGCAGCAGCCAGCGCACCGGCAACCAGGGGTAGTGCGTGCCGGCGACCGCGGCGAGGCTGTCGAAGGGCGTGACCAGCACCAGCCGATCGACCGGCCGCCGCGCCGCGACCTGTACCGCGATGCCGCTGCCGAGGCTGCGCCCGATCACCGCGATGCGGCCGTTCGGATGACGTTTGCGGACTTCGTCATGGAGGGCCAGCGCGTCGGCCACCAGCGTGGCTTCGTCCGGAGTACCGGCATTGGGACCATAGCCGCGATAAGGCAGCAGGTAGACGCTCCAGTCCGGCAGCGCACGGTCGAAATCGGCAGCGTTGTCCTGCACGCGCTCGGCATTGCCGCCGAAGTAGATCAGCGCGTCGGCCTGGCCGGGATGCAGGTGCCATCCGTGCAGGGTCAGATCGCCGCGCCGCAGTTCGAAATCGGTGCCGGCGACCGGCGTGCGCGTGGTCTGCGGGTAGTAGATGAAATGGCGCTGCTGCGCGTACATGCCGGCGCACAGTGCCAACCAGAGCAGCGGGGGCAGGGCGGCGAGGGCCAGCCACGGCCACATGCGGCGCCTCCGCGCGTCAGCCATGCCGCGTCCTGGCGGCCTCGAACGCCGCCAGCTGCTCCGGCGTGGCCTCCGGCTGGTGGCGCGCTTTCCATTCGGCGAACGGCATGCCGTAGACGCGCTCGCGCGCCTGTTCCTTGTCCATCGGCTGCCCCTGCTCGGCGGCCGCCTCGCGGTACCAGTCGGCCAGGCAGTTGCGGCAGAAGCCGGCCAGGATCATCAGATCGATGTTCTGCACGTCCGGGCGCTGCTCGTTCAGGTGCTGGAGCAGGCGGCGGAAGGCGGCGGCTTCGATGGCGGTGGTGTCGTTCATGCGGGTTCCTGTGGTGGCGTCTCCGCGGGGCGGCCGCGTCGCCGCTCACACAGGAATGCCGGAATCGGGGAGAATATGCGGACTCTACACCGCTCCGATCCCCTCCGATCCCGATGACTGCCCGAATCCTGGACGGCCGCCGCGTTGCCGAAAACCTGCTCGACGAACTGAAGGCGAGGGTGGACGCGCGCCTGGCCGCGGGCGGCGACCGGCCGGGGCTGGCGGTGGTGCTGGTGGGCGGCGATCCCGCGTCCACCGTGTACGTGCGCAACAAGCGCCGGGCGGCGGAAAAGGTCGGCATCCACGCCTACGACTACGATTTGCCCGCAGGCACCAGCGAGGCGCAACTGCTGGCGCTGATCGACCAGTTGAACGCGGATCCGAAGATCCACGGCATCCTGGTGCAATTGCCGCTCCCGGGCATCCCCGACGCCAGCCGGCTGATCGAGCGCATCGACCCACGCAAGGACGTGGACGGTTTCCATCCGGCCAACGTCGGCCACCTGGCCCTGCGCCAGTTCGGCCTGCGCCCGTGCACGCCGCGTGGCATCACCACCCTGCTGGCCTACACCGACCGGCCGGTGCGTGGCCAGAACGCCACCATCGTGGGCGTCAGCAACCACGTCGGCCGGCCGATGGCGCTGGAACTGCTGATCGCCGGCTGCACGGTGACCAGCTGCCACAAGTTCACCCCGCCGGACGTGCTGGAAGCGCGGGTCCGCGACGCCGATATCCTGGTAGTGGCGGTGGGCCGGCCGGGACTGATTCCGGGGCAGTGGGTCAAGCCGGGCGCGGTGGTCATCGATGTGGGCATCAACCGGCTCGACGACGGGCGCCTGGTGGGCGACGTGGGCTTCGACGACGCCGCCGCGCGGGCCAGCTGGATCACGCCCGTACCGGGCGGGGTGGGGCCGATGACCGTGGCCACGCTGATGCAGAACACCCTGGAAGCCGCGGAAGCCGCGCTGGCGGCACGCTGAATCCCGCTGGCCGCTGACAATCAGGGCCGCAACGGGCTACAATATCGCGCTTCCCCACACTCCGGGTCCGCCGATGCTGCGCATCCAGGCTGAAGCACTGACTTACGACGACGTCTCGCTCGTCCCCGCCCACTCCATCGTCCTGCCGAAAGACGTCAGCCTGGGGACGCGCCTCACGCGCGAACTCCGCCTGAACCTGCCGATCGTCTCGGCGGCCATGGATACCGTCACCGAAGCCCGCCTGGCCATCGCGATGGCGCAGATGGGCGGCATCGGCATCGTCCACAAGAACCTGACCGTCGAACAGCAGGCCGCGGAAGTGGCCAAGGTCAAGAAGTTCGAGGCCGGCGTCATCAAGGAACCGTTCACCGTCGGTCCCGAGACGACGATCGCCGAAGTCCTCAAGCTGACCCGCGCGCGCAACATTTCCGGCGTGCCGGTGGTCGACGGCGGCCAGCTGGTCGGCATCGTCACCAGCCGCGACATGCGCTTCGAGACCAAGCTCGACGATCCGGTCCGCCACATCATGACCAAGAAGGACCGGCTGATCACGGTCCGCGAAGGCGCCAGCGACGCCGAAGTGCTGCAACTGCTGCACAAGCACCGCATCGAGAAGGTGCTGGTGGTCAACGACGGCTTCGAACTGCGTGGCCTGATCACCGTCAAGGACATCCAGAAGAAGACCGACAATCCCAACGCCGCCAAGGACAGCGCCAGCCGCCTGGTCGTCGGCGCCGCAGTGGGCGTCGGCGGCGATACCGATCAGCGCGTGGAAGCCCTGGTGGCGGCCGGCGTTGACGTCGTCATCGTCGATACCGCGCACGGCCATTCACAGGGCGTGCTGGATCGCGTGGCCTGGGTCAAGAAGCGCTTCCCGTCGCTGCAGGTCATCGGCGGCAACATCGTCACCGGCGACGCCGCGCTGGCGCTGATGGACGCCGGCGCCGACGCGGTCAAGGTCGGCGTGGGCCCGGGTTCGATCTGCACCACCCGCATGGTCGCCGGCGTGGGCGTGCCGCAGATCACCGCGGTCGACATGGTCGCCGAGGCGCTGCAGGACCGCATCCCGCTGATCGCCGACGGCGGTATCCGCTATTCCGGCGACATCGGCAAGGCGATCGCCGCCGGTGCGTCCACGGTGATGATCGGCGGCCTGTTCGCCGGCACCGAGGAAGCCCCGGGCGAAGTCGAGCTGTTCCAGGGCCGCAGCTACAAGAGCTACCGTGGCATGGGCAGCCTGGGCGCGATGGAGAAGGGGTCCAAGGATCGCTATTTCCAGGATGCGAGCGACGCCGACAAGCTGGTGCCCGAAGGCATCGAAGGCCGCGTGCCATACCGCGGTTCGGTTGGCGGCATCATCCATCAGCTGGTGGGCGGCCTGCGCGCCACCATGGGCTACGTGGGTTGCGCGACCATCGAGGAGATGCGCAGCAAGCCGAAGTTCGTGGTGATCACCGGCGCCGGCCAGCGCGAGAGCCACGTCCACGACGTGCAGATCACGAAGGAACCGCCGAACTATCGGATGGGGTGAACCCATCCGATGGGATGAGGTGATTCGGGATTCGAGATTCGATAAAAGAACCAGTACCAGTGCGAGGAAGTATGTCCGGCGTTTCCGAGTCCCCAATCTCCAATCCCCAATCCCGGCTTCACGACGACAAAATCCTCATCCTCGATTTCGGCGCGCAGTACACGCAGCTGATTGCCCGGCGCATCCGCGAGATCGGTGTCTACTGCGAAATCTGGGCCTGGGATCATGATCCCGAGGAAATCGCGAAATTCGGCGCCAAGGGCATCATTCTTTCCGGTGGCCCCGAATCCACCACGCTGCCGGGTGCGCCGAAGGCGCCGCAGCAGGTGTTCGACGCCGGCCTGCCGATTCTCGGCATCTGCTACGGCATGCAGACCCTGGCCGCGCAACTGGGCGGCGCCACCGAAGCGGCCGACGCCCGCGAGTTCGGCCACGCCGAAGTCGAGCTCGTGGCGCATGACGCGCTGCTGGGCGGGCTGACCGACCATGATGGCGATCCGCGCATCGACGTGTGGATGAGCCATGGCGACCACGTTGCCAAGGCGCCACCGGGCTGGACGATTACCGCTGTCACCGACCGCATTCCGGTTGCCGCGATGGCGCTGGAGGAAAAGCGCTGGTACGGCGTGCAGTTCCATCCGGAAGTCACGCACACCAAGCAGGGCCAGACCCTGCTGCGCCGCTTCGTCGCCGAAATCTGCGGCTGCAAGACCCTGTGGACCGCCGCCAACATCATCGACGACCAGATTGCCCGCGTGCGCGAGCAGGTCGGCTCCGACGAGGTCATCCTCGGCCTTTCCGGCGGTGTGGATTCCTCGGTGGTGGCCGCGCTGCTGCACAAGGCCATCGGCGAACAGCTGACCTGCGTGTTCGTGGACACCGGCCTGCTGCGCTGGCAGGAAGGCGATCAGGTGATGGCAATGTTCGCCGAGCACATGGGCGTGAAGATCGTGCGGGTCAATGCCGCCGAGCGCTATTTCAAGGCGCTGGAAGGCGTCAGCGATCCGGAAGCCAAGCGCAAGATCATCGGCAACCTGTTCGTCGAAATCTTCGAGGAAGAATCGAACAAGCTGAAGAACGCCAAGTGGCTGGCGCAGGGCACCATCTATCCGGACGTGATCGAGTCGGCCGGCAGCAAGACCGGCAAGGCCCACGTCATCAAGAGCCACCACAACGTCGGCGGCCTGCCCGAGCACATGAAGCTGGGCCTGGTCGAACCGTTGCGCGAACTGTTCAAGGACGAAGTGCGCCGGCTGGGTGTGGAGCTGGGCCTGCCGCGCACGATGGTGTACCGCCATCCGTTCCCGGGTCCCGGCCTGGGCGTGCGAATCCTGGGCGAGGTCAAGGCCGAGTACGCCGACCTGCTGGCGCGCGCCGATGCCATCTTCATAGAGGAGCTGCGCAAGGCCGACTGGTACGACAAGGTCAGCCAGGCGTTCGCGGTGTTCCTGCCGGTCAAGTCGGTCGGCGTGGTCGGCGACGCCCGCGCCTACGAGTGGGTGATCGCGCTGCGCGCGGTCGAGACCATCGATTTCATGACCGCCCATTGGGCGCACCTGCCGTATGACCTGCTGGGCACCGTTTCCAATAGGATTATCAATGAGTTGCGTGGTGTTTCTCGTGTCGTTTATGACATCAGCGGAAAGCCGCCCGCCACTATCGAGTGGGAGTAGTCCGCGGCACGGCTTCCACCTTATGGAACAATGATTTATCGATGGTTCCTGAGTAGCTTTCGAGGTGCGTCGATAGCCGCTCCGCTGGTTCGTCGTCCAGATGAGCCGCCAATGGGGCGGACTCCAACAGGAGACAGACATGCGCGTACTGGTTTTCGTGAAAGCCATCGAGGGCGGCGACAAGATCGGCGACCCCACGCCCGAGGCGCTTGAAGCCTTCGCGGCGATGGACCGGTTCACCGAGGAACTCGTCCAGGCCGGCATCTTCGTGGCCGCCGCAGGCCTCAAGAACAACGGCGAGGCCAAGCGCCTCAGTTACGACGGCGCCCACCTGACGGTCACCGACGGACCGTTTGCCGAGACCAAGGAACTGATCGCCGGCTTCTCGATCTGGGAGGTCAAGGACATCGACGAGGCCATGGCCTGGGCGAGGCGCGCGCCGATGTCGGGCCCGAGCGAAATCGAAATCCGGCCGTTCTACGAGGCGGCGGATCTGGCCGATTTCGTGAGCCCCGAGGAATTGGCGACGCCTCGCGAGGGGGAGCGCGGGAAGCTCGGCGTCGCCTGAAACCACCGGCGCTGTTTCAGCGCGGCATCGCAAGGTTTGCGCGATGCCGCTGGTGGCTGGCGATGGCGACGGCGATCAGGCCACCGACGACCGAGACGTGTTCCAGGGCGAAGAACAGCGACAACTGCGCCTGGCCGCCGCTCTGGCTCCAGAAGGTGTGCACGATCAGGATGGTCAGGATCAGGAACACGGACAGGACCGCCGCGCCGAGCCACACGAGCCGATCCAGCAGGATCAGCGTCGCGCCACCGAGCAGTACGCCGATGGTGGCCAGGTTGAAGAACGGCGCCGGTTCCAGGCCGGCGCCGCGCATCTCCTGCATGCCGGCGTCGAAATCAATCAGTTTGGCCAGGCCGGAGGAGACGAACACCACCGCCAAGGCCAGGCGGGCGATGAACCACAGGATCGGACTTTCGAGCAGGGCGGCGACGGTCTTCGGCATCTCGGTTTCTTTTCGCGAGGGAGGAAAGCGCGCGGCCGGCGCAAGGCCGGGTACCGGAAACAAAATTCCGGCGGCCGCATTTCAGGCGAGTGTCGGCCCTCAAGTGGACTTGAGGTCAAGCGCGTGCGCATGTTTCGCGAGCGGGTGGGAACCCGCGCTCCGTCGATGACCAGGACGTATCCGGAGGAAGCGTGCCGGCAAGCGCCGCCGCGCAATCCAGCTCAGGACGCCTGCAGGCGGTCGTACATCCGCACCAGATCCACCAGCGTCTTCGCCTGCATCTTGCGCATCAACTGTGCGCGCCGGACTTTCACGGTGATCTCGCTGACCCCCAGATCCGCGGCGATCTGCTTGTTGAGCCGGCCCCGCACGACGCCCTGGATCACCGCCTGCTCGCCCGCGTTGAGCGAGGTCCAACGCTGGCGCAGTTCGTCGATGGCACCTTCCTCCGCGCGGCGTGCGCGATCCTGCTCGATGCCGCGCTGGATCGCATCCAGCAGATCCTGATCCCGGAACGGCTTGGTCAGGAATTCGAGCGCGCCGTTCTTCATCGCTTCCACACCCATGGCGATGTCGCCGTGGCCGGTGATGAAGATGACCGGCAGGGCGATGCCCAGTTCACCCATCTGCCGATGGAAATCCATGCCGCTCTGTCCGGGCATGCGCACATCGAGGATCAGGCAGCCGGGCGCGTCCTCGCGGGGAGCGGCGAGGAAGTCGCTCACCGACCCGAACACACGCACCCGCAGGCCGACCGAGGCCAGCAGATCCTCCAGCGCCGCGCGCACCGAGCGATCGTCATCGATCACATGGACGATCGGCTCCGGAGCAGGGACGACGGGAGGGCGGACTCGATTCATGGCACTGTCCTCATGCGGACGTCCCCGGTGCGGGAGGAAGCTCGAACACCAGTTCGGCACCGCCTTGCGCGCGGTTCGCCGCACGGATGCTGCCTCCGCTGGCCTGGATGATGCCGCGGCTGATGCTCAGCCCCAGGCCGAGACCGTCGGCCTTGGTGGTCCAGAAAGCCTCGAAAGGCAGGTCATCCATCGCCGCGGGCAGGCCGCTGCCGGTGTCGGCCACGCTCACGCGCACCCGTCCGTCGGGCGCGCGTGCGCTGCCCACGCGCAGCGAGCGCCGGCCCGGCGGAGTGGCCGACATCGCCTCCACCGCGTTCAGGACCAGATTGGCGAGCACCTGCTGGATCTGCACGCGATCGGCGAACACCGGCGGCAGTTCCTCGGACAGTTCCAGCGTGACGGGGACGCCGTGGCGCTCCAGTTCCGCGCGCGCCAGCGACAGGACTTCCTCGATGGCCGGATTGATGGCGAAGGCCTGCGGTTGTTGCGCTTGCCCGCGGGTCATGCCGCGGACGCGGACGATGACGTCGCTGGCACGCCGCGCATCATCCAGGATGCGCTCCACCGCCTGCCGCGCCTTGTCCAGGTTCGGCGGCGACTGCGCCAGCCAGCGCTGGCAGGCGTTGCCGCTGGTGACGATTGCGGCCAGCGGCTGGTTGACCTCGTGGGCGATGGAGGTGGTCAGTTCGCCCAAAGTGGAGGCGCGTGCCACCCGCAGCAGCCGGGCCTGCGCGTCCTGGGCGTCGGCGCGCGCGGCTTCCATCTTCAGCGCCAGGTAGGTGGTGACCATGATCGTGACGATGCCGATGCCGGAGTTGATCAGGCCCACCCGGTAATTGCCGAAACCGGACAGGGCGAAGCTCAGCAGGGTCAGCAGGATGCAGGCGCAGGCCAGGATCGTCAGCTGGCGCGCCGACAGCCGTCGCGCGGCCGCCAGGATCACCACCGTATAGAAACCCGCCGCCGCGACCGCATAGTCGGTGGAGGTATCGGCGACGAAGATGGCGGCCATGACCGCCAGCGCGACGGCGACGCCCAGGCCCAGGCGGGAAGAGTTGACGCGCATGATCCCGGTGTCCGTGTCCCCGTGGCGATGCTCAGGCCGGCGCAGGATAGCATCGGCGCCTTTGCCGGGACGGGCGCATCGCTTCGCCCGGTCATTCCTCGGCGCTGGCGTTCCAGAACGCCTGCGTCACGCCCGGCAGGCGCGAGATGGCCGTCATCACCGCGTCCAATTCATCGGCATCGACGGCCGTCGCATACAGGACCGCTTCGAGCTCGATTTCCTCGCTGCCGAAGGGCTGCTGCTCGATTGAACGGATCGGATAGTGCGCGGCCTCCAGCAGGTCGGTGGTCCGCTGCAGCACGCCGATCTGGGCGGCGCGCCGGCAGACCACGCGCACGACGTAGGTCGCCTCGCTGAACTCCTCCTGCACCGGCTGGCGATTGATGCGATTGACGACCGGGCGCAGGACGGTGTTCGCGGTGAGCACGAACAGCGCCGCCATCGCCGCCTCCGGCAACAGTTTGGCGCCGGCGCAGGCGCCGACCGCGGCCGAGCCCCACAGCGTCGCCGCCGTGTTCAGGCCGGAGACCTGCGCGCCTTCCTTCATGATCGCGCCGGCACCGAGGAAGCCGATGCCGGAGATGACGTAGGCCACCACCTGCAAGGGTGTGGGTGTGCCCCCGTGCAGGGCGTGGAAACGCACCGCCAGATCGACGAACACGGCCGCGCCCACCGCGACCAGGGTATTGGTGCGCAGGCCCGCCGTGCGCTGGCGGACCTGCCGTTCGAAGCCGATCAGCGAGCCGAGCAGGAAGGCCGTGCCCAGGCTGATCAGCGAACTCAGGGTCGCTCCCGCGTCGAACGGGGGCAGATGGGGATCCAGGTTCATGTCGTACTCGCTCGCGGACGGCGTGGCCGCCCGCTCATTGCCAGCCGAAGCGGCGGATGTAGAAACGCTTCAGCAACGTGGTCAGGACCGCGTAGCCCAGCAGGATGGCCACCAGGAACGGCCAATAACCGATCGGCAGGGCCTGCAATCCGAAATAGCCGGCCAACGGACTCATGGGCAGCAGCACGCCGATGAGCATGATCACGCCGGTCATCGCCAGCAGCGCGGGTGCGGCCAGGCTCTGCACGAACGGCAGCCGCGGCGTGCGGATCATGTGCACGATCAGGGTCTGGGTGAGCAGGCCGACCACGAACCAGCCGGACTGGAACAGGCCCTGTTCGGCCACGGTGTCGGCGGCGAACACATGCCACATCACCACGAAGCAGGTGATGTCGAAGATTGAGCTGATCGGGCCGAAGAACACCATGAAGCGGCCGATGTCACCTGGATTCCACTTCAGCGGCCGGCGCACCAGTTCCTCGTCCACGTGGTCGAACGGGATGGCGATCTGCGACACGTCGTACAGCAGGTTCTGCACCAGCAGTTGCAGCGGCAGCATCGGCAGGAACGGCAGGAACGCCGACGCCACCAGTACCGAGAACACGTTGCCGAAGTTGGAACTGGCGGTCATGCGGATGTACTTGAGCATGTTGCAGAAGGTGCGGCGGCCCTGGATCACGCCTTCCTCCAGCACCATCAGGCTCTTTTCCAGCAGGATGATGTCGGCGGCCTCCTTGGCGATGTCCACCGCGCCGTCCACGCTGATGCCGATGTCGGCCGCGCGCAGCGCCGGCGCGTCGTTGATGCCGTCGCCGAGGAAGCCGACCACCTTGCCCTGGCCACGCAGGGCGCGCACCAGGCGCTCCTTGTGCAGCGGGGTGAGCCGGGCGAACACGCGGTAGCGCTGGACCGCGGCGATCAGGGCGGCGTCGTTCATCCGATCCAGTTGCGGACCGGTGATCACCGCGTCGCCTTCCAGGCCGACCTGCGAGCACACCCGGGCGGCGACCAGTTCGTTGTCACCGGTCAGCACCTTCACCTCCACGCCATGGTCGGCCAGGGCGCGCAGAGCGGGTGCCGCCGATTCCTTGGGCGGGTCGAGAAAGGCCACGTAGCCCACCAGGATCAGATCGTGCTCGTCGGCGACGGAGTAGGCATCGCGGGCGGGCGGGGTTTCCTTCATCGCCACCGCGACTACCCGCAGGCCTTCCTCGTTGAGCTCCTGGGTGACCCGCCGGACCCGCGCGAGCATCCGGGAGTCCAGCGGCACCACGGTGCCGCCGTCGCGGACCTGCGTGCAGACCGCCAGCATTTCCTCGACCGCGCCCTTGCAGATCAGTTCATGGTGATCCTCGCGTTCGGACACCACCACCGACATCCGGCGGCGTTCGAAGTCGAACGGGATTTCGTCGACCTTGCGGTAGTCCTGGGCGAGCCGCAGTTCGGTCTGCAGTTCGACGTGTTCCAGCACCGCGCGATCCAGCAGATTCTTCAATCCGGTCTGGTAGTGGCTGTTGAGGTAGGCAAACTTGAGCACGTCCTCCGAATCGTTCCCGAACACGTCGGTGTGGCGTTCCAGCGCGATCCGGTCCTGGGTCAGGGTGCCGGTCTTGTCGGTGCACAGCACCTCCATCGCGCCGAAATTCTGGATCGCGTCCAGCCGCTTGACGATGACTTTCCGCCGCGCCAGCAATACCGCACCCTTGGCCAGGGTGGAGGTGACGATCATCGGCAGCATTTCCGGGGTCAGCCCGACCGCAACCGACAGGGCGAACAGGAACGCCTCCATCCAGTCGCCCTTGGTGAAGCCGTTGATCAGCAGCACGAACGGGACCATCACCAGGGCGAAACGGATCAGCAGCCAGCTGACGCTGTTGACGCCGGCCTGGAACGCGGTGGGCGCATGGTCGCTGGCGGTGACCCGATGCGCGACGGCGCCGAAGCAGGTTTCCGCACCGGTCGCCACCACCAGTGCGGTGGCAGTGCCGGAAACGACGTTCGTGCCCATGAACAACAGGTTGTTCTGTTCGAGCGCGCCGCCTTCGTCCCTGCTGGCCTCGGCGAATTTTTCCACCGGCAGCGATTCGCCGGTCATCGCCGCCTGGGCGACAAACAGATCCTTGGCGACCAGCACCCGGCAGTCGGCGGGAATCATGTCGCCGGCCGACAGCACGATGTGATCCCCGGGCACCAGATCGCGGATCGGGACTTCCTGCCGGCTGGGCGGACGGCGCGAATGCAGTCGGGTGCCGAAGTAGCGCTCGGCGACATCGGCCGCTTCGGTGCCCAGGTCGCGCCGGATCACGGTGGCGGTGTTGCCGACCAGCGCCTTGAGTCGCTCGGCCGCGCGGTTGGAGCGCCCTTCCTGGAAGAACCGGATCAGGGTGGACAGCAGCACCATGATGCCGATGACAACGGTCGCCTTGGCGTCCTCGGTGAGGTAGGAAACGACCGCCAGCACGGTCAGCAGCAGGTTGAAGGGATTGCGGTAGCACTGCCACAGGTGTCGCCACCACGGCAGCGGCTTTTCGTGATCGACCTCGTTGGGACCGAAGCGCGCGCGGCGCTCCGCGGCTTCGGCCAGGCTCAGGCCGTCCTCGTGGGAGGCCAGCCGCGACAGCGCGGCTGGCAGATCGTCCCGCGCCACCTGTGACAGGGTCCGGGACGGAAGCAGGGGAGCCGTGCGTGCATCGGCCCGGCCGAAGCCGGCCTCGGGCATCGCGCGACGGCCGAACAGGCCGGCGGCGCGGCGGCTGCGCAGAAAGGCATCGAACCAGGTCTTGAGCAGGTTCATGTGAAACTCCTGGAAGGGAAGGGCAACCGCACGACGACGCGATGTCGGCCGGACGATTCAGGCGAGGGGTTCGAACGCATCGGCGGTGGTGGGTACGACTTCCCAGCGCACGGCGCGCACGCCGGGATGGCAGGACATGAGCCGCACCAGCCGGGCCAGTTCGCGGCGTCCTTCCCCGGGCGCGTCGATGCCGAGGACGATGGCCTGTTCGCGCCGGTGCATGAATCTGAGATGCAGGCCGCGCGCGCGTCGGATGCGGGCTTCGACCGTGTCGCTCCAGCCGGTGCGCAGGCGCAGGCTGACACGGAAGAAATGGAAGTTCGGCGGGGCGACGGACGCCTGCGAGGGGCGCGTCTTCATGGGCCATATCCACCGGACAGCGGGATGGACGCGTTTGGCAATGCGGTGGCGCGCGCGGGACGGCACAGCGATTCCAACTGCGCGCGGGCTGGCGGCGGCAGATGCGGCAGGACGCGGATCCGGCCCCGCAACGGCAGCAACGACAACGCATCGGCCGATACGCGCGAGGAACAGGTGGAAAGCGCGCCGGCGAATGCGGCGGCGCCGTGTTCTGCATAGAGGCGGCGCAAGGCGACGACATCGCGTGCGCAAAGGGCGCCGCGCAGCGCGGGATAGAGGAACGTGCGATTCATGGTGACCTCCGGGACGACGCCCGCGGGGTCACCGGCGATCAGGCGCGAAGGGACCCCGGCAGCGGCGCCGGTTGTGTGCGGAACGATGTGGTTGGGGACGCGGCGAAGCGCCCGTCAGGGTCGGGGTCCATGGGAAATCTCCGGGAAGCGCACCTGTGCGCGGAAGCGGGAGACGCATCGGCGCGGTCATCGACCGCCGTTGCGTGATGGTGGAATTATCCGCGCGCCATCGCGGCACGCCTAGGCTGCGGTGGTTTGGCCGGGATATACCTGCGTATATAGGGGGAGGCATGGCGCGCGCGCCATGGGCTGCGTACCGGCCATCACATTGACGTTCGTGGCCCGCTTCGACCACGATGGCGCACTTCTCGCCGAAATCCACCCCGCAAGATGGCCACGCCCGACGACGATATCCGCTGGATGCAGCATGCGCTGGCGCTGGCCGAGCGTGCCGAACGCGAGGATGACGAGATTCCGGTTGGCGCGGTGCTGGTGGATGCCGACGGGCAGGTGCTGGGCGAGGGCTGGAACCGCAACCTGGCTGAACACGACCCCACCGCGCACGCGGAGATCGTCGCCATGCGTCGCGCCGGGCAGGCGCTGGGCAACCATCGGCTGATCGGCACGACCCTGTACGTCACCCTGGAGCCTTGCGCGATGTGCGCGATGGCGCTGGTGCACGCGCGGGTGGCGCGGGTGGTCTACGGCGCGGCCGATCCGAAGACCGGCGCCTGTGGCAGCGTGTTCGATCTGCTGACCGACCCGCGCCACAACCATCGCGTTGAAGTGCAGGGCGGCGTGCTGGGAGAAGAAGCCAGCCGTCGCTTGACCAACTATTTCCGCGCCAAGCGCGGCCGCCCGCTCCTGTAGAGCGGAGCTTGCTCCGCTGCTTTCCGCAGCTTGTCCGGGAGGAAAGAGCACCGCGTCAGCGGAGCAAGCTCCGCTCTACCGGCGCTTGACGTGGCGGTGGTCCATTTCCTCGTTGATGGCGGTCACCGCCAGGGTGGATTCACGCGCCAGCAACAGGCTGGCGGCGAGCATCGCCAGGACCCCGACCGCCGCCAGCCAGGTGGGCAGGCTACCCAGCCGGTGTTCGAGGAAGGTGTCGACGGCCACGGCCAGGCTGGTGCCGACGAAGCAGCTGATCGCGGCGTACAGGAGCTGGCCGGCGCGCAGGATGATCAGGCTGCGGCGGCGCTGCAGGCGGATGCGCATCTCATAGAGCTGGCGTTCGTGCTCGTCCTCGACGTCGACCAGCTCGCGCAGCAGGGTGCGGGCGCGGTCGATGATGCGGGCCAGGCGGTTGTTGGCCGACAGCAGCAGGGAGGCGGTGGCGGTCAGGAAGAACGCGGGCGCCAGCATCGCGGTCAGGACGGCATAGTGCGCGAAATTGTTCATGGGCCGGTCGTGGTGGGCGTCTGCGTTATGATGACATCACGCGGATTTCCCGCAACGCGCCGGATTCCCGGCCTCATTCCCCGACGGACAGGTGCATGGCAGCCAGCAACGCGAACAACGACCGACTCATCTGGATCGACCTGGAAATGACCGGGTTGGACACGGGCGGAGACTCCATCCTGGAGATCGCCACGGTGGTCACCGATTCGCAGTTGAACGTGCTGGCCGAGGGGCCGGAACTGGCCATCGCCCATCCGCTGGAGGCGCTGGAAGCCATGGACGACTGGAACCGCAACCAGCATCGCAAGTCCGGGCTGTGGCAGCGGGTCCTGGACAGCCAAGTCAGCCTGGGCCAGGCCGAGGCCCTGACCGTGGCCTTCCTCAACGAATGGGTGCCGGCCAACGCGTCGCCGATGTGCGGCAATTCCATCTGCCAGGATCGGCGCTTCCTGCACCGCCTGATGCCGCGGCTGGAGAAATATTTCCATTACCGCAACCTCGACGTCAGCACCTTGAAGGAACTGGCGCGCCGCTGGGCCCCGCCGGTGCTGGAGGGCGTGCGCAAGCAGGCCGCGCACACCGCGCTCAGCGACGTGCGCGATTCCATCGAGGAACTGCGCCACTATCGCAAGCACCTGGCCGAACTGGCCGGCTGAGGCCGCGCTTTCCCGTCCCTGTGGGAGCGACGCCAGTCGCGATGGCCGCCCCGTTCGGAGAGTATCCGGTCGCGACTCACGTCGCTCCTACATGGGGTAGTTGGCTGTAGGAGCGACGTAAGTCGCGACCCGATAGATCATCGGCAGCGAACCGCCTTGACCCGGCAAGGCAACCGCGACGGACGGGGACGACGCTCCTACCGCAAGTATCTGGCCGAATTGCCGGCTGAGGCCGCGCTTTTCCCGTCCCTGTGGGAGCGACGTAAGTCGCGATGGTCGCCCCATTCGGAGAGTATCCGGTCGCGACTTACGTCGCTCCTACAGGAAGTAGTTGGCGGTAGGAGCGACGTCAGTCGCGACCCGATGGTTCGTCAACACCGGACCGTCGTCGCCCGCTGAGGTAATCGCGACTTACGTCGCTCCCACAGGAACGGGCGGGTCAGGGCGCGGGCGTCACCGGCGGCGCCACGTCGCCGTCATCGGCGACGGCGCGGGTGATGAGGTGGGTGAGCGGGGTACCGTCGGCGTTGTGGTGGTACACGTGCAGGTCGCGTTGCGGATACGGGATGTTGAGGCCGTGGCCGATGATGTCCGTGCGCACCGCTTCGGTCAGCTGGCTGCGGGCATCGCCGAAATCCTTGGTCTTCACCCACGCCTGCAGGGTCAGGTCGACACTGCTTTCGCTCAGCCTGCTCACCAGCACCAGCGGCGCGGGATCGGCCAGCACCAGCGGATTGGCATGCGCCAGCGCCAACAACACGTCCTTGGCTTGTTTCAGATCGTCGTCGTAGCCCACGCCCACCAGGATGTCGACGCGGCGACGCGGCTTGGCGGTGAAATTGATGATCGGCGCGGTGGTGATCATGCTGTTGGGCAATACGATCAGGCGGTTGTCGAAGGTGCGCAGCCGTGTCTGGAAGATGCGTACTTCCTCGATCACGCCCTCCAGTCCGGCGGCCTGCACGTGGTCGCCGTCGCGGAACGGACGCAGCACGATCAGCATCACCCCGGAGGCGATGTTGGACAGCGAGTCCTTGAGCGCCAGGCCAACCGCCAGGCCGGCCGCGCCGACCACCGCCAGCACCGAGGTGGTGGGTACGCCGATCTTCTGCAGCGCGGCGATCAGCACCACCACCATCATCACCGCGTAGCAGACATTGCGCAGGAAGCCGGCGAGGGTCGCCTCGACCCCGCCGCGGGTCAGCGCCCGGTACACGATCCGGCTGATCCATTTGGACAGCCAGTAGCCGAGCAGCACGATGGCCGCGGCAATCGCCCAGTTGGTGAGCACCGCCATCCAGTCGATCGAACTCCAGTCGAACGCACGGGTGGCGGTGGGCGTGGACGCCGCGGCGGGCGTCTTGGTGGGAAGGGTGATCAGGGCCATGCGGCCCGGATTATGCCGCTTTTCGCTTCGCCAGACGCAGCCAGGTATCGACCACGGTGTCCGGGTTCAGCGACACCGACTCGATGCCTTCCTGCATCAGCCATTCGGCCAGATCCGGATGGTCGGACGGACCCTGGCCGCAGATGCCCACGTACTTGCCCTTGGCGCGCGCGGCCTGGATGGCCATCGACAGCAGCTTCTTGACCGCCGGGTTCCGTTCGTCGAACAGGTTGGCGACGATGCTGGAGTCGCGATCCAGGCCCAGGGTCAGCTGGGTCAGGTCGTTGGATCCGATCGAGAAGCCGTCGAAGATGTCCAGGAACTCGTCGGCCAGCAGGGCGTTCGAGGGCACCTCGCACATCATGATGATCTTCAGGCCCGGCTTGTCGCCAGTAGCGCCATCGCCCTGCCTGAGGCCGTGGCGGGCCAGCACTTCGACCACCTTGCGGCCTTCCTCCAGGGTACGCACGAACGGGATCATCACCCACAGGTTGTCCAGGCCCATCTCGTCGCGGACCTTGCGCACCGCGCGGCACTCCAGCGCGAAGGCCGGCTCGAACGAGGCATCGACGTAGCGACTGGCACCGCGGAAGCCGATCATCGGGTTTTCTTCATGCGGTTCGTAGCGGGTGCCGCCGATCAGGTTGGCGTATTCGTTGGACTTGAAGTCCGACAGGCGCACGATGACCGGGTTCGGCGCGACCGAAGCGGTGATGGTAGCGATACCCTCGGCCAGGCGATCCACGTAGAAGCTCACCGGGTCCGCGTAGCCGGCCATCTTGGCGTCGATCTTGCGACGGGTTTCCAGGTCCTGGCGGTCGTATTCCAGCAGCGCCAGCGGATGCACGCCGATGTGGCTGGCGATGATCATTTCCAGCCGGGCCAGGCCGATGCCGGCGTTCGGCAACTGGCCGAAATCGAACGCGCGCTCGGGGTTGGCCACGTTCATCATGATCTTCAGCGGCGCCGGCGGCATGTTGTCCAGATCGGTCGTCGTGCGCTCGAAGGGCAGGGCGCCGTCGTAGATGAAACCGGTGTCGCCCTCGGCGCAGCTGACCGTCACTTCCACGCCGTCGGCGATGCTGTCCAGCGCGTTGCCGGTGCCGACCACCGCCGGCACGCCCAGTTCACGGGCGATGATCGCCGCGTGGCAGGTGCGGCCGCCGCGGTTGGTGACGATGGCCGAAGCGCGCTTCATCACCGGCTCCCAATCGGGGTCGGTCATGTCGGCGACCAGCACGTCGCCGGCCTGCACGCGGTTCATGTCATCCAGCGAGCGCACCACGCGGGCCACGCCGCTGCCGATTTTCTGGCCGATCGCGCGGCCCTCGGCGATGACCGTGCCGCGCTTTTCCAGCGCGTAGCGTTCGATCTGGGTGGCCTTGGCGCGCGACTTCACCGTCTCCGGACGGGCCTGCACGATGAACAGCTTGCCGCTGACGCCGTCCTTCGCCCATTCGATGTCCATCGGGCGGCCGTAGTGTTTTTCGATGACCAGCGCCTGCTTCGACAGCTCCTGCACGTCGGCATCGGAAATGGAGAACTTGCTCCGCAGTTCCGCCGGGGTGTCCTCGTTGCGCACGCGCTCGCCGGGCTTGTCCGAGTAGACCATCCGGATCTGCTTGCTGCCCAGGGCGCGGCGCAGGATCGCCGGCTTGCCCTGCGCCAGTGTGGGCTTGTAGACGTAGAACTCGTCCGGATTCACCGCACCCTGCACGACGTTCTCGCCCAGGCCGTAGCTGGCGGTGACGAACACCACCTCGCGGAAACCGGATTCGGTGTCCAGGGTGAACAGCACGCCGGAAGATCCCACGTCCGATCGCACCATCAGCTGCACGCCGGCGGACAGGAACACGTCCTCGTGCTTGAAGCCGTGGTGCACGCGGTAGGCGATGGCGCGATCGTTGTACAGCGAGGCGAAGACTTCCTTCACCTTGTGGACCACGTCATCGGCGCCGGTGACGTTGAGGAAGGTTTCCTGCTGGCCGGCGAAGCTGGCGTCGGGCAGGTCCTCGGCGGTGGCGGAGGAGCGCACCGCGACCGCCACTTCGCCGCCGCCGTTTTCCGCGCACAGCTGCGCGTAGGCGGTGCGGATGTCCTGATCCAGGTCCGGTTGCAGCGGGGCGTCGATGACCCAGCCGCGAATCTCGCGACCGGCGGCGGTCAGCGCCGGCACGTCCTCGACATCCAGCGTGGCCAGCTTGTCGAAAATCCGCTTGGACAGGTCGTTGTGGGCGATGAACGCCTTGAACGCCTCGGCCGTGGTCGCGTAGCCGCCCGGCACGGACACGCCCAGGCCGGCCAGGTGGCCGATCATTTCGCCAAGCGAGGAATTCTTGCCGCCGACACGGGCAAGATCGGACAGGCGCAACGCATGCAGCCAGAGGATGTTCTCGTTCAAGCGTTAAGCTCCAAAGCTGACCGTGCGCCGCGCCGAGACCATCGGCCGGGCCGTGTCCGTGGGGAAAGAGGCGCTATGATGCTATGCAATACCAATTGCAGACAAGCTTGATCTGAAGGGGGTTTCGTGGTGAATCCGGACCAGGGCGGCCTGGTGACCAGGCCGGTGTTCTACGTCTCCGATGGTACCGGCATCACCGCCGAAACCATTGGTCACAGTCTGTTGACGCAGTTCACCGGTTTCCGCTTCCAGACCGACCGGATCTCCTTCGTGGACGACGAGGAAAAGGCCCGGGACGCGGCCGACCGCATCCGCCGGGCCGGGATCGCGCTAGGGGCCCGGCCGATCGTGGTCAATTCCTGCGTGGATCCGGCCCTGAGCGGGGTGCTGGCCGAGAGTGGCGCCTTGATGCTGGACGTGTTCGCGCCGTTCATCGAACCGCTGGAGCGCGAGCTGGGGACCCCCCGGCAGTCGCGGGTGGGCCAGGCGCACGGCCTGGTCGATTTCGAGACCTACCATCGCCGCATCAACGCGATGAACTTCGCCCTGACCCACGACGACGGCATCGCGCTGGAATACGAGGAGGCCGACGTCATCCTGGTGGCGGTGTCGCGCGCCGGCAAGACGCCCACCTGCGTGTACCTGGCGCTGCACTATGGCGTGCGCGCGGCCAATTATCCGCTGACCGATCAGGATCTGGAAACCGATCGCCTGCCACCGCGGCTGCGTCCTTACCGGCGCAAGCTGTTCGGCCTGACCATCGATCCGGATCGCCTGCACCAGATCCGGCAGGAGCGGCGTCCCAATTCCCGCTATGCGCAGATGGATACCTGCAAGCGCGAGGTCGCCGCGGCCGAGGCGATGTTCCAGGTGGAGCGCATTCCCACCCTGAGCACCACCAACAAGTCGATCGAGGAAATCTCCAGCAAGGTGCTGTCCACGCTGGGGCTGCAGCGCGAGATGTTCTGAGGCGGGGAGGCGGGCCGGAAGGGGCCGGGACGCGCCGCGGAATTCCGGCGGCGGGAAACCTTAACTTAGGCTTCCCGGGCGATGCCGTCAATGCTGCCGCCGGCGCCGGCCAGCGTGTAGCATCGGCCCCATGCAACCTCCCGCCACCGACCGCCAGGCACGCATTCCCAAGCTCAGCCGCTTCGGCTGGCTGATGGCGCTCTATGCGGAAAACCACGTGCGGTTGATGCGGTTGTTCGCCCCGGACCACCTGACCGCGGGAACCTACATTTCCTCGGTCGGCGACGGCCTGGACGTGCGCCTGGAAGTGATCGAGACCCACCGCTACACGGTCGAACTCAGGCTCACCTACGATCTGCGCGATCCGCTGACCGGCGAACCGGATCCTTCCGCCTTCGTGCGCCTGTACCGCGACGCCCACCAGGCCGAGGCCACGCATTGCTACGTCGGCCGCCGCTGGCAAGACGTGATCGGCCTGTATCCGCCGCCGGCGGAAGTGATCAGCCATCGCATGCGCATGAATACCTTCCTGGGCAAATGGCTGGAATACCTGGCCGACCAGGGACATGGCGTGGCGACGTTGAAGGCGGTGGAAACCGCTGCGCTCGACGCGGCCTAGTTCGACTCGGATTGGCCTGCACGTCGAAACCGATTCCTGCGCAGGCGGGCAATGCGGACAAGGCAGCGTGCAACGCGTGCGCGCGTAACGAACCACCAGTCGTACGGCATTCCATTCGCACAGTAAGAACCAGGCGGGTTTCGTCAGCCCGTGCAGAATCTTTCCTTAGCCAGTTTCCCGTTATTCCGGCAACGCAAAAACAATCAGGGCCCGGTTTCCCGGGCCCTGATTGTTTCTTCAAAATTGGCGTCCCCACGGGGATTCGAACCCCGGTCGCCACCGTGAAAGGGTGATGTCCTAGGCCTCTAGACGATGGGGACGCGTTTGAAACTTTGCCGCTTAAATTTTTCTTTCCAGACGGCCTAATGCCTGGAAAGTTGGTGGAGCCAGCCGGGATCGAACCGGCGACCTCTTGCATGCCATGCAAGCGCTCTCCCAGCTGAGCTATGGCCCCACGCGGCGGGAGAAGCGAAATTGTAGGGGGGGCTTTGCCGACTTGCAAGCATCCGTGAAAAAAAAATTTCACGGTGGCGGATTCGGGGCACATCCGGTGGAATAGGGCGCTCGCAGAAACCGGGCGGATCGCAGCATCGTGAGGATTCAGTTCACCATCGCCGAATGGGCCGCCTGGGCGCCCGGGCTCGAAACCGCCGAGGCGTGGCGCGAATGGGCGCGCCAGCCGTTTCCGCCCCACGGCGAGGGCACGCCGGCGCTGGGGGAGGTACCGGCGATGCAGCGGCGGCGAATCGATCGCCTGGGGCGGATGGCGATCCAGACCGCCTATTGGTGCCAGCGCGCGGAGGCGGAAGGCATTCCGTTCGTGTTCGCCTCGCGGCACGGCGACGTGGCCTGCTCGGTGGAACTGCTGGAATCGCTGAGCCGTCGCGAAACCCTGTCGCCGACCAGCTTCGGACTCTCCGTGCACAACGCGATCGCCGCGCTGTATTCGATTGTGCGCGGCGAGCGTGGCAACTATCTGGCGCTCGCCGCCGGACACGCCACGCCGGAAGCGGCGCTGGTGGAGACGGCGGGACTGCTCGGGGATGGTTCGCCCGAAGTACTGGTGGTGGTTTACGACGCCGCGCTGCCAGAGGTGTATGCCGATTTCAGGGACGAACCGGATCCTTTCCACGCCTGGTGCTGGCGGGTGGCGCCGGCGGATCGCGGCGACGGCATCGCCGTGGGACTGGGCTGCGGCGCGGTGCCGGCGGAGGCGGGCGTGCCGGAAGCCGCGGTCCTGCCGCACAGTCTGGAGGTATTGCGATTCGTGCTGGCCGGTTCCGGCACCCTGCGGTATGTGGCCGATGGGCGGCAATGGGAGTGGCGCCACGGTGGGTGACCGCCTGGACCATCTTTGGCGGGTGTTCGGCACCGGCCTGAGTTTCCTGGCCTTCGGTGTCGGCGGGCTGGTGCTGAGGGTGCTGGTGTTCCCGCCGATGCAATGGTTCGTGCGTGACCCGTCGCGCCGGCGGAGGCTGGTCCGGCGCGCCGTGCAGCGCAGTTTCGCCGCGCACGTGGAGCTGATGCGCCGGTTGGGCCTGCTGACCTATGAAATCCGCCATCGCGAGCGCCTGCAACGCGACGGCCTGCTGATCCTGGCCAACCATCCGACCCTGATCGACGTGGTGTTCCTGGTCTCGCTGCTGCCCAACGCCGATTGCGTGGTGAAATCGGCGGTGGCGCGCAATCCGTTCATGCGCGGGCCGGTCCGGGCCGCGGGTTACGTATCCAACGACGATGGCGCCGGACTGGTGGACGATTGCATCGCGGCGGTGAAGGCGGGCGGCAACCTGGTGATTTTTCCGGAGGGGACCCGGACCGTGCGCGGGCAGCCGCCGAAGCTGCAGCGCGGGGCCGCCAACATCGCCGTCCGCGGCCGCCTGGACATCACGCCGGTCAGGCTGAGCTGCACGCCGATGACGCTGGGGAAAGGGGAGAAATGGTATCGTGTGCCCACGCGCCGGTTCCATGTGGTGGTGGACGTTCAGGAAGACCTGCCGATCGCACGGTTCCTGAACGCCGCCGAGTCCGGAACCGGAGGGGACGCGGCAGCCGCCAGGCGGCTCACCGACTATTTGACGCATTATTTTTCTGGAGAGGAAACGCGTGCAGGCACTTGAGCACGAGATCAAGGAATTGATCATCGCCGCCCTGTCCCTCGAGGACATCGGTCCCGATGACATCGATACGGCGGCGCCGCTGTTCGTCGAAGGATTGGGGCTGGATTCGATCGACGCGCTGGAACTGGGCCTGGCCCTGCAGAAGCGCTACGGCGTCAGCCTGTCGGCGGACTCGCAGGAAACCCGCAAGCATTTTTCCAGCGTGCGCGCGCTGGCCGAGTTCGTCGCGTCGCAGCGGGCGGCGTGAAGGGCGCGGCGAGGGGACTGAAATGACCAAGAACGAACTATTCGACCGGATCGCCACGATCCTGCACGACACCTTCGAAATCGATCCGGCGAAGATCACGCCGGAATCGCGCCTGTACGACGACCTGGACATCGACAGCATCGACGCGGTCGATCTGATCGTCCAGCTCAAGCCGCTGCTGGGCCGCAACCTGCAACCGGACGCGTTCAAGACCGTCCGCACGGTGCAGGACGTCGTCGACGTGCTGTATGGCCTGATCCGCGACCAAGCCGCCTGATCAAGGCGCGGCGCGCTCATGGCGAACCGGGTCCGCGCGGCATTGTTCATTGCCCTGTCGCTGGCCTATCCGCTGGTCGTCTACCTGGCGCTGGGCCGGTTCGAGCCGCGCTGGCTGGCGCTCCTGCTGATGGCGCTGGCGCTGCTGCGCGCGCTGGCGACCCGCCAGCCGGTATGGCTGGCGGCGGCGGGCGGGGCGGCGGTCCTGGCCGTGCTTACCACGGTGTTCAACGATGCGCTGCCGCTGAAGCTGTACCCGGCGCTGGTCAACGCGGTGATGCTGGTGGTGTTCGCGGTGAGCCTGCGCTTCCCGCCCACGGTGGTGGAGCGGATCGCCCGCGTGAGCGAGCCGGATCTGCCGGCGCGCGCGGTCGCCTATACCCGCCGGGTCACCCAGGTGTGGTGCGTGTTCTTCATCTTCAATGGCGCGCTGGCGCTGGCAACGGCTCTATGGACCACGGATCGCGTCTGGGCGCTCTACAACGGCGGTATCGCCTACCTGCTGATGGGCGCCTTGTTCGCGGGCGAGTGGCTGGTGCGGCAGCGCGTGCGGGCGGCGCGCCGGCATGAGTGAGTGGCTGCCGCTGGACCGCGTCGCCGTCGATGCCCGGACCGGACGGTGGGTCGGTCCGGATTGGGATCACCCGGCGTTCCGGACCCGGGTACTGGCCTGGCAGGCGGCATTCGCCGGCGCCGGGGGCCGTGACTGGGCGCTGTACTTCGAGGACGCGACCGCCTTCGCCGCGGCCCTGTTCGGCGCCTGGCACGCCGGCAAGCGGGTATTCCTGTGCGCCGACAACCTGCCGGCCACCCGTGAACGGCTGGCCGGGCAGGTCGATGGCTTCGCCGGCGACTTCGCGGATGGTGGCGTGATGCCCGCCGACGTGGTTCCGGACACGGTCCTGGCGCCGCTGGACGAGGCCGCGACCCGGTTGCTGGTGTTCACTTCCGGCAGCACCGGCGAGCCGGTCGCCATCGAGAAGCGGCTGGATCAGCTGGCGCGGGAGGTGGGAGCGCTGGAAGCCGCTTTCGGCGCGGACCTCGGCGCGGCGACGGTGCATGGCACGGTGTCCCACCAGCACATCTACGGACTGCTGTTCCGGGTGCTGTGGCCGCTGGCGGCCGGCCGGCCGATCGCGCCGCGTACCTTCTTCCACGAGGACCTGCTGGCCGCCCTGGCCGGGCAACCGGCGTTGCTGGTGGCCAGCCCGGCGCACCTGAAGCGGCTGCCGCAGCAACTGGACTGGGCCTCGCTGGGCGGGCAATTGCGGGCGGTGTTCTCCTCCGGCGGCGCCTTGCCGGCCGAGGCCGCGCTGGAAGCCCGCCGCTGGTTGGGGGTGGCCCCCACCGAAATCTACGGCAGCAGCGAGACCGGCGGCATCGCGTGGCGGCGCTGGGACGACGAGCAACCGGCCTGGCGCGCGCTGCCCGGGGTGGCCTGGCGGGTCCAGGACGGACGCCTGCAGGTGCGCTCGCCGCACCTGGCCCAGGCGCGGGAGTGGTGGACCAGCGAGGACCGGGTACACGCCGACGGAGACGGGTTCCGCCTGCTCGGGCGGGCGGATCGCATCGTCAAGGTCGAGGAGCGCCGGGTGTCACTGGATGGACTGGAGCGCGACATCGCCGGTCATCCGCGGGTGGCCGAAGCCCGCGTCTGCGTGCTGCCCGGCGCGCGCGACGCGCTGGTGGCGGTGGTGGTGCCCAACGAGGCCGGCTGGGAGTACCTGCGCGAACACGGCCGCCGCGCGCTCTCCCAACAGCTGTCGCAACATCTGGCCGGCCGCCACGACGCGGTCGCGCGTCCGCGCCGCTGGCGTTACGCGGTGGCCCTGCCGGTCAACGCGCAGGGCAAGGTCACCGAGCGGGCGCTGACCGCGCTGTTCCGGCCCGAGCGTCCGGAACCGCACTGGCGCGTGCGCGAACCGCTGGCCGCCGAACTGGAACTGGATCTGGACGCGGATCTGGCGGTGTTCGACGGTCATTTTCCGCAGGCGACGATCCTGCCCGGGGTGGCGCAACTGGACTGGGCGATCCGGTTCGGCCGCGAAGCCTTCCCGCTGCCGCCGCGGTTCCTGCGCATGGAGGCGCTGAAGTTCCAGCGCGTCGCGCGTCCGGGCGACCGCATCCGCCTGCACCTGCAATGGGCGGCGGAAAAATCGACGCTGGCATTCCAGTACACCTCCGCGCATGGTCCGCACGCCAGTGGCCGGGTCGTGTTCGCGGCGCAGGAAGGACACTGAACCATGTCGGTCGATCGCTTGATGGTGATCATTCCGGTGTTCGACCACGAGCACGCGATTGGCGCGATGGTCACCGGCGTGCTCGCCTCCGGTTTGGACTGCCTGCTGGTGGACGACGGATCCGGTCCGGCCTGCGCCCGGGTGCTGGATGCCTTGGCCCACGCGCATGCGCCGCGCGTGCGGCTGCTGCGGCTGGCGCACAACCAGGGCAAGGGCGGGGCGGTGATGGCGGGTTTCCGCGAAGCCGCGCGGCTGGGCGCCAGCCACGCGTTGCAGATCGACGCCGACGGCCAGCACGATCCCGCCGACATTCCGCGTTTCGCCGAGGCGTCGCGGCAGCGACCGCAGGCGATCATCTGCGGTGTGCCCGAATACGACGAAAGCGTGCCCAAAGGGCGCCTGTATGGCCGCTACCTGACCCACGTATGGGTCTGGATCAACACGCTGTCGTTCGCCATCCGCGATTCGATGTGCGGCTTCCGCGTCTATCCGCTGGCGCCGGTGCTGGCGCTGATGGCGCAGGAACCGATTGGCCGGCGGATGGATTTCGACATCGAAATCATCGTGCGGCTGTTCTGGCGCGGCGTGGCGGTGATCAACCTGCCGACCCGGGTGACCTATCCCAGCGACGGCGTGTCGCATTTCGATGTCTGGCGCGACAACGTGCGGATCAGCCGCATGCACGCGCGCCTGTTCTTCGGCATGCTGCGGCGCCTGCCACGCTGGCTGCTGCGTGGACGGACGGTGCCCGCGTGAGCGCCACCGGACAACCGCACTGGGCGGACATCGCCGAGTCCACCTCGGTGGCCGGTGTGCGCTTCCTGTGCGGCGTGCATCGCTGGCTGGGACGCTGGCCGTTCCGGCTGTGCGCCTATCCGGTGGTGTTCTTCCACTGGCTGGGCAACGCCACCGCGCGCGCGGCGTCGCTGCAGTACCTGCGCCGGCTGCATGCGCACGATCGCGGAGTGTTCGGTGGCGAGCCGGGGGGCTGGCAGAGCCTGCGCCATTTCTTCATGTTCGCCGAGACCCTGCTGGACAAGATCCTGGCGATGGGCCACCGCTATCCCGAACAGCGGGTGATCACCCATCGCGACGTGATGATGGCGATGGTCGCGCAGCGGCGCGGCGGGCTGATCATCACCGCGCACATCGGTTGCCTGGAGCTGTGCCAGGCGCTGGCCGACCGGGTGCCGGGTTTCCGCCTGACCGCGCTGGTGCACACCGCGCACGCGGCGCGCTTCAACCGCCTGCTGGACCGGCTGGACCCGGCCAACGGCGTGCGCCTGATGCAGGTGACCGAGCTGGGGCCGGCCACCGCCACGGTGCTGGCCGAACGCATCGCCGCCGGCGAGTTCGTCGCCATCGCCGGCGATCGCGTGCCCTTGCAGGGCGGGCGCAGCGTGCGGGTGCCGTTCCTGGGCCATCCGGCGCCGTTTCCGATTGGCGCCTATGCGCTGGCCTCGGCGCTGGGCTGCCCGGTGTTCACGATGGCTTGCACCCACGCCGGCGATGGTTACGAAGTGCGCTTCGAACCCTTTGCCGAAAACATCCGCCTGCCACGCGGTTCGCGCGACGCGGCGCTGGCCGAACACGCCGGGCGGTTCGCACAATGGCTGGAGCGCCAGTTGGTCGGCGCGCCTTACGACTGGTTCAATTTCTTTCCCTTCTGGGATCAGGTTACGCATGACGCTTCCCCCCGAGAGTGACACCGGCGCGGTCCGGTTCGGCGATGCCCCGTTGCGCATCGAGGACGTGACGGCGCTGGCGCGCCGGCGGCGCGAGGCCCGGCTGTCCGACGACGCCGGTTTCCGCGCGCGCATCGCCCGCGGCGCCGACTTCCTGGATCGCGTGCTGCGCGAGGACGGCGTCATCTACGGCGTGACCACCGGCTATGGCGATTCCTGCACGGTCAACATTCCGCCGGAGCTGGTCGCCGAACTGCCGCACCACCTCTACACCTACCATGGCTGTGGACTCGGCAGGTTCCTTGACGCCGAGGAGACCCGCGCGGTCCTCGCGGCGCGGCTGGCATCGCTGGCGCGCGGCATGTCCGGCGTCAGCCAGGGACTGCTCGACGGGCTGGAGAACCTGCTCCGGCACGACGTGCTGCCGCTGATTCCGGCCGAAGGCTCGGTGGGGGCTAGCGGTGATCTGACCCCGCTGTCCTACGTGGCGGCGGTACTGTGCGGCGAACGCGAGGTCATCCACGCCGGCGTGCGCCGGCCCGCGGCCGAAGCGCTGGCGGAGATCGGCATGACCCCGCTCAAGCTGCGGCCGAAGGAAGGCCTGGCCATCATGAATGGCACCGCGGTGATGACCGCGCTGGCCTGCCTGGCCTGGGAACGCGCCGACTACCTGGACCGGCTGGCGACCCGGCTGACCGCGTTCAACGTGCTCGCCAGCGACGGCAACGCGCACCATTTCGACGAGGTGCTGTTCGACGCCAAGCCGCATCCGGGCCAGTCGCGGACCGCCGCGCGCCTGCGCCAGGACCTGCACAGCGATCGTCCGCCGCGTAACGAGCAGCGCCTGCAGGATCGTTATTCACTGCGCTGCGCGCCGCACGTGATCGGCGTGCTGGAAGACGCGCTGCCGTTCTTCCGCCAGTTGATTGAAACCGAACTCAACAGTGCCAACGACAATCCGCTGATCGATCCCGAGCGCGGCCAGATCCTGCATGGCGGGCATTTCTACGGCGGCCACATCGCCTTCGCGATGGACGCGATGAAGAACGCGGTCGCCAACCTGGCCGATCTGCTGGACCGCCAGTTGGCGCTGCTGGTGGACACCCGCTTCAACCACGGCCTGCCGTCCAACCTGTCCGCCGCGACCGGCCCGCGCGCGGCCATCAACCACGGCCTGAAGGCGTTGCAGATCAGCGTGTCGGCGTGGACCGCCGAAGCGCTCAAGCTGACCATGCCGGCCTCGGTGTTCTCGCGCTCGACCGAATGCCACAACCAGGACAAGGTCAGCATGGGCACGATCGCCGCCCGCGACTGCCTGCGCGTGATCACCCTGACCGAACAGGTGGTCGCGGCGATGCTGATCGCCGCCCGCCAGGCGGTGGAACTGCGCGCGCGCGCCGGCGGTTCGGCCGTGTTCGGCGAGCAGGCGGCGGCGATGTACGCGGATCTGCGCGACCGCATCGCCCTGGTCGTGGAGGACCGCGCGCTGGACAACGAATTGCGCGCGCTGTGCGAGGACGTGCGCGCGCGGCGCTGGGGCCTGTATGCCGACGCCTGATCTGTCCTGCGAAATCGCGCTGTCGCCAGCCTTCCACGACTGCGATCCGATGCAGGTGGTCTGGCACGGCAACTACTTCAAGTACCTGGAAATCGCCCGCTGCACGCTGCTGCAACGGTTCGACTACGACTATCCGCAGATGCAGGCCTCGGGTTTCCTGTGGCCGGTGGTGGATGCGCGCATCAAGTACATCCGTCCCCTGCGCTATGCGCAGCCGCTGGTGGTGCGCGCCGAAATCGTGGAGTGGGAAAACCGGCTGAAGCTGGAATACGTCATCCGCGACGCCGAATCCCAACAGGTCCTGACCCGCGCCCACACCCTCCAGGTGGCGGTCGAGGCGGCTTCAGGCGAGATGCTCTATGTGTGTCCGCCGGTGCTGTGGGAACGGCTGGGAGTGCAGGTCGAATGAAGCGGTGGTCCGGTTTCCTGTTGTCGTCGGTGCTGCTGGTGGCGGCGGGCGCGTGGCCGCCGTCCGCGCGCGCGGCGGACGATCTGGCGGTGATCCAGCAGCGCGTCGCCCAGGTCGAAGTGTTGCGCGGCCAGTTCGAACAGGAAAAGCGCATCACCGGCTTCAAGAACCCGCTGCGTTCGCAGGGCCGGTTCGTGGTCGCTCGGCAGAAGGGGGTGATCTGGACGACGGAAAAGCCGTTCCCGTCCGAGATGGTGATCACCCGCGATCGCATCCTCAGCCGCCAGCGCGACGGCAGCCAGCGGGTCGAGGTGGACGGTCGCGAACAGCCGGCCCTGCGCTCGGTCAACGCGATGATGTTCGCGCTGGTCAGCGGCGATGTCGCCGCGCTGTCCTCGCGTTTCGAAACCCGGGTGCAGGCGTTGCCGGACAACGGCTGGCGGCTGGGCCTGAAACCGCGTTCGGCGGCACTGGCCAAGGTGTTCGCCAGAATCGAGCTGAGTGGTGATCGCTACGTGCGCGAGGTGCGGATCGAGGAAGCCAACGGCGACAGCACGCTGCTGCGGTTTTCGGCGCTGAAGGACACGCCGGCCACGCTGGCCGCGGACGAGGCGCGCCGCTTTGACTGAAGGCCTGGACGCGCGGGATCGCCGCTGGCGTTCCGGCTGGCGCTGGCTGGCCCTGCTGTGGCTGCTCGCGGTGGCCGCGGTCGCGGCGCATCAGTGGCGGTTCTGGCAGCACCCGCCGATCGACAGCGACATCCTGGCGCTGTTGCCGCGCGATGCCGACGATCGCGTGCTGGCCGATGCCACCGAGCGCATCGCCGATGCCGGTGCGCGCCAGATCGTGGTGGTGCTGGGCGCGGCCACGCCGGAGCAGGCGCATCGGGCCGAAACGGCGTTCCGCCGTTCGCTGGCCGGCGAGGACGCGGCGCGATTGCCGTTCACCGCGGCCGACAATGCCGCCGACTGGTTTCCGCAGGCGCAGGCTTTCTACGCGCCGTATCGCGATCGTCTGCTGACGCCCGGACAGCGCGTCGGCATCGCCACGGCCGACACCGCCGTGCTGGCGGAACAGGCGCTGGCCGCGCTGTACGGTCCCATGGGCGCGCCCCGGTTGACCGAATGGCGGCAGGACCCGCTCGGCCTGTGGCCGCAATGGTGGCAGGCGCGCGCGCGGGCGTCGGGCCTGCGCGTGGGCGAGGACGGCCTGCTGGAAAAGGATGGCCTGCACTGGAGCGTGCTGGCGTTCCAGACCCGCGCCTCGGCGTTCCGGCTCGATGGCGAACGCGTCATCCAGGACGCGCTGGACCGCGCCGGCGCCGCCGCGCGCGCGGCCGAGCCCTCGGTGCGCGTGCTGCGCGCGGGCGTGCCGCTGCACGCCGAGGCGGCGGCGGTGCAGGCCAACCGCGAAATCAACACTATCGGCTGGGGCTCGCTGGCGGCGGTGTTGCTGCTGGTGTGGCTGGCGTTTCGTTCGCTGCGTCCGATCCTGCTGGTGGCCGCTTCGCTGATCATCGGCTGCGCGACCGCGCTGTCGGTGACCGCGCTGGTGTTCGGCCAGGTCCATCTGCTGACCCTGATTTTCGGCGCCAGCCTGGTCGGCGTGGCCGAGGACTACGGCATCCACTGGTTCGCCTCGCGCCAGGGCGTGGCGGCGGAACGGCGCTGGGCTTTGTTGCGCCACCTGTTGCCGGGCCTGTGGCTGGCGCTGGCGACCAGCGCGCTGGCCTATCTGGCGCTGGGGCTGGCGCCGTTTCCTGGCCTGCGCCAGATGGCGCTGTTTTCGGTGGTCGGGTTGGCCGGCGCGTTCCTCACCGTGATCTGCCTGTTCCCGTGGCTCGATGGCGGCCAGGTGCGCGATACCCGTTTCTCGCGGGCGATTGGCCGTTCGCTGGACCGTTGGCCGCGCGCGGTTCGCAGCCGCGGCGGGATCGTGGTGGGCGTGCTGGTGGCCGTGGTGCTGGTCGCCGGCCTGCTGCGCGTGCATGGCGATGACGACCTTCGCAGCCTGCAATCCTCGCCACCGACGGTGATGGCCCAGCAGATCGAAGTGGGGCGGCTGCTGGGGATGCCGAGTCCCGCGCAGTTCTTCCTGATCCGCGCCGACAACGCCGAAACCCTGCTGCAACGCGAAGAGGCGTTGACCGAACGCCTGCGCAAGCTGGAGACCGATGACCGCATCGGCGGCCATCGCGCGATCAGCGACTGGTTGCCGTCGTTGCGCCGGCAACAGGCCGACGCCGTATTGACCGGGCGGGTGGAAAGCGCGGTGATGGCGCAGGTCGGACAGGCGCTGGGCGAATCGCTTGCGCGTCCGGATTTCAGCGCCGGCCCCCTGCGGCCCGAGGCGTGGCTGGCTTCGCCGGTGTCCGCGCCGTTCCGCCATCAATGGCTGGGGCAGGTGGGCGGACAACTGGCCAGCGTGGTGCTGATCGATGACCTGGGACGCGACGGCGCGCTGGCGTTGCTGGAACAACAGGCCGCGCAACTGCCCGGGGTGCGCTGGGTCGATCGCACCGCCGACTTCTCGCGCCTGCTGCGCCATTACCGCCACCTGATGAGTGGGCTGCTGCTGGCCGGCGCGGTGCTGGTGTATGCATTGCTGTGGTGGCGCTATCGCGCCGGCGCCTGGCGGGTGATGGTGCCGACCCTGCTGGCCGGCGCGTTGACCGTCGCGCTGCTGGGCTTGGCCGGGCAGCCGCTGCAACTGTTCAACGTGCTGGCCCTGCTGCTGCTGCTGGGGATGGGCATCGACTACGGCATTTTCCTGACCGAACACCGCGGCGACGCCCGCGCCTGGATGGCGGTATGCATCGGCGCGGCCAGCACCTGGCTGTCGTTCGGGCTGCTGGCGCTGTCGGCGACACCGGCATTGCGCGCCTTCGGTCTCACCCTGCTGCTGGGCATCGGCCTGGTCTGGCTGGTTTCACCGTTGTTCCGCCCACTGGCGGCTTCCCCGTCACCTCAAGAGCACGAGTAGCAAGGAATGAAAATCGAACAGACGGAAATCCTGATCATCGGCGCGGGCCCGGCGGGCTCGGTGGCGGCGGCGATGCTGCGCCAGCAGGGACGCCGCGTGCTGATCCTGGAACGCGAGCAGTTCCCGCGCTTCTCCATCGGCGAGAGCCTGCTGCCGCAGAGCATGGAATACATCGAGGCCGCCGGGCTGCTGCAGGACGTGGTGGAAGCCGGCTTCCAGTACAAGAACGGTGCCGCGTTCGTGCGCGGCGAGCGCACCACCCAGTTCGATTTCCGCGACAAGTTCTCGCCGGGCTGGGGCACCACCTACCAGGTGCAGCGCGCCGACTTCGACCACGTGCTGGCCAGGGGCGCGGAGCGGATGGGCGCGGAGGTCCGTTATCGCCACGAGGTGCTGGCCGCCGAACCGGGCGAGCGCCCGCGGGTGACCGTGCGCTCGCCGGAGGGCGAGACCTACCAGGTCGAGGCGGACTTCATGCTCGACGCCAGCGGCTTCGGACGGCTGCTGCCCAAGCTGCTGAAACTGGAATCGCCGTCGAATTTCCCGGTGCGCGGCGCCATCTTCACGCACGTTCGCGACCACATCGCGCAGGATGCCGGCTTTGATCGCAACAAGATCCTGATCACCACCCACCCCGAGCACGTCGACGTATGGTACTGGACCATCCCGTTTTCCAATGGCTGCTGCTCGCTGGGCGTGGTCGCGGAAATGGAATTCCTCAACCGCTATCCGGGCACGGAGCTGGAGCGCCTGCAGGCGATCGTCGGCGAGGATCCCAACCTGACCCGGCTGCTGAAGGACGCGGAGTGGGCGGTGCTGCCGGTGCGCCAGATCACCGGCTACTCGGCCAACGTGAACTCGCTGTGGGGGCCGGGCTACGCACTGCTGGGCAACGCCGGCGAATTCCTGGATCCGGTGTTCTCCTCGGGCGTGACCATCGCCTTCAAGTCGGCGCAACTGGCGGCCGACTGCCTGCGGCGCCGCTACGCGGGCGAAACGGTGGACTGGGAAACCGACTACTCGATACCGCTGCGCGCGGGCGTGCAGACCTTCCGCCGTTTCGTGGAGGCGTGGTATGCGGGCGGCTTCCAGAAGATCATTTTCCATCCTGACCAGCAGCCGGAGATCCGCCGCATGATCTGCTCGATCCTGGCCGGCTACGCCTGGGATACCCGCAACCCGTACGTCGCCGACACCGGCCGCCGCCTGCGCGTGCTGGAGGAACTGTGCGACGCCTGATCGCCCTGTTGGGCATGCTGTGCCTGCTGGCGGCCTGCGCGCACCGCGCGCCGGCACCGGCGGTCGCGTTGCCGCCGCTGCGGCTGGCGCCGGCCGCGCTGGGCAAACCGCTGGCGGTGCAGCAGCGCCTGCATTTCCAGTTCGGCGCCCGGCAACGTGATCTGGATGCGTTGCTGGAAGTGGACGCGCAGGAAGTGCGGCTGGCGGTGCAGGCACTCGGCCAGTCCGGCGTGCGCCTGCAATGGGATGGCCGCGAATTGCACCAGCAACGCGCGCCCTGGCTGCCGCCGGCGGTGCGCGGCGAGCGCGTGCTGGACGATCTCCAGTTCGCGCTATGGCCGCTGGAAGCCGTGCGTGGCGCCTTGCCCGCCGGGTGGCGGGTGGAGGACGATGGCCACGAGCGTCGGCTGCTGCGCGACGGCACCGCCTGGCTGGTGCTGACCCGCGACGCGCCGGACAACCTGCGGCTGCGCAACCTGGCCGAAGGCTACGCGCTGGACATCCAGACCGTGGGCGGAGAGGCCAACCCGTGAACACCGCGCCGGTCTTCCTCAACGAACTCGGCATCACCTGCGCGCTGGGCACCGGCCGCGACGCGGTGGCGACCGCGCTGTTCGCCGGCGATGCGCCCGGCGGCGTGCGCCTCAGCGAAGCGCTCACCCCCGGGCGACCGCTCATGCTGGGCGCGGTGACCGGCGTCCTGCCGGATCTGTCCGACTGCCCGCTGCCGTTGCGCGGACGCAACAACGCGCTGTTGCGCGGCGCATTCACCCAGATCGCACCGGCCGTGGCCGCCGCCATTGACCGATATGGCGCCGACCGGGTGGCGGTGGTGCTGGGAACCAGCACCTCCGGCATCGGCGAATCCGAACAGGCCTTGCCGTTCAAGCACGAACACGGCAGTTGGCCGGCGGGCTTCCACTACGCCCAGCAGGAGATCGGCACGCCGGCGCGGTTCGTCGCCGCCGAAGCGGGCGTGCACGGTCCGGCCTGGACGATATCGACCGCCTGTTCCTCCAGTGCCAAGGCCCTGGCTTCGGGGGCGCGCCTGCTGCGCGCGGGCATCGTCGACGCGGTGATCGTCGGCGGCGCGGATTCGTTGTGCCGCTTCACCATCGACGGCTTCAGCGCGCTGGAATCGGTATCGGCCGCCCGCTGCAATCCGTTCTCGCGTCACCGCAACGGCATCAACATCGGCGAGGGTGCCGCGCTGTTCCTGATGACCCGCGAACCCGGACCGGTGCGGCTGGCGGGGTGGGGCGAAACCGCCGATGCCCACCATATCTCCGCGCCCGAGCCGCAGGGTGTCGGCGCCATCGCCGCGATCGGGCAGGCATTGGCGCGCGCGGGTGTGCAGGCCGACGACATCGACTACGTCAACCTGCACGGCACCGCCACGCCGCAGAACGACGCGATGGAAAGCCGCGCGGTCGCCGCGACGATGCGGCCCGGCACGCCGGTGAGTTCGACCAAGCCGTTGACCGGACACACCCTGGGCGCGGCGGGCGCGATCGAGGCCGGGCTGTCCTGGCTCGCGCTGGCGGCCAATCCCGAGCACCGCCTGCCGCCGCACTGGTGGGATGGCGAAGCGGATCCGGATTTGGCGCCACTGCACTTCGCCGCCCCCGGCGAGCGCGCCGCGCGTCCGCTGCGGCATGTGCTCAGCCATTCCTTCGCTTTTGGCGGCAGCAACGCGGTCCTGCTGCTGGGAGCCGGATGATGAACCTGGACAATGCGCGCCCGTTGCCGGCGGCCGATGCGGCGCATCCGCTGTACGACATCGAACGGGTCATCCCGCATCGCGGCACCCTGCGCCTGATCGACCGCCTGCTGGGCTGGGACGAGGACCGGGTGGCGGTCGAGGTGCGGGTGCCGGCCGACGGGCCGTTCAGCGAGGAGGCCGGCGTGCCGGCCTGGGTCGGGGTGGAGTACATGGCCCAGGCCATTGCCGCCTGGGCCGGCTGTCGCGCCCGCCAGGCCGGCGGCGAGCCGAGTATCGGCTTCCTGCTGGGCACCCGCCGCTATCAGTCGGCCTGGACCCATTTCCCGGCCGGCACCCTGCTGCGGGTGGAGGCGATCCGCGAGCTGTTGGGCGACAATGGCCTGGGGATGTTCGCCTGCCGCATCGAGGCGAACGGGGACGAAATCGCAAGCGCCAACGTGTCGGTGTTCGAACCACCGGACGCGATGGCCTATCTGGAGAACGAGCAAGCATGAGTGGAGACTCGACGGTCCTGGTCACCGGGGCCAGCCGCGGCATCGGGCGCGCGATCGCGCTGCGTGCCGCGCAGGACGGGTTCGACGTGGTGGTGCATTACCGCAGCCGGGTGGAGGAAGCCGAGGCCGTGGCCGCGGAGCTCCGCGCGCTTGGCCGGCAGGCGCGGGTGATGGGTTTCGACGTGGGCGATCGCGCCGCCGCCGCGCAGGCGCTGGAAGCCGATGTGGCCGCGCACGGCGCGTACTACGGGGTGGTCTGCAATGCGGGCATCGCCCGCGACAACGCGTTCCCGGCGATGAGCGGGGAGGACTGGGACGCGGTAATCCATACCAACCTGGATGCGTTCTACAACGTGCTCAACCCGCTGACCATGCCGATGGTGCGTCGGCGCAAGCCCGGGCGCATCGTCACCCTGTCGTCGGTGTCGGGCCTGGTCGGCAACCGCGGACAGGCCAACTACAGCGCCGCCAAGGCCGGCATCATCGGCGCGACCAAGGCGCTGGCGCTGGAACTGGCCAGCCGCGAAATCACCGTCAACTGCGTCGCCCCTGGCCTGATCAACACCGAGATGGTGGCCGGCGAGGTCGCCGAGGAAGCGCTCAAGCTGATTCCGATGCGGCGCATGGGACAACCGGAGGAAGTCGCCGCGGTGGTGGCGTTCCTGCTGTCGCCGGCGGCGGCTTACGTGACCCGCCAGGTCATCTCCGTCAACGGAGGTCTGATCGGATGAGCGACGCCCAACAGAAACGCGTGGTGGTCACCGGCGCGGGCACGATCAGCCCGCTCGGCAACGACTGGCCCAGCGTGCACCTGCGCTTGCGCGAGTGCCGCAACGCCGTGCGGCACATGCACGAATGGGACATCTACGAAGGCCTGAACACCAAACTGGCGGCGCCAGCCGCCGAGTTCGAATTGCCGCCGCACTACAACCGCAAGACCACCCGCAGCATGGGCCGGGTTGCGTTGATGGCCGTGCGCGCCACCGAACTGGCGCTGGAGCAGGCTGGTTTGCTGGGCGATCCGCTGCTGGGCAGCGGCAAGGTTGGCGTGTCCTACGGTTCGTCCGCCGGTACCCACAGCGCCATCGGCGACTTCGGCCGGATGCTCAACGAGCACACCACCGAAGGCATCAACGCCACCACCTACCTGAAGATGATGAGCCACACCGCGCCGGTCAACATCGGCGTGTTCTTCGGCCTGACCGGCCGGGTCATCACCACCTCCAGCGCCTGCACCTCGGGCAGCCAGGGCATCGGTTCGGCCTACGAGGCGATTCGCTTCGGCAAGCAGGTCGCGATGGTCGCCGGCGGCGCCGAACAGCTCGACGCCACCGCCGCGGCGGTGTTCGACACCCTGTTCGCCACCAGCGTGCGCAACGACGATCCGCAAAGCACGCCGCGCCCGTTCGACGCCGGCCGCGACGGGCTGGTGCTGGGCGAGGGCGCCTGCACGCTGATCCTGGAAGAACTGGAACATGCGCGCGCGCGTGGTGCCCACATCCTGGCCGAGGTCGTGGGCTACGGTACCAACAGCGACGGCCAGCACGTCACCCAGCCCAGCGCCGACACCATGGCCGAGGCGATGCGCCTGGCCCTGGCCGACGCCGGCCTGACCCCCGACGCCATCGACTATCTCAACGCGCACGGCACCGCCACCGATCACGGCGACATCGCCGAGACCGCCGCGACCGCGCAGGTATTCGGTCCGCGCATTCCGATCAGCTCGCTGAAGAGCTACGTCGGCCACACCCTGGGCGCCTGCGGGGCCTACGAGGCCTGGGCGACCATCCAGATGATGCGCGAGGGCTGGTTCGCCCCCACGCTCAATCTGGAAGCGCGCGATCCGCGCTGCGCCGAGCTGGACTACATTACCGGCGAGGGCCGCGAACTGCGGGCCGAACACGTGATGAGCAACAACTTCGCCTTCGGCGGCATCAACACCTCGCTGATTTTCCGCCGCTGGCAGGAATGACGACCGCCTTTTCCACTACAAGGAGTACCCGATGAAACGCCTTCTCACCGCCGCCCTGCTGACCCTGTCCATCGCCGCGCCGAACGCCTTCGCCGGCGACACCCGCCTGGAACTGCCGCTGCAGGAACTGATCGACTCGCCGCAGGCCAAGGAAGCCGGCATCGACGGCAGCGTGCGTTTCTACCTGGCCGGCCAGGCCCACCCCGCGGTGGTCTCGCGCATGGGTGAGGACGTCTCCAACAAGAAGACCAACGGCGTCGGCAAGAACGATGTCGAATCCTGCCGCTGGGTCGCCCTGTCGGTGCTCAAGGCCTTCCAGGAAAGCGCCAAGGCGCGCGGCGCCAACGCGGTGGTCGACATCACCAGCTACTTCAAGAAGAACGAATTCAAGAGCCCCACCAACTACGAATGCTACGCCGGCAACATCATGTCGGGCGTGGCGCTGAAGGGGACTTACGCGAAGGTGAAGTGAGGGTTGCCCGAACCCGATAGTTAAGAGAAGCCCGGTAGATGCCGGGCTTGCTCTGTCGCGACGCGAATGGTTTGTCGATGATGCATTTGGAGGCAATCATGCGGAAGACGGCGACCTTTCTCATATTCTTGCTGTGCCCGATGATCTCGTTATGCATTGGAGCGAGTCGGATCTGGGAGCAGTGCGGGTATGACTGCGGAGATTCCCGGATTGGTTTCCTGTCCGTCTGACAGCGATCGGTGGAGTATTCCTGGGTGCGGCGGGGATGGCGCTGTTGGCTGCGACCGCTTTGTTCATTTTCGTGCGCAAGAGAAATGATGGCGCGTAGAAGCGTTGCTCAATGGACGGCGGGAAGCGTTTTTCTCTTGCCTCTAATGGACGAAACGGCCTGCATCGGTCAAGTGATTGATCGGGAGCCGGATGCTCTCAATAGTGTTGCGGTCGCACTGTTTGACATCAAAGGAAACTGGTCCAAGGAGAACGAGGTTCCTGCGCTTGCGGGAGATGCTGTGTTTTCCGTGATTCTCGCCACCAAGGACTATCTGGACTCAGGACGTTGGCTCGTCCTCGGGGAAAGAGTGAGCACAGTCCCGAACGAGATGAAGTTCTATGACCGCCTGCGTTCGACTGGCTTTGTCGGCGCAAAGATCAGGGGTTCTGGCCTCGTAGAGGACTTTGCAAACGCGTTTTACGGTCTGGCGCCTTGGGACGACTGGTATGTTCCGGACTATCTGGATGGCTTTCTGATCTCGCCGGACAAGAAGCCGGTCGGGCGCCTGATCTTCTGCGGTCGCCACAAATAGTCACCGCCGCGGCGGCTGCAGTGAATGCCAGGTTTCTTGTTGGATGATGCGTTCAGAACGCGGGCGCTAGCAGCCCGCGTTTTTTGTTACGCGTTGCTGGCGGCTTCGTCCGCTTCGGGTTCGCCGTAGTGGTAGCGCAGGGCGTCCAGCATGTCGTTGATGTCCTGGGCGATATAGGCGAAGCAGTCGCTCAGGGCCTGCAACGGAATCGGCAGGCAGTGGTGCTCGTCCTTGCGGAAGCGCGGGCTGGACAGCGTGGACAGCAGTTTGACGTGATCACGCAGCTGGATCATGTTGAGCTGCGTTTGTTCTTCCAACAGATAGACCATACGTGGGTTGGTCATTGGGACCTCCATTTCTTCGTTGAAGTATCCCGGCACGCGAAAGCGCGGCCGGGAGCCGGGAGTCGAAAAACCGCACACAGGTCGGATGGGCTGATTTCCCTTTCGGGTCTTGTATTCGCCCCCTCCCGGCGAAGACGAAGGCCGCCGGCTGTCACTCAGTGATAAGAAAACCACCGGAATGACGGAGGTAGTACTACTGTGTGGGAGTTTTTCGAACTCCTGATGCCGGAGTCTGCTGATGCGCTTGCGCGATGTCGACTAACTTTGAACGTTTTCGATTCAATGTTTCCGTTGTCACGGAAGTGGCGAAGCCACATTGTGTATCGGATGGCCCTGGATAGGGCGGAATGAAGATACGAGCGGTGAGCTCGTACAACGATGGCGACCGAAGGGGAAGGCGCTGAAGAAAGCACTCACGCTCGCCAGCGCGGTGTTCTGCCCCTTCCCCCGCGTGCGGGGGAAGGCTGGGATGGGGGCGCCTTTCAGCAGTCGCTATCCATCCATCGTGGTCGGTGTGCTGGTGTGTTTGCGACGCTGGTTGTCATGGCTCGGGATCCTTCCGCTTGCCCCCACCCCAACCCTCCCCCGCAGGCGGGGGAGGGGCCAGCGTGTGTCGCTGGTCGGTTTTTTGCCCCTTCTCCCGCGTGCGGGGGAAGGCTGGGATGGGGGCGCTTTTCAGAAGTCGCTTTCCATCCTTCGCAGTCGGTGCAGTGGTGTATTTCCGACGTTGGTTGTCATGGCTCGGGATTCTTCCGCTTGCCCCCACCCCAACCCTCCCCCGCAGGCGGGGGAGGGGGCCAGTGTGTGTGCCGTCGCGAGGTTTTTGCCCCTTCCCCCGCGTGCGGGGGAAGGCTGGGATGGGGGCGCTTTTCAGCGATCGTTATCCATCCTTCGCAGTCGCTGCAGTGGTGCATTTCCGACGTTGGTTGTCATGGCTCGGGATCCTTCCGCTCGCCCCCACCCCAGCCCTCCCCCGCAGGCGGGGGAGGGGGCCAGTGTGCGTGCCGTCGCGAGGTTTTTGCTCCTTCCCCCGCGCGCGGGGGAGGGGGCTATGTGCGCTGCGCCGAACGCGCGCGGCGCTCGATGATGTTGAGCAGCGGGCCGGTCATCGCGGTGGTGACCAGCGCCATGATCACCAGCACCGCGAACAGGCGGTCGCCGATCAGGCCCATTTCGTAGCCCAGATTCAGCACGATCAGTTCCATCAGGCCGCGCGTGTTCATCAGCGCCCCCAGGCGCAGCGCGTCGGTTCGCGGCATGCCCGCGCTGCGCGCGGCCAGCCAGGTGCCCAGGCCCTTGCCGAGGCTGGCGACGAGGATCACGACCACGCATAGAAGCAGGTCGCCGGCCTGCCAGCCGTCCACGCGCAGGCGCAGCCCGGTCATGGCGAAGAACAGCGGCAGCAGCAGCGAGATGGCGAAAGGTTCGACCTTCTGGATCAGCAGTTCGCGCAGGCGCGCATTGCCGGATACCGCGATGCCGGCCAGGAAGGCGCCGAACAAGGCGTGGATGCCCAGCAGTTCGGTGACCAGTGCGGCGGCCAGCGCCATCAACAACAGTCCGATCAGGTGGCGGCCTTCGCGTTCGGGAGCCACTTCCTGGCGGGATAGCCACGGCCGCACCAGCGCGATCATCGCGGCGGCGAACGCCAGCGTGCCCAGCAGGCTGATCAGCGCCGCGCTCCAGCCGTTGGCCTGCACCGAGGCGACGATAGCCGCCAGCAGGCACCAAGCGCTGGCGTCGCCCAGCGCGGCGCAGGCGATCGCGATGCGGCCGAGCGGGCTGTGGGTGATGCCGCGATCGGACAGGATGCGCAGCAGCACCGGGAAGGCGGTGATGCTGAGCGACACGCCCATGAACAGAGCGAAGTTGGGGAAACCGACGCCGGCCGGCGCATGCGCATCGAACAGCGCGAACGCCAGCAGCACGCCGCACAGGAACGGCAAGGCGATGCCGCTGTGGCTGACCAGCACGGCGAAGGCGCGGCGGCCGTGCAGGGTGGACAGTTCCAGTTCCGCGCCGGCGACGAACAGGAACATCAGCACGCCCAGCTGGCTGATCAGCCCAAGCGCGCCGAGCGAGCCGGGCGCGAACAACCAGGCCTGGGTGTCCGGCATCACTGCGCCGAACAGCAGCGGCCCCAGCAGCAGGCCGGCGGCCATTTCGCCGATGACGGCCGGTTGGCCGAAGCGGCGCAGCAGCCAGCCCGCGCCCTTGGCCACGGACAGCACCACCAGCAGTTGCAGCAGGAACAGCGACAGCGGCGTGCCGGTGCCCGCATGCGCGGTGTCGGCGACGGGTGCCGCGGAGGGCGCGGACACCGGCACCGGCCAGCGCGAGAGCAGCAGCGCCGCCAGCAGCGGCACGGCGACCAGCAGCAGATAGCGCCAAGGGGCGGCGGCGCCGGGCCGGGTTTGCGAATCTTCCATGTGCCGCCGGACTCCGCGCCTGAAGGATGCGCCGCATTCTAGCGGCGCATCCGTTCCGCGGGATCGACGGGATCAGGCGCTCGTGGGCAGCGACTGGTGGCGCAGGCGCAGCGCGTTGGCGACCACCGAGGCCGAGCTCAGGCTCATCGCCAGCGCAGCCAGCATGGGTGACAGCAACGGGCCACCGAACAGGAACAGCAGGCCGGCGGCGACCGGCACGCCCAACGCGTTGTAGAAGAACGCGAAGCCCAGGTTCTGGCGCATGTTGCGCACGGTTGCTTCCGACAATGCCTTGGCGCGGACGATGCCGCCCAGATCTCCCTTGACCAGGGTGACCTGCGCGCTGGACATCGCCACGTCGGTGCCGGTACCCATGGCGATGCCGACATCGGCGGAGGCGAGGGCGGGGGCGTCGTTGATGCCGTCGCCGGCCATCGCCACCACCCGGCCTTCGGCCTTCAGGCGGGCGACCAGCGCGGCCTTGTCGGCCGGACGCACTTCGCCGTGGACCTCGTCGATGCCGACCTGCGACGCCACCGCCTGCGCGGTGCGTTCGCCGTCGCCGGTGGCCATCACGATGCGCACGCCGATTGCCTGCAACGCGCGCAGCGCCGAGGGCGTGGTGATCTTGATCGGATCGGCCACCGCGATCAGGCCGGCGGCGCGGCCGTCCACGGCCAGGAACATCACGCTGGCACCCTCCGCGCGCAGCCGGCGGGCGTCGGCATCCAGCGCCGATACGTCCACGCCGGTTTCCTGCATCAGCGCGGTGTTGCCCAGCGCGAGCGCGTGGCCGTCCACGTGGCCACGCACGCCGATGCCGCTGGAGGATTCGAAATCCTGTGCCGGCGCCAGCGCGATGCCGCGCTCGCGCGCTTCGGCGACGATGGCGTGCGCCAGCGGATGCTCGCTGCCGGCGTCCAGGCTGGCGGCCAGCCGCAGCGCTTCGTTTTCCTCGAGTCCGCTGGCCGGTATCAGGACGCGGAACGCCGGACGGCCCTCGGTGAGCGTGCCGGTCTTGTCGACGATGAGGGTATCGACCTTGCGCAGGGTCTCGATGGCCTCGGCGTCGCGGAACAGCACGCCCAGCTGGGCGGCACGGCCGGTCGAGACCATGATCGACATCGGCGTGGCCAGGCCCAGCGCACAGGGGCAGGCGATGATCAGCACCGAGACCGCGTTGAGCACGGCATAGGTCCACGAAGGTTCCGGACCGAACAGGCCCCAGCCCAGGAAGGTCAGCACGGCCGCGGCCAGCACCGCCAGCACGAACCAGAACGACACCTGGTCGGCCAGCCGCTGCATCGGCGCGCGCGAGCGTTGCGCCTGCGCCACCAGTTGCACGATCTGGGCGAGCACGCTGTCGCTGCCGACCCGCTCGGCGCGGATGATCAGGCTGCCGGAGCCGTTGATGGTGGCGCCGATGACGCTGTCGCCGTTTTCCTTGGACACCGGTACTGGTTCGCCGGTCAGCATCGACTCGTCGATGTGCGAACGGCCTTCGATCACCACGCCGTCCACCGGCACCTTTTCGCCGGGGCGCACGCGCAGGCGATCGCCTACGTGGACGTGCGAGAGTTCGATGTCCTCTTCCTGCCCATCCTCGCGCAGGCGGCGGGCGGTCTTGGGGGCGAGTCCGAGCAGCGCCTTGATCGCCGCCGAGGTCTGCGAGCGCGCTTTCAGTTCCAGCAACTGGCCCAGCAGGGTCAACGAGACGATGATCGCGGCGGCCTCGAAGTACACGCCGACACGGCCGTGCTCGTGGAACGAGGCGGGAAACAGATCCGGCGCCACCGTCGCCACCACGCTGTAGCCGTAGGCGGCGCCGACACCGGTGCCGATCAGCGTCCACATGTTGGGACTGCGGTTGCGGATGGACTGCGCCCAGCGCTGGAAGAACGGCCAGGCCGCCCACAGCACCACCGGCGTGCTGAGTACCAGTTCGATCCAGGTGCGCGTCGTCGGCGACAAGCCGTGGAAGTACTGGCCGAACATCGCCAGCACCAGGGTCGCCACGCTCAGCGGCAGGGTCCACCAGAAGCGGCGGCGGAAGTCGGTGAGTTCCGGATTCTCGCCGTCATCCAGCGACGGCATCATCGGCTCCAGCGCCATGCCGCAGATCGGGCAGGTGCCGGGGCCGTCGCGGACGATTTCCGGATGCATGGGGCAGGTGTACTGCGCGCCGGGCACGGCCGGTTCGGGCTCGCGCTTCGGCGCCAGCCAGCGGGGTGGATCGGCGATGAATTTTGCGCGGCAGCCGGCCGAACAGAAGTGGTAGGCCTGGCCGGCGTGTTCGGCGTGGTGAGCGGTGGTGGTCGGATCCACGCTCATGCCGCAGACCGGATCGATCACTGTGCCCGCTGCGTGTGCGGCGTGATGGCGTGCGTGATCATGACCGGCATGGGAAAGCGTGGCCGCGTGATGGTGGGTGTGCGCGTGCGAGTGGCCTGCATCACCACCGTGGCGGCACGCGTCATCCGCCTTCGCCGCGCGGGTGGTTTCGGCTTTTTCGGTGCCGCAGCACGCCGATGCCTTCTCTTCGGCGGCATGCGCGGTGAGGAACCGCGCCGGCTCGGTGACGAACTTGTCGCGGCAGCCGGCCGAGCAGAAGTAATAGGTCTGGCCGTCGTGTTCGACGTGATGCGGCGCGGTCGCCGGATCCACGCTCATGCCGCAGACCGGATCACGAACAGCGGCGGTCGGGGAGGATGAGGAACCACCACCGCAGCATCCGCCTTGCGCCTTGTTGGCATCCGGCTTGTCGTGCGAATGGCAGGACCCGCTCATTTCGGTTCCTCGGCGAGGGCGGCCACGATCGGGCACTCGCTCAGATCGCCATGGCCCGGACAGGCCTCGACCAGGCTGCGCAGCGCGTCGCGCATGCGGGTCATCTCGGCCAGGCGCTCCTCGACGACGGCCAGTTTGCTGGCGGCGGCGGCCTTCATCTGGCCCATGTCCTCGCGGCCGGCGCTGATGTCCAGCAGATCGCGGACCTCGTCCAGGGTGAAGCCGAGCGCCTTGGCGCGGCGGATGAAGGTCAGGCGGGTGACGTCCGAGCCTTCATAGCGACGGTAGCCGGCGGGACTGCGGCTGGGCGGCGGCAGCAGTTGCTGGCGCTCGTAGTAGCGGACGGTATCGATGGGCACGCCCGCCAGGCGTGCCAATTGGCCGATGTTCATGGCGTTCTCCGGTTCGGAATGGCGCCATTCTGCACCCTTGACCTTGGTCAAGGGTCAAGGGTTTTGTTGCGCTGGCGGGCTCAGCCGCGGATGGCGTGCGCCGCGCGGTGGATCAGGCGGGCGGCGACCCGGGCGGTGCCGTTGTCGCGGTCGAACGGTGGCGACAGCTCCGCCACGTCCATCAGCGCGATCTTGCCGGTGGCCGCGATGGTTTCCAGCAGCGGCTCCAGCACCTCCAGCGGCACGCCGCGGGCGCTGGGTGCGCTGACGCCGGGCGCCATCGCGTGCGGCAGCACGTCCAGGCAGATGGTCAGGTAGATCAGGTCGACATCGCGCAGCCAGTCGGCCACGCGCTGCTGGCACAGGTCCAGCCGCCGCATGTCCATCTCGTCGTCGAGCAGATAGCGCACGCCCCGCTGGCGCGCGGTCTCGAACAACTGGCGGGTATTGGCCGACGCGCTGATGCCCAGGCACAGGTACTGCGCGTCCAGGCCGATGCCGGCGGCGTGATCCAGCGCCTGCAGGAACGGCGTGCCGGAACTGCCGACCGGTTGCTGGCGCAGATCGAAATGCGCGTCGAAGTTGACGATGCCCACGCGCGGGCGGCGCTCGCGCAGGTGGCCGACCAAGCCCTGGTAGCTGGCGAAGGCGATCTCGTGCCCGCCCCCCAGGCCGATCGGCAGGTGGCCGGCGTCGAGCAGGGCGGCGACGCGGGCGCCGAACGCCGCCTGCGCGCCTTCCAGATCCTCGCCTTCGCAGATCACGTCGCCCGCGTCGTACAGCGGGGCGTCGTCGCGCACCGGCAGGTTCGACAGTGCCGCGCGCAGGACCATCGGGCCCTGCGCCGCGCCGGTGCGGCCGTTGTTGCGGCGGATACCTTCATCGCAGGCGAACCCCACCAGCGCCACGCCGGCGGGCGCGCCCGCCTCGGGCGTGGCGACGATCTGGTGCCAGCGGCGGGTGTCGCCGTCGCCGGACGGGTCGATGCGGCCTTTCCAGCCTGGAATCACGCGGATACCCCGAGCGGCATGTCGACGAAGGCGGTCAATGTACCGCTGGCGACCAGCGCTTCCAATGCCTGCATTTCCGGCGCCAGGTAGCGGTCCTCGCCGTAGTGCGGGACTTCCGCGCGGATGCGGGCGTGGGCGGCTTCCAGCAGCTCGGAGGACTTCAGCGGACGGCGGAAGTCGATGCCCTGGGCGGCGGCCAGCAGTTCGATGGCGACGATGCGGCGCACGTTGGTCGCCACGTCGCCGGCCTTGCGCGCGGCGAAGGTCGCCATGCTGACGTGATCCTCCTGGTTGGCCGAGGTCGGCAGCGAATCGACGCTGGCCGGATGGGCGAGGGTCTTGTTCTCGCTGGCGAGCGCGGCGGCGGTGACGTGGGCGATCATGAAGCCGGAGTTGATGCCCGGCTCGGCCACCAGGAAGGCCGGCAGGCCGGAGATGCTGGCGTCGATCAACAGGGCGATGCGGCGTTCGGACAGCGCGCCGACTTCGGAGACGGCAATCGTGATCTGGTCGGCGGCGAACGCCACCGGCTCGGCGTGGAAGTTGCCGCCGGAGATCACGTCGCCGGTGTCGGTGAATACCAGCGGGTTGTCGGACACCGCGTTGGCTTCGATCCACAGCGTGCGCGCGGCCTGCTGCAACTGGTCGCGGCAGGCGCCCATGACCTGCGGTTGGCAGCGCAGGCTGTAGGGATCCTGCACGCGGGTGTCGTTGTGGCGGTGCGATTCGCGGATGGCGCTGCCGTGCAGCAGGCGCAGGTATTCGGCGGCGACCTCGATCTGGCCGGGCTGGCCGCGCACGGCGTGGATGCGCGGATCGAACGGTGCGTCGGATCCACAGGCCGCGTCCACGCTCAGCGCGCCGGCCAGCACCGCGGCCGAGTAGACCTGTTCGGCCGCGAACAGCGCGCGCAGGGCGATGCCGGTGGAAACCTGGGTGCCGTTGAGCAGGGCCAGGCCTTCCTTGGCGGCGAGCTTGATCGGGGTGATGCCCGCGGCGCGCAGCGCTTCGCCGGCATCGCGCAGTTCACCGTTGACGCGGACCTGGCCTTCACCCATCGCGGCCAGGCTCAGGTGCGACAGCGGCGCCAGATCGCCGGAGGCGCCGACCGAGCCCTGCGAGGGAATGCACGGCCAGATCTGCGCGTTGTACATCGCGATCAGTGCTTGCAGGGTCTGCTCCCGCACGCCGGAAAAACCGCGCGCCAGCGAAGCGATCTTCAGCGCCAGGATCAGGCGCACCGTGTCGTCGTCCAGCAGCGGGCCCATGCCGACCGCGTGCGAGCGCACCAGGTTGGTCTGCAGCTGTTCCAACTGGTCGACCGGGATGTGCACCTTGGCGAGCTTGCCGAAGCCGGTGTTGATGCCGTAGGCGGGCGCACCGGCGGCGACGATCGACTGCACTGTCTCCGCGGAGGCGCGCACTGCCGGCAGGCAGGCCGGATCCAGCTGGATCGGCTCGAAAGTGTTGGCGATGGTGCGGATCTGGGCCAGCGACAGCTGGCCGGGAACGAGATTCAACATGGAGGCTTATCCGGTGATGGCGGGCAGGTGCAGGTGGTGTTCGCGGGCACAGGCGAGGGCGTCCTCGTAGCCGGCGTCGGCGTGGCGCATCACGCCCATCGCCGGATCGTTGAACAGGACGCGCGACAGGCGTTGGTCGGCGGCCTCGCTGCCGTCGCAGACGATGACCACGCCCGAATGCTGGGAGAAGCCCATGCCGACGCCGCCGCCGTGGTGCAGGCTGACCCAGGTGGCGCCGCCGGAGGTCGCCAGCATCGCGTTCAGCAGCGGCCAGTCGGAGACCGCGTCGGAACCGTCGCGCATGCCTTCGGTCTCGCGGTTGGGGCTGGCGACCGAACCGCAGTCGAGGTGATCGCGGCCGATCACGATCGGCGCCTTGAGTTCGCCGTTACGGACCATTTCGTTGAACGCCAGCGCGGCGCGATGGCGCTCGCCCAGGCCCAGCCAGCAGATGCGCGCGGGCAGGCCCTGGAAGGCGATGCGCTCGCGCGCCTGGTCCAGCCAGCGGTGCAGGTGGGCGTTGTCGGGGAACAGTTCCTTGATCTTGGCGTCGGTCTTGTAGATGTCCTCCGGATCGCCGCTCAGCGCGACCCAGCGGAACGGGCCCATGCCACGGCAGAACAGCGGGCGGATGCAGGCGGGGACGAAGCCGGGGAAATCGAAGGCGTTGGCGACGCCGCGATCCTTGGCGACCTGGCGGATGTTGTTGCCGTAGTCGATCGTCGGCACGCCCATGTGGTGGAAATCGAGCATCGCCTTGACGTGGACGGCGCAGGACTCGGCGGCGGCGTTGGTCAGCGCGGCGCGCTCGGCGTCGCCGCCGTTGCGCGCGGCGACCCACTGCTCGACTGTCCAGCCGGCCGGCAGATAGCCGTTGATCAGGTCATGCGCGGAGGTCTGGTCGGTGACCGCGTCCGGCCTGGCCACGCCCTGGCGCGCCAGCTCGACGAACTTCGGCAGCAGCTCGGCCGCGTTGCCGAGCAGGCCGACCGAGACCGGGCGATCGGTGGTGCGGATGATCTCCAGCGCCTCCTCGATGCTCCGGGCCTTGAAGTCCACATAGCGGGTGCGCATGCGGAAGTCGATGCGCGATTCCTGGCATTCGATGACGATGCTGCTGGCGCCGGCCAGCGTCGCCGCCAGCGCCTGCGCGCCACCCATGCCGCCGAGGCCGGCGGTGAGGATCCACTTGCCGGACCAGTCGCCGCCGTAGTGCTGGCGGCCGAGTTCGACGAAGGTTTCGTAGGTACCCTGGACGATGCCCTGGCTGCCGATGTAGATCCAGCTGCCGGCGGTCATCTGCCCGTACATCATCAGGCCCTTCTTATCGAGCTCGTTGAAGTGGTCCCAGGTGGCCCAGTGCGGGACCAGGTTGGAATTGGCGAGCAGCACGCGCGGCGCGTCGGCGTGGGTGCGGAACACGCCGACCGGCTTGCCGGACTGGATCAGCAGGGTCTCGTCGTCGCCCAGCGTGCGCAGGGTTTCCAGGATCTTGTCGAAGCAGGCCCAGTTGCGCGCGGCGCGACCGATGCCGCCGTACACGACCAGTTCGTCCGGGCGCTCGGCCACGTCCGGATCCAGGTTGTTCTGCAGCATGCGGTAGGCCGCTTCGGTCAGCCAGCTGCGGCAATGCAGGTCGGTGCCGCGCGGCGCGCGGACGGGACGGGCACCGGCGGTGCGCGAGGGATCGGTGGCGGTCATGGTTATCCTCCGGGAGTGATGTTGGCGCCGACCTGGAAGGTGCCGACGAACCGATAGCGGGAAGCGGGGTAGGTGAGGCGGACCCAGGTGACGACCTGGCCGCGCGACCAGGTGCGGCGGGTCAGCACCAATACGGGATCGCCCTCGGCGATCTCCAGTTGCGCGGCCAGCCGCTTGTTGGCGGTCTCGGCCTCGATGACGTGTTCGGTGCGCTCCAGCGGCGCCACGCGCATCAGGTACTGGTGCGGAATCTCGGTCTGGAAATCGATGCCCAGGTAATCCGGCGCGCTGGCCGGATTGACGAAGCGGTCCTCCAGCTGCAGCGGCTTGCCGTTGGCCTTGTGCAGCAGGCGGGTGTGGAACAGTTCGGCACCGGATTCCAGGCCGAACTGGTTGGTGACGGTGGGGCGCGCGACCACCGCCTCGCCGATCAGCACCTGCACGCTGTGGACCTGTCCGCGCGCGACGATTTCCTCGCGGATGCTGCGCACCTCGAACATGGCGGACTCGGCCTTCGGGCCGGCGACGAAGGTGCCGACACCCTGCACGCGGGTGAGCACGCCGGAGTCGCTGAGTTCGCGCAGCGCGCGGTTGACGGTCATCCGCGAGACGCCGAACTTGACCACCAGATCGTTCTCGCTGGGCACCCGGCTCAACGGCGGCCAATCGCCATTGGTGATGTGGCGGAGGATGTACTGCTTCAGCTTGAGGTAGTGCGGCTTGGGCGTCTCCATGGAAAAAGCATGTCATGTCTATACAACTGCCGCCAGCGATTTCGATGCCGCAGCGCACAAACGGTTGACACCCGTTTTCGATAAGTGTTAAGTCTCTCGTATAGACAACCTGGTGCCCGTTTTTCCCGATGTCGATTCGCCTGCTCCTGCGACTGGTCCTGATCACCGTCCTTTGCCTGGACGGCGCGGCCAGTGCGTGGGCGGCGACGCGGATGGCGGTCGCTGATCTGGCCGCGGTCGACGACGGCGAAAGCGGGCAGGGCGGCCATCGCCAGCATGATGAACAGGCAAAGCCGGACCGCGGCGCAGCCGCTTGCACCGCCGACGCGGGCTGGTTGACCGGCGATCCGACGAACGGCAATCACCACGATGATTGCGATTGCGGCAGCACGACCAGTTGCGCGTGCAGTTGCGTGCTCACCTTCTATCCGGGACGCACAGCGCCGTTGTTCGCCGCCCAGCATGTCCTCGATGCGCCCTATCTGAATCCCCCGCTGTTGCCGGAAGTGCGCAGCGGCGTCTCGCGCGTGTTCCGACCTCCGATCGGCTGAGCTTGTCATGGCCGCGAGCGCGGCCCGTTCGTCCTGCCGGGCATTTCCCGCGGGACACCATCCGAACAGACAAGACACCCGAAACGGGGAGAGAGCCCATGTTTTTCAAACCCAATCCGCTGGCCGCGGCCGTCGGCGCACTGCTGTGCGCAGGCTTCGTCCACACCCTGCACGCGCAGGACACCGCCACCGCCGACACTGCATCGGCCCCGCAAGAGCAGGCGACCACGCTGGACACCGTCCAGGTCACCGGCAGCCACATCAAGCGCCTGCAGATTTCGGGCGTCGGTCCGGTGAGCGTCGTCGACGCCGAAACCATCGAACGTTCCGGCGCCACTTCGGTGGAAACCCTGCTGCAACGCCTGCCGGCATCCGCCGGTTTCGCAGGCAGCCAGACCAATGCCTACTGGGCCGAGAACGGTTACGGCACCACCCAGGTGAACCTGCGTGGCCTGGGCATCAACCGCACCCTGGTGCTGCTCAATGGCCGTCGCGTGGTCAACGGCGGCACCGGTGCCAACAGTTCGGTCGACCTGAACATGATCCCGGTGGCGCTGATCGAACGCATCGAGGTGCTGAAGGATGGCGCGTCGGCGATCTACGGCGCCGATGCCGTGGCCGGCGTGGTCAACATCATCACCAAGAAGAACTTCGAAGGCGCCGAACTGGCGATGCGCTACGGCCAGACCTTCGAGAGCGACGGCGAAGACGGATCCTTCGATCTGGTCTGGGGCACCACCAGCGATCGCGGCTCGCTGATGGCCGGGCTGAGCTATTCCGAAAGCGGCAGCGTCAACATGGCCACGCGCGCGCCTTGCGGGCTGGCGGTGGATGAGGACACCGGCGGCCTGGTCTGCTCCGGCAGCTCCACCACCATCGGCGGTCGCGCCTTGCTGGCGGACGGCAGCCGGGTCAACTTCAACCAGGATCCGAACGGCGACGGCGACTTCTACGAGCCGTATTCGGCGGCCAAGCACAACTACAACGGCAACCCGACCCTCAACGCGGTCAATCCGATCAAGCGCCTGAGCTTCAGCCTGTTCGGCGATACCCAGCTCAGTGATACCACGCGCCTGTTCACCGAACTGATGTATACCAATCGCCAGTCGCACCAGCTCGCGACGCCCGGCGGCCTGGGCGTGTACCGGCCGATCAACATCGCCGCGGATCATCCGACCAACCCGACCGGGCAGGACCTGCTGTTGCAGCGTCGCCGCCTTGAGGAAGCCGGTACCCGCCGGTTTTTCCAGGACACCAACACTTTCCGCGCGGTGGTCGGGCTGGAAGGCCAACTGGGCATGAACTGGGACTGGTCGGCCGCGTTGAACTGGGGCCGCAACACCGGCCTGGATGGCTCTACCAAGGTGGCCAACCTGGACCGCGTGGACCAGACCCTCGACACCGCGATCTGCAGCAACGCGCCGGGGGCGGCGATCCCCTGCGCCGACTACCTGGGCTACGGCAATGTCACCCAGGAAGTGCTGGACTACATCCTGTTCACCACCCGCGACCATGGCGGCAATGAACAGAAGAGCTTCACCGCCAACATCAGCGGCCAGTTGTTCGAAATGCCGGCGGGCTGGGTGGGCTTCGCCTCCGGCATCGAAGTCCGCAAGGAACGCGGCTGGCGCGATCCGGATCCGCTGACCGTGATGGGCATCGCCAACACCAACCAGCAGGATCCGATTGCCGGCGAGTACACCGCCAAGGAAGCCTTCGTCGAGTTCGCCGTGCCGCTGTTGATGGACAGCGCCATCGCCGATTCGCTGATCCTCAACGCCGCCGTCCGCTATTCGGACTACGACCTGTTCGGCGAGGACATCAACTACAAGGTCGGCCTGGACTGGCAGGTGATGCCGTCGCTCAAGATCCGCGCCAACTACGCCACCGCCTTCCGCATCCCGAACATCCCCGAGCTGTTCGGCGGCGTCGCCGAGGGCAATCTGACCACGACCGATCCGTGCAGCGGCTGGAGCACCAGCACCACCATCGATCCGACCGTGCGCCAGAACTGCCAGGCCTACGGCGTGCCGGCCGGCTACGTGCAGCCGGGCAACACCATCCTGACCACCTCCGGCGGCAATCCGGATCTGGAGCCGGAGGACGCCAAGTCGCTGACGGTGGGCGCGGTGTGGACGCCGGGCTTCCTGCCGGGCCTGACCCTGACCGTGGACTACTTCAACATCCGCATCGACAACGCGATCCAGCGTATCGACGGGTCGACCAAGCTGTCCATCTGCTACAACACCCCCGGCCTGGCGCATCCGTTCTGCGGCAGCGAGAACTTCACCCGCAACCCGGTCACCGGCGAAGTGGACTTCCTGTCCTCGCAGCCGGTCAACGCGGCCAACGAGCGGATCTCCGGCATCGATCTGGGCGGCCTGTACGAGTTCGAGGCGATGGGTTTCGACTCGACCTTCAGCATGGATGTCTCCTACCTGGATCGCTATGACGTGCGGCCGTTCCCGGGCGCGGACCTGATCGAGTATGCCGGCAAGATCACCGGTGGACGCGGCAGCTACGCGCACTGGCGGGCGTTCACCTCGCTGACGGCCAAGCGCGATGCCTGGTCCGGTTCCTACAGCGTGCAGTACATCGGCAAGACCGACGACATCACCGCCACGAAGGGGTTCACCGGCGATCACGCGCCGAGCCTGACCTATCACAACGTGCAGGTGAAGTTCGCGCCGGTGGGGCAGTCGTTCGATGTCTCGTTCGGCATCGACAACCTGTGGGACAAGCAGGCGCCGTTCATCCAGAGCTACACGGACGGCAACACCGACACGATGACCTACGACCTGCTGGGCCGGCGCTGGTACGCGCGTTTCGGCTACCGCTGGTGAACCGTGACCCGTCCGCCGGCCAGCCGGCGGACGGGCAGATCGCGGCGACGCCGCAACCAACAGGAACATTCGAATGAAACCCGCTTTCTGGGCGCGCCGCGCCCATAAATGGATCGGGCTGATCGTCGGAGTACAGGCGCTGCTGTGGATGATCAGCGGCGTCTACATGACCGTCGTGCCGCTCGACATCATCCATGGCGATCACCTGGCGCACAGCCACACTGATCCGCTGGTCGCCGCCGCGCCGCGCGTGGCGCAGGCGGATCTGGCCACGCGCTATCCCGATATCACCGCACTGAAGATAAAGCGCCTGCTGGATCGCGAGGTCTACGAAATTCGCCAGGGCGATCGCGCCTCCCTGGTCGATGCCGGCACCGGCGAGCGCATCACTCCGCTGGAACGCACGACCGTGGTCGCCTTGGCCAAGGCGGTCTACCAGGGCGAGGCGGACGTGACCGGCGCCGAATGGATCACCCGCGCGCCCCGCGAAGTGCAGACCCGGCCGGTGCCGATGTGGGCGGTGCGGTTCGACGACCGCGGCCAGACCACGCTGTATTTCTCGCCCGACACCGGCGAATTGCTGGCGCGCCGGCACAGCCTGTGGCGCTGGTTCGATTTCCTGTGGATGTTCCACATCATGGATTACGAGAAGCGCACGGACGTCAACAACACCCTGCTGCGGGTGGCGGCGGCGAGTGGTTTGCTGTTCGCGCTGAGCGGCGCCTGGCTGCTGTTCTACAGCTTCACCCGGAGGCGCAGCGCATGACGCCCTGGCTGAGGAAACTACACAAGTGGGTCGGGCTGATCATCGCCGTGCAGTTCGTGCTGTGGATGGCGAGTGGATTGATGATGGCCTGGCTGGAGCACGACAAGGTGCAGGGCCACGAATTCCGCGCGCATGCGGCGGAACCGCGGGCATGGCCGACCGACGCGCGGCCGGCGTCCACGGCGCTGGCGGCGGTGGGCGGGGACGCGTTCACGGTCGCTTCGGGCTGGTTGCTCGAACGTCCCGTCTACCAGGTATTCGATGGCGCCCGCACGCATCTGGTCGATGCGCGGACGGGAACACGCCTGTCCATCGACGCCGCGCTGGCGGGACAGCTGGCACGGGCGTCCTACACCGGACCCGGGCAGGCGGCGCCGGCGCGCCTGCTGGAACGCACGCTGGAAGTGCGCGATCACCCCGGCCGGTTGTGGCGGGTGGATTTCGACGACGCCGAGGAGACGACGGTCTATCTGGCCGCGGACACCGGCCAGGTGCTGCAGCACCGCAACCGCACCTGGCGGCTGTTCGATGTGTTCTGGATGCTGCACATCATGGACTACAGCGGACGGGTGGACTTCAACAATCCATTGGTGGTGTCGGCGGGCATCGGCGGGCTGTGGATGGCGCTGACCGGCGTCTGGCTGCTGTTCGCAAGCTTCCGACTGAGCGAGTTCGTGCCGCGTCGCTGGCGCGGCGGCCATGAGCTGGCCGTGCACGATCCCGATGGCACCTGCCTGCGCACCGTGACCGCGGCCGATGGCGACAACGTCTATCTGGCGCTGGCGCGCAATGGTCTGCAATTGCCTTCGAACTGTGGCGGCGGGCAGAGCTGCGGCCTGTGCGAGGTGCGCTTCCGCGGCACGCCGCCGCCGGCGACCGCGGCCGACCGCGCGCACCTGCCCGAATCACGCCTGAAACTCGGCTACCGGCTGGCCTGCAACCTGCACGTCGACAAGGACACCCACGTCGAGGTGTCGGGCGGCAGCCGCCTGTGGACCGAGCACGAGGCGGTGGTCGAACGGGTGGAGGCAGTAACGCCGTTCCTGCGCGAGATCGTGCTGAAGACGGACACCGCGCTGGGCGAGGAATACCAGCCCGGCGCCTACCTGCAGGTCCATGTGCCGGATTACCGCCTGCGTCCGCACGATCTGGCGCATCCGGAACATCACCGCGACGACTGGCGAGCGCTGGAACTGCCGGCCGATCTGGTCAACAAGGAAGCGGTACGGCGTTCCTATTCGCTGTCGCTGCCGGTGGCGAACACGGAGGGACGGCTGAGCCTGTTGGCGCGCTTCAATCCGGGCGCGCAAGGCAAGAAGCGGGTGCCGACCGGCAAGGGTTCGACCTACCTGTACTCGCTGAAGGCCGGCGACAAGGTGCGCTTCAGCGGACCGTTCGGCGATTTCGCGATCAAGCCGGGCCATCGGGAGAAGGTGTTCATCGGCGGCGGTGCGGGCATGGCCCCGCTGCGGGCGATGATCCATGCCTGCCTCGACGGCGGGGCAGGCGAGCGCATGCACTTCTGGTACGGCGCACGCAGCCTGCGCGACGCGCCCTACATCGAGGAAATGGCGGCGCTGGCGCAACGGCACGCCAACTTCAGCTGGCACCTGGTGCTGTCGGACGAGGCCGAGTGCGGTGACGGGCTGCTGCGTGGCTTGGTGCACGAGGTGGCCGAGCACACCCTGCTGCGCGACCATCCGGATCTGCATGCCTGCGATTTCTATCTGTGCGGCCCGCCGGCCATGCTGATGGCGACGCGGCAACTGCTGAAGCGGCTGGGCGTGGACGAGGCACGAATCTCCTACGACGACTTCAAGATCTAGACGGAAACACCCCATTGCCCCGGCGGAAGTCTCTCCCGCCGGGGCTTTTCTTCTTTCAGGGATGGCGCGAGAAGGTCCCGGTCGTGCCGTCGCCGCCGACCAACGCCACTTCGTAAGGCTGGGTGCGGCCATCCGGCATTTCCATGCCGGGAGAGCCGAGCGGCATGCCGGGCACGGCGATGCCGCGAGCCTTCGGCTTCTCGGCGAGCAGGCGCTTGATGTCCTCGGCCGGAACATGGCCTTCGACGAAATAGCCATCCACCTCGGCGGTATGGCAGGACATCATCGGCTCGGGCACGCCGAGGCGATCCTTCACCGTCATCATGTCCTCGGTGTCGTGCACCTCGACCGGGAAACCGGCGGCGCGGACGTGGTCGACCCAGACGCCGCAGCAGCCGCAGCTGGGACTCTTGTGCACGCGGATCAGCGGCAGGTGGGCGGGCGTGGCGGCAGAGGACGTTGCAGCAGTCGTGGCGGTCGCGGAAGCGGCCGTGGTTTCCGCCGCGGCCTGGGCGGGCGAGGGGACGGCGGCGAGCGCGATGCGGTCACTGGCCGAAGCCGCGCCGGGCGCCGCGCCGCAGGCGACCAGCAGCACGCTGGAACCGGCCAGGAACGCGCTGGCGGTGAGGTGTTTCAGCAGGGAACTCATGGTGGTTTCTTCTCCGGAAAGCCGGCGGAATCCTTCCGGATTCCGCCGGACGGGGTCACAGCATCGCCATCGCGTCGGCGAATTCCTTGCGGTCCAGCTTGCCGTCGCCGTTCTTGTCGCCCATGCCGAAGTGCGGCAACAGCGGGTGGCGCTCGGGCAGTTCGGCCTTGCCGACGAAGCCGTCGCGGTTCTTGTCGAGGCTTTCGAACGATGCATTGCCGTTGCCGGCGGCGTTGGTTTTCTTCGCCGCGGCCTGCGCGCCATGGCCGGCGTGGCTGCCGTGGCCGGCATGATCCTGGGCGAATGCGGGGGCGGCCAGCAGGGCGAGTGCCATCAGGGTGGATGCGGAAACGTGTTTTTTCATCGGATCATTTTCCAATCGAATCGGGATGAGGCGGCGGCGCGCTCGCCGCCGCCGGTTTGTCAGAACCAGAAGCGGACACCGGCCACGAAGCGGGTATCGCGGGTGTCGCCGCCTTCGCCGCGCCGGTAGTCGGCGGTGTCGCCGAACAGCCGTTCGTGCACCACGCCCACGTAGGGCGCGAAACGCCGGTTGATTTCGTAGCGCAGGCGCAGGCCGGCTTCGACCTTGTTGAGGCCGGTACCTTCGCCGTACTCGGGCACGTCCTTGGACGAGAAGCTCGCTTCGACCAGCGGTTGCAGGATCAGGCGGTTGGTCAGCAGCAGTTCGTACTCGGCTTCCACCGTGGCCATGACCTGTCCGGATTCACCCACGTAAGCGGTGGCGGACATCTCGAACTTGTACGGCGCCAGCCCTTGCACGCCGAAGGCGGCCCAGGTGCGTGAATCGGCCGGGCGGAAATCCTGCTTCACGCCCACCACCACATCCCACCAGGGCGAGACGCTGCGGCCGTACAGGACTTCCAGTTCGGACGATTCGGTGCGCGAGCCTTCGCGTTCGCCCTCGCTGCGCAGCCACAACCGGTTGAGGTCGGTGCCGAACCAGGCGCTGCCTTCCCAGGCCTGTCCGGTGCCGTCATCCGCATCCCAGCCTTCCAGGCGGTTGATCATCACCAACGAATTGAACGTCGGCGCATGTTCCATCGCATGCGGTTTGAGGGACGGGAAAGCGGCAGCGCGGTCGGCGTCGGTGACGGCCGGAATGGGTTCGCGCGGATCGGTGGGAGCCTTGGCCGCCGTTCCGTGGTCCATCGTCGAATGGTCCATCGTCGAATGGTCCATCTGCGAGTGGTCCATCTTGGAATGGTCCATCTTGGAATGGTCCATCTGCGTTGGAGCCCTCTGCGAATGGTCCATCTTCGAATGATCCATTTGCGAGTGACCCGTCTTCGAATCATCCGTCTTCGGGGTTTCCTCGACGGGGACCGGCGGTTTCTGCCGTGCGGGCGCGGGGGGCGCATGCGCGGCATGGTCGTGCTGTTGTGCCTGGACCTGGCCGGAGAGCGCCAGGGTCAGCGCGGCGGCCAGCAGGCCGAGCGGGAGATGGGGGCGCATGATCATTCCTCCACCCGCACTTCCCGCATCATGCCGGCTTCCATGTGGTACAGCAGGTGGCAGTGGAACGCCCAGCGGCCAAGCGCGTCGGCGCGCACGCGATAGGTGCGGCGCGTGCCCGGTGGCATGTCGATGGTGTGCTTGCGCAGGTGGAAGTTACCCTGGTCATCCTCCAGATCGCTCCACAGGCCGTGCAGGTGGATCGGGTGCTGCATCATCGTGTCGTTGACCAGCACGATGCGCATGCGCTCGCCGTAGTTCAGGCGCAGCGGCTCGGCGCCGGCGAAGGGGATGCCGTTGAACGACCAGGCGAACTTCTCCATATGCCCGGTGAGATGCAGTTCGACCTCGCGGCCCGGATCGCGGCCGTCGGGATCGTCGAACAGGCTCTTCATGTCGCCATAGGTCAGCACCTTGCGGCCGTTGTCGCGCAGGCCGATGCCGGGATCGTCCAGCTTGGGCGAAGTGGCCGCCGTCTGCATGTCGATCAGCGGATTGCCGGCTTCGCTCGGCGCATGCACCGGCGCCTTGCCGCCACCGCCGCCGCCGCCGTGCGCGCCGTGGCCCATGCTGGCGCCGCAGCCGCCCTCCATGCCCTTCTGGCCGGACATGTTCGCGCCGCAACCGCCTTCCATGCCCTTGTGGCCGCCCATGTCATGGCCGCCGCCGCCCATGTCATGACCCATGTCCGACATGGTGAGCAGCGGGCGCGGATCACGCGCGGGCACCGGCGCTTCCAGGCCCTGGCGCACCGCCAGCGTGCCGCGCGCGTAGCCGGTGCGGCCCATGTCCTGGGCGAAGATGGTGAAGGCGTCCTGGCCGCCGGGTTCGACCAGCACGTCGAAGGTCTCGGCCACTGCGATGCGGAACTCGTCGACGGTGACCGGATGGATGTACAGGCCGTCGGCGGCGACGACCGTCATCTTCAGGCCGGGGATGCGCACGTCGAAGTAGGTCATCGCCGAGCCGTTGATGAAACGCAGCAGCACCTTTTCGCCGGAGCGGAACAGCCCGGTCCAGTTGCCGGCGGGCGCGTTGCCGTTCATCAGGTAGGTGTAGGTGTGCGCGTTGATGTCGGAGATGTCCGAGGGCGTCATCCGCATGCGTCCCCACATGCCACGATCGGACAGCGTCGCCGCCCAGCCGTCGCGGCGGACGTCGCGGGCGAAATCACCGACCGTGCGCTGGTAGGTGTTGTCGTGCATCGGCATCTTCTTCATCCGCCGGAACAACGCGGCAGGATCCAGATCGGTCCAGTCGGACAACAGCACGACGTGCTCGCGATCGAAGCGATAGGGCGGTGGCTCGGCCGGGTCGATGACCAGCGCGCCATACAGGCCGGCCTGTTCCTGGAACATCGAATGGCTGTGGTACCAGTAGGTGCCGGACTGCTTGAGCTGGAAGCGGTACTGGTAGGTTTCGCCCGGCGCGATGCCGTCGAAACTCAGGCCGGGGACGCCGTCCATGTTGGCCGGCAGCAGGATGCCGTGCCAGTGGATCGAACTGTGCGCGTCGGCCAGGCGGTTGGCTACCCGCAGGGTGACGGTGTCGCCTTCGCGCCAGCGCAGGATCGGCGCCGGTAGGCTGCCGTTGACGGTGATCGCGGGGCGGGTACGGCCGGTGAAGTTGACCGGCGAGGTGCCGATGGCGAGATCGAAATCGGTGCCGGTCAACACCGGCGCCTGGTACATCGAATGGGCGGTGTTCGCCCATGCGGGCAGGCGCGCGAGGCCGAAGCCGGCGGCAACGCCGCCCACGGCCAGGCCGGTGACGAAGCGGCGCCGGGAAAGCTGGAATCCGGAACCGGATCCCGCGCCGAAAGAATCGGAAGACATGAAAACTCCTGACGATATTCGAAGGCAGTCCCGGGGTCGGAACTGCGGGAAGACGCGCGGAGCGACGGCAACGTCGCGGCGGCGCGGAATATCCACGGCCCTGTGGCCGGATTCAGGCGATGGGAGGTCGCTGCGGGGAAGGAAGCGGCGGGGCGGGATGGCCGGCGGGAACAGGACCGACCGGATCGGCGCTGGTGCGCGGTCCGTTGCCGATCCACGCCGCCGGCATCGCCGCGGGCGCCTGCTGGGCGCAGAAGCCATCGCAGTGGCCGGTGGAACAGCAATCGGGCTGGCCATGGTCGTGGGCCGGCGCCGGTTCGGCAGCGGATGGGACGCCGTCCGCGTCGTGGCAGGTGGCGGACACCGCCGGGTCGGCCTTGGCCGTCATGGCGCAGTCGTCCATGGCGTGTCCCGCATGCGCCTGGCCGGCCTGGGCCACGTGCATCTGCAGCGCGGCCACGGCGTTGCCCGTCCCCGAGACCAGCAGGGTGACGCTCAACAGGATCCGCAGCAGCAGCGAGGGAAGCGACATGACGGCACGTACTTTAACCGCGCGGCCCGTGAATGTGCAGCGGCAGGCGGCGGCATACATCACCGGATAAGCATTGGACGCGGGTCCAGGCGGATCGCGCCGGGCGCCGGGGCGGCCTGTTAAAGTGAACGGGTTGCTTCCCTGTGCACCCGCGGAGTACGCCCCGGTATGGATTCGGCATCTTTCCAAACGTCCTGCGATGCCACAGAATCCAGGCGCTTGAATCGATCCAAACCAGGGCAAACGCGTGAATGCAGCAGCGGTACCGTACCCGGCCAATCCTGAAGTGCCGCAAATGAGTCAGGCCACGCACGCCTCGCCCGGCCGCGAACTGATCGTTGCCGATGTCGGCGGAACCTTCGCCCGGCTGGCCAAGGTCGCGGTGGCGGCGGGGCATGCGCCGCGCGTCCTCGCGTACCAGAAGTACGCCTGCGCCGAATACCCCGACCTGGCCGCGATCCTGCACAGGTTCGCCGTCGATGAGCACGCCACGGCCGATGCCGCGGTGGTGGCGATCGCCGGGCTGCTGGATGGCGACACCCTGGTCAATTCCAACCTGCCGTGGCCGGTGTCGCTGGAGCGCACCCGGCAGGCCTCCGGTCTGGCGACGCTCTCGCTGATCAACGACTTCGAGGCGGTCGCCTACGCGATTCCCTATCTGCACGCCGACGGCCTGTCGCCGCTGAGCGGCGAGCATCCGCATACCTTCCATTGGCCGGCATTGGTGCTTGGGCCCGGTACCGGGCTCGGGGCGGCGTTGCGTTTCGAGGGCGGCACGCGGCCGGTGCTGGCCAGCGAGTTCGGCCATGCGGCGCTGGCGCCGGGCAATGCGCTGGAAATGGAAGTGCTGGCGCTGCTGATGAAGCGCTGGCCGCACGTGGACAATGAGCGCGTGCTGTCGGGCAACGGCCTGATGAACCTGTATCCGTGCCTGTGCGAGATTCGCGGCAGGACCCCGCGCTGGCAGACGCCCGAGCAACTGATCGCCGCCGCGCAGGCGGGCGAGGATCCGCTGGCGGTGGAAACCGTCGAGGTGTTCTGCGGCTGGCTGGGCAGCCTGACCGGCGATCTGGCGATCGCGTTCGGCGCCAAGGCGGTCTATCTGGCGGGTGGCATCTCCGGCCATATCGAACAGTTCCTGCGCAATGGCAGATTCCGCGAGCGCTATCTCAACAAGGGCGTGCTCGGCCACGTGCTGCGGCACGTGCCGGTGTGGCGGGTCGATCACGGCCAACTTGGCGTGATGGGCGCGGCCGCGTGGTACGCCTCGCACCACCTGGATTGAATCGACACGGCGCCGCGCGCGCCCATCCCGAGGGAGGATCCGATGACTGATCGCAGGCAGTTCCTGCAGGCCGGCCTGTTGGCCGCCGGTGCCCTGTCGTTGCCCGCCATGCGCGCGGGCGCCGCTTCCGCTCCCGGTGCGCGGGTGGTGTCCACCTGGGATTTCGGCGTGCCCGCCAACCAGGCGGCCTGGCCGGTGCTGGCCCGCGGCGGCACCGCGCTGGACGCGGTGGAAACCGGGGCGCGCTGGGCCGAGAGCGAGCTGTGCAATCCCACCGTCGGCCATTGCGGCAATCCGGATCGCGACGGCGTGCTGACCCTGGACGCCAGCATCATGGACGGTGACGGCCGCTGCGGTTCGGTGGCCGCGCTGGAGGACATCCTGCATCCGATCTCGGTGGCGCGCCGCGTCATGGAGAAAACCCCGCACGTGATGCTGGTGGGCGAGGGCGCCCAGCAGTTCGCGGTCGCCGAAGGCTTCGAGAAGAAGCGCCTGCTCACGCCGCAGGCCGAGAAGGCGTGGCGCGACTGGCTGAAGACCGCCGAGTACAAGCCGGAGATCAACGCCGAGCGGCGCGGACAGCCCGGCAACAAGGACAACCACGACACCATCGGCATGCTCGCCATCGATGCGCAGGGCCGCCTGGCCGGCGCCTGCACCACCAGCGGCATGGCCTGGAAGATGCACGGCCGGGTCGGCGACAGTCCGATCATCGGCGCCGGCCTCTACGTCGACAACGAGGTCGGCGCCGCCACCGCTTCCGGGGTGGGCGAGGAGATGATCCGCAACGCCGCCAGTTTCCTGGTGGTCGAACTGATGCGCCAGGGTCGCTCGCCGATGGACGCCTGCCGCGAAGCCATCGACCGGGTGGTGCGCAAGCGTCCGGAGGCCAGCAAGAACCTGCAGGTGTGCTTCCTGGCGCTCAACAAGCATGGCGAGGTCGGGGCGTTCGCCCTGCATCGCGGTTTCGTCTACGCGGTGTGCGACGCCGGCAAGCGCGACGATCTGCGCGAATCCGGGTCGGTCTACACGACCACGCAGTCATGAACGAAAAGCCCGCCGGTTGCCTGCTGGAAATCGCCGCCAACTCGCACCTGTCCGCGCTCGCGGCGCAGGCCGGAGGCGCGGATCGGATCGAACTGTGCGAGAACCTGGGCGAGGGCGGCACCACGCCTTCCTACGGCACCCTGGCGAGGACCCGGGATCGGCTGTCGATTCCGATCTTCGTGCTGATCCGGCCGCGGGCCGGCGATTTCCTGTATGGCCCGGAAGAAACCGAGGTGATGCTGCATGACATCGCGGCCTGCCGGCAGCTAGGCTGCGACGGCGTGGTGATTGGCGCGCTTGACGCGGGCGGCGACATCGATCTGCCGCTCTGCCGCGAGTTGGTGTCGGCGGCATCGGGTATGGGTGTCACGTTCCATCGCGCCTTCGACGCGGTCCGCGATCCGGCCAGGGCGCTGGAAGCGGTCGTGGCGCTGGGTTGCGATCGGGTGCTGACCTCGGGTGGCCAGGCCGACGCGGTGCTGGGTGCCGCGGCGATCGCCGGCCATGTGCGGCAGGCGGCCGGTCGCATCGCGATCCTGGCCGGGGCCGGGCTGACGCCGGGCAATGTCGCGGGACTGGTGCAGGCGACCGGTGTGAACGAGGTGCATGCCTCGGCCAAGGCGCGGCGCGCCACGGCAATGGCGTTCCACAACCCGGCGCTGGCCGGGCTCGAGTACGACCGTCAGGAAACCGATCCGGCGATCGTCACCGCGTTCAGGCGGGCACTCGCCACGCTCTGAGCCGCGGGGCCAGGTGCGCCGCGGGCGGGCCTCGCGGGTGAGTTTGCGCACTTTGTTCATCCGCCTGTCATCGATGCATGGCAGGGGTCGGAAACCGCCACCCTCAAGCCATTGATTCGAAACATTTATCTCGATTCAAAATGCGAGCCTGGCTGATTTGCTGCGTTGCGGAATGCCATCCCGCATTTACGCATGCTTAATTTAGATCGATCCAGAGAGAGGTGCCTGAGCCATTAGAACGATTCAGGCGCGGGGTTAGATCGAGAGAAATCCTTCTGGACGCCGCCGTATCGCAAGTCAAACACCACACCAACTAACCACCCCGAGTACTTCGCAAAAATGGCTCAGTCCACCCGTTACGCCGCAACGTCCTGTCCAGCGCCCTGCTGCTGGCGATGCTGCCTTCGTTGTCCGTGGCCGCCCAGGAGGCCGCTTCTTCCGAATCCACCAAGGAACTCGATACCGTCACCGTCACCGGCTCGCGCATCAAGCGCGCCCAGGTGGAAGGTCCGGCGCCGGTCCAAGTCATCTCCGCCGACCAAATCAAGAAGGAAGGCTTCACCACCGTCTACGACATGCTGAGCACGCTCAACGAAGCGATCGGCACGGTCGAGGCCGATGTGGCTTGGGGTTCGCATACTCCCAATGCCAGCCCGTTGAACCTGCGCAACATGGGGCCGGGTCGCAGCCTGCTGTTGGTCAACGGCCGTCGCGTGGCCGATTACCCGCTGCCATATGGCGGGCAGAGCAACTTCGCCAACTACAGCAACATTCCGGCCGCCGCCGTCGAGCGCGTGGAAGTGCTGACCGGCGGCGCGTCGGCCATCTACGGCTCGGACGCGGTGGCCGGCGTGGTCAACATCATCCTGAAGAAGAACTACGAAGGCGACGAATTCCGCATCCGCGGCGGCTCCTCGACCGAGGGTGGCCGCGACACCTGGGACATCTCCTGGGCTGGCGGCAAGGTCGGCCAGAACTGGAGCGTGACCTATGCGGCTCAATACACCGAGCGCGACCCACTGTTCGGTCGTGATCGACCCGGCATGGACGATTCCGACGATGCGCCGTACAGCTCGTGGAATCCGGAACAACGCAAGGTCGGCTTCCGTCCGTTCAGCGGCCTGGCGTTGATCGATGCAAACACCGGCATGCGCCAAGCGCCGCCGACCGGCACCTGCGAGAAGTTCGGTGGCGAGTTCTATCTGGCTGATCGCCTCACCTACAACCGCAACAGCGACACCATCACCAACACCGGGCAGTTGTGCGGGCTGACCTCGGACTTCGGCAACTGGCTGATCCGTGGAGGCAGCAAGGATCTGTCGGGTTATGTGTACGGCACCTGGGATTTCGAGAACGGCATGCAGGCTTGGGCCAACGTGTCTGTATTCGATTCGGAAGCCGAGTGGGGCACCTCGCCTCCGGGCGTGCAGTTCCCGGCGGGCCTGGACGCGCCTGCGTTCTACGACGTCGGCAGCGGCATGTCGCTGATTGGCGTACGCAACTTCACCGCGCAGGAAGTGGGCGGTGACGCCAACCTGCGCAACCACAACCAGGAACGTTCCTGGGACATCAGTGCCGGCCTGCGTGGCACAGTAGGCCGGTTTGATTGGGATGCCTCGCTGGGCCGTTCCTACTATTCGGTGCGTGAAAGTATTTCCACGGTCGATTGGGACCTGGTCAACGCCTATTTCCTCGGCCCGCAGGTGGGCGTGGTCAACGGCTTGCCGGCGTACAACCTCAACCGCGAACGCTACTGGAATCCGGTCACCCCGGAACAGTACCGCCAGTTCGGCACCCATTCGATCAACCAGTCGGCATCCTGGGTCAACCAGGCGGCCTTCACGATCAGCGGTGATCTGTTCGAGGGTTGGGCGGGTCCGATCGGCTTCGCGGCGGTGGCGGAGGTCGCCCAGCAGGGCTACGAGCTGAACCCGGATCCGCGTGGCAACCTGGATTACGACGTGCAGAACATCGACCGAGGTGGTGGCGAACGCACCCGCTATTCGACCGGCGTCGAGTTCAGCATCCCGCTGGTCAACACGTTGACCGCGACGCTGGCGGCACGCTACGACCGCTACGGCGACTACAAGTCGTATGCCGATTCGTCGACCAACATCGGTACCCAGAGCGAAACCACCTGGAACGCCGGCCTGCAATGGCGTCCGCTGAGCAACCTGCTGATCCGCGGCAGCTATGCCACCAGCTTCCGCGCTCCGGACATGCACTACCTGCTGGCCGAGCACAGCTCAGCACAGGTGCGCACACTGGACCCCTTCCGCTGCATCGACAGCGGCGCCTACCAAACCAACAATTGCACCTCCGAAAACACCGACGTCACCTATCCGTTCAATATCAACCGCGAGGGAGCCTCGGACCTGAAGTCGGAATTGGGCAAGTCGTGGACGGCGGGTTTCGTGTGGGACATTCTCGACAACCTGTCATTGACCGCCGATTACTGGGCGATCAAGCTGGAAGACGAAATCCGCGATATCGGTGAGGACATCGTCCTGCGTGACGAGGCGGGCTGTCGCACCGGTCTTACCACCACACCGGGACAGAGCTGGTCGAATCCCGGCGGCGCCGACTACTGCGCCTCTATCCTCGACCGCGTCACCCGCGACGCCGACGGTTTCATCACCGACGTTCGTCGCGGCCCGATCAACATCGCTCAGCGTGAAGTGGAAGGCATCGACGTGTCCGCCCGCTACCGTATGACGACCGATCGCTGGGGTGATTTCCAGTTCGGTGTGAACTACACCAACCTGCAGTCGATGAAGGAACAGACCTACCGCACCGATCCGAATCCGGAACGCCGCGATCGCGACGTCCGCAGCAAGATCCGTGGCAGCGTGAGCTGGGCCTACGGCAACTGGAACGCCACTGTCTACGGCGATCGCATCGGCGCGGTGCCGAGCGTGCGCTACCACTGGGATCCCAACGATCTGGCCAACTCGGGTGGCTGCATTCCGTTCGCCGACGGCGGCGTGCCCAGTGACAAGGCCGGGTGCGTCGATACCGATCCGAACAGCCCGACCTTCGGCCAGGCTACGCGCAAGTTCTACGGCCGCGTCGGTCCGGCGATCACCTGGAACTTCAACGTGGGTTATCGCATCACTCCGCGAGCGAAGATCAACCTCTACGTGACCAACGTGTTCAACAGCACCGGCTGGAACCACAAGGACCCGTACAAGCTGGACTACGAGTTCTACAACAGCCGCCTGTTCAGCCCGGTGGGTCGCGAAGTGGCGATGGAGTACGTGTTCAACTTCGAGTGATCCCGAGGTTCTCTCCCCGTCCGCGTGGACGGGCTCGGGACTGTCGGCCCGGCTTCGGCCGGGCCATTTTCCCCGCTCCACCAGTTGCATACGCGTCATACAATCCGGCGGCATCCTCCCCGAGGGATGCCGTCCGGACTCCAGGAAGCTTCAACCCGCGGTCGCGAGACCGCACGCATACAAGGTAATCAGACCGCATGACACCGACGTCCCGAGTACCGGTTTCCACGCGCGCCCGTCCCGTCGCACTGGCCTTGGCCGGCCTGCTGGCGCTGGCCACGCCGATGATCCACGCCGCACCGGCGGTGGATCCGGTGAGCGAAGTGAACACCTTCATCGGCAGCAAGGACGACGGCAATACCTTCCCGGGCGCTTCGGCGCCATTCGGCCTGATCCAGGTCAGCCCCATCGGTGAGCACTACACGGGCTGGCGTTACGACGATCCCAAGATCCGCGGCTTCGGCCATTCGTTCCTGTCCGGCGCCGGTTGCTGGGAGCAGGGCGGCCAGATCTCGGTCCTGCCGGTCACCGGCACGATCGGGCCGGGCGGCGATTTCGACACCAAGGATCCCAAGCGTTTCAACCACAAGACCTATGCCTCCCGCTACAGCCACGACGGCGAGGTGGGGCAGGCCGGTTACTACAAGGTGCGCCTGCTCGATTACGGCGGCATCGACGCCGAGGCGACCGCGCTGACCCGCGCGGCGGCCGAGCGCTATACCTTCTCCGCCGGCGCCAGCGAAGGCCACGTGCTGGTCAACGTGGCGCAGGCCAACGAGCGCCATTCGGTGATCGGCAGCACCATCGACGTGGTCGGCGATCGCGTGGTGGAAGGCAAGCTGGTCACCCGCAGCTTCTGCGGTGGCCACCAGTACACCACCTGGTTCCGCATCGAGTTCGATCGCCCGTTCAAGGCGTTCGGTACCTGGGGCGAGACTGGCGGCCTGCCGGGCGCGCGCCACAGCATGGAAGGCGAAGCCAAGCTCAACGGTGCCTGGCTGAGCTTCGACACGAGCAAGGGCAAGGCGGTCACCGCGATCAGCGCGATCTCCCACGTCGATGCCGAAGGCGCGCGCAACAACCTGCGCAGCGACGGCATGCGCGGCGGCAAGCTGCTCGGCTTCGAGCAGATGCGCAAGCAGGCCCAGGACACCTGGCGCAAGGAACTGGCCAGCATCCGCGTGCAGGGCGGCAACCAGGACGACCGCACGGTGTTCTACACCGCGCTGTACCACGCGCTGCTGCAGCCGCTGACCGGTAGCGACGCCGACGGCCGCTATCGCGGCTACGACGAGCAGATCCACCGCGCCGACGGCTGGACCTACTACGAGTACTTCTCGCTGTGGGACACCTACCGTTCGCAGAACCAGTTGCTGGCGATGCTGCGCCCCGAGCGCACCCGCGACATCGGCCGCTCGCTGCTGGCGATCCACGAGCAGGGCGGCTGGTTGCCGCGCTGGGGCTATGCCAACTTCGAGACCAACGTGATGACCGGTGACCCGGTCACCCCGTTCATGGTCGACCTGTGGCGTTTCGGCGCGCTCAAGGGCGTGGAGAAGCAGGCCTATGCGGCGCTGCGCCAGAACGCCTTCGAGATGCCGCCGACCAATTCGCGCCATGCCGGCCGTTCCGGCAACGCCAGCTATCTGGCCAACGGCTTCGTGCAGTACGACCGCGCCTGGCCGTCCAAGAGCATGGACGTGGATCCGCACCACGGCGGTTCGGCCACGCTGGAGTACGCGCTGGCCGACTGCTCGCTGGCGCAGATGGCCGACGGCCTGGGCCTGGGCGAGGACGTGGCGGTGTTGCGCGAGCGCGGCCGCAACTGGCGCAAGGTGTGGGACGCCGACGTGCGCGACGAGGAAACCGGCTTCACCGGCTTCCCGCGCGCGCGCATGGAGGACGGCGGCTGGTACGTGCCGGCCGACGGCCACTACAGCCCGCGTTCGCACCACGGCTTCCACGAAGGCACCGCCTGGCAGTACCAGTGGCTGGTCCAGCAGGACGTGCCCGGACTGGTCGAGGCGATGCACGGCGCAGAACAGGCGGGCAAGCGCCTGGACACCTTCTTCGCCTACGACGCGCTGGTGAAGGATCCGTTGCACGCGGCCCGCAAGGAGTGGGTGGTCGGCCCGTACAGCTACTACAACCAGTACCGCTACAACCCCAACAACGAGCCGGACCTGCACGCGCCGTGGATGTACACGCTGATCGGCCAGCCGTGGAAGACCACCACCGTGCTGCGCGCGGCCCAGCAGCTGTTCACCAACGCGCCCAACGGCGTCACCGGCAACGATGACCTCGGCACGATGTCGGCCTGGTACCTGTTCAGCGCGATGGGCCTGTATCCGGCCGTGCCCGGCACCGGCCAGTTCCTGCTGCATGCGCCGCGCTTCAGCCGGGTCGAGATGGACCTGGGCCAGGGCCGCACCCTGCGCATCGACGCGCCGGGCGCCAACGGCCGCACGCTGCAGTATGTCGATGGCGTGCGCGTGGACGGGCAGGCGCATGCGCCGGTCTGGCTGGACTGGAATCGCCTGCAGCAGGGCGGCCGGATCGAGTACGCGCTGACCGCCACGCCGCCGACCACCGGCTGGGGCACCCGCGCGGCCGATCTGCCGGCGTCGTTCTGCGCCGCTCCGTCCGCGGGCGGCCAGTGAGTTACCGCCATGTCCGCCGCCGCTCCGGCTCTCTCTCCCACCGGTCCGGCGGCCGGCATGGCATTTTCCCCCGCGCGATCGTTTAGGCTTGCGGCTTCCCGGGACGTTACGAACAGATGAAAGACAAAGCCACCGCGACAGGGAAGGGTGCCCGCGCAGGCGCGGGCCGGAAGGCCGGCAAGCGGGCGGTCACGGTCACCGACATCGCCAATGCCATCGGGGTTTCGCGCGCGACCGTTTCACTGGTGCTGCGCGGCAGTCCGCTGGTGCACGCCGACACCCGCGCGCGGGTGGAAGCCGAACTGCGCCGCCAGCGGTATGTCTACAACCGCGGCGCGGCCAACCTGCGCCGGCAGACGTCCTCCAGCGTCGCGCTGGTGATCAACGATCTGTCCAACCCGTTCTTCGCCGAATTCGCGGCGGGTGTGGACGAGGCGCTGGGCGCGCGTGGTTACGTGACCCTGCTCGGCAGCACCGCCGAATCGCCCGAACGCCAGCAGGCGGTGCTGTCCACGCTGATGGAACACATGCCGGCCGGACTGATCCTGTCGCCCGCCGAGGGCAGCGACAGCGCGCAGTTGCGGCAGGTGCTGGGCGCGCACGGCAACGTGCTGCTGTTCAACCGCGAACTGGATGGCGCCGACTGGGATTTCCTGGCGCTGGACAACCAGCGCGGCGCCTACATGGCGACGCAGCACCTGATCAATCTGGGCCATCGCCGCATCGCCTTCTTCGGCGGCCACGCGGATTCGTCGTCCTGCCGGCAGCGCCGCGCGGGCTACGCGCAGGCGATGCGGGAAGCCGGCCTGGCGGTCGAGGATGGGCGGATGATCGAGTCGGCGCCCAACCGGCTGGAAGCCGCCTCGCGCACCGGCGAACTGTTCGCCAGCGAACCGGCCCCTACCGCGGCGGTCTGCTACAACGACACCGTCGCCCTTGGCCTGATGCTGGGCCTGGCGTCGCGCGGCATTCATCCGGGGCGCGATTTCGCGGTCACCGGATTCGACGATATTTCCGAGGCCGCGGTGACGTCGCCGCCGCTGACCACGCTGGCGGTGAACCCGCGCGAGCGTGGCCGGCAGGCCGCTGAACTGCTGCTGCGCCGTCTGGGCGAACCCGAGGCCCCGCCGCAGCGCACCACCGCATCGGTGGAGCTGCGCATCCGCGAAAGCAGCGGGGCGCCGCGCCCATGATGTCCTTCCGTTTCTCCGTATCCACCGAACCCTGAGGCGAGCCCCCGCATGGCCTTTGCTCCGACACCCCAGCCCCGGACCTCCGCCGCCGCTCCGGCGGTCAACACCCGCGTGGCCCTGGCCGTGGTCACCACGATCTTCTTCATGTGGGGCTTCCTGACCTGCCTCAACGACATCCTCATCCCGCACCTGAAGGCGGTGTTCGAGCTGAACTACGCGCGTGCGATGCTCGTGCAGTTCACTTTCTTCGGCGCCTACTTCCTGATGTCGCTGCCGGCCGGCCGGCTGGTCGCGCACCTGGGCTACAAGAAGGGAATCGTCGCTGGCCTGGTGATCGCCGGCATCGGCGCGCTGGGCTTCTGGCCGGCGGCCGAACTGCGCATCTATGAAGCCTTCCTCGGCGCGCTGTTCGTGCTGGCCACCGGCATCACCGTGCTGCAGGTGGCGGCCAATCCCTATGTCGCGCTGCTGGGACCGGAGCAGACCAGCTCCAGCCGGTTGACCCTGGCGCAGGCGTTGAATTCGCTGGGTACCACGCTGGCGCCGTACTTCGGTGGCGTGTTGATCCTGTCCAGCACGGTCAAGAGCGCAGAACAGATCGCCGTGATGCCGCAAGCCGAGCAGATCGCTTATCGCGTGCAGGAAGCGCAGGCCGTGCAAGGCCCGTATCTGGGGCTGGGCATCGCCCTGTTCCTGCTGGCCGTATTCGTGTTCCTGTTCCGGCTACCGGCCCTGACGGAAACCACCGAGCAGGCCGATCACAGCAAGCACACGCTGCGCGAGGCGCTCAGCCATCGCCATGTCATGTTCGGCGTTCTGGGCATCTTTTTCTACGTTGGTGCGGAAGTTGCCATTGGCAGCCTGATGGTCAACTACTTCTCGCTACCGGAAATCGCTGCCATCACGGAGGAGAAGGCGTCCAAGTACCTGATGGCCTACTGGTTCCTGGCGATGGTCGGACGCTTCGCCGGTTCGGCCATGATGGTCAAGCTCTCGCCGCGCAAGCTGTTGGCGACTTTCGCCGCCGGAAACATCGTGCTGCTGGCGATCACCATGAGTAATACCGGCATGTTGGCGGTCTACAGCCTGATTGGTGTCGGCCTGTTTAATTCGATCATGTTCCCGACCATCTTCGCGCTCAGCATCGAGCGGCTTGGACCACTGACGAACAAGGCCTCGAGCCTGCTGATCATGGCTATCGTCGGCGGCGCGGTCATCCCGCTGCTGCAGGGCATGCTGGCCGATCGCATCGGCCTGCATCATTCCTTCATCCTGCCGCTGCTCTGCTACGGCTACATCATCTTCTATGGCCTCTCGGGTTCGCGCCCGGACGCCTCGGCGGCCAAGGGAGCGTAAGGCCAAAATGTCGAAAATCGTTTGTTTCGGCGAGGTTTTGATCGATCTACTCGCCCAGCCCCCGGCCACGCCGGATACCCCGCGGGCGTTCCTGCAGTACGCCGGCGGCGCGCCCGCCAACGTGGCGGTGGCCGCGGCCCGGCTCGGCGCGGATACCCATTTCGCCGGCATGCTGGGCGAGGACATGTTCGGCGACTTCCTGCGCGAGAGCCTGGAATCGGCCGGCGTGGCGACCGACTGCATCGTGCGCACCGGCGAGGCCAAGACCGCGCTGGCCTTCGTTGCCCTGGACGCGACCGGCGAGCGCAGCTTCAGCTTCTACCGGCCGCCGGCGGCGGACCTGCTGTTCCGCACCGAGCATTTCCAGCCCGCCTGTTTCAACGGTACCGGCAGCTTCCACGTCTGTTCCAACAGCCTGACCGAGCCGACCATCGCCGAGACCACCTTCAACGGCATGCTGCGCGCGCGCGCGGCCGGCGCGGTGGTCAGCCTGGATCTGAACCTGCGCCCGGCCTTGTGGCCTGCGGGCGTGGATCCGGCGCCGCGGCTGTGGGAAGCGCTGGGCAATGCGGACCTGGTGAAGCTGTCGCAGGAAGAACTCGATTATCTCGCGCGTCCGTTCGGCGGTGGCGCGGAAGGCGAAACCCGGGTGCGCGAGCGCCTGTTCGAAGGCCAAGCCCAGTTGCTGATCATCACCGACGGTGCCGCGCCGATCCGCTGGTTCACCCGCCAGGCTGATGGACGCGTGAGCAGTTTCCGGGTCGAGACGCGCGACACCACCGCCGCGGGCGACGCCTTCGTCGGCGGCCTGCTGTTCCGGCTGGGGGAGCGGGGCGGGGACGGCGCCGGTTTCGCCGCGTTCTGCCACGACCGCGCGGCCATCGAGGACACCCTTCGCTTCGGCGCCGCCGTCGGCGCGCTGGCGGTGACCCGCAAGGGCGCCTTCGCCGCCATGCCGACCCTGGCCGAAGTCCAACAACTGCTGCAGGACCAACATGAGCACGCCTGATACCGCGCCGGATTTCCGGTCGCCCGCGTTCCTGCGCGAACACATCGCGCAGACCATGGCCTTCTACCATCCGCGTGCCATCGATCCGGCCGGCGGCTTCTTCCATTACTTCCGCGACGACGGCAGCGTCTACGACGCCGGCCATCGCCATCTGGTCAGCAGCACGCGCTTCGTCTTCAACTACGCGATGGCGTTCCGCGAATTCGGCAACGCCGAATACCTGGACGCGGTGAAGCACGGCCTGCGCTACCTGCGCGATGTGCACCGCAACCCGGCCACCGGTGGCTACGCGTGGACGCTGCGCGACGGCGTGGTCGAGGACGACATGAACCACTGCTACGGCGTGGCCTTCGTCCTGCTGGCCTATTCCTGCGGCGTGAAGGCCGGCGTGGAAGAGGCGCGCGGCTGGATGGACGAAACCTGGAACCTGCTGGAGCAGCGGTTCTGGGAACCGGAATTCGGCCTGTACAAGGATGAGGCCGACGCGCAGTGGAACTTCACCGGCTATCGCGGCCAGAACGCCAACATGCACATGTGCGAGGCGATGCTGGCGGCGTTCGAGGCCACCGGCGAGCGCCGCTATGTCGAGCGTGCCCTGCAACTGGCCGACCACATGACCCGCCGCCAGGCCGCCAAGGCCGACGGACTGGTGTGGGAACACTACGACACCCAGTGGAACATCGACTGGGACTACAACCGCGACAATCCCAAGCACCTGTTCCGCCCGTGGGGATTCCAGCCCGGCCACCAGACCGAGTGGGCCAAGCTGCTGATGATCCTGGATCGCCATGTCGACGCCGACTGGCTGGTGCCGACCGCACGCCACCTGTTCGATGTCGCGGTGGCGCGTTCCTGGGACGAGGCGCGTGGCGGTCTGTACTACGGCTTCGCCCCGGACGGCGCGGTGTGCGACGACGACAAGTATTTCTGGGTGCAGGCCGAATCGCTGGCCGCCGCCGCGCTGCTGGCGCAGGGTACCGGCGATGCGTCCTACTGGCAGTGGTATGACCGCCTGTGGGACTACTCCTGGAAGTACTTCGTCGATCACCGGTACGGCGCGTGGTACCGCATCCTGGATGCGGACAACCGCAAGTACAGCGACGAGAAGAGTCCGGCCGGCAAGACGGACTACCACACCATGGGCGCATGCCATGAGGTACTGAACGTGGTGCGCCCGCGCGGCTGAGCCGGGCCACCACACCGAGCGAGGAGGGAAGGGCTTTGCACGGAACACACGCGTCAAGTTTTGGATCGATGCAACGTTGGCTGGCGGCAGGACTGGTCCTGCTGGCATCGGGATTCGCGCACGCACAGGCATCCGCACAGGCACCGGCGCCTTCGCTGGTGCCGTTGCCGGCATCGGTCAAACCGGAAACCGGAACCTTCGTGCTGTCGCCTGCCACGCGGCTGTGCGCGGAAGGCAAGGACGCGCAGGCGAATGCCGATCTGTTCAATGCCTGGCTGCGCGAGCGGCAAGGCTGGGCGCTGCGCGATTGCGGCAAGGCATCGGCGAAAACCGCCGACGTGATCCGGCTGGCGCCCGCCGGCAAGGACATCGCCGCCGAGGCCTACCAACTGCATGTGCAGCCGCAAGGCGTCAGCCTGCGCGGCGACGCCGCCGGCCAGTTCTATGGTGTGCAGACGCTGATGCAACTGCTGCCCATCGAGCGCGCCCAGCGGCTGGAGCTGCCGGCGCAGCGTATCGATGACGCGCCGCGCTTCGCCTATCGCGGCATGCACCTGGACGTGGGCCGCCACCTGTTCCCGGTTGATTTCATCAAGCGGCTGCTGGACCGGATGGCGCACTACAAGCTCAACCGCTTCCACTGGCATCTCACCGACGATCAGGGCTGGCGCATCGAGATCAAGCGCTATCCGCGCCTGACCGAAGTGGGCGGGCAGCGCAAGGAAACCGACGGCGACGGCAAACCCTACGGCGGCTTCTACACCCAGGACGAGGTGCGCGACGTGGTCGCCTACGCGGCGTCGCTGCACATCACGGTGATTCCGGAAATCGAGATGCCGGGCCATGCGCTGGCCGCCTTGGCCGCCTATCCGGAACTGGGCTGCACGCCGGGACCGTTCGAGACCGGCACCACCTGGGGCGTGTTCGACGACATTTTCTGCCCGACCGAGCCGACCTTCACCTTCCTGGAGAACGTGCTGGACGAGGTCATCCCGCTGTTCCCGGCGCCGTACGTGCACATCGGCGGCGACGAAGCGCCGAAGACGCGCTGGCAGCAGAGCGCGGCGGCGCAGGAAGTCATCCGCCGCGAAGGCCTGAAGGACGAACACGAACTGCAGAGCTGGTTCATCCGCCGGATGGAGCGCTTCCTGCACTCGCGCGGCAAGCGCCTGATCGGCTGGGATGAAATCCTCGAAGGCGGCCTTGCCCCGGATGCGACGGTGATGTCGTGGCGTGGCGAGGCCGGCGGGATCGCCGCCGCGCGCCATGGCAACGACGTGATCATGTCGCCGACGCGCTGCTGCTACCTCGACTATGGCCAGGGTCCGAAGGACACCGAGCTCTGGCAGAAAGGCGGCGAGTTGCCGATCGAGACCGTCTACGCCTACGACCCGGTGCCGGTGGAACTGGAGGCCGACAAGCGCCACCACATCCTCGGCGTGCAGGCGAACGTGTGGACCGAGCGCATGCCGCGCGAGGAAGTGGTCGAATACATGGTGTTCCCGCGTCTGCTGGCGCTGGCCGAGATCGCGTGGACGCCGCAGGCGCGGCGAGATTTCGACGCCTTCGATCGACGCCTGTCCGGCCAGTATCCGCGCCTGGCACAGGCCGGACTGCGTTACCGCATTCCGGCGCCATGGGGCCTGCGCGACGGCCTGGCGGTGGAACAGGATCAGTACACCCTGGACCTGCGGCCACGCGTGCCCGGCAGCCGCATCCACTACACCCTGGACGGCAGCGTCCCGACCACCGCCTCGCCGCGGGCGACCGGACCGGTCAGCGTCACCGTGCCGGCCGACGGCGCGGTCACGGTGCGCACGCTGACGATCACCGCCGATGGGCGCGAGAGCGGCATCCACCGCGCGACCCTGCGCAACCGCCGCTACAAGCCGGCGCAGCCGGAACCGAAGGAAGCGCGCGCCTCCGGCGTGTCCTACCGTTACTACGAAGGCACCTTCGACCGGTTCGCCGAGATGGAAGCGGCCAAGCCGGTGCGCAGCGGCAGCGCGCAGTCGTTCGATTGGCGCGGCTACGGTCGCCACGAGCATTTCGGGCTGGTGTTCGAAGGCTGGCTGCACGTGCCCGAGGACGGCCTGTACCGTTTCCGCGCACAGGCCGACGACGCTTCCGCGCTGTACATCGACGGCGAGGCGGTGGTGCGCAACGAGACCTACGATCAGCCGGTGGAAGGCAGCGTGCCGCTGCGCCGCGGCTGGCACCGGCTGCGGCTGGATTTCTACCAGCGTTCGGGCGATATCGGCCTCGGGCTGAGCTGGGCGAAGGGCGAGGCGTCGCTGAAACCGCTGGACGCGACGCAGTTGCGGCATTGAAGCAGGAGGTCCGGCCGGATCCGGGATGCCGGGTCGCGGACGGACGCACGGGGTCCCGCGACGCGCGTGCGTGGCGGGAACGGCGCAGGATCAGGCCACGCGGGTGCCGTCACGGCACCGAGCCGCGTCGGCCGAGGAGGAGGAGCGAGTTCATGAGAGTCCAACCCATTGCCGCCACGGTTCCCGCCTGGATGCGCGCGATGCTCTGCGTCGCGTGGCTGTTGCTGGCCAGCACCGCGATCGCGCAGCCGGCCGCGCAGTCACAGGCGGTCAGCGCCGACTGGCGCTTCCGCCTGTTGCCCGGCGACGCCCAGCTCGCGGCGCACCCGCAAGCCGCCGGATGGGCGAAGGCCGCGGTGCCGGGCACGGTCCACACCGATCTGTTCGCCAACGGGGTGATTCCGGATCCCTACGTCGGCGCGCCGGAAGCCGGGCTGCAATGGATCGGGCTGGCCGATTGGGAGTACCTGGGCCGCTTCGATGTCGATGCCGCGACCCTGGCGCGTCCGCACGCGGAACTGGTGTTCGAGGGACTGGATACCTTCGCCGAGGTCGAACTCAACGGCCTGCCGTTGCTGAAGGCGGACAACAGCCACCGCACCTGGCGCGCGCGCGTGGACGGGCGGCTGAAGGCCAGCGGGAACGAGCTGCGGGTGGTGTTCCGTTCGCCCATCCGCACGCTGCTGCCGAAGGTGCAGGCGATGCCGCACAAGATCGCCGGCAACTATCCCTCGCCCCATGGCGACGAGCCGAAGGACGCGATGGTCGGCAACTTCGTGCGCAAGCCCGGTTACCACTTCGGCTGGGACTGGGGCCCGCGCTACGTGACCGCCGGCATCTGGCGGCCGATCCGGTTGGAAACCTGGAACGATCTGCGCATCACCGATCTGGCCGTTCGCACCGATGCGCTGGACGAGCGCCAGGCGCGGCTGGCCGTGCTGGTGGAGGTCGATGCCGCGCGTGCCGGTTCCGCGGACGTGGAGGTCGAAGTACTGGACCCGGATGGGCGCCGCGTCGATGTCCTGCGCCGCAAGGCCGCGCTGACCGCCGGTGTCCAGCCGGTCACGGTGGAAATGACCCTGCCCAAGCCGCGTCGCTGGTGGCCGGTGGGCTACGGCGAACAGGCGCGCTATACCTTCCGTGCCACCGTGAAGGCCAAGGGCGGGCAGGCGGGCAGCGAGCGCCGCACCGGCCTGCGCACGATCGAACTCCAGCGTGACGTCGACGCGGACGGGCAGGGCCAGGGCTTCGCCTTCGTGATCAACGGCGTGCCGGTGTTCGCCAAGGGTGCGAACGTCATCCCGTTCGACGCGTTCCCGCCGCGCGCCGACGAGAAGCGCGTGCGCGCGGCGTTGACCGCCGCCCGCGACGCCAACATGAACATGCTGCGCAACTGGGGCGGCGGCTATTACGAAGACGATGTGTTCTTCGAGATCGCCGACGAACTCGGCCTGCTGGTCTGGCAGGACTTCATGTTCGGCGGCGGCATGCAGCCGGGCTACGACCCGGCGTTCCGGGCCAACGTGGTCGCCGAGGCGCGCGACAACATCCGCCGCCTGCGCCACCACCCCAGCATCGTGCTGTGGTGCGGCAACAACGAGGAAGAGACCGCGTGGAAGGACTGGGGCCACCGCAAGCAGCTGGTGGCGGCGGATCCGGTGTTCGCCGACAAGGTCTGGCAGGGCTACGTGGCGCTGTTCGGCCAGGATCTGCGCCAGGTGGTGGGCGAGCAGGGACTGGGCGTGCCGTACTGGTCCAGTTCGCCCAGCAACGATCTGGACGAGAAGGCCAACGATTCGCGCAAGGGCGACAAGCATTACTGGGACGTCTGGGCCGGTTCCAAGCCGGTGCAGGCCTACCTGGACGAAACCCCGCGCTTCATGTCCGAGTTCGGCCTGCAGGCGTGGCCGGACATGCGCACCATCGCCAGCTTCGCCAGGCCGGAAGAGCAGGCGGTCGACAGCCCGGTGATCAAGGCGCACCAGAAGTTCCTGGCCGGCGAGGGCAACACCCGGCTGTCGCTCTACATCGAGCGCGAGTACGGCAAGCCGCGCGACTTCCCCGGCTTCGTCTACCTGAGCCGGGTGATGCAGGCCGACGGCATCGGGCTGGCCGCGCTGCATCACCGCGCCTCGCGGCCGTACACGATGGGTTCGCTGTACTGGCAGCTCAACGACGTATGGCCGGGCGCCTCGTGGTCGAGCGTGGACTTCTACGGACGCTGGAAGCCGCTGAACTTCCACGCGCGCCGGTTCTTCGCGCCGCTGGCGGTCGCGGCGCTGCGCAAGGAGGGCGTGACCCGGTTGTCGCTGCTGTCCGACCTGACCACCGCGACGGAGGCCGAATGGCGCCTGCGGGTGATGGATTTCGACGGCCGCGTGCTGAAGGAACGCCGCCAATCGGCCACGCTCGCGGCGCTGGCGGCCACGCCGGCCGGCGAGTTCGGCGACGCTGAATTGCTGGGCGACGCGGATCCCGCGCGCACGTTCGCGGTGTTCGATCTGGTCCGCGGCGGCAAGACGGTTTCGCGCGGTCTGGTCTACTTCACCGCGCCGAAGGACCTGCGCCTGCCGGCGCCGCGGATCGACACCGAGCTGGCCGCCGACGGTGACGGCTACCGGCTGACCCTGCGTTCGCCGGTGTTCGTGCGTGCGCTGTGGCTGGACTTCGGCGATCTGGACGCGACGCTGTCCGACAACGCGCTGGACCTGCTGCCGGGCGAAGCCGTCAGCCTGCGCGTGTCCTCGAAGACCGACGCGGCGGCGCTGCGCAAGGCGCTGACCCTTCAATCCCTCGCCGACGCGATGTCCGCGCCGGCTCCCTGATCGTTTTCCGCAAAGAGGAACTCCCATGCACGACGTATCGAACCCGACGAATTCCCCCCGTCGCGCCCTGCGTGGCCAGCGCCTGGCCGGCGCGGTGGTGATGGCGTTGACCTTGGTGACGGGCACCGCCTGCAGTCGGAAGCCGGCGGCCGAAACGGCCGCGCCCGCGACCACCGAAACACCGGCGCCGGCCGCCAGGGCCGCGAACGCGGACGTGCCGGCGGTGGACGAGGCCGAGGCCGCACGCCTGGCCGAACAGGTCAAGGCCGAAACCCGCCATGCGTGGCAGGGTTACATGCAATTCGCGAAGGGCCATGACGATCTCAAGCCGATCAGCGGCCAGCCGCGCGACTGGTACGAGAAGTCGCTGCTGATGTCGCCGGTGGACGCGCTGGATACGCTGATCCTGCTGGGCCTGGACAAGGAAGCGACCGAAGCGCGCGAGCTGATCGCCACCCAGCTCTCGTTCGATCACGACATGTACGTGCAGAACTTCGAGATCACCATCCGCCTGCTCGGCGGGCTGATCTCCGGCTACCAGCTCAGCGGCGACGAGCGCCTGCTCAAGCTGGCCGAGGATCTGGGCAAGCGCCTGTTGCCGGTGTTCGAGAGCAAGACCGGGCTGCCGTACACCCACGTCAACCTGCGCACCGGCAAGGTCCGCGGCACCGTCAGCAATCCGGCCGAGACCGGCACCCTGCTGATCGAGTTCGGCGCGCTGAGCAAGCTGACCGGAAATCCGATCTATTACGACAAGGCCAAGCGGGCGCTGACCGAAACCTTCAACCGCCGCTCCAAGATCGGCCTGGTCGGTCTGAACATAAACGTCGAGACCGGCGAGTGGACCAATCCGACCAGCCATATCGCCGGCGGCATCGACTCGTACTACGAGTACCTGTTCAAGTGCTGGAAGCTGTTCGGCGATGCCGACTGCAAGCGCATGTGGGACGAGAGCATCGGTCCGATCAACCAGTACCTGGCCGATGAAGTGCGCGAGGGCGAACTGTGGTACGGCTACGCCGACATGAACACAGGCAAGCGCACGCAGACCACCTACGGCGCGCTGGACGCGTTCATGCCGGGCCTGCTGGCGTTCGGTGGCGATCTCGAGCGCGCCAAGCGCCTGCAGGAATCCAGCCTGAAGATGTGGCGCCTGCACGGCATCGAGCCGGAAGCGATCGACTACGGCAAGATGGAAGTGACCTCGCCGGGCTATCCGCTGCGTCCGGAGATCGTCGAGTCGGCGTACTACCTGCATCACTACACCGGCGATGCGCGCTATCGCGGCATGGGCAAGGAGTTCTTCGAGGACTTCGTCCGCCACACCCGCACCGAGCATGGCTTCGCAGCGCTGAAGGACGTGCGCAGCAAGGAGAAGAACGACTCGATGGAAAGCTTCCTGTTCGCCGAGACCTTCAAGTACTACTACCTGCTGTTCGCGCCCAAGACCGCGCTGGACTTCGACGCGGTGGTGTTCAATACCGAGGCCCACCCGATCCGGAAGACCTGGAAGGACTGAGTCCGGACTTCATCGCCGCGGCACCCGAATGCCCGTCCCCAGGACGGGCATTTTTTTTGCCCGCGGGGCCGTACCCGAGCGGGCATGGGGCCAGTTTCGGAGAGCATGGGAGAGCAGGGGAGAGCATCGGAAAATCAGATGCGGCGGAGGGCACGATCGGTAACCGTTATCACGACGGATCCGATATGCTGAAAGCGTAATGCGAATCACAACACTAGGCATCCAACCTGCTTGACTCCATGCCCGAAGCCCTCCTGACGCCCGCCCGCATCGCGGTGACGGAAGACGACGACGAACTTCGCGAACTGCTCGTGTCGGAACTTGCCGAGCGCGGTTTCCAGGCCGTGGGGTTCGCCAGCGCCGAAGCGCTTTACCGGCACCTGGCCGTGCAGCCCTGCGACATCGTGCTGCTGGACATCGGTCTTCCCGGCGAGGACGGCTACGCGGTTGCCCGCCACCTGCACCAGATCGCTTCGGTCGGCATCGTGATGCTCACCGCGCGCGGGAAGAGCGACGACATGGCGCGGGGGCTCAGCACGGGCGCGGATCTGTATCTGGTCAAGCCCGTGGACATGGATGTACTGGCCGCGGGTATCGCCAGCCTGCGGCGTCGCCTGTCCGCTTCCGACCGGAGCGTGCCGGCGGAGCCCGCGCCACGTTGGGCGCTGGTCGCCGGTGGCTGGAAGCTGCGCACGCCCGACGGCGTGGAGTTGAGCCTGGGCGAAGCGGAACGGGTGTTCCTGCGCATGTTGTTCGAACAGCCTGGCGAACCGGTGGAACGCGAACGCTTGATCGCCGGCATGACCGAGTCGCCTGCTGATTTCGATCCGCATCGGCTCGAAGTACTGCTGCATCGCCTGCGCCAACGCGTACGGGGTGCGAGCGGACACGCGCTGCCACTGCGCGCGGTGCGCGGCATCGGCTATCTGTGGTTGCACGAGGGCGGCTGAGCAGGCCCAGTCCATCGCGTGTTCCTGTTCGTGCGCGGCGTTGCGCGAGAGTGTTCGAGAGCGATTGAAAGTGTGAGTGATGTTCCGTTATTGAGGTGATAAGAATCACAAAATAAGATTCCCCTGCCGTTGCAGCGCACAAAACCTGCGCTTGGCGGCCGCGTCGTTTCCGGCGCGAGAGCCACCGTCTTTCGGGAAGTCCGGTTCCATCGCGGCGACTGCCGCCGGGACCGTTCTTCGCGCCGACGGCTACCAGGACCGCCCGCAAGGCGGTGTACGGAACAGGGGAAAACTGTGGTCCTCCAAGTCGTTGCGGCGCCTGGCGCCGAATGCGCGCGCGCGCCTGTCTCTGGTCATGACGTGGACGAGGCCACCGCCATTCCGCGTGGCGTGCGGCGACGCGGGCAGTGGCTTCGCAGGGCCGCGCTGCTGCTGGCCACGCTGCTGCCGCCGACGCTGGCGAGCGCGGCCGATCTGCAGATCAGCGGCCTGACCGACACCGGCTACGATCCGAGCCCGGTCGGCGCACCGGTCGTGTACCACGTCGTGGTCGAGAATGGCGATGTCGATACGGTCAACGACGCGGTTGTCCTGTTCGACCTGCCGGCGGGGGCCGCTGCGGGCACGTTGCCGATCTTCTGCAGCAACCTGGGCGGTTCCCCGGTCCGGATCCGCTGCGCGTTGCCGCAACCGCTGTCGGCGGGTCAGCCCGCCGCAAGCTTCGACATCCAGATGCTCACCACCGGCATGGCGCCGGGATCGGTGTTCATCCATGGCGCCGTCGGACGCGCCAGCGCCACCGAGCCCGGCGCGGGTGAACCCCTTGCGAACCTGCCGACGAGCCACGGTTTCTTCACCGCCGACGGCGAACCCAGCAACAACCTGCTCAGCCAGCAGACCACGCTGGACCAGTCGGGCGATCTGCGGCTGGAAAAAACCGCCTCGTCGGCTTCGGTGATCGGCGGCGACGAAGTGACCTACACGCTGACCGTCACCAATGACGGCCCGGGCGCGTCGTCGGGTTTCAACGTGCGGGACACGCTGCCGGCGGGCGTCAGCCTGGTGGCCGGCAGCTTCAGCAATCCGGCCTGGAGTTTCAATCCGGCCACGATGACCGCGACCCACGCCGGCACCCTGGCGCCCGGCGCCAGCAGCGCCTTTTCGTTCCGCGCGAAGGTGAATGTCGGTGGCGGCAACATCATCAACTCCGCCGTGGTCAACGCCGGTTCGATGCCTGACCCGAACCCGGCCAACAACACCGACGACGTCACCACCCTGGTCACGCCCGGCGCGGACATGGCGATCAGCAAGAGCGCCAACCCCGCGCCGGCCATCTCCGGCGATCCGATCACCTTCACGGTCAATGTCAGCAACCTGGGGCCCAGCGCGGCCACCAATCCGAGCTGGACGGACGTGCTGCCCGCCGGTTTCACCATCACCGGCGGCAACGAGCCGGCGGGTTGGACGTGCTCGACGACCGCCGGGAACACCACCCGCGGATGCAGCTACGCCGGTGACCTGGCGCCGGGCGCGTCCACCAGCTTCACCATCACCGCGATGGTGCCTTCCAACGGCGCCAACAGCAGTGGCGATGTGACCAACACCGCGACGGTGACGTCGCAGACCCCGGATCCGGTATCCGTCAACAACAGCGGCAGCGTCCAGTTCAGCGTGATGCCGAATGGCGCGGATCTGGGGCTGGCCAAGCGCAAGACGCCGGCACTGGTCGCGATCTGGCCGGGCACCGGCCCAGACGCCGACAGCCTGATGACCTCCACCATCAACGTGCACAACTACGGGCCGCGCGCGGCGACCGGCAACGTACAGGTCGTGGATCGGCTGGCGGCGGGCGAGGAGTACATCAGTGGCGGCAATGCCGGCGAATGGACCTGCTCGGTGGCACCGGCCGCCTGGAACGCGGGCGGTCCGGCGCAGGTCGTCACCTGCGATCTGGATCCTTCGCGCTATGACCTGGCGCGCGATGCCGACACGCCGGCGCTGCGGATCGTCACCCGCGCCCGGACCCCGGATCTGGCGCTGACCAACAATGCCTGCACCGGCGGCTCCGGCGGTTCGCTGGAGCCGAGCACCGGCAGCATCAACGAGGATCGCAATACCACCAACGATTGCGCCGGCGACGGCACCCGTACCACCAACGATCGCGTCGATCTGCAAATCGAGAAGTGGACCCGCGCCAACGACGGCGGCACCGACAACGTCATCCCGCTGGGCACCAACAGCTACAGCTACACGCTGCGGGTGACCAACCTCGCCATCACCGACGCGGTACCGGCCAGCGGCATCGTCGTCAACGACACCATTCCGGGTTTCGTGAACGGCAATACCGCCGGGGTTGACCGCACCAACGTAACCGTGGCCGGGCCGGCGGGCTGGAACTGCGACGTCAACGGGCCTTCGGTGATCTGCCGATCCGGCGACACCGCGCTGGCCGTGGGTGCTTCGGCCGACATCACCATCACGGTGGGCTTCCCGTTCTTCGACAGCATCGGCCAGAGTCCGGGCAGCTGCGGCGCGGGCGCGCCGGCCAGCGGCGCGTTCTGCAACATCGCCGGCGTGGCGGTGGATCCGGATGTCTCCAGTTCCGTGGGCGAAATCAACGGCGCCAACAACCAGGCCAGGGACTGGGTGCGGGTCGAGCGCCGCGCCAACGTCAGAACGACCGCCAAGAACATCACCACGGGCAACGTGGGCCGCGTCGGCGTGGTCAGCAACTATGTGATGAGCTATTACAACGAGGGGCCGTCGGCGGTCCCCGGGGTGATCTTCCAGGACATCTTCACCCTGCCGGCCAACGACACGGGCTTCGTGCTGGTGTCGGCCACCCGTACCCCCGGCACCGTGGCGTGCACGCACAGCGCCGCCGGCGGCACCACCGCCACGGCGACCGCCGGCGGCATGTCCTATGCCAACCCGACCGGCTCGCCGTCCCAGGTGATCGTCACCTGTCCGGCGGTCAACCTGGCGTTCCAGCAGACCGAGAGCCTGCGCGTGCAGATCCGGCCGAACGTCAACAGCAACAACAATCCGGCCGGTCGCCAATTCACCAACGTCGCCAGCTTCGACATCACCGGTGGCGCCAGCGGCAGCGATGCCAATGGTCCGTTCGACTACAACACCAACACCAGCGCTGCCGACGACCAGAAGAACGCCTCGCTGACCTTCGAGCAGGGCGCGGCGGATCTGGTCGTCAACAAGGACGATCTGGGCTTCACCGGCGGCGTGGATCCGCTGGGCTACGACGCGGTCAACACCGCGGCCAACCTCATCACCTACCGCATCACCGTGCTCAACCGCGGCCCGTCGGTGGCCACCAGTGTGCGGATCACCGATACGTTCCGCGCGCCGAACGGGCGCCAGGTCCAATTCGTCGGCATCGCGCCCGGAAACGGCGGCGCCCCCTCGGGTGGCTTCAGCACTGCCGGATGCACCGTCAACAGTGCCAATCCGTTCACCGGCGCGGGCACCACGCCCGCCGACCCCGGGCTGAACATCGAGTGCGACGTGCCCGGCGCCGGTTTCAGCGGCAGCAACGTGCTGGGCACGCTGGGCGTCAATGCGACCAGCTATGTATACGTCCAGTACCGCTACCTGACCGCGCCCGGCGGCGGCGGCGACACCGTGCGCAACCAGGTCCAGGCGACCCTGGCCGAGACCGATACCAACCCGACGAACAACGCGGCCGACGAACCGACCACGATTCGCGCGCGCGCCGATGTGCGCGTCGCCAAGCACGTGTTCACCGACGCCCCCGATCTGGATCCGGATGTCGCCCTGCCGGCGGCCCTGGCGACGACGGTGGCGCTGCGCCAGCCGTTCTATTGGGTGCTGGAAGGCGCGAATGACGGTCCTGGCGCCAGCCTGTCGCGCGATCGCAGTGGCACCAGCCCGCAGAACGGCACCGGCACGGTCATCACCGACACCCTGCCGAACGGGCTGGAGATCACCGGTCCGGTCCAGTGGCAGAAGAAAGGTCCATCGCCGGGCGGTGATGAGCAGCCCAACGGGACCGGCGCGTGCACGGCCGCCGGGCTGGCACTGACCTGCAACCTGGGCGACGTGACCGTCACCGGCAAGGTGCGCGTGATCATCCCGGTGCGCTGGACCTCGTATCCCGGTGCGGCGGCACAGGTCAACACCACCCGCATCGCCACCGAGCAGGTGGATCCGAATCCGGGCAACAACATCGACGACGAGGACATCCTGGTCACGCGTTCGTCGCTGGCAGGCGTGGTGTTCCAGGATCGGGATCGCGCCGGTGCCAACGGCGGCACCCATCAGGGCGTTGCCGGTGAACCCGGCATCGGCGGCGTCAGCATCCGCCTGACCGGTACCGACGCCTACGGAAACGCGGTCAATCTCACCACCACCACCGCCGCCGATGGCAGCTACAGCTTTGGCGATCTGTCGCCCGCGGGCGCGGGTGGCTACACGCTGACCCAGACGCAGCCGGCCGGCTTCGTCGATGGACCGGTCGCCCCGCCGACCAGTGGTGGTGCCGAACCGTCGCTGGGCGGCGCCTACGCCACCGGTTCGCCCGACACCGTGTTCACCGGCATCGCGGTCGGCGCCAGCCAGGCGGGCGTGCGCTACAACTTCCCGGAAGTCCGGCTGCCCTCGCTGTCCGGCTTCGTCTACGTGGACGGCAACTACAACAACACCCGCAACGGCGGCGACGGTGCGATCGCCGGTGCCACGGTGGAACTGCTGAATGCGGCGACCGGCGCGGTGATCGGCACCACCACGACCGATGGTACCGGCGCCTACAGCTTCACCGGACTCGATCCGCTGATCACCTACACGCTGCGCGAGGCGCTGCCGGCGGGCAACTATCGCAACCGGCCCGGCGCGGTGAATCCCGGCCAGATCGGTGGCGCGGCCTGCACGACCGGTTGTACGGCGGCCACCGGCGTGGCCGGTGATGCGGCGACCACCGACCGGATCAGCGACATCGATCTGGGCGCCGGCCTGGATGGCGTGCAGTTCAACTTCGGCGAGGATGCGATCTCGGCGATCTCCGGCAACGTGTACCTGGATCGCAACCGCAACGGCGATTTCGAAGCCGGCGACGCGGGCACGGTCAACTCCCGCCCCAACGGCGGCCTGCAGGACGTCACCGTCACGCTCACCGGTGCGGGTGCGGACGGGGTGTTCGGCAACGGCGACGATCCCGCGCCGGTCATCCTGCAGACCGATGCCAATGGCGCGTACCAGTTCACCGATCTGGTGGTCGGCCAGAGCTATCGCGTCAGTGAAACCCAGCCGGATGGCTACGGCGAAGGCAGCGAGCATCCGACCAATGTCATCGAGATCAACAATCTGACCATCGCCGGTTCGGCTGGCAACGATTTCGGCGAAGTGCTGGGATCGCTGGCGGGCAGCGTGTTCGAGGACTTCTCGGCCACCGCCGGCAACAACAACAACGGCGCTTTCGACAGCGGCGAAAATCCGATCGGCAATGTCACGCTGACCCTGACCGGCACTGACGTGCTGGGGCAGCCGGTGAACATGACCGTGCAGACCGACGGCAGCGGAGCCTACCGCTTCGCCGACCTGCTGCCGCCACAGGCGGGCACCAGCTATACGCTCACCGAAACGCAGCCGGCCGGTTACCTGGATGGCCGGCATACGCCGGGCAACGCGACGACCCCGGGCAATGCGAACACCGCCAACGTGATCGACGGCATCGCGCTGTCCGCCGGGCAGGACGCCACCGGCTACCTGTTCGGCGAACTGGCCAACGCCATCATCAGCGGCACGGTGTACCTGGACCGCAACGACGATGGTGACAACAACGGCGGCGACGCCGGCATTCCCGGCGTCACCGTGGTGATCCAGGGCGCCGGTCCGGACGGCCAGTTCGGCACGGCGGACGATCCGGCGCCGGTCACCCTGACCACCGACGCCAACGGCGACTACAGCTACGGTGGCGCGGTTGCCGGCCAGAACTATCTCATCAGCGAAACCCAGCCGACCGGCCTGGCCGAAGGGCAGGAAAACGGCCTCAACCAGATCCCGGTGACCAACCTGCCGGTGGCCGGTTCGCGCGGCAACGACTTCGGCGAACTGGCCGGCGCGCTGTCCGGCAGCGTGTGGCTGGACGCCAACAACAACGGCGTGCGCGAGCCGGGCGAGAACGGCATCGGCGGCGTGCGGGTGAGCCTGCCCGCGGGCACGCGCGACGCGCTCGGCAATTCGCTGGCCGAGGCGGTCACCGATGCCAACGGCGACTACCGCTTCGGCGACCTGCCGGCCGGCACCTACACCGTGACCGAACAGGCCGCGCAGCCGGTGGTGGGCGGGGCGACGACGATCAACGGCACCACGGTGGCCGGCAATATCGGCGGCACGCCCGCGGGCACCGCCACGCCGATCGCGACCGTGCCCAGCGCCATCGCCGGCATCGCGCTGGGTGCGGGCGAGTCCTCCGTGCGCAACGACTTCGGCGAAACCCTGGGCGTGTCGGTCTCCGGCCGGGTGTTCTTCGACGCCAACAACGACGGCGCGCAGGCCGGCGCCAGCGAGACCGGCATCGAGAGCGTGACCATTCGCCTCACCGGCACCGACGACAGCGGCGCGGCGGTGGATCTGACCACGACCACGGACGCCAACGGCGATTTCCGTTTCGAGGGCCTGCGTCCGGGCACCTACGCCGTGACCGAACCGCAGCAGCCCACCGGCACCAGCAACGGCCAGACCCTGGCCGGCACCGTCGGCGGCACGCCCTCCGGCACCGCCACGCCGATCACCACCGTACCGAGTGCGATCAGCGCGATTGACCTGACCACGCCGGGCGCCGCTTCGGAGAACAACCTGTTCGGCGAGATTCCGCTCAACAGCGCAATCAGCGGCCGCGTCTGGCGCGATCTGGACAACGATGGCGTCATCGATCCGTCGGAGCAGGGCATCGGTTCGGTGGTCGTGCGCCTGACCGGTACCGATCTGGCCGGCAACACCATCACCCGCGAAGTCACCACCCAGCCGGACGGCGGCTACGCGTTCACCGAGCTGCCGCCGGGCACCTACACGGTCACCGAACCCGAGCAGCCGGCCGGCACGCTCAACGGCATCACCGTGCCCGGCACCGGCGGTGGCACCGCCACCGCGCCGACCACCGCGCCGTCGGTGATCGAAGGCATCACGCTGGGCGTGGGCGAGGAAGCGGCCAACAACAACTTCGGCGAGGTTCCCGCCGGCACCATCTCGGGCCGGGTCTACAACGACGGCAACAACAACGGCGTCATCGACACGGGCGAGGGTGGCTTCCCGAACGTGCAGGTCGTGCTGACCGGCACCAACGATCTCGGCGAAACCGTCAACGTCACCGTCACCACCGACAGCGAGGGCCGGTACCGCTTCGAGAACCTGCGTCCGGGCACCTACACGGTGACCGAGCCGACCCAACCGGCCGAGACGCTCAATGGCATCACCACGCCGGGCACCATCGATGGCACTCCGACCGGCACCGCCACGCCGGTGACGACCACGCCGTCTGCGATCAGCGGCATCGTGCTGCCGCCGGGCGGCCAGTCGATCGACAACAACTTCGGCGAGGTCGGCGATTCGCCCGACCTGGTGGTCAGCAAGACCGCCACGCCGGCGACCTTCACCGTCAACAACGTGGGCACCTACACCATCCGCGTGCGCAACATCGGCCAGCAGGCGAGCACGGGCGAATACGTGGTGGAGGATCGCCTGCCTGCCGGCCTGACCCTGGACGCAACGCCGGCCGGGTCCGGCTGGAACTGCACCGGCGCGATCGGCGACAACCGTTTCCGCTGCGCCAGCAGCACGGTCATCGCCGCCGGCGCCACCGCGACCGACACCATCGTGGCGCGCGTGCGTGTCGCGGCGACCGCCGCTGCGGCGTCGCCGGTGAACAACGCGGTACTGGTCGAGGGCGGCGGCGAGAACGAGTTCCGCACGCCAACGCAGGAAGAACGCGCCAACTTCGAGGGCAACGTCGACGACCTGCCGGTATGCGACCCGGCGATCACCCAGAACGCCTGCCGCCTGCCCACGCCGGTGCAACTGGCCGCGTCGGTCTCCGGCACGGTGTGGTTCGACCAGGGCAGCGACTTCGGTCTGATCGACGGTGGCGATCGCCGCCTGGGTGGCTGGACCGTCGAAGTCGTGGACGCCAATGGACAAGTGGTGGGTACGGCCACCACCGGCGTCGACGGTTCCTATTCGATTGCCGACCAGATTCCCGGCGTGCCGCTGGACATCCGCTTCCGCGACCCCGCCACCGGCGTGGTGTGGGGTTGGCCGGTCAGCGGCGAAACCGCTGGCGGTTCGCCCGCGCCGTGTGACGCCACCGGCGCGATCGGCGGTGGGACCGCCAGTTCCTGCCCGAGCAGCACCGACGGCGTCACCCGCCTGTCGGTGGTGCTTGCCCCGGGCGCGAACCTGCCGCAGCAGAGCCTGCCGCTGAATCCGGGCGGCGTGATCTACGACGCGGTGACGCGCAGCCCGGTCCCGGGCTCGCGGGTGACCCTGACGCCGATCGGCAGCTGCCCGGCCTATGCGCCGGAACAGCACGTGCTCAACGCGGCCATGGGCGGCTACACCGTGCAGGGCAACGCGATCTCGATGACGGTCGGCGCCGACGGTTTCTACCAGTTCCTGATGGCGCCGGGCGCGCCGGCGTCGTGCCGGTTCCAGATCGCGGTGACCCCGCCGGCCGGCTATACCTTCGAGTCCGGCATGATTCCGGCGGAAAACTCGCCGCTGACGCCGCCGTCCACGCCGGGCCTGGGTTATCCGGTGCAGACGAACGCGACCGCGCCGACCGGCCCGGCCGGCACCGCGACCACCTACTACCTGGAGGTCAACCTGGGTTCGGGCGTGGCCGCGCCGGTGCACAACCACATCCCGCTGGATCCGCAGGTGGCGCCCGGCCTGGTCATCACCAAGACCGGCGACCGCAAGACCGTGGAAGTGGGCGACAGCCTGGTCTACACGATCACCATCCGCCAGACCGCGGGTGCCGCGCTGGGCACGGTGAACGTCATCGACCGCCTGCCGCATGGCTTCACCTTCATCGCCGGTACCGCGCGGGTGGATGGCAGCGGCATCGCCGACCCGATCGGCAAGCCCGGACCGACCCTGGTGTTCGACGTCGGTTCGCTGGCGGTCGGCGCGCAGAAGGTGCTGAGCTACCGCGTCCGCGTGGGCGTGGGCAGCCAGCAGGGCGACGGCATCAACCGCGCGCGCGCCTGGGGCTGTTCGATCACCGGCGGCTGCGTGGATCCGAACACGCTGGCGCCGTATCCGAACGGCGGCACCGTGCCATCCAATCCGGCCGAGTACCGCGTGATCGTCAGCGGCGGCGTGTTCGCCGACGAGGGCTGCGTGCTGGGCAAGGTGTTCGTTGACTGCAACGTCAACCATGTGCAGGACAGGGAAGAACTGGGCATCCCCGGCGTGCGAATGTACTTCGAGGACGGTACCTGGCTGATCAGCGATTCGGAAGGCAAGTACAGCTACTGCGGCCTGCCGCCGAAGAGCCACACGCTGAAGGTGGACGCGTCCACGCTGCCGGTCGGCTCGCGCCTGACCACCAGCAGCAACCGCAACCTGGGCGACGCCGACAGCCTGTTCATCGACCTCAAGAACGGCGAGCTGCATCGCGCCGACTTCATCGAGGGCAGTTGCTCCAACCCGGTGATCGAACAGGTCAAGGCACGCCGCACCCAGGGCGAGATCCGCGCGCCGGAAACGGAGCCGGGCCAATCGCCGCTGCGTTTCGAAAGCAAGCCGCTGCGCAGCCCGCAGCAGGGCACCGACTCGGCGAACCAGCGCCCGATCGTGGATCCGAGGGCGACCGCCCCGAGTCCCGCCGCCGGCACGGAGGTGCAGCCATGAGCCGCACCCCGCGATCCGCCCGCGTCCGCCAGGCCAGGAAGACCATGCGTCCCCAACCTTTCTCCCGCAAACCGCTGAGCCTGGCGCTGTCGCTGGTGCTGATGCCGGCCATGGCGATGGCCCAGAACGTCTCCGGCGACCAGCGCTTCACCCCGGTGCTGGGACAGGCGACGCCGCTGTTCCCGCAATCGCCGCAAAGCCAGCAGGCCACCTCGCAACCGTTGTATGCGCAACCGGGCAATGTCGATTACCGCGCCAACGCCGGCGTGCAGCGGGTGGTGGTGGAGGTGGATCGCGACGGCGTTCCGGCCGACGGCCAGTCGCCGGTGCACGTGGTGATCCAGTTGTTCGGTGCCGATGGCAAGCCGCTGGCCGGCGAGGCCTTCGCGACCGTCGAGAACTCCGGCGGCCGCATCAAGCTGCCCGATGGCCGTACCGACGAACTCGGCCCCGGCCACCTGGACGCCGACAAGGTCACGCCCGGCGTGCAGGTGCCGGTGCGCGACGGCCGCGCCGAGTTCGACCTGCTGGCGCCGCACGACCCGCAGGACGTGCTGCTGCGGGTGACCTCCGGCGGCGAGACCGCCGAGGGCGTGGTCGGCTTCGTGCCGGAAATGCGCGAGATGATCGCGACCGGCCTCATCGAGGGCGTGATCAACTTCCGCCGCAAGGGCGACAACCTGATCGACGGCAGCACCCGCGGCGATGGTTTCGAGCGGGAAATCCGCCGCTGGGAAAAGCAGTTCAACAACGGCAAGGCCAATGGTGCGGCGCGCGCGGCGTTCTTCGTCAAGGGCCGGATCAAGGGCGAGTACCTGCTGACCGCCGCCTACGACTCGGACAAGGAAGTGCGGGCCCGCCTGCTGCGCGACATCCAGCCGGAGGAGTTCTATCCGGTGTATGGCGACGCGTCGCTGCGCGGTTTCGACGCGCGTTCGGCCGAGCGCCTGTACGTGCGCGTGGACAATGGCCGCAACTACCTGCTGTACGGTGATTTCCAGACCGGCGACAGCATCGCCACCCAGACCGGCGTCGGCTTCGGCGAGCGTGCGCCGCAGCGCGTGCTGGGCACCTACAACCGCACCGCGACCGGACTGGGCTGGCACTTCGAGAACGCGCGCGTGCGCGGCAACGTGTTCGCCATCGAGGACTCGCTGCGCCAGGTCATCGAGGAACTGCCCAGCCAGGGCAGCGGCCCCTACGGCCTGCGCAACAACGCGGTGCTGGAAGGCAGCGAGCGGGTCGAGGTGGTGGTGCGCGATCGCAACCAGCCTTCGCGAATCGTCTCGGTGCGTCCGCTGGCCCGGCTGGTGGACTACAGCTTCGAGCCGTTCTCCGGCCGCATCCTGCTCAACAGCTTCCTGCCCTCGTTCGATGGCGATCTGAATCCGGTATCGCTGCGCATCACCTACGAACTGGATCAGGGCACCGAAAAGTTCTGGGTGGTCGGTGGCGACGCGCAACTGCGGGTCGGCCAGAACGGCGAGATCGGCGGATCCTACGTGGACGACCGCAATCCGTTCGCCAGCTTCGAGATGGGCAGCGCCAACGTCGGCTACCGCCTGGGTGAAAACACCTGGCTGGTGGCCGAGGCGGCGCGCACGCGCAGCGAGGTCAACACCAACTCCATCAACCAATACGGCACGCCCGCGTTGCAGGGGCTGAGCGGGCTGGTGGAAGGCAACGCCTGGCGCGTGGAGCTGGGGCATGCCGGCAAGAGAGCGGACCTGAAACTGTTCGCCGGACAGTCGGATCCGGAGTTCAACAACCAGGCCTCGCCGTTGTACGGCGGGCGGGGCGAGTACAGCCTGACCACGCGTTACCGCTTGAACGAGCGCTTCGAGCTGTACGCGGAGGGATTGCGCAGCGAAGACCGCAATCCCGACGGCGGCGAGCGCAACGCCGGCAGCGTCGGCACGCGCGTCAAGGTGACCGACAAGCTGACCCTGGATTTCGGCTATCGCGCCATCCGCGAAACCGTCGGCGCCTACTACACCTGGGCGACCAACAGCGGCTACGGCAACCTGGGCGGCCTGTCCGGCGGCTACGCCACCGGCGCCGGCGGCGGTGCGCTCGGTTACGGCCAGCAGCCGCTGGACCCGTTGACCGGCCTGCCGATCATCAGCAACGGCAACCCCAACGATGTCGCCAGCGGCCTGCCGGTCGGCACCGAGCTGTCCTCGGACATGCTGCGCTTCGGCGTCGGCTACCGCGCCAGCGATCGCCTGAACCTGGGCGGCGAGGTGGAACAGGACATCCATGGCGAGGATCGCAATCGAATCGCCCTCGGCGTGGACTTCCAGTTGCGGGAGCGCAGCCGCCTGTATGGCCGCTACGAGAAACAGACCGGGATCAGCGGTGTCAACGGCCTGACCCAGGACGGCCGCGAGGCCGATACGGTGGCACTGGGCGTGGATACCAGCTTCCTGCGCGATACCCAGCTATTCTCGGAATATCGACTGCGCGACGCCATCGCCGGTCGCGACATCCAGGCGGCCTCGGGCATGCGCAACCGCTGGGACCTGCGCGAGGGACTGCGCCTGGACACCTCGCTGGAGCATACCAACGTGATCTCCGGCAACGTCGGCGATTCGACCGGGATAGGCATCGCCCTGGACTACAGCGCCAATCCGCTGTGGCGCGGCAACATCCGGCTGGAACACCGGATTTCCGACGACGTCGCCGAAACCCCGACGGACGAGGCCTACAACACCACCCTGTTGCAGTTCCTCGCGGCGCGCAAGCTCAACCGCGACTGGACCGTGCTGGCACGCAACTACCTGCTGCGCACGGTCTACGCGGCGCGCGGCGACGTGCTGCAGGATCGCTTCCAGGTCGGCGTGGCCTACCGCGATACCGACACCAACCGCATCAACGCGCTGGCGCGCTACGAGTACAAGCTGGAGAAGGACGAGAGCGGCATGGACGGTTCCGGTTTCGGTTCCGATACCGGCCAGGACATCCGCACCAGCGCGCACATCGTGTCCGCGCACGCCGACTGGCATCCATCGCGGCCGTGGTGGCTGACCGGGCGGGTGGCGGCGAAGTGGCAGCAGGACAGCTTCTTCTATGCCGACACCGGCCGGGTCAACGACGATTTCCGCGCGGTGCTGCTGTCGGGCCGCGTGGTCTACGACATCACCGAGAACTGGGACATCGGCGTGCTGGCCTCGACCTTCCGTGGCCAGTACGGCGCCAACCAGTACGCGTTCGGCGTGGAAGTCGGGCGCCTGCTGCGGCAGAACCTGTGGCTGTCGGTCGGCTACAACGCCACCGGTTTCCGCGGCGACGAGGACCTGACCGGCTACGAGTACACCCAGCAGGGCGCCTTCATCCGCCTGCGCTTCAAGTTCGACGAAGACCTCTTCCGCAGGGAAGACGCCCGCTACCGCGATCCGGTGCGCTGAGGAACCCCATATGACCATCACCAAGTCCACGCTCATCACCGCCGCCGTCCTGGCCGCCCTGGCCGGCACGGCCGCCGCGCAGCAGACCCAACTGGTTCCGCCGCGCGATCGCATCACCGACGAGGCCATCCATGCCGATCTGTCCGGCTACGAGGCCACCCAGGGGCGTATCCAGGCGCTCAACGACGGCGGCCGCCCGGTGCGCGACTACCACCTGTCCAAGGCCCAGTGCTGGCTGGACGTGTCCTTCCACGAATACACCCGCAACGATCGCAGCGCGTTCCCGCAGGAAGCGCTGACCGAATCGGAGAAGCTGATCGTGGGGATGGAGCAGGGCGTCTCGCCGCTGCCCACCGACACCCCGCTGGTCAACGGCGCGGCCCGCGTGCGCGAGGACCTGTGGAAGCGCCTGGGCGCGATCCACGGCACGCCGGGTTTCGCCTGCGCGCAGCAGGCGGTGGCCTGCGGCGAAGTGGAACTGGTGCATGCCGGCAACGAGTTCAACCAGCAGCAGTGGCGCCATTCCAAGCCCTATATCCAGATAGCCGAGGACATGGTGAGCGACGCCGAGGCGCTGGCGCGCCAGTGCGGTGTGGCCGCCATGCCGGCCGCACCGGCGGTGCTGACCGCCAACGTGTTGTTCGAGTTCGATCGCGACGGTCGCGGCGACATCCGCGCCTACTCGCTGCAGAGCCTGGAGCGGGAGCTGGCGCGGGTGCGCGAGGAAGGCCTGACCCTGGCGTCGGTGGAACTGGTGGGGCATGCCGATCGCCTGCAGGGCCGGGGCTACGACTACAACCAGGGCCTGTCAGAGCGCCGCGCGCGCACGGTGCGGGAATGGCTGATCGAGCGAGGAGTGCCCGCCGAAGCCATCCGCTACACCTTCCGCGGCGATACCGAACAGGTGCAGGCCTGCGATGGCGTGAAGCCGCGCGAGGCGCTGCGCGAATGCCTGATCCCGAACCGCCGGGTCGAAGTCAGGCTGCAAGCGGGCGCGACCGGGGAAAAGCCCGCGCCGGGCCTATAATCCGCCGGTCCGGGGATGTTCGGACGGCGCCGGGGAGGGCGGCCGTCCCAGTCGCCCGGTCGGCGGCTAGGCATCCCTGAGGACCCCCATGATCGAACCCTCTCCATCGGTCGTTTCCACGCGCGACGCGCGTATTCCGCTGATCGGGCCGCTCCTGCGCGGCGTGCTGGACTGGTTCCGCGACGTGCCGATTGCCGATCCGGTGGATCGCCGCAACGCGCCGATGATCCAGGTGATCTCGCTGCTGCTGGCGATGTTGCCGCCGCTGGCCTGGATCTACCGCGCCTCGGTGGACATTCCCTGGCGGCCGGGCGAGATCGCCAGCATGGTGTTCAGCCTTGCGGTGAGCGCCGCGGCCGGCGCCAGCTTCTGGCTGATCCGGCGCGGCAGGTTTGGTGCGGCGTCCTACCTGCTGCTGGCGGTGTTCGCGGTCACCGTGGTGCCCAGCTATCTGTCCACCGGATTCGACGCGCAGGTCTACGAGCAACCGATCCTGGTGATCTGGATGGCCATCGCGGGCCTGGTGATCGGCCGGCGCGCCTTGTGGGTGATGTTCGCCTGCATCGCCGTGGCGTTCTGCGGTGGCATGTGGCTGGAGATCGCGCGCGACGGCGAGGTCTACAACCGGTTGGTCGATCTGGCCGCGCGCTTCGCGATGTTCCTGATGATCGCGGTGGTGCTGGATCGCAGTTCCGTGGCGCTGCGCGAAAGCCTGCGCGAGGCCAACCAGCGTGGCAATGCACTGGCCGAGAGCAACCGCCTGCTGGAGCAGGAGGCGCGCGAACGCGAACGCGCGCAGGAACAGCTTATCCACGCGCAGAAGGTCGAGGCGGTGGGCCGGCTGGCCAGCGGCGTCGCCCACGATTTCGGCAACCTGCTGTCGCTGATCCTCGGTTATGCCGGGCGCGGCAAGCGGCAGGACGATCCGGCCGCGCTCAAGGAAGCCCTGGCCGGGGTGGAATCGGCCGCGCGCCGCGCGACCCTGGTGACCCACAAGCTGCTGGCGTTCGCCCGACAGGACGAGACCCACCTGCAGACGTTCGATGCGGGCGAAAGCCTGCGCGAGTTGCGACCGATGCTGCGCCAGTTATTCGACCCGACGGTCGATGTCCGCCTGGACGTGGCGGAGGGATTGCGACCGATCCGCTTTGATCGCACCCAGTTCGAACTGATGGTGCTGAACATCGCCGCCAACGCCAACCACGCGATGCCGGGCGGCGGCGTGTTCGAGGTCACCGCCGGCACCAGCGCGAGCGGTGTCGCCATCGGCTTCCGCGACACTGGCACCGGCATGACGCCGGAGGTGCAGGCGCGCGCGTTCGACCCGTTCTTCACCACCAAGCCGGCCGGCGAGGGCACCGGCCTGGGCCTGTCGGTGGCGCGCGATCTGATCCAGCGCGCCGGTGGCCGCATCGGTGTGGACAGCGTTGTCGGCGCGGGCACCGTGATCCGGATTGAGTTGCCTGTGGCGGGCTAGGGATCAGGCGCAACTCGCAGTTTCCAAATCGGATGGTCCCTTCCCCCGCCTGCGGGGGAAGGGCGCGCGACCGCGCCGGATGGGGGCGCTCTTCGCGCGGATCCTCGCCCCCATCCGCCTTCGGCACCTTCCCCCGCGTCGCGGGGGAAGGGGAGAGAAAGGGAACGGCGAACTGAGCGTTTTCCAAGCAGAAGAACGGAACCCACGGATGGCATAGATTCCCCCACGCGCCTGGACATGTTCCCTTCCCCCGCTTGCGGGGGAAGGTGGCGCGCCCGCGCCGGATGGGGGCGCTCTTCGCACGGATCCTTGCCCCCATCCGCCTGCGGCACCTTCCCCCGCGTTGCGAGGGAAGGGGACAGGGGCAAGGGAACCGCGAACTGAGCGTTCCCTTCAAACGGGAAAACAGAACCTGCGGACGGCATCCGTTCACCCCACGCGCTTGGATCCGCCATCAAACAGCACCATCTCGGTTCCAGGTTTTCACCGTTTTCCAGGAGATTTCCCGGTATCGTCGCCGCCATGCCGCTGGACTCGTTCCATCCCGCCGTCGCCCGCTGGTTCGGGCGCACGTTTCCCGGGCCCACGCCGGCCCAGCGCGCCGCGTGGCCGGCGATCCGCGCGGGCCGCCATACGCTGGTGGCGGCCCCGACTGGTTCGGGCAAGACCCTGACGGCCTTCCTCGCCGCGCTCGACGACCTGGTCCGGCGCGGGCTGGACGAGGGCGGGTTGCCGGACGAGACCGCCGTGGTCTACGTCTCGCCGCTGAAGGCGCTGTCCAACGACATCCACCTCAACCTCGACGCGCCGCTGGCCGGCATCCGCGCCGAACTCGCGGACATGGGCCTGCCCGATGTCGAGATCCGCACCGCGGTGCGCACCGGCGACACGCCGGCCGGCGAGCGCCAGAAAGTGTTCCGCAAGCCGCCGCATGTGCTGGTGACCACGCCCGAATCACTGTACGTGCTGCTGGGCTCGGCTTCCGGCCGCAGCATGCTGTCCAGCGTGCGCACGGTGATCGTCGACGAAATCCACGCGGTTGCCGCCAGCAAGCGCGGCAGCCACCTGGCGCTGTCGCTGGAACGCCTGCAGGCGCTGTGCGCGCAGCCGCCGGTGCGGGTCGGCCTGTCGGCGACCCAGAAACCCATCGACGCGGTGGCGCGCTTCCTGGTAGGCGCGGGCGAAGGGCCGGAACCGCCGCATTGCGAAATCGTCGACATCGGCTACGGCAAGCAGCGCGACCTGGCACTGGAGCTGCCGCCGACGCCGCTGGGCGCGGTGATGTCCAACGACCAGTGGGAACAGGTCTACGACCGGGTCGCGGCGCTGGTGCGCGAACACCGCACCACGCTGGTGTTCGTCAATACCCGGCGCATGGCCGAACGCGCCGCCCGCCACCTCGGCGAGCGGCTGGGCAAGGAAGGCGTGGCGGCGCACCACGGCAGCCTGGCCAGGGAAGCGCGGCTGGATGCCGAACAGCGGCTCAAGCGCGGCGATCTGAAGGTGCTGGTGGCGACCGCGTCGCTGGAACTGGGCCTGGACATCGGTGACGTGGATCTGGTGTGCCAGTTGGGCTCGCCACGCTCCATCGCCACGTTCCTGCAACGCGCGGGCCGTTCCGGCCATGCGGTGGGCGGGGTGCCGAAGGCGCGCCTGTTCCCGCAGTCGCGCGACGAACTGATCGAATGCGCGGCGCTGCTGGATTGCGTCCGCCGCGGCGAGCTGGATGCGCTGCGGATCCCGGTCGCGCCGCTGGACGTGCTCGCCCAGCAACTGGTGGCCGAAACCGCCAGCCGCGAATGGGACGAGGACGCGCTGTATGCGCTGGTCCGGCGGGCGGCGCCATATGCCATGCTGGCGCGCGAGGATTACGCGGCGGTGGTGCGGATGCTGGCCGAGGGCTTCAGCACCCGGCGCGGCCCACGCGCGGGTTATCTGCACCGCGATGCCGTGCATCACCGCTTGCGTGAGCGCAAGGGCGCGCGGATGACCGCGCTGATGTCCGGCGGCACCATTCCCGACACCGGCGACTACGCGGTGATCCTGGAACCGGAAGCGCACACCATCGGCACCGTCAACGAGGACTTCGCGGTCGAAAGCCTGTCCGGCGACGTGTTCCAACTGGGCAACGCCAGCTACCGCATCCTGCGGGTGGAACCGGGCCGGGTGCGGGTGGAGGATGCGCGCGGCGCACCGCCCAACATCCCGTTCTGGCTGGGTGAGGCACCCGGACGCAGCGATGAACTGTCGTTCGGCGTGTCGCGCCTGCGCGAAGCCGTGGCCGCCGCGATCGTCGCGGACGGCGTGGACGCCGGCATGCGCTGGCTGATGCAGGAGGTGGCGCTGGACGAGGAAGCCGCGCGCCAGATCGCCGACTACCTGGACAAGACCCTGGCCGCGCTGGGCCAGGTGCCCAGCCAGTCGCGGATCGTGCTGGAGCGTTTCTTCGACGAATCCGGCGGTACCCAGCTGATCCTGCATTCGCCGTTCGGCAGCCGGCTCAATCGCGCCTGGGGCCTGGCCCTGCGCAAGCGCTTCTGCCGCCAGTTCAATTTCGAATTGCAGGCCGCCGCGACCGAGGACGCGATCATCCTGTCACTGTCGACCAGCCACAGCTTCCCGCTGATCGAGGTCTCGCGCTACCTGCATTCGTCCTCGGCGCTGGACGTGCTGATCCAGGCGCTGCTGGATGCGCCGCTGTTCGGCGTGCGCTGGCGCTGGAACGCCACCACCGCACTGGCACTTCCGCGCTTCGTCGGCGGCCGCAAGGTGCCGCCGCAGTTGCAGCGGATGAAGTCCGAGGATCTGCTGGCGACGGTGTTCCCGGATCAGGTGGCCTGCCTGGAAAACATCGTCGGCGAGCGCGAGATTCCGGATCATCCGCTGGTCGCGCAGACCCTGGACGACTGCCTGCACGAGGCGATGGACGCCGATGGCTGGCTGCAACTGCTGCGCCGGCTGGAGGCCGGGGAGATCGAAGTCGTCGCGCGGGATCTGCCATTGCCGTCGCCGCTGGCGGCCGAAGTGATCAACGCGCGTCCCTATGCCTTCCTCGACGACGCGCCGCTGGAGGAACGCCGCACCCAGGCGGTGCAGAGCCGGCTCTATCGCGAGGCCGAATCGGCCGATGAACTCGGAAAACTGGATACCGGCGCGATCCAGGCGGTGCGCGAGGAAGCCTGGCCGCAGCCGCGCAATCCCGACGAGATGCATGAAGCACTAACCGGCGTGGGCGCCATCACCGCCGATGAAGCCGCGGACAACGCCGGCTGGCAGGAATGGCTGCGGGCACTGGCGGCGGACGGACGCGCCACCCGCATGCAGGTGGGCGACGGCGGCGCGCGGGCGCTGTGGCTGGCGACTGAGCAGTTGCCGATGCTGCGCGCCTTGTTTCCCGCCGCGCCGATCGAGCCGGTGGTCGAGGCGCCCGACGAATACGCACAGGTCGACTGGCCGCGCGAGACCGCGTTACGCGAGCTGCTGCGCGCGCGCCTGACTGCGCTGGGGCCGGCGCCCGCCACCGCGCTCGCGCATTCGCTGGCATTGCCGGTGAACGAGGTGGATCCGGCATTGCTGGCCCTGCAGAGCGAAGGCTATGTGATGCAGGGTCATTTCACGCCCGGCGCGCACGAGGAGGAGTGGTGCGAGCGTCACCTGCTGGCGCGCATCCATCGCTACACGCTCAAGCAACTGCGGCGCGAAATCGAACCGGTCGAACCGCGCGATTTCCAGCGCTTCCTGTTCGATTGGCAGCATCTGAGCGAGGCGGAGCGGGTCAGTGGACCGGAAGCGCTGGCCGGCGTACTGGGGCAACTGGAAGGATTCGAAGCGCCCGCCGCCAGTTGGGAAGCGGACCTGCTGCCCGCGCGCGTGCGTGGTTACGCGATTCATTGGCTGGATGATCTGTGCACCGCGGGACGCACGCTGTGGACGCGGCTGCGTCCGCCTGCGAGCGAGGGTGGCGGGCGCGGCAATATTTCGTTGCGCGGCACGCCGATCCTGCTGTTGCCGCGTCGCCAGGCGCCGCTGTGGACGCGCCTGGCCCCCGCGCCGGTGGACGATGACGATTTGGGTTCGCGCGCGCGCCGCGTGGTGGATTATCTCGGCGCGCACGGCGCCTCGTTCTTCGATGAAATCGGCGACGGCGCGCATCTGTTGCGCACCGAACTGGAAGACGCGCTGGCCGAACTGGTGGTGCGGGGCCGGGTCCATTGCGACAGTTTCGGCGGCCTGCGGGCGTTGCTGGTCCCCGCGTCCAAGCGCGATGGCGGATCCCGCCATCGCCGCCGCAAGCCGATGTTCGGCATCCAGGACGCCGGCCGCTGGGCGCTGATCCGCGCCGGTGCGCCATCGGGCAGTGGCGAGGCCCGGGCCGAGGCGGTCGAACACGTCGCGCGCATGCTGCTGCGGCGCTACGGTGTGGTCTGCTGGCGGCTGCTCGAACGCGAGGCCGCATGGCTGCCGCCCTGGCGCGAGCTGGTACGGATCTACCAGCGCCTGGAAGCACGCGGTGAAATCCGCGGCGGCCGCTTCATCACCGGCATCCCGGGCGAACAGTTCGCCTTGCCGGAAGCCGTCGCCGCGCTGCGCCAGGTGCGCCGCCGGCCCGCCAATGGCAAGTGGCTGGCGATCGCCGCCACCGATCCGGCCAACCTGCTGGGCACACTGCTGCCGGGCGAGAAGGTCGCGCGCGTGCCCGGCGCGCGCGTGCTCTATCGCGATGGCCTGGCGGTCGCGGTGCTGGTGGCCGGCGAGACGCGTTTCCTGGAACTGCTGTCCCTGCCCGAGCAGCAGGAGGCCAGCCGTGTCCTGCTGCGGGCGGTGCCCACCGAGATGGAATCGCCACCGGTACCGGCGCGCGCAGGATAGGCCCGTCCTCCATTCCGGCGGGGCGTGTCGGCCCGCGATGGGTCGGCTTCCCGGCCACGTCGTCCGGGATTGGGTTTCGCCGGAAGTGCCGGCGTTTCAGTCCACCGGAAGCGGCGTGGGCGCACAGGCCGGCATCTGTCTGGCCTGATAGCGTTGCCAGAAATGGTTGGCCATGCGCAGGGCGGCGGCGTCGGCTTCGCGGCGCATCGCCTCGTTGCCGCAGTCGGCGGTGGTCTGGCGGAACAGTATCAGCCAGCGCAGGAACATGGCTTCGGTCAGCCCCGCCATGCCCAGATGGCAGCTCACCGGTGCGCCATGGAAGCGGCGCGTGCCGCGCAGCAACGACGACCAGAATGCGACCAGCAGCGAATGATGCGCGGCCCAGTCCCGCACGCGCGCTTCGAAGAAGGGACCCAGCAGGTCATCCCGACGCACGCGCAGGTAGAAGGTCTCGACCAGCCTGACGACATCGGCCTCGCTGCACAGCCCGAGTCCCGGGCCGCCGTCTTCGGAAGGATGGATGCGCATGGCGGCTTTCCGGAACTTCGACCCGGGCACCGTATCGCATCGCGAACCGGTTCAAATTGATCGCGATCAAGCCGCGTGCACCATGCCGCGGATCAGCCGCTGCAACCTCCGCAGCACACCGAGGCAATGCGTTCGATCTGGGTCAGGCGCACCGGATGTCCGGCCTGTTCCATGATGAACACCAGTTCGATGTCCATCACCACGGTGGAGATGCGCAGCTTGCCCGCCTTGGCGTCCAGGTCGACCAGGCCGGCGGGATCGAATTCCTGCAACACCCGTTCGATGGTGATTGGATCCACGGACGGGCCGGGGAGGGGAATGTGGTATTCCATGGCGGTACCGACAGTCAGTGTGGGAAAGGAAATGCGACGGTGAAAGCAGGAGCGCCGGCAAACCGGCCCCGGCGCTCCTGTCCCCGGCGAACTACTTGGTCACCACCAACTTGCCCTTCATCAAGGTGGAGTGGCCGGGGAAGCTGCAGAAGAAGTTGTAGTCGCCGCCGGCGGTCAGCTTCTTGCCGGGGAGCGTGATTCTGGTCTTCTGGCCGCCGCCAATCAGGGTGGTGGCGGCGAGCACGCGGGCGTCGCCCTTGGGCACGTAGTGGTTGCCCACGCCGGCCTTGATGGCGTCGCGGGCGATGCCGTCCATGTCCTTGGCGGCGGAGATGACCACGTTATGGCCCATCGCGGCGGCCGGCATCTTGCCGGTGTGGGCCAGCTCGATGGTGATCGTCGGGCAACTGGCCGAGACGGTGGCCGTCTTCAGATCGAACTTCATCGCATCGTCGCCCTTCAGGCTGACGGTGCAGTTGTTGGCGGCCTGGGCCATGCCGGCGGCGGCCATCAGGCCCAGGGCGAGCAGGGAAGCGGAAACGACTTTCATCGGAAACTCCTTGGTGTGGTTGCGGGGATTCAATGGACGGGGGAAGCGGAGGAGGACAGGGCGGTGCGGACGGCGGCGACGAAGGCCGGATCCGGTATCGCGCTGGCCACCTCGGAGCGGGCGAGGACGCGGCCATCGGCATCCACCAGCACCAGCACGCTGGTGTGGTTGATGCTGCCGTCCTCGCGCGGGCGGTAGCGCACGTCGAGCACGCTGGCGATCGCGCGGGCATCGTTGGCGCCGGGTTGCAGGAACCGCCATTGCGCGGGCACGCGGTGCCGTTGCGCGGTCTCGCGCAGGGCCTGCGGGGTGTCGCGGGCGGGATCCAGGCTGATCATCACCAGCTCCACGCGCGCGCGTTCGGCGGGCGTCAGCTGTTTCTGCACCGCCTTGCCGTTCTCGATGATGAGCGGGCACATGAGGTGGCAGTTGGTGTAGAACATCGACACGATGCGTGGCTTGCCGCGCAGATCCCGCCATTGGCCGGTGTTGCCGTCCTGGTCGGTGACCTTCGCGTCCAGTTGGTAGAGGGAATCACCCGGCAGCGTCTGCGCGGCGGCGGGGAGGCCGGGCTGCAGAAGCGCCAGCCCGAGCAGGAGGAAAGAAAGGGGCATCTTCATGGCTGGCTCCTTGCGCAGCGGAATCCGAGGTTGCCGAGGGTGTTGACCGGTTGCAGGGCGGACAGCAGGGCGAAGCGTTTCATCACCCCGTAGTGCTGGCGGTCGTTGAAGGCCAGCGAGGTGGCGCCGCAGTACTTGAGCTTGTCGCCGTCGTCTGCGCCGCGCTTGTCGCTGTCGCCCATCAGGGTGGCGAAGTCGTCCACCCATTCCCACGCCACGCCATGCAGGCCGTGGATGCCGTAGGCGTTGGGCGGCGCGTCGCCGGCATCGAGGGCGCGGGCGGTGGCGTCGTTGAGCAGGAGGGCCTGCCAGCCCTGGTCGGCGCGGGCGTCGCGCCGATCGGCATCGGCGGCGGCGGCGTATTCCCATTCCAGGAAGGTCGGCAGGCGCGCGTCCTGCGCGCGGCAGTAGGCATCGGCGGCGTACCAGCTGACCTGCACCACCGGCGCGTCCGCGCCGACCGCCGCGCCCGGCACGGTGGCGCTTTCCCAGTGCCCGAGGTAACCGGGACCGGCGAACAGCGCCGGCACCCGATCCCGTCGCCATTGCGGCTGCCGTTCGACGAAGCGGGCGAAGTCGGCGTTGCTGACCGCGCGTTCCATCAGGGCGAAGGCCGGGACGGAACGCGCGTCGCTGCTTTCCTCGTAGCGGATGGCCGAGCGGAAGCTTCCGCCCGGCACGTCCACGTAGCCGGGACCGCTCGCCATCGCCGGCGCGACGAGGCTTGCAAGCAGCAGGGCGGGCAGTCTCCGGTACATGGGCATCCTCACGGGGGTTCTTCGCTTACTTGCCGGCAGGTTCGCCCTGTGGGTATTCCTTGCTCGACTGCTGGCCGGTGTAGATGTCGTGCTTGGCCTCGCCATCGACCTTCAGGATGCCCAGCGAGCCCTTGTGGAAGGTGCGGAAGATGCTGTGGTCGACCAGCACGAAGTTGCCCGGCACGTCGGCCTTGAACTCGACGATGGTCGCGCCACCGGCAGGCACCAGCGTGGTCTGCACGTTTTCCTGGTACTTGCTGCCGCCTTCCATGTAGACCTTGTCGAAGATCTCGCCGATGACGTGGAAGCTGGACACCAGGTTGGGGCCGCCATTGCCGACGAACATGCGGATGCTCTCGCCGGCCTTGGCCTGCAGCGCGTTGTCGCCCGTCAGCGATCCTTCCGCGCCGTTGAACACCACGTAGGTCGGATGCTCGTCGATGGCCTTTTCCAGGCTGAAGGGCTGCAGGCCGGGTTCGCCGTACTTGCCCTCGGTGTAGAAGTCGCCCTGCATCACGTAGAACTCCTTGTCCACCTTCGGCAGGCCTTCCGGCGGCTCGACCAGGATCAGGCCGTACATGCCGTTGGCGATGTGCATGCCGACCGGCGGCATCGCGCAGTGGTAGACGTACAGGCCGGGATTCAGCGCCTTGAAGGTGAACTGCGTTTCGTGGCCGGGCAGGGTGAACGTCGCCTCGGCACCGCCGCCCGTGCCGGTGACGGCATGCAGGTCGATGTTGTGCGGCATGTGCGAGCTGTGGTGGTTCTTCAGGTGGAACTCCACCGTGTCGCCCTGGCGAACGCGGATGAAACTGCCCGGCACCGAACCACCGAAGGTCCAGAAGTTGTAGGTCACGCCGTCGGAGATCTTCATCTCCTTCTCGACCACTTCCAGGTCGACGATGACCTTGGCCGGCGTGCTGCGCGTGATCGGCGGCGGCACCATCGGCGGGGCGGTCAGGACCGCCTTGATCGGTTCGCCCAGCGGGGCGGAGGCATCGCCGGCAAGGGCGTTGCCGGCCAGCGTGGCGCCCATCGCGCAGGCGAGGGCGTAATAAAGCAGGGAGTTGCTCTTGCGCTTCATGGCGCGTTCCTTGTCATGGCCTTGGGCCGATGGGGGAACGTTAGTTGTCCGACCTTCGTGGTCGCCTTGATTTGCATCAATCGCCGACCCCGATTCGGCGAAAAAAGCCGGCAAATGCGACCCGCTTGACATGGATCAAGATCGCCCGCGCCTGCGACAACCTGACGCATCCCAACGTTAGAGCGACTCCAGACAATGGCACCGACCTAAACGGAGTGTCGTGTCATGCGTAGAGATTGTCTTGCCGTCGCCCTCTCCCTCGCGCTCGCACCGGTTTCGATGGTGCTCGCCGCCGAGGCGCCGCCCAACGATGCCGGCCAGCATGTGCATGACGTGGGACCCGCTTCGCCCACCGAACTCGATGGCGTGGTCGTGGTCGGCGTGGCGCCGGCGATGGCGACCACCTTCGTCACCGATCCCAAACTGCCGCGCCAGCCGGTGCCGGCGAGCGACGGCGCCGATTACCTGAAGACGATTCCCGGCTTCGCGCTGTTGCGCAGCGGTGGCACCAACGGTGACCCGGTGCTGCGCGGCATGTTCGGATCGCGGTTGAACCTGATGACCAACGACGGTGCATTGAGCGGCGCCTGTCCCTCGCGCATGGACAACGCGATGTCCTACATCGCGCCGGAAACCTACGATCGCCTGGTGGTCATCAAGGGACCGCAGACGGTGCTGTGGGGCGGTGGCGCATCGGCGGGCACGGTGCGCTTCGAACGCGAGATTCCGTACTTCGACCGCCCCGGCGTACGCGTCAACGCCAGCGCGCTGGCCGGCAGCCGAAACCGCAACGACCAGGTGGTGGACGCCACGCTCGGCAACTCCACCGGTTATGTGCGTCTGGGCGGCAACCGTTCGGAAGCGGACGACTACCAGGATGGCAATGGCGACGAGGTGCCGTCGGCATGGCGCAAGTGGAACGCCGATGCCGCGTTGGGCTGGACGCCGGACGCGAACACCGTGCTGGAACTGAGCGCCGGCGCCGGCGACGCGCAGGCGCGCTATGCCGGTCGCGGCATGGACGGTTCGCGTTTCCGTCGCGACAGCCTCGGCGTGCGCTTCGAGAAGAGCGACATCGGCGGCGTGCTGGATGCCTTCAAGGCCAACCTGTATCTCAACGACGTCGATCACGTGATGGACAACTACACGCTGCGGCGGCCGGATCCGTCCAGCAGCATGCCGATGCCGATGGCCAGCAACGTCGGCCACCGCACCTGGGGCGGGCGCGCGGCCGCGACCTGGCAGCAGGGCGAGTGGGAAATCACCGCCGGCGTGGATCTGCGCGACAGTCGCCATCGCCAGCGCAGCGGCATGGGACGCGGCGCCTACCGGCTGCAGCCTTGGACGGTGGATGCGCGCTTCCGCACCTTCGGCGCATTCGCCGAATCGCACTGGCACATCACCGACAAGCACCACCTGATGAGTGGTCTGCGCCTGGACCGCGCGCAGGTGCGGGATCTGCGCCGCAGCACCGGCGGCATGATGCCGATGCCCAATCCGACCGCCGGCCAGGAACGCAGCGAAACCCTGCCCAGCGCGTTCGTCCGCTACGAATACGACATGTCCGGGCGTCTCGGCGCCTATGTGGGTCTGGGCCACACCCAGCGCATGCCCGACTACTGGGAACTGTTTTCGCCCAAGCGCGGACCGGCCGGTGCGGCCAACGCCTTCGCCGGCGTCCAGCCCGAGCGCACCACCCAGCTCGACCTGGGCCTGCAGTACCGCGGCGAACGCGTCGAGGCATGGGTATCGGTCTATGCCGGCCGCATGCAGGACTACATCCTGTTCGACTACCTGCCCGGGATGATGGGCATGGGCGCGACCACCCGCGCGCGCAACATCGATGCCGACATCCGCGGCGGCGAGGCGGGCGTGGAGTGGCGGCCGGCCGATGGCTGGAAACTCGACGGCGCGCTGGCCTACGCCTGGGGCGAGGATCGCGCCAGCGGCAAGTCGCTGCCGCAGATGACCCCGCTGGAACTGCGCCTGTCGGCCAGCCGCGAATACCGGCGCTGGTCGTGGGGCACGCTGCTGCGCATCGTCGACGACCAGGATCGGGTGAGCACGGGGCAGGGCAACGTGGTCGGACGCGATCTCGGCCCGAGCGCGGGCTTCGCGGCGTTCTCGGTCAATGGCGGCTACCGCTTCAGCGACCAGCTGCAACTCACCGCAGGCATCGACAACCTGTTCGACCGCGCCTACAGCGAACACCTCAATCTGGGCGGCAACAGCGCGTTCGGCTATCCGGCCGATCCGGTGCGCATCAACGAACCCGGCCGCACCGCCTGGTTGAAGCTCAACTACCGCTACTGAGCGCGCATCGACGCGCGCCTTCCAAGCACGAAGAAAAAAGGGGAACACACGCATGAGACATCTCATCGGCGGACTGCTGGGCCTGCCTTGCCTGGCCCTCGCGCTTCCGGCCATCGCCGCCTCGCCGGAGGACACCGGCGGCAAACTGATCCTGGATGCCCGCTACCGCTTCGAGCAGGTCGATCAGGACAATGCGCTCGTCACCGCCAAGGCGCATACCCTGCGCACCCGCATCGGCTATCGCACGCCACGCTGGCACGGCCTGTCCGGGCTGGTGGAAATCGACGATGTCCGCCACCTGGGCGCGGAACACTTCAACGACACCCGCAACGGCCACGCCGGCTACGCCACGGTCGGCGACCCGGAAGGCACCGAGGTCAACCAGGCGCTGATCCGCTACGCGGCGGACTGGGGCAACGCGCAGGTCGGCCGCCAGCGCATCAACCTGGGCAACCAGCGCTTCGTCGGCGGCGTGGGCTGGCGGCAGAATGAGCAGACCTACGATGGCGCGATGATCGAATTGACGCCGGGCGCCGGCTGGAAGCTGACCTATGCGTACCTGGACAACATCAACAGCGTGTTCGGCCCGGACGACACCCACCCGGTCAGCCGCACCGCGCCGGCCGACATCGAGGGCCACAGCCATCTGTTGCAGGCGCAGTACGCGTTCTCGCCGAACCTGACCGCCATCGGCTACCACTACCGGCTGGGCCTGGACAACCTCGCGGTGGTCGCGGGGGCGCCGCTGGGCACGCTTTCCAGCCGCACCAGCGGCCTGCGCATGCAGGGCAAGGCCGGCGGGTTCTCCTACGTGCTGGAACACGCGCGGCAGCGCGAGCTGGCGGGAAACCCGTGGCGGCTGGACAGCCGCTACTGGCTGGCCGAAGCCGGCTACCGCTGGCAGGACATCCAGTGGAAGGCCGGCTACGAAGTGCTGGGCGCGGGCGGCGGCACGGGCAACCGCGCGTTCCAGACGCCACTGGCGACCAAGCACGCGTTCCAGGGCTGGGCCGATCAGTTCCTGACCACCCCGACCGACGGACTGCGCGATGCCTACGCCGGCTTCAGCCTGCCGCTGGGCGGTGGCGAATGGCAAACCTGGTACCACGACTTCCGCAGCGATCGCGGCGGCGACCGTTTCGGCCGCGAGCTGGATCTGTCCTGGCGCCGCGCGATACCCGGCGTGAAGGGACTGGAAGGCCTGCTCAAGCTGGCGAGCTACCGCAGCAGTGACACCTCCCGCACGGTGGATACCGACAAGTTCTGGGTGCAGGTGCAGTACACGTACTGAGCCGTTCCGGCTTGACGTGGATCAATGTGTCCCGTGGCGGGGCGTGAGGACAATGCCGCCTCCTTCCCGCCACAGGACGCGGCATGGCTTTCCACGATCTGCGCGAATTCCTGGAACATCTTTCCGGGCACGGACAGTTGCTGGACATCGACGCGCCGGTCAGCCCGGAGCTGGAAAGCACCGCGCTGAGCCTGCGGGCACTGCGCGAATCCGGGCCGGCGCTGCTGATGCACAACGCCGGCTCGAACCATGCGTTGCTGGGCAATCTGTTCGGCCATCGGCGCCGCATCGAGCTGGCGCTGGCCGGCCGGCCGCTGGCCTCGTTGCGTGAACTGGGCGAACTGCTGGCCAGCATCAAGGAACCGCGCTGGCCCGGCAATCTGCGCAGCGCGCTGTCCGACTGGCCGGGGCTGGCGCAACTGGCCTACGTCGCGCCGCGGGTGGTCGACGCCGCCGCGTTCAACGAACAGGTGCTGGAAGGCGGGGACGTCGATCTGGGACGCCTGCCGATCCAGCGTTGCTGGCCGGAAGACGTCGATCGCCTGATCACCTTCGGCCTGGTGATTACCCGCGGCATCCATCAGCAGCGGCAGAACGTGGCGATCTACCGGCAACAGGTGATCGGCCGCAACCGGGTGATCATGCGCTGGCTACCGCATCGCGGCGGCGCGCTCGATTACGCCAGCTGGCAGGCCGCGCATCCGGAGAAGCCCTTTCCGGTGCTGGTCGCGATCGGCGCCGATCCGGCCACGCTGCTGGCGGCGGTGGCGCCGGTGCCGGACACGCTGTCGGAATACGAATTCGCCGGTCTGCTGCGGGCCGCGCGCACGCGGGTCTGGCGCAGCGCGCTGACCGGCCTGGATGCGCCGGCGGGCGCGGAAATCCTGTTGGAGGGTTTCATCCATCCCGGCGACACCGCGCTGGAAGGCCCGTTCGGCGATCACACCGGCTACTACAACGCGCAGGCGCACTTCCCGGTGCTCACCATCGAGCGCATGCGCCTGCGTCGCGACGCCATCTACCACGGCAGCTACATGGGGCGGGCGCCGTTCGACGAGCCCTCGGTGCTGTCGATGGCGCTGAACGACATCTTCGTGCCGATCCTGCGCAAGGTGTTCCCGGAGATCGTGGACTTCTACCTGCCGCCGGAGGCGTGTTCGTACCGGGTGGCGGTGGTCAGCATCCGCAAGCAATACGCCGGGCACGCACGGCGGGTGATGATGGGCATCTGGTCATACCTGCGCCAATTCACCTACACCAAGTTCGTCATCGTCACCGACGAGGACATCGACGTGCGCGACTGGGCGCAGGTGATCTGGGCGGTGTCCACCCGGGTGGATCCGGCGCGCGACAGCATGCTGGTGGAGAACACGCCGATCGACTACCTGGATTTCGCCACGCCGGTTTCGGGCGTGGGCTCCAAGCTCGGCCTGGACGCGACCCGCAAATGGGCGAGCGAGAGCGCGCGCGAATGGGGACGCCCGATCACCCTGGATCCGCAGGTCGAGCAGCGCGTGGATGCATTGTGGCGGCAGGTATGCCGGACCGCCGCCGCCGAGGCCGGCGGTCTCGACGCGAAACCGGCCGAAGCCGGCATTGAAGTGGTCGCCGCCTGGGCGCCGCGCCCCGTGCATTCCGCCGACTGGAGAACTCCCTGATGCAACTGGTATGTCCCGCCGGCAACCTGCCGGCGCTGAAGGCCGCCATCGACGCCGGCGCCGACGCGGTCTACGCGGGCTTCCGCGACCAGACCAACGCGCGCGCCTTCCCTGGCCTGAACTTCGACGACGCCGAGATGCGCGAAGGCATCGCCTATGCGCATGCACGCGGACGCCAGGTGTACCTGGCGCTGAACACGTACCCGGACAGCGCGCGGCTGCCGCAATGGCGGCACGCGGTGGATCAGGCGGCCGCGTTCGGCGCCGACGCCATCATCGCCGCCGAGATGGCGGTGCTGCACTACGCGTCGCGGCAACACCCCGGGCTGGCGAGGCATCTGTCGGTGCAGGGTTCGGCGACCACCGCCGCGGCGTTGCGCTATGCGCACGAGCGCTTCGGCATCGCCCGCGCGGTATTGCCGCGCGTGCTGTCGGTGCAGCAGGTCGAGCGACTGTGCCAGGCCTCGCCGGTGCCGCTGGAGGTGTTCGCGTTCGGCAGCCTGTGCATCATGGTGGAGGGACGCTGCCAGCTGTCCAGCTACGTCACCGGGGTGTCGCCGAATCGCCACGGCGTGTGTTCGCCGGCCAGCTTCGTGCGCTGGGAGGAACATCCGGACCAGGGACGCAGCGTCCGCCTGAACGGCATGCTCATCGATCGTTTCGGCGCGACCGAGCCGGCCGGCTATCCCACCGTGTGCAAGGGGCGCTACGCCGTCGGCGGCGAGATCTTCCATGCACTGGAGGAACCCACCAGCCTCAACACCCTGGAATTGCTGCCGCGCCTGGCCGAGGCTGGCGTGGCGGCGCTGAAGATCGAGGGCCGGCAGCGCGGCGCGGCGTACGTGCGCACCGTGACCCGGGTCTGGCGCGAGGCCATCGACGCGCAGGCGCGCGCGCCGGCCGACTGGCGCCTGCGCGAGGACTGGCAGGCCGATCTTTCCGCCCACGCCGAGGGCCAGCAGACCACCCTCGGCCCCTATCACCGCGCCTGGCATTGACGATGAAACTCAGTCTTGGACCATTGCAGTATTTCTGGCCGCGCGAGCGCGTGCTGGCCTTCTACCGCGAGGCCGCGCGGTGGCCGCTGGACATCCTCTATCTCGGCGAGACCGTGTGCAGCAAGCGCCGCGAACTGCGCACCCGCGACTGGCTGGCGCTGGCCGAGGAACTGGCCGCCAGCGGCAAGCAGATCGTGCTGTCGTCGCTGGCCCTGATCGAGGCCGAGTCCGAACTGTCGACGGTGGTGCGACTGGCGGAGAACGGCGCGTTCCTGCTGGAAGCCAACGATCTGTCCGCCGTGCAGGTCTGCCGCGAGCGCGGCCTGCCGTTCGTGGCCGGACCCACGCTGAATGTCTACAACCACGTCGCCCTGGGCCTGCTGATCGAGGACGGGCTGGTGCGCTGGGTGCCGGGCGTGGAGCAGGGGCGCCGGTTGCTGGAGGAACTGCGCGCGGGGATGGTGGAGCAGGGCACGCCGATGCCGGAGCTGGAAATCATGGCCTGGGGGCGCCTGCCGCTGGCCTGGTCGGCGCGCTGCTTCACCGCCCGCGCCTACGACGTGCCCAAGGACGACTGCGGTTTCCGCTGCATCGAGCACCCCGACGGACTGCCGCTGGGTACCCGCGAAGGCGAGGCGTTCATGGTGATCAACGGCATCCAGGTGCAGGGCATGGAGATCGTCGACATGGCGCCCGAGCGCGACGAGCTGATTGCCTGCGGCGTGGACATCCTGCGGCTGTCGCCCGCGCAGGACGACATGGCGGCGGTGGTGGATCATTTCCACCGGATGCTGCGCGCGCCACTGCCGCCGCCACGGTTGGGGGCGCGCAACGGCTACTGGCATGGAAAGCCCGGACGTGCGTCGCTGGCGGCGCCGGAACCGGCCTGAAGGCGGATGTCGAACGACGCGGCGGGAGTCATCCCGCTGCTTTCGCATGCCACGAATTCGAATGACAGGCGCGGCGCGGTTCAGTCGACCGGCGCGTCGCTCCGGTAATGCGCGCCCAGGCTGCGCGTCCGCGCCAGCGCCGCGTCCAGGATCCGCGTGACCAGTTCGCCCTGCCAGCTGCCGGCAAGGCCGGCATCGCGCGCCAGTTCCTCACGCGCCTCGCGCATCACCGCTCCGTCGCGCACCGGTCCCAGCGCGCGCCAGGTCAGTGCGCGCAGTTCGAGCAGCGCCGCCGTGTCGGCGGAGCGTCCGCGCACCACCCAGCGGCCGTGTTCGGTGGGCAGATGCCGATGGATGCCGGCCAGCGACTGGCCCAGGCGGCGGCCGTAGACCACGCCCTCCAGCAGCGAATTGCTGGCCAGCCGGTTGGCGCCATGCACGCCGTTGCAGGCGGCCTCGCCAACCGCGTACAGGCCTTCCACCGCGGTGCGCCCGTCCAGATCCGCGGCGATGCCGCCCATGTGGAAGTGCGCGGCGGGGGTCACCGGGATGCGCTGCACCCGCGGGTCGATGCCGTGCGCGCGGCACAGCGCGTACACGGTGGGGAACTGCAGCAGCCAAGTCTCGTGCAGGTGGGTGGCATCCAGCCAGATGCGCTGACCGGCCTGTTGCGCTTGCCACACTTGCCGGGCCACCACGTCGCGGGGCGCGAGATCGCCCAGCGGATGGCGCTCGGCCATGATCGGGGCGCCGTCGTCGTCGTACAGGCGCGCGCCGGCGCCGCGCAGCGCTTCGGTGATCAGCGGCAGCGCGCCGTTGACCCGGACCGACAGTGCGGTGGGATGGAACTGGACGAACTCCAGGTCGCGCGCCTGCGCGCCGGCGGCGAGCGCCAGCGCAAGCCCATTGCCGTCGGCGCCGGAGGGATTGGTGCTGGCCGCGAACAGCGCGCCGCAGCCACCGGTGGCGAGCACCAGTTCGGCGCAGTCGATGTCCTCGCTGCGGCCTTCATCCGGCCAGGCGATGCGCAGTCCGCTGACGCCCTGGTCGCCGATCCGCAGCGCGTCCAGCATCGCCGGTGGACGCCAGTCGATATGCGGCGCGTTCTGCGCCGCGCGGATCAGCGCCAGCAGCAGCGAGGCGCCGCTGGCGTCGCCACCGGCATGGACGATGCGGTTGCGCCGATGCCCGCCTTCGCGACCCAGCAGGAAGCGCGTTCCTTCCAGGTCGAAGGGAACCCCCTGCGCCTGCAGCCAGCGCACCGCCATCACCGCGTTGTCGACCAGGTAGCGGACCGCGTCGTAGTCGTTGTGATCGGCGCCGGCGGCCAGGGTGTCGTGCGCATGCGCGTCGGCGCTGTCGCCGCTGTCCAGCGCCGCGGCGATGCCGCCCTGGGCCAGCGCGGTGCAACAGTCGATGCCGGCTGGCGCGCGTCCCAGCAACAGCACCTTGCGCGGCGCGGCCGACAGCGCGGTCGCCAGGCCGGCGACGCCGCAACCCACCACCACCAGTGGCGGCGCGCCGCTCACGGGCGTTCGCCCCGGCCCACGGCAAGCATCCGCGCCAGCGCGGCGCGCGCGCCGGCTGCCACCTGTTCCGGCACTTCCACCACGTGGCGCAGGTCGCGCAGGCAGGCATAGATGTTCGGCAGGGTGATCCGCTTCATGTGCGGGCACAGGTTGCAGGGCTTGATGAACTCGACATCGGGAAAGCGATGGCGCAGGTTGTCGGCCATCGAGCATTCGGTGATCAGGGCGACGCGGCGCGGACGCTCGCGTTCCAGCCACGCGCCCATCGCGGTGGTCGAACCGACGAAATCGGCCTCGCGCTGCACTTCCGGCGGGCACTCCGGATGCGCGACCAGGCGCGCATCGAAGGTCTCGCGGGTATGCCGTGCCTGCTGCGCGGTGAACTGTTCGTGCACTTCGCAGCGGCCGTCCCACAGCACCAGTTCAACGCCGGTCTGGGCGGCGACGTGATGGCCGAGGAAGGCGTCGGGCAGGAAGATGACCTTGTCCGCGCCCATCGCCTCGACCACCTGCACCGCATTGGCGGAGGTGCAGCAGGCATCGGACTCGGCCTTCACCGCCGCACTGGTATTGACGTAGCTGACCACCGGCGCACCGGGATGGCGCGCGCGCAGGGCGCGCACGTCGTCGGCGGTGATGGAGGCCGCCAGCGAACAGCCCGCCTCGGGATCCGGAATCAGCACGGTGCGCCGCGGCGCCAGGATCTTCGCGGTCTCGGCCATGAAATGGACGCCGCACAGCACGATGATCTCCGCGTCGCAGTCGGCGGCCGCCTGCGCCAGCGCCAGCGAGTCGCCGGTGACGTCTGCCACGCCATGGAAGATCTCCGGCGACTGGTAGCTGTGCGCCATGATCACCGCGCCGCGTTCACGCTTGAGTTCGCGGATGGCATCGATCCAGGGCAGGTGCAGCGGCCACTCCAGGCACGGCACGGTATCGCCCACGCGCGCGGTCAGATCCGCGTAGCGATCTTCCAGGTCCGGCGTCCAGCGCGGCGCATGCGTGGCGTTCATGCGGCCCGCCCGGCGTGTGCGCGATGGGTCTGCCGCGCGTCGCGCGCCAGACGCGCGCCGCGTTGCAGGAGGATGCGCGAGGCGAGCGGAAAGGCTTCCCAAGGCAACCGATCCAGCAGGTTGCGCAGGAACAGCCCGAGTTCGGTGTCGCCGGTCAGCATCAGGCGGCGCTGGAAAAACAGGGTATCGGCGTCCTCCAGCCGGCTCGCCAGCAGCAGCAGATCGGTGGCGCTGCCGCTCACCGTGGCTTCCGCGTCGCCCTGCGCCAGATGCAGGCCGTCGGCGCGCAATTCGAACACCCAGCGCTGATCGAGATCGGTGATTTCGATGCCGAGTCGGCGGCCGGCGATCGGCTCCAGGACACGCCGTACCTGCGGAGACGCCAGCGCGGGCGCGAGCAGGCGCAACGCCGCGCGTTGGCGCAACGGTCCCGGTATCCGCGCGAGCCAGGGCCGCAGGCGGCGTGGCGGTGGCAGCCAGCGAAGCAGGGGGGAAGGTGCGGAAGCGGAACGGGTCGATGACGGACCGGAATGGGCCATGGGAAGGGTCGGTTCGGAAAGGGGGGAAGAAGCCCGCGACTGGCGGCGATGGGCTTCTGCGATCAGCAGCCGCATCAGTCGTTCGGCGCTGGACGGAGAAATGCCGGCGCGGCTTGCGAGCCGGCGCGCGCGTTCCCGGACCCGGTGCTCGCGTCGCGCGTCGGTCTGCGCCAGGCCCGCGTCGCGCTTGATCCGGCCGGCCAGTCCGGCCAGCCGCTGGCGTCCGCCCAGCAGGATCACCATCGCGTCGTCGACCCGGTCGATCGCCACACGGGTACCACCCAGGGCCAGGCGGCTCAGCACGGACCCGCCTCCACGACGGATACGGGCGCGGAAACGACAACAGGGCGATGGCCCGAGGGGGCCGGCGCGGTATGCGATTCGAACGGCGGCATGGCGATCACCGGTACGGTGGGCACATCCTAGGCAGCGCCGGGCGGGCTGCCATTGACCCAGATCAAGCGGGCCGGAAGCGCAGCGCTCCGCGCCAGCAGCGCAGGATCACCCCTCCGCTGGCGCCCCACGCGAGCACCAGCGCGGCGCCGGCCGGCCGCGCCAGCGCGGGATCCACGGTCGCCGCCAGCAGCAGCCCGCCCGCCGCCAGGTGGGCGTACAGCAGCCACTGCTTGTGGGTGTCTTCGAGCAGCCGGTCCACACCCGGCACGCGCACGCCGCGCGGGTGGCGCCGGCGCAGTTCGATCCAGGCCAGGAAACCGACGATTTCCAGCAGCATGCCCAGCACCAGCAGCGGCAGGCCGACGGCGATCACCAGCGCGCCGATCGCCAGCATGGCGCGCGGGGACAGCTCCGGCGCCAGGGTGGCGAGGCAAGCCGCCGCCAGCGCGGTGCAGCCGGCCAGCCAGAACCGGCGCAGCACCGGATTGCGCGGATGCGGCGCACGCCATTGCAGGACCGGAACCGCCAGGCAGAACACCAGCGCGGGCAGGGCGAGGACGCGCGCCGGATGAATGGGCACATCGGCCAGCGCGCGCCAACCCGCCGCGCCGAGGCCGGCGACCAGCACGCCCAGCCAGATCAGCAGCCAGCCGGCGGGAATGCGCCGCGTTCCCTGCAGCATCGGCAGGGTGATGCTGGCGACCGCGCCGAGCAGCGCTAGCGTCCAACCCGCGAGTCCGAACGCGGCGTGCAGGTTGGCGATTCGATCCAGCGGAAGCGCGATCCTGCCCGAGAGAATCGCCAGCCCCGCCAGTCCGAGCGAAGCGGTGGCCAGCAGCGACGCCAGCGCGACGCCGATGCCGAACCGCGCCGCGCGCGCGCCGGTTCCACGCGCCACCGCGATCAGGCCGCCGAGCGCGAACAGCAGCAGCGATGGCGCCAGCAACAGCGAGGCCGCGCCGGTGAGCAGCGGGTGCGGAAACATCAGCGCCGGCACCAGCAGGAGCAGTCCGCCATTGAATGCCGCATGCAACCATGGCGCGAGTCCGGGGCGGGGCAATGGACTGCCGGCGGCGACCGGCAGGAACTGGATCAGGCTGCCGAGCATCGCGTTGCCGAGCACGCCCAGGGTAAACAGGTGCACCAGCACCAGCGTGTGCGGCGCCCAGCGCGTCAGCAGCGCGAATTCACCGCTCCACAGCAGCCATGCGCCGGCGGCGACGCCCCAGGCCAAAGACGACAGCAGGAAGCGCAGCGGTTGCCCGGGCGGCGGTGCCTGGGCGAACGCCAGTCCGCTCATGCGATTCGCGGCGGCTCCAGCGCGGCGCGATCGTCGGCATGGCAGATCGCGATGCAGGCGTCACCGGCGGGCAGATCCTGCACGCGGTACGCGTAGCCCCAGGCGTCGAGCAGCGACATCAGCGGCAGCGGCCGGAACGGCGTGAACGCCACCAGCCGCCCGCCGCGCGGCAACGCTTCCAGGCTGGCGAGGATCCGCTGCATCGGTTCCGGCGGCGCGAGTTCGCGCAGATCCAGTCGCATCAGGGACACGGTGTTTCCCCCTCCCTCGCGGCGTCATCCGATTCGGGACAGGCCAGCGTCGCGCCAGCCGCATCAAAGGATTCGCGTATCCAGCCGGCACAGGGCGAGCAGGGATCCGGCGGCAGCAGCGCTTCGTTCATGGCGTTACCCCAGCAGGGCCAGCAGGCCCATCGGATGGTGGGTGCGCGCGATGCCGTAAACCTGCAGGAAACACAGCAACGCGACCGCATACAGCACGGTGCGGGACAGTCTTCCCCGCGCCGGCTGGAAGGCGAGAACGCCCAGCACCACGTACGCAAGGATGAGAGCGACCTTCACGACCAGCCAGCCGTTGGCGAACAGCCCGGCGGGCAGGATCGTCAGCAGCATCATCGCCGCGGTCAGCAGCACGGTGTCGATCGTGTAGCTGAGATAGCGCAGCGGCGCCACGCGCGGCCAGCGCATGCCCAGCGACAGACCCAATCCACGCAATGCGAACAGCGTGCCGCTGGTGAGCGCGGCGGCGACATGGACCTGCTTGATGTCGGGATAGAAGGTGATCATGGCGTCAGCCCGGCCGCCCGTCGGCGCGCGGACTCAGGTAGATGCGGCCGATGCGGACCACCCACGGCAGCAGCGCGAGCAGCCAGCCGATCGCCGAGGCGACCTGCCAGAACAGCGCGTCGGGGGCGACTTCGGCGACCACCCGCATCACCGCCACGATTTGCAGTGCGGCAAACGCGAACCAGGCCAGCGCCGGCATCTTCAACGGCCGCCCGGAATGCCCCTGGGTGACCCGGGTGACCATCGCCACCAATACGCTGCCGAAGAAACCGATGAACATCGCGTGCATCGGCGCGCGCCCCAGCACGAATTCACCCGTGAGCAGGTAGATGACGCTCTGCGCGGTGTACAGCGCGAAGGTGATCGGCAACCACGCGGTACCGACGAACAGCACCGCCAGCAGGCCCGGCATCCGTCCGCGTGGCCACCAGTGCCACAGCGCCACGCCGCTGGCGATCAGCAGCGCCGCATCCGGCAGCCACAGCCACGCGTAGGCGTGCCGCAGCTCCAGCAGCAGGTGAAGCAGCAGGAAGCCCCACATCGCGCCCAGCCACGCCATGGGCCGCCAGGGCTTGTAGCCCGGCACCGTATTGGCGGCGAAGAACGGGAACATGCGGTGGGCGACGGTCAGGTAGATCGGCAGCAGCATCGCCACCCCACCGAGCTTGATGCTGGCGAAGGCATACCACCCATCCCCTGTCAGCACGAACACCAGGAAGCACGCTAGTCCCGCGCAGCCGAGCAGCAGCGCGGCGAAGCAGGAACGCGCGTGCCAGGTGCGCGCGGTGTCGCGCAGCAGCAGCCGGCCGAGCGTGGCCACGCCGGCCAGCCAGCCGGCCAGCGCCATCCACAGGCCGACCGTGAAACCGGCGTCCCAGCCCAGCGTGGAAAGCAGGATCGCCAGTTGTCCGCCCATCAGTCCGGCGCCCACCGGCGCGTAGCGCCAGCGCGGCAGATCCGGCAAGCCCATCCAGCGCGGGAATACCGTCAGCAGGAAACCGAAGATGAAACTCGGCAGCACCAGGTACTGCATCAGGAAGGCATGCAGCCAACCCGGCGGTACCGCGATGTCCGGCATGCGCCAGGCGCCGGTGTACTGCGCGGCCAGCCAGGCCGTCCACCACAGCATCGCCAGCAACACGTTGCCGGCGCCGATGAAGAACATCAGCCGGTGCGGTGCCTGCAGCAGCTGGCGCGCGGACATGCCGGCGGGGGGCGAGGGCGGGTTGGAAACGGGAATCGGTCGCATGGCCGCAGTCTGCGCCGCGGCGCCGGCGCCTTCCTTGACCTGGATCAGGCGGGATGCGGATCGGTGCCGGGGGGATTCCCGCCCGCGTCGCATCTGCCGATGCCCCACCTCGTCATCCCAGCGAACGCGGGGACCCGTTTTGACTTCCGGCCAGCGTTCCTCGGCATCCAAGGATCCCAAGGGATTCCAGCTTGCGCTGGAATGACGGTCGAAAGGGCTGGGTGATGAAGGGAACCCGCATCGTCATCCCAGCGAACGCTGGGACCCATTTTTACTTTCGGCCAGCGTTCCTCGGCGTCCAAGGATCCCAATGGATTCCAGCTCGCGCTGGAATGAGGGGGGGAACTAGCGGCGCCTGGGATGGAGCCGGGCGTGTGGGGAATACGGTCGCGACTGACGTCGCTCCCACAAGGGAAGAGATTCGGCGGGTCCTTGTGGGAGCGACGTCAGTCGCGATATCCGGACGACCACTTGATGCGGGTCAATGCCGGCGCCACCGGAGCTGCTTACCTTGCCCGGCACCGGGGCGATGGCCCCGGCCCACACTCAGCAAGGAAACCCGATGTCCGCTCCCGAACTCACCGACGAACCGCTCCAGCAACGCACCCGCGCCATGACCCATGCCCTGCGCGAATGGGATCCCGACGCGGAGGTCCAGTTCGAATCCGCCAATGGCCGGCTGTCCATCCTGACCACGCTGGCGCCGGCGCGGGTGCGCGAAATCCTCGCCACCGTCGGAGAGCACGTCGAGGACGCGCCGGAGGAACCGCAGCGTGGCGGCGGTTGCGGCTGCGGGGGCTGCGGCTGTTCCACCTGACCGGAACGCGCCGCGCCGGCAACACGCGCGAAACCGACAGGTAAAAAAAGAGCCGCTTGCGCGGCTCTTTTTCATTGCGGTTGGACCATCGGAAGGGTCGCGTATCAGCCCTCCGCCGGCACCACCGCCGGCAGCGCTTCCCGGCGCGGCGCCACCCACAGGCGGAACACGAACCAGGCCAGGGCGAACGCGCCGACGCTGAACAGCGTGTCCGAGGGAACCCGCATCCACACCAGCATGTCGACGATCGGCTGCTGCATGAACTCGGCCGAGCGGGCGTACCAGTAGCCGTGCTTCAGCGCGGCGTTGAGCTGGAGGATGCCCAGCGGCAGCAGGGTGAACAGGGCCATGCCGGCCAGGCCGATGTTGAGCGACCAGAACGCGGTCTTCAGCAGCCTTTCGTTCCACTGCACGTCCGGCTTGAGGCCACGCAGGCAGAACAGCATCAGGCCGATGCCGAGCATGCCGTACACGCCGAACAGCGCGGTGTGGCCGTGGGTCGGGGTCAGGTTCAGGCCCTGCATGTAGTACAGCGGCAGCGGCGGGTTGATCAGGAAGCCGAACAGGCCGGCACCCACCAGGTTCCAGAACGCGACCGCGATGAAGAACAGGATCGGCCAGCGGTAGCGTTGCATCCACGGCGTCGCCTTGCCCATCTTGTAGCTGTGGTAGGCCTCGAAGCCGACGTAGGCCAGCGGCACCACTTCCAGCGCCGAGAAGCTCGCGCCGATGGCGATGACCGCGGTCGGGGTGCCGGTGAAGTACAGGTGGTGCAGGGTACCCAGCACGCCGCCGGCCATGAACACGATGGTCGCGAACAGCACCGCCACCGTGGCCGACTTGACCTGCAGCATGCCCAGGCGGGTGAACAGGAAGGCGATGACCGCCACCGCGAAGACCTCGAAGAAGCCCTCCACCCACAGGTGCACCACCCACCAGCGCCAGTACTCGACCATCGACAGGTGCGTGTGCTCGCCCCACATCAGGCCGGCCGCATAGAACAGGCCGATGGCCACGGTGGACAGGAACAGCAGGGAGACGATGGAACGCGAGTCACCGCCGTTGCGCATCGCCGGCCACAGGGCGCGGCCGACCAGCACCAGCCACAGGGTCAGGCCGATGAACAGGAACCACTGCCAGAAGCGGCCGAGGTCGACGTATTCCCAGCCCTGGTGGCCGAACCAGAAGTTGTGCTTCAGGCCGAGCTTCTGCATCACCGCGAACCACTGCCCGGCGAACGCGCCGACCACGATGATCAGCAGGCAGACCCACAGCAGGTTCACGCCCAGGCGCTGGAACTTCGGCTCGTGTCCGGAAATCGCCGGACCGATGTACAGGCCCATGCCCAGCCAGGCGGTGGCGATCCACAGTACCGCCAGTTGCGTGTGCCAGGTTCTGGTCAGCGAGTACGGCAACACGTCGGCCAGGGCGAAGCCGTAGGCTTCCTGGCCCTCGACCTGGTAGTGCGCGGTGATCGCGCCGAGCAGGATCTGCACCAGGAACAGCGCGATCACCACCCAGAAATACTTGGCGGTGGCGCGCATCGACGGGGTGACCTTGATATCGGCCAGCGGATCCCGCTTGGGCAGCACCGGCGCCAGTTCGTCACCGTGGTTGACCGCGTAGTGCCAGCCCAGCAGGCCGATGCCGGCGATCAGGAACAGCACGCTGAACACCGTCCACAGGAACGCGCTGGGAGGCGGCGTGTTGCCGACCAGTTCGTCGGCGGGCCAGTTGGCGGTGTAGCTGATCTCGGCGCCTGGGCGCTGGGTCACCGACGACCACGCGGCCCACCAGTAGAAGCCGGTGAGCTGGCGCCGGTGCTCGGCGTCGGGCACGGTGTCGTTGCGCATCGCATAGGCTTCGCGCAGCTTCACCATCGCCGGATCCTTGCCGAACAACTGCTCGTAGTGCGCGGCGACCGTGCGGATGGCGGCGGCGCGGTCGACGTCCACGGTCACCGTGCCGGTGGCGGCGTCGTAGCTGTTGGGACGCATCAGCGCCTGCACGCGCTTGGCGTACGCGGCCTGGGTCGGGGCGTCCAGATCCTTGTAGCTGGCGGCGCCGGCCTCGCGCCTGGCCCAGATGTCGAGGATGGCTTCGGCCTCGCGGTGCAGCCAGTCCGCGCCCCAGTCGGGAGCGACGTAGCCGCCGTGGCCCCAGATGGAGCCCAGTTGCTGGCCACCGATCGACTGCCAGACCTGGCGGCCGGTCTCGATGTCCTTGCGGGTGTAAAGCACCTGGCCATCGGCGTCGACCACCTGTTCGGGCAGGGGCGGCGCCTGTCGGTGGACCTCGCTGCCGACCCAGAGCAGGACGGCGAACGAGGCGATGAGCAGGGCGGCCAACCCTACCCACAGCTTGCGTGTCGAATTCATGATGCGGGACTCCGTGGGAACCGCAGGCATGTTCCGCCCGCGTCCGGATCCCCTCCATGACCTACGTCAAGTCGATGGCATTCGCGTGCATGCAGGCGGGTTACGCCTGGCAGGCGTCAGTCGCGCAACACCGTGGATGCCAGTTCGTGCAGGCGATCCATGTCCAGGATCTCCACGTCGCGCTGCTTGATGTGGACCAGCCCATCGCGTTCGAACCGGCGCAGCACCCGGCTCACCGTTTCCGGCGCCTGGCGCAGGTAGTTGGCGATGTCGGTGCGCGACATGGTCAGCTGGAACCGGCGCGAGGAATAGCCGCGCGCGGCCAGCCGCCGCGACAGTCCGATCAGGAACGCCGCCATCCGCTCGTCGGCGCTGTTGTCGCGGGCGAACAGCGAGGCCACGCCGATGTCGTGGCTCATCAGCCGGAACAGGTGCTGCTGCAGGTTCGGCAGGCGCGCGGCCAGCAGGGCGATCTTGGGGAACGAGAACCGGCACAGCATCACCGTGTCCAGCGCGATCGCGTTGCAGGGGTAGCGGTCGCCATGGATCGCGTTGAGGCCGATCACCTCGCCGGGCAGGTGGAAGCCCAGCACCTGCTCGTGGCCGTCGCGATCGACCTGGTAGGTCTTGACCGTGCCGGCGCGCACCGCGGCGATGGCGCTGAAGGAATCCCCCTCGCGGAACACGTGCTCGCCCGGCTGCAGCGGGCCGACGTGTTCGACCAGCACGTGCAGGTCCATCAACGCCCGCTTGTCCATGCCCTCGCTGAGGCAGGCCTGGGAGAACGCGCAGGTCGAGCAGAACGTCAGCGAATCGCCGTCGTCCGAGAGAATGGTGGCGTCGGTACGCGGGAAAACGACCGGCGAGCTCATGCGGACGTCCCGGATGAGGTCAGATGGTTCGCGAGAACCGCGTGGTCGCGGCCTCCGCGGCGGCGGGCAGATATCGGTCGAAGCACATGGCGATGATACGCAACAGCAGGCGTCCACGCGAGGTGGCGCACACTTCGCGCGCCCCCACCTCGACCAGGCCGTCGGCCTGCAGCGGCTCCAGCCGTGCCAGCGCGTCGGCGAAGTAGTCGCGGAAGTCGATCACGTGGCGGCGCTCGATCGCGTCGAAGTCGATGCGGCCGTGGCACATCAGCTGCTGGATGACATCGGCGCGCAGCAGGTCGTCCTCGTCCAGGCGCATGCCGCGCCACACCGGCAGGCGGCCGCTGTCGATCATCTGTTCCCAACTGCCGATGTCGCGCGGGTTCTGGCTGAAGCTGGCGCCGATGTGGCTGATCGCGCTGACCCCCAGGCCGATGAGGTCGCTTTCGGCGTGGGTGGAATAGCCCATGAAGTTGCGATGCAGGTCGCCGCGCTGCTGCGCCCGCGCCAGGTCATCCTCGGGCAGGGCGAAGTGATCCATGCCGATGTAGACGTAGCCGGCTTCGCCCAGCTTGTCGATGGCGCAGCGCAGCAGGTCGAGCTTCTGTTCGGGGGAGGGCAGTTCCTCGGCGTGGATGCGCTGCTGCGGGCGGAACAGGGCCGGCAGGTGCGCGTAACTGTAGATCGCCAGCCGGTCAGGGCGCGCCTTCAGGGTGATGTCGAGCGTGCGCGAGAAACCTGCGAGGGTTTGCCGGGGCAGGCCGTAGATCAGGTCGACATTCACCGAGCGCATGCCGTGGGCGCGGCAGGCATCGATGATCGCCAGGGTGTCGTCGACCCCCTGCACCCGGTTGACCGCCTGCTGCACATCGGGATCGAAGTCCTGCACGCCCAGGCTGGCGCGGTTGAAGCCGGCGCGGGCCAGCTGGCCCACTTCGTCCGGGCTGATGAAGCGCGGATCCAGTTCAATCGAGCAGTCGAAACCGGCACCGGAGGCGAACGAGAAGTGCCGGCGCAGCACATCGACGACCTCGGCGATCTGGTCCGGCGACAGGAAGTTGGGCGTGCCACCGCCGAAGTGCACCTGGTTGACGTCGCGGTCGCGGTCGAACAGCGGCGAGACCAGCGCGATCTCGCGGTACAGGCGGGTCAGGTAGGCGTCGCCGCGGGCCTTCTCCCGGGTGATGATGCGGTTGCAGCCGCAATAGAAGCAGGGGCTGGTGCAGAACGGGATATGCAGGTACAGCGACAGCGGGCGCGGGATCGGGTCGCCGTTGGTGATCGCGGCCACCTCGCGCAGTTCCGCCTCCTGGAATTGCGCCGAGAACTGCGGCGCGGTCGGGTAGGAGGTGTAGCGCGGCCCCGGCTTGTCGTAACGCCGGAGCAGTTCGGGGTCGAAGAGGGCGGAAAGGGCGGCCATGGACAAAGGCTAGGCAATGCCGGCCCCGGGCGCCTTGACCTGAATCAACCCCGCGCGGGTTGGCCGGAAACCTTCAGCTATGTGAGGATGCCGGCCACTCCGGGCCGTCGCCGGGGACTGCTACGCTCGGGACACGCGCGGGTTCGCGTGGCCGCGTGCGGGAACGTTTTGAAGGAGTACGCGTGATCGGATACGAGGAAGCCCTGGCCCTGCTGCTGCGCGATGTCGTGCCGCTGGACACCGAATCGGTGGCGGCCTTCGATGGCGCCGGCCGGGTGCTGGCGGCGGACGTTCGCAGTCCCGGGTTCCTGCCGCGCTTCGACAACGCCGCGATGGACGGCTTCGCGCTGGCGCTGGGCGATGCGACGGGCGAAGCCGGGACGGAATGGCCGGTGCTCGGATCAACGGCCGCCGGCGATGCCGCGGGCCAGCCAGCGGGGCCGGCGCGGCAGGGCGCGTGGGAAATCATGACCGGCGCGGTGATGCCGGATGGCCTGGACTCGGTGGTACCGGTCGAACGCGTCGATGCGTCCGGTGGCACGGACGGCACGCCACCCACGCGCATCCGCCTGCGCGAACCGGTGCGGACGGGTGCCAACGTGCGCCGCCGCGGCGAGGACATCGCCGAGGGCGCGCGGGTACTGGCGAAGTGCGAACGTTTGGGCCCCGCGCAGATCATGCTGCTGGCCGCGCTCGGCATCGAACGCGTGCCGCTGGTACGGCGGCCGCGGGTGGCGTTGATCGCCACCGGTCGCGAACTGGCCGAAGCCGGCGAGGCGGACGAGGGCGCGTGGATCCACGACAGCAACACGCCGTTCCTGCGCCTGCGCCTGCATGCGGCCGGTGCCGAGGTGGTGGCGCGGGAACGGGTCGGCGACGATCCCGTAGGCTTCACCGCTGTGCTGGATCGCGTACTGGCCCAGCGGCCGGATCTGGTAATCAGCACCGGCGCGGTGTCCAGGGGGCGTTTCGATTTCGTACCCGGCAGCCTGCGCGCGCGCGGCGCGGATGTGCGCTTCCACGGCGTGGCGATTCGTCCGGGCAAGCCGCTGCTGTGCGCGCGCCTGCGCGAAGGGCCGCTGCACGTCGGCCTGCCCGGCAATCCTGCCTCCTGCGCGGTGGGCCTGCGCTTTTTCGTGGAACCGCTGCTGCGCGCGATGCTGGGGTTGCCGCGCGAACGGCCCGCGCGCCTGCCGCTGGCCGCGCCGGTGCATGCGCGCGCCAACCTGCGCACGCACCTGCACGCCATGCTGGAGGGCGACGGAGAGGGGCGGCTGACGGTGCATCCGTTGCCCCGGCAGGAGTCCTTCCGGCTCGCGCCGTTCCTGTCATCGCAGGCATGGTTGGTGCTGCCCGAAGCCGGCGATGGCGACACCGTGATCGAACCGGGCCAGGCCGTCGATGTGTATCCGCCCGGCCATCTGGAACCGTTGGCGTGGCAACAGGAATCACCGTGATGGCGGAGCCATGAACACCATGCTTCCCGCCTGGCAGGGCATCGTGCTCGCCGGCGGACGTTCCTCGCGCATGGGCCGCGACAAGGCGCTGCTCGAATGGCGGGGCCGGCCGCTGCTGGAACACATGCGGGACTTGCTGTCCGACGCCGGTGCCGCGCGGGTGGTGATCAGCGGTACGCGTCCCGGTTACGACGCAATTCCTGATGCGATCCCCGACGACATCGGCGACGGCGGTCCGGCCGTGGCGCTCGCGCAACTGGTGCAACGGCTGCCCGATGGCGTCTGGCTGGCGGTGCCGGTGGACATGCCGCTGCTGGCAGCCCCGGCGTTGCACGCGCTGGTGGCCACATCCGCGGACTGTGCGATGTTCGAGCGCCATCCATTGCCGATGAGCATCACCCTCGATTCGCGCACCCGCGCGCTCCTGGCCGGCATCGTCGAGCTGCCGCCGAGCCAGCGTTCGCTGCGCGCGATCCATCACACGCTCGCGGGCGTGGTGCTGGCGCCGGGTGCGTGGAACGCAAGCCTGATCGGTTGCAACACGCCGGAGGAATGGGCCGCGCTGCGCGAACGCGAGTAGATCGCGATCACGTCCGCGCGGTTGGCTTCGACCGGGGCCATCACTGGCCGACCCGCGACACGTTCATGCTGGAAAGTTTGTGCTAGGCTCGCTCCGCGGTTCGCCCAGCCATTCAAATGCCAGGTGAGCATCATGGAGCATCCACCCCGCCAGGACGTCGCGAGCAAGGCCCAGGAGCGCCTCGCATTCCTGTTGCTGACCGTCGTCGTCTTTCCTTTGAGCGCGGTGCTGATCGTCGCCGGCTATGGTTTCCTGGTCTGGATCTACCAGATGTTCGCCGGTCCGCCGACGGGTTGAGCGATGAGCCAGGCACGCCCGATCTCGCGACGCGCATTGCTTTTCGGCCGCAGCGACGGCGAATCGCCGGTGTCGCCACCGCGTACCGGACGGGCCGGCTCCTCACAGGCCCCTTCTGCACAGACCTTGCGTCCTCCCTGGGCATTGCGCGGCGCCGCGTTCGCGAATGCCTGCACCGGCTGCGTCGCCTGCGTGGACGCCTGTCCCGAACAGGTGCTGGTGCTGCGCAAGGGCAAGGCCGTGTTCGAACCGGAGCGCGGTGAATGCACGTTCTGCCATGCCTGCGTCGATGCCTGCGCGCCGGGCGCGCTGCGCGACGATGGCGTGCAGCCGCCCTGGAGCTATCGCGCGTACGTGGACGAAGCCTGCCTGGGTGCGCACGGCGTGGTCTGCGCCAGTTGCCGCGAGATCTGCCCGCAGTCGGCCATCCGGATTCCGCCCGCCGGGCGCGGCGCCGCTCATATCGACAGCGATGGCTGCAACGGTTGCGGCGCCTGCGTGTCGGTCTGCCCGGCCACCGCCATCCACCTGCACGCATCCGTGGAGACCGCCGCATGAGCCAGCCCGGCGACGACGAACTGCACATCGCCAGCTTCGTGATACAGCACCGGATCGACGCGGCGGAGGGCCTGGCCACGGCCATCGCCGCCTCGCCCGAACTGGAACTGGCGATCCCCGGGGAAACCCGCAGCGTGGTCCTGTGCGAATCCGCCGACCGCTACGCGGTGATGGACCGGATCGAACAACTGCGCGCCGTGCCCGGCGTGCTCAACGTATTGCTGGTCTACCACCATGCCGAGCCACGCGACGCGCTGGAGGCGGAAGTGGAGGCGCGTCCCGAAACAAACCTTGCCGGAGTCCATCCATGAGCACACGCCGGGAATTCATCCGCAACAGCGCCGTCGCCACCGCGGCGGCGGCGGCCGGCCTGCCGCTGGCCGGCGACGGCAGCAACCTGGTGACCGAGGGCGATCTGACCACGCTCAAGTGGGACAAGGCGCCGTGCCGCTACTGCGGCACCGGCTGCGGGGTCAACGTGGCGGTCAAGAACGGCCGGGTGGTCGCCACCCACGGCGACGTGCACGCGGAGGTCAACCGCGGCATCAACTGCGTCAAGGGCTATTTCCTGTCCAAGATCCTGTACGGCACGGATCGCCTGGCCATGCCGCTGTTGCGCAAGAAGAACGGCGCCTACGCCAAGGACGGCGAGTTCGAGCAGGTCGGTTGGGACGAGGCCTTCGACGTGATGGCCGCGCAGTTCAAGCGGGTGCTGAAGGAGAAGGGCAGCGACGCCATCGGCATGTTCGGCTCCGGGCAGTGGACCATCTTCGAGGGTTACGCCGCCAACAAGCTGATGAAGGCCGGTTTCCGCAGCAACCACATCGATCCCAACGCCCGCCATTGCATGGCCTCGGCGGTGATGGGCTTCATGCGCACCTTCGGCATGGACGAGCCCATGGGCTGCTATGACGACATCGAGGCGGCCGACGCGTTCGTGCTGTGGGGCTCGAACATGGCCGAGATGCATCCGATCCTGTGGACCCGGGTGACCGATCGACGGCTCTCGCATCCGCACGTGAAGGTGGCGGTGATGTCGACCTTCGAGCACCGCAGCTTCGAACTGGCCGACATCCCGATCGTGTTCAAGCCGCAGACCGATCTGGTCATCCTGAACTACATCGCCAACCACATCATCCGCACCGGCAAGGTCAACCAGGACTTCGTCAACAAGCACACCACCTTCAAGCGCGGCAACGACGACATCGGCTACGGCCTGCGTCCGGACAATCCGCTGGAGCTGAAGGCGAAGAACGCCAAGGATCCCAACGGCGGCGAGCCCATCGATTTCGAGGCCTTCGCCCGTTTCGTCGCTCCGTACACGCTGGACAAGGCGGTGGAGATGACCGGGGTGGAGCGCGGCTGGCTGGAGAAACTGGCCGAGCTGTACGCGGATCCGAAGATCAAGGTCACCTCGTTCTGGACCATGGGCTTCAACCAGCACACCCGCGGCGTGTGGGCCAACAACATGGTCTACAACCTGCACCTGCTGACCGGCAAGATCGCCACCCCGGGCAACAGCCCGTTCTCGCTGACCGGCCAGCCCTCGGCCTGCGGCACCGCGCGCGAGGTCGGCACCTTCAGCCACCGCCTGCCGGCGGACATGGTGGTGACCAACCCCGAGCATCGCAAACACGCCGAGGAAATCTGGAAGGTCCCGTACGGCACCATCAAGCCCAAACCGGGCTATCACGCGGTCGAGCAGAACCGCGCCCTGAAGGACGGCAAGCTCAACGCCTACTGGGTGATGGTCAACAACAACATGCAGGCGGCGGCCAACCTGCGCGAGGAAACCTGGCCCGGTTACCGCAACCCGGACAACTTCATCGTCGTGTCCGACGCCTATCCCACCGTCACCGCGCAGGCCGCGGACCTGATCCTGCCGGCGGCGATGTGGGTGGAGAAGGAGGGCGCGTACGGCAACGCCGAGCGGCGCACCCAGTTCTGGCACCAATTGGTCAAGGCACCGGGACAGGCGCGCTCGGACCTGTGGCAGTTGATGGAATTCTCCAAGCGCTTCACCACCGACGAATGCTGGTCGGCCGAGCTGCTGGCGGCCAATCCCCAGTTCAAGGGCAAGACCCTGTTCGATGTGTTGTATCGCAACGGCAACGTCGATCGGTTCCCGGTCGGCGATATCGAAGCGGGCTATGCCAACGACGAGTCGGCGGCGTTCGGGTTCTACGTGCAGAAGGGCCTGTTCGAGGAATACGCCGCGTTCGGTCGCGGCCACGGCCACGATCTGGCGCCGTTCGACGCCTACCACAAGGCGCGCGGACTGCGCTGGCCGGTGGTCGACGGCAAGGAAACCCGCTGGCGCTATCGCGAAGGCGCGGATCCCTACGTCAAGGCCGGCACCGGCTTCCAGTTCTACGGCAATCCCGACGGCAGGGCGGTGATCTGGGCCTTGCCCTACGAACCGCCGGCCGAGTCGCCGGACGAGGATTACAACCTTTGGCTGGTCACCGGGCGCGTGCTGGAGCACTGGCATTCGGGTTCGATGACCATGCGCGTGCCCGAGCTTTACCGCAGCTTCCCGGCCGCGGTGGTGTTCATGAATCCCGACGACGCGCGCGAGCGTGGGCTCAAGCGCGGCGACGAGGTGAAGGTGGTGTCGCGACGCGGCGAGATGCTGTCGCGGGTGGAAACGCGCGGCCGCAACCGGATGCCGCCCGGGGTCATCTTCGTGCCGTGGTTCGATGCCGGCCAGCTGATCAACAAGGTCACCCTGGACGCGACCGATCCGATTTCCAAGCAGACCGACTACAAGAAGTGCGCCGTCAAGGTGCTGGCCGTCTAGGAGCTTCGCCATGCGCAACAAGCCATTGCTGATCGCCGTGGGCCTGACGGTGGTGCTGGGGATACTGGTGTTCGTCGCCGGCTGGATGTTCGGCAGCCACCGCTCGCCGGAGACGGCGGCGCCGGCCGAAGCCGCCGGCGTCGCGCCTCCCGCGGTCGACGCGCCGCCGCCCGGTGCGCAGATCGACGCCATCCGCCGCGGCGTGCCGATCGATCAGGAGGGCGCGCCACCGCCGATGGCGCGGGTCGAGAACACCGACATCAAGCGGGTACGCGCCTATCCGATGCAGCCGCCGACCATTCCGCACGCCATCGACGGCTACCAGGTCGACAAGAACAGCAACCGCTGCATGCTGTGCCATGCGCGCGCCAACGCCGCCACTTTCCAGGCGCCGCCGGTCAGCGTGACCCACTACATGGACCGGGACGATCAGTTCCTGGCCACGATTTCGCCGCGCCGCTACTTCTGCAACCAGTGCCACGTGGTGCAGACCGATGCCAAGCCGCTGGTGGCGAACAACTTCCAGGACATCGACAGCGTCATCGCGACCACGCCGGCCGCGCCGACGACGCCGGCCAAGCAGGGGAGCGAGTGAGCCATGTGGGAACGGATCAAGCAACGCGTGCTGCCCATCTGGCGCACCCTGCGCTCACCCAGCCGGCACTACAGCCTGGGGTTCCTGACGGTGGCCGGTTTCGTGGTCGGGGTGGTGTTCTGGGGCGGCTTCAACACCGCGCTGGAAGCGACCAACACAGAGACCTTCTGCACCGGCTGCCATGAAATGCGCGACAACGTCTTCCAGGAACTGAAGACGACCATCCACTACACCAATCGTTCCGGCGTGCGCGCGACCTGCCCGGACTGCCACGTGCCGCACAACTGGACCAACAAGATCGCCCGCAAGATGCAGGCGTCCAAGGAAGTCTGGGGCAAGGTGTTCGGCACGATTGATACCCGCGAGAAGTTCCTCGATCACCGGCTGGAACTGGCGATGCACGAGTGGGAGCGCTTGAAGGCCAACGACTCGCTGGAGTGTCGCAACTGCCATGACTATTCGTCGATGGACCTGACCCGGCAGGGATCGCGCGCGGCCCAGACCCACAAGCTGTGGCTGGGCACCCAGAAGAAGACCTGCATCGATTGCCACAAGGGCGTGGCCCACCACCTGCCGGACATGACCGGAGTGCCGCAGGGCTGAACTCCCCAGCCGCTGCGGCTTCCCCAAAAAACGAATCCGGCCACGCCCGGCAGATACGAAGGCCGGTGGCCGGCGCCATGCGTTCCGGCGGCTACTTGCCGCCGCGGCGACGCTCCTCCTCGCGCATTTTCTTGCGCAGGAACAGGCTGACCCAGATGCCGATGCCGAACATCACCAGGCTGCCGCCGATGGCGAGCCAGCCGACCGGCTCCAGCAGGATTTCGCGAAGGATTGGATGCATGTGCGGCGGTTCCCCGGATGGACTGCGGGCAGGTTAGCGCGCTGGCGGTGGGCGGCATTGACCTGAATCAATCGCGGTTCGCGGGGGCGGGGTGCGAAGAGCGCGTGCAGGGATTCAACGGGCCGATATGCGATAAGGGGGCCGGAGGGTCGCATCCATGAGCGGAATCTATTCTTTGCTGATTTCCCCCGAGCACGCCGAACTGGTGCAGGGCGACGTCGGTGCGGATCTGGGGCAGGGATTCCGCCTGGTCCACGAACAGTCGCAGAAGCGTACCGGGGCGCGTTGGTACTTCTACGCCGAGCGCTCGTTGAGCAAGCCGGAGGCGCTGCGCCGCGCCCAGCAGTGGTACGACTCCAGCGGCCACCCCGACTGGCCGGGATTGGCCGAACGCGCCTGAACCCATCGTCCAGCGTCCTCGACATGGCCTTCACCGGACTTGTCACAGCTTGACCGGGATCATCCAGGGACCGGTCCCATGCTGGAAGTTCAGAGTCCCGAAACGGCCAGCCAGTCCGTCCTGCTGGCGCTGGAGGATGGTATCCGGCGGATCCGCGATCCCCGTGAGGTGATGGCGTTCGCCGCCGCGCATCTGGCCCGCCACCTGCGCGTCGATCGCGTCTGCTATGCCGAGATGGACGAGGCCGGGGAGCGATTCGCCCTGCAGGTCGAATCCGGCAACGGGCGTTTGCCGCCGCTGGCGGGACAGCAGCGGCTGGACGATTTCGGCGACTTCGTGGGCGAATCGATGCGCCGCGGCGAGGTGCTTTGCTGCGACGACACCGCGGCGATCCGGGGCCTGTCGGCGCTGCAACGGCGCGCCTACCGCGACAGCGGCATCCGCGCGCACATCAGCGTGTCGCTGGTGCGCGACGGCGATTCCCGGGCAATCCTCGCGGTGCATCACGCCGATCCACGTGTCTGGACTTCCGCCGAACGGGCGCTGGTGCGGGACGTCGGCGAGCGCACCTCGGCATCGGTGCTGCGCACGCGGGTGGCGGCGGAACTGCGCCGCAGCGAGGCGCGGTTCCGCCAGTTGTTCGAGTCCATCGATCAGGGCTTCTGCATCATCGACGTGCTGTTCGACGCCGATGGCCATGCCAGCGACTACCGCTTCGTCGAGGTCAACGGCGCGTTCGCGCGCCACACCGGCCTGGGCGAGGTGGTCGGGCGCACCGCGCGCGAGGTCGTCGCCGATCTGGAAGCCTCCTGGTACGAACTGTACGGCGAGGTCGCGCTCACCGGGCAGCCGCGACGGTTCGAAAAACAGACGGTGGGCATGGGGGGACGCTGGTTCGAGGTTTACGCGTTCCCGCTGGAAGGAGGCGGCCACCAGGTCGGCATCCTCTTCAGCGACATCAGTGATCGCCGCCGGATCACCGACGCCATGCGCGAAAGCCAGTCGCAGCTGGCCGCGGTCATCGAGCACGTGCCGGTGGGCATCGGCCTGTTCGACACCGAGGGCCGCTACCTGATGGCCAACCCCCACCTGCAGGAACTGGTCGGCAACGTGCTGCCGTCGCGCGAGCCGCGCTCCCGCTGGCGCGCCTACGACGCGGAAGGCAACCTGCTGGCGCCGAGCGAGTATCCGAGTGCGCGGGCGCTGCGCGGCGAAACCGTGCCGCCGACCGTGGATTTCCATATCTACCTGGACGGCGGGGAGCGCTGGATCGTCTTTGGCGCGGTGCCGCTGTGGCGCGACGGCAAGGTGGCCGGCGGCATCTCGGTGGCCCAGGACATCACCGAGCGCCGGCGGGTGGAAAGCGCGCTGCGCGAGAGCGAATGGCGGCTTTCCACCCTGATCGAGGGCATCCCGCTGCTGGTGTGGCGATCCTCCGATCGCGGCCACTGGACCTGGGCCAGCCCGCAATGGGAGCAGTTCACCGGCCAGTCCCAGCAGGACGCGGTCGGGCTGGGCTGGCTGGCGTCGATCCATCCTGAGGACCGCGATGCGACCTTGCAAGCGTGGGCGCGCGCGGGCGAACGCGAGGAGATGAGGGTCGAACACCGCGTGCGCCAGGCCGGTACCGGCAGCTACGTCTGGCATTCCACCCGTTCGCGCGCATTGAAGGATCCGCGCGGACGCATCGTCGAGTGGCTGGGCACGACCGCCGATATCCAGCAGTTCAAGAACCTGCACGCGCGCCAGCGCGAGCTGTTGGAACTTCAGGCCGACCAGAGCCGGCGCAAGGATGAGTTCCTGGCAATCCTCGCCCACGAGCTGCGCAATCCGCTGGCGCCGCTGCGGACCACCCTGGAGTTGCTGGTGGAGGCGGGCGATGCGCCGTTCGCGCCCGCGCTCGCGCGGATGCAGCGACAGGTCGATCACATGGTAAGGCTGGTGGAGGATCTGCTGGAGGTTTCGCGGATAACCCACGGCACCATCGAGCTCCGCCGCGAGCAACTGGACGTCAACGAGGTGCTGCAGGTCGCCATCGATACCAGCCGGCCATGGATAGAGCAGGCCGGACACCAACTGGAGGTGGCGCTGTCGCCGCGCGCCTGCATCGTCGACGGCGATCCCGTGCGGCTGGCGCAGGTGTTCTCCAACCTGCTGAACAACGCCGCCAAGTTCACCCATGCGCCGGGCCGCATCGCCCTGGGTTCGCGCCGGGAAGATGGCTGGCTGCGGGTCAGCGTCGCCGACAACGGCGTGGGCATGCCGCCCGAGCGGATTGGCGAGATATTCAACCTGTTCACCCAGATCCGGCAGGAAAAGCAGCAGATGCTGAGCGGACTGGGCATCGGCCTGACCCTGGTTCGCAGCATCGTCGAACTGCACGGCGGGCACGTGCGCGCGCACAGCGACGGCATCGGCCAGGGCAGCCACTTCGAAGTCGAACTGCCGCTGGTCAACACATCGAATCCGGGAGAAGACGACATGGCCACCGACTACACCACGCCTGGAAACCGCCATCGGGTGATGGTGGTGGACGACAACCGCGATGCGGCCGACGCCATCGCCGAGTACCTGGAGTTCGCCGGCCACGACGTCGCGGTGGCCTACGATGGCGAAGCGGCGCTGGCGCGTTTCGCCGGTTTCGCGCCGGAGATGGTGCTGATGGATCTGGGCATGCCCGGCATCAGCGGCTACGACACCGCCACCCGCATGCGTGCCCTGAACAGCGGCGCGGCGCTGACCCTGGTGGCGCTCAGCGGCTGGACCCACGAGGAGGACAAGCGACGCTCGCGCGAAGCCGGATTCGACGCGCACCTGGCCAAGCCGGTGGAAGTGGCGACCCTGCGCCGCCTGATCGAGGAACATCTCGGCCGTGGATGAGCGCGCCGCCCCGCCATCGCGGCGGCTTTCACTTGGCGTGATCATCGTGCCCTGACAATGGAATTCCCGATCAGGAATCCGGTCATGGAATCGCACGCCCATCACGCCGAACCGCCACAGGGAGCGGGCAGGCGGCGCGGACAGATCCTGCGCTTCCTGTTCCGCTACCGGAACTCGGGCCTGTTCTCCGGGCTGGATACCAGCCTGGAGGATGCCGCGCTGCAGGTACCGGAAGGCACGCCCCAGGAGCTGGCCCAGGATCTGGAGGCACTCGGCCCGGCGTTCGTGAAGATCGGGCAGATGCTCTCGACCCGGCCGGACATCGTGCCGCCGGCCTTCGCCAGTTCCTTCGAGCGCATGCAGGAGCGGGTGGAACCGGTGTCGTTCGAGGCCGTGCGCGAAGTGGTGGAAACCGAACTCGGCGTGCGCGTGAGCCATGCCTTCTCCGGGTTCGAACCGGAACCGCTGGGCTCGGCGTCGCTGGCTCAGGTGCATCGCGCCTGGTTGCGCGACGGCACGGCGGTGGCGGTCAAGGTGCAGAAGCCCGGCATCGCCCAGCAACTGCTCGGGGATCTGGAACTGCTGCGCGGCTTCGCCCGCAATGCCGATCGCTTCACCGAAATGGGGCGGCGGGTGCGCTTCGCCGACTGGCTGGAGGAATTCAGCCGTACCCTGTTGGCCGAGTTGGATTACCAGGCCGAGGCCGAGAACCTGCTGCGGTTCCGCCTGCACCTGGCGCCGTTTCCGGAACTATGGGTACCGGCACCCGTCGCCGATCTCAGCCGGCGCCGGGTACTGACCATGGAGCTGGCCGAGGGCATCCGGGTGGATCAGATTCCGGGCGTGCGCCGCACCGAGCAGCCGATGGATCTGCTGGCATCGGCGCTGCTGCGCGGCTATCTGGACCAGATCTTCGTGCATGGCGAAATCCATGCCGATCCGCATCCGGGCAACCTGCGGGTGACCCGTGACGGCCGGCTCGCGGTGTTCGATCTGGGCATGGTGGTGAACGTGCCGCCCAAGCGACGCGACTGCCTGCTCAAACTGCTGTTCGCCGCGGTCGACGGACGCGGTGAACAGGCCGCCGACGAGGCCATCGCCATGGGCACCCGGCTGGAGGATTACGACGAGGAGCGTTTCGTGCGCGAGGTCGGGCACCTGGTCAGTCACTACAACGCGCATTCGGCCTCGGCCTCGGCCGGCAGGGTCGTGCTGGAACTGGTACGGGTCGCCACCACCAGCGGGTTGCGCACGCCGCCGGAACTGAGCCTGCTGGGCAAGGCGCTGTTGAACCTGGACGCGGTCTGCCGCCAGTTGGCACCGAAGATGGATCCGAAAGCGGTCGTCGAACGACACCTGCAGCATGTGATGCGCGCGCGCCTGCGGCAATCGTTCTCCTCGTCCAACGTCGCCAGCGAACTGATCGAGATCCAGACCCTGTTGCGGGAAGGTCCGCGCAAGCTGTCCGACGCGCTGTCGCTGGTGGCGGAAAACAAGCTGCAACTGCGGGTGGCCGGGCTGGAGGAATCGCGGCTGATGGAAAACCTGCAGAAGATCGCCAACCGGATTGCCGCCGGGCTGGTGACCGCCGCGCTGATCGTCGCGTCCTCGCTGATGATGCGGGTGGAAACCCGCAGCACCCTGTGGGGCTATCCAACCGTCGCGCTGCTGCTGTTTCTGCTGGGCGCCGGCCTGGGCGTGGGCATCGTGATCAGCGCCCTGCGGCGCGATCGGACCGCGCGCTCGCGCGAGGAGCGGGCACCGCGCTGAGCCAGGCCATGAGCGCGTTCCTGTACCTGTTTCCCTGCGCCGGCGAGGATCTGGCCAAGCTCGGCATCTCGCGGGATCCGCTGGGCCGCATCCGCGGCCTGGCGCCGCGCTGGTTCGAATTCTTCGACCTCGACCACGCCCTGCTGTTGCAGGCCGACGCATTGGCCGAGGCGCAGGCGTGGGAAACCGCGCTGAAACGCTCGCTGCGTGAGTACAATGCGCCCGCGCCGCTGTTGTCGGTGGCTGCCGCGGGTGGTCATACCGAGTGGTTCCGGGGCGCCCAGCGGGACATCCGCACCCACATGGACGCGATGGCGGAGCAAGGTTTCCACCTGCATCCGGCGCGGCCATGGCTGCGCGACGCCGTGCTTCGCGGCAGTGATGACCCCTATGGCCGGGCCGAGGCGATCTGGCAGGCGATGCTCGACGCGGGCGTCGAACCGGAATCCTCCGCGCGTCATCCGTTCGCGCAGGCGTTGCGGGACCTCTGCGACGAACAGATCGCACTGGACCTGGCGCTCGACGCGCGCGTACCGTCGGCGATCGCGGCGTGGCATCGCCGGCATCGCGCCTGAGCGGTCAATCCGGCGCCTTGGCGGGGACGAACGGCGAAACCGGATCGCTGGCGGGGAAGGTTTCCTCCAGTGATTCGTCCTGGTTCTCGCTTTCACGCTGCTTGCGTTTCTGCCGTTCGTGCGGTGTCTCGGGCGCGTCCCGATGCTCGTCCGGTGCGGGCGGATCCTTGCGGTCGCGGTTCATGGCGTGCTCCATTGGAGGAACGGCTCCAGTCTGGAAGCGCACCGGTGGTACCGGCGTGAACGATCCGCCGAATCCCGATGGAAGCGTGCGGGAATTCAGCGGCGGTTGCGATCGCCGGTGCCGAGCGGATCCGGATAGTCGCGCTCCGGATTGCGCCGGCCGGTTCCGCGTGGCACATCCGGCTGGTCGTGTTCCTTCCAGCGTGCCTTGTCGTTGCGAAGGCGATCGGCGGTATGCGCCTTTTGCTCGTCGCTGTCCGGGTTGTTGCGGGATGGGGCCTCGGGTTTGCTCTTCATGGCATGCGCTCCTCGTTGTCGGGGCAGGGATGCAGGGGAGGGTAACTAGGGAGGGAACGTCGCGCCGGCCACGCGCGCGGCAACCAGGCGAAGATCACGGCGCAGTTCGCGCAACGCCTGGTCACGCGCTTGGCCCTGCATGCGCAGGATGGCGGACGGATGCCAACTGGCGATGGCCTCGGTGCGTTCATCCAATGCACGCCAGCGACCGCGCTCGCGGGTCAGCCGGAACGCATTGCCGAACAGTGTCTGCGCGGCCATCGCGCCCAGCGCCACCACCCAGCGCGGCCGCAGCCGCAGCAGTTCGGCGGCCAGCCACGGCCGGCACGCGGCCTGTTCGCCGGCGTTTGCGCGCTGGTGCAGGCGCACCTTGCCGCGCTGGCGGAACTTGAAGTGCTTGACGGTGTTGGTCAGGTACATCTCCTCCACCGCAAGTCCGCTTTGTTCCAGCAGTTCGCGCAGCAGGCGCCCGGCCGGTCCCACGAACGGCTCGCCCTGGCGATCCTCCTGATCGCCAGGCTGTTCGCCGATGAACATCACCGCCGCGCGTGCCGGACCGCGGCCGAAGACGGTCTGGGTGGCGTCGCGCCAGAGCGGACATGCCCTGCAGTCCGCCGCGCGCAGCCGCAACTGCCGTAGCGAACCGGCGGGAACGGTCTCGACCGGTTTGGCCAGCGGTACCTGCGTGGGCGGTACGCGCGGCATCGCGCTCAGGCGTCGGGGCGCGCGCGCGAATCAGGCATCGGCCAGTTCCTGGATCGAGGGCCTGCGCGGCGCGACGGTCGTGCTCGCCGGGATCGGCAGGGGCATCGGCGCGACCGCGACGGCATGCCGGCGCTCGCCGGCTGCGAGCACACGCAGGCGTGCGATGCGGCTGCGGGCCCAGCGCGCGGCCCAGCGCATGCCCGCCGCCACCGAACGCACGGCGACATTGGCCTGCGGGTTGAGCGGGTCGTGCAGTTGCACGCTCACCAGCCAGCCGTCGCGGCAGGGATGGATTTCCAGCACCCTGCGACCCTCGAGCATGAGTCTTGCCCCGGCCCATGTGTCGTCGGCGGTCGCTTCCACCCAGGTGAAGTCGGCGGGAAGCTTCATCGGCACGGCTTTGGTCATAGGATGCATCCTGATCTGTGGGGGATGCGGTTACTTAGCAGATTGCATGCCACTCGAAAATGACTGGAAACGGCAACGCGAATGCGCATGCGCATTCGCATGGAAGCACTCGTTTCCGGACGCGCGAAAAAATTTCACTTCAAGTGCAGAGCACGTGAAGAGGATGCGTTTGCATTGCGCTCACAGCACCGGTTCTAGCGTACTTGTTCAGTTGCAAAGCCAAAATCGTTCCTGTTTTTCCGTAACCGGGAGTGAACATGAAACGCAGCGAAAAGAAGACGACTAAGAAGGCGGCGAAGAAGGCTTCGCCTGGCAGCGCCGCCAGGAAGACATCATCGGCCGCCAGCGCGGACACCGCGGCGAAGACGGCGCAGAGACAGCGGCGCCTGCAGGAAGAAGCCATGGACAGGAATGCTCGGGCACCTTCGACGAAAAAGCAGCCGGTGCAGGCCGGAAGTCGTAGGCAACCCGAACCGCCGTTGAGCCGGCAGCATCTGCGCAAGCCGGGCAACGAAGCCGAACTCGAGCTCCCGCCACGCTTCCTGGCCCCTGACTATCGCGGCAGCGGCAAGCTCCAGGACCTGCGGGCGCTCATCACCGGCGGAGATTCGGGCATCGGACGCGCGGTCGCGGTGCTGTTCGCGCGCGAAGGGGCCGACGTGGCGATCGTGTACCTGGACGAGCACGAGGATGCACGCGAAACCGCGCGCCATGTGCAAGCCGAAGGACGCCAGTGCCTGCTGATCAGCGGGGATGTGCGCGATGGCCGGTTCTGCGAGCGCGCGGTGGCGGACGTGGTGGCGTCCTTCGGCGGGCTGGACGTCCTGGTCAACAACGCCGCGTTCCAGCAACACGCCAAACGGCTCGAGGACATCAGCGACGCACAGTTGGCCGAGACCCTGCAGACCAACATCGGCGGCTACTTCAACATGACCCGCGCGGCGCTGCCGCACCTGGGGGAGGGGGCGAGCATCATCAACAGCGGATCGGAAACCGGGCTGTTCGGCAGCAAGGAACTGCTCGACTATGCGGCGACCAAGGGCGCCATCCACGCATTCACCAAATCGCTGGCGAGCAACCTGCTGCCACGCGGCATCCGGGTCAACGCGGTGGCGCCGGGACCGGTGTGGACGCCGCTGAACCCGGCGGACCGCGAGGCGGAGAAGGTGGCCACGTTCGGCAAGGACAGCGACATGGGCCGTCCCGCGCAACCGGAGGAGCTTTCGCCGGCCTACGTGTTCCTGGCCTCGCCGATCACCGCCTCCTATATCAGCGGCGCGGTGCTGCCGGTGATGGGCGGACCCTACGGCTAGCGGGACAGGCCTGGCGGGGCGCGACCGTCGTCAGGTGCGGTCGCGCAGCCCGGTTTCGCCGGACTGCTTGGCGCAGTGCGCGCAGCAGTAGATGGTGCCGTCACTCTCCACGCCATGGCCGATGACCGCGCAGCCGCAATGCGCGCAGCGCGGCGCGAAGGCGTGGATCGCGCACTCGAAGGCATCGAAGGTGCCGGTACGTCCCTGCTGGGTCAGGGTGAAGCTCTTGTCGTAATCGTTGCCGCACACATCGCATCGGGCCATGGGATGGCTCCTGTCGTGGAGTGATGGAGACGCGCGCCTGGCGGATGGACGCCACTAGTAGACGCCTTCGGGACTGGGCTGGGGCCGGCCGGGAACATCCGGCGCGACGCGTTCCAGGATTGGCGCGAGGACCTGTTCGGATTCCTCCAGCCACGCCAGCATGCGCAGCGCCCAGTCACGCAGGTCATCGCGGGTGCACCGCTGCGAGGCCTGGTCGAACAGCGGCCAGGCTTCATCCAGCATGGACTGCAGCGCAAGCGCGGCGTGGTGCTCGTACTCCGCGGGCCGGAATCCGGGCAGGCGGGTCGCGCCGTCCTCGCCCGCGGTCGAGGTGTCGAAGCCCGCCCATACCCCGTCCTCGGCCTGGTGCTGGGCCAGGATCATGCGGGCGAGGGTGCGCAGCGATTCATCCTCGGCATGTTCCAGGATGCCGTTGGCCAGGCGGCGTTCGCGCAGTCCCAGCGCGAGTGCCGAGGCGACGAAGGCGTCGTCGTCGAAATCCGCGCCGGCGGTGCCCTCGCGCGGCCGCGCGGCCAGATGGCGGAACAGCACGACCGCGCCGGTGGCCAGGGCCAGCCACGCGATCAGGGATGTCCGATGCTTCATGCGGATTCGCCTCCTCACGGCCGCCCGTGCAGGCGGCCGTGGTCATGGTTGGCGTGGACACGCCTCAGTGGGTGCTGCCCCCGGTGGGCGTGGTGCCGGTGGTGGTGGCAGGACGGCTTGTCGCGCCGCGATTGCGACCGCCGGCTTCGGAGGTCGTCGGGGTTTCGAGCCCGGCGTCTCCGGTCCGTCCCATGCCCGGCGTCACCCGGATCTCGTTGTGGACCTCGCGCACGCCGCCGCATGCATCGGCGATGTCCTCGGCGCGGTGCTTCATCCAGCGTTGTTCCACCGTGCCGCTCAGGGTGGCGACGCCGCCACTCACGCTGATCTGCAGATCGTCCGCGTCCAGGTAAGGGTCGTCGGTAAAGCGTTCATTGAGATCCTCGGTGATGCGCTCGTCGGAACGGGTGTAGCCGCGCGGCCCGCGTCCGCGGAAATTCCGCTGGCCGGATTCCTGGCCATACCCGGAGGCCCCGGCGCGGGTGTCGTCGCGCCAGTCGGACGGGCTGCGACTCATCCCGCCGGAGGACTGGCCGTAGCCGTAGCCGGAACTGCTGCCGTAGCCGACGCCGGGTTCGCGTGGATAGCGCCCGCTGCGCCCATAGCCGCTTCCGGCGAACACGTCGCCCTGCGCGTAGCGCTGGCTGAAATCCTCGGGCCCGTAGATCCGGCCCGGATCGCGCTCGCGTCCCCAGGCCTGGCTGTATTCGCCCGGCGGGTCGTAATAGCCGCTTTCGCGGTCGCCCGTGCGCCCGGCCGGACGATAACCGCCGGCGAAGTCGCTATCGTCGAAGCCCCGTCCGTATTCGCGCTGGCCGGCATCGCCGCGGCCGCTGAATCCGGAGCGTCCGCTTCCACCGCCATATTGCCCGCGTACATCCTCGTCGGACTCGCGGCCACGTCCCCAGCGCTCGTACTCGTCCGCGCCAAACCGGCCTTCTTCCCGGGCCTGTGCGCGCGCTCGCGATGGCTGGATACCGGCGGTGCCATAGCCTTCGCCATAGCCACGCGAGGAACGCTCGTCGTCGGGATGCCTGTCTTCCGGACGCATGCCTTCGTGTTGCCTGCCGTATTGCCGGTTGTACTGGTTCATGTCCTGTCTCCGGTTCTGCCACCATTCGCGGCTGGCGTCTGCCAGCTGCGTTGCCAGTTGCCGCAGTTCGCCTATCGCGGCCTTCAGTTCGACGCCCACGTGCCTGCCGTCGTCGTGTCTGCTCTCGTCGTGTCTGTTCTCGTCCATTGCCTGCTCCTGGAAGAAAGGAGTGGAAAGGAGCGTGGTGCGCCACTCCGTCCGTGGACGGCACGCAAACGGCATGCCATCGCCACAGGCCGGCAGGCGCGGGCGCCGACGGCGCCGGACGGCCTCGGCAGGCAGCTTTTGCGCCGAAAGGAAGTTTGTGCGCGGAGCGGATCGGCACGCGGTTTGCGTGGATAAGCGGCAGACGAATGAAGCGCGACGGCGCGGAGGTGGAACATGAAACGCTGGATGATCGCCGGCCTTGTGTGGGCCATGGCTGTGGCCGTGATGCCGGCCTGCGACCGCCGGGACGATCCTTCGGTTCCCCCGGCCAGCACGGGCAGCAGCACTCCGCCCGGTGAAAGGGTCGATGCGGGTGCCGACGACAAGGCCGCGGTGAAAGACGAGCCGATCCACCTGACCCAGCCGCCGCCCACCGCGACCGAGTGCGACGGCAAGGTCGGCGACGAACTCGCGTCGTGCCTGCAGGACCATGCGGCGCGCAAACGTGCGACGCCTTCACCCTGACGCAGAAATTTCACGGGATGCAGCATGTGCCGCCCGCGCAGCCGCTTGGACGCGCCTGCGCGAGCTCCACCGTTGGCATGGACATTGCGGAGTACGCCACGGCGCCGGTTATCTCCAGTCGCCGCATTTCTCCCAACAGAAGGCGTTCCCATGTCCCGTACCCCACTGTCATTGAATCCTTCCTCGACGAACACCCACGGCACTGCGACCTCCGCCCCGCGCGGACAGGACCAGGGCAGGCGCCGGGAGCCACGCGGATTCGCCGCGATGGATCCGGAACGGCAACGCGAAATCGCACGCAAGGGCGGGCGCGCCGCGCACCGCAGCGGCAACGCGCATCAGTTCGATTCCGAAGAAGCCCGCGAAGCGGGGCGCAAGGGCGGCGAGGTGGTCAGCCAGGATCGCACGCACATGGCCCGGATCGGCGCGCGCGGTGGCGAAGCGCGTGGCGCGAATCGCCGGCAGCAGATGCGCGAGCGTGGCATCGAGGGCGGCGAGGGAAGTACGGAGCCGGAGGATGGCGGGACCCTGCTATCCGGGAGCACGCCGTCCACGCGTCATCACTGAGGTGAGGAAAACGGCAAACCGCGAACCGCGGAATCAATCACCCGCGCGGGGCGGTGCCGGTCTCGCCCTGCCGCGGGGAACCGCCGATGGCCATGCGATCCAGCAACGCGCCACACTGGACGACGGCCATGTCGATCCGGTCCAGGCCGGAGCGGACGTCATCGATCTGGCCCTGCGCGAGCGCTTCCCGCGCGATGGAATTGGCATACAGGATCAGGTTCAACTCGTTGCGCAGATCGTGCTGCCAGTCAGACATCGTCGCGCTTCCTGGCCAGGTGGTTGTGCACGGTGCGCACGCTGATGCCCAGGGCCCGGGCGGTCGCGGTCTTGTCGCCGGCGTGGAAGGCCAGGGTCTTGCGCAGCATTTCCGCCTCCACCTGGGCGAAGGTCATGCCCACCTGGAAACGCACGCTCGCCGGGTCGTCGTCGCCCGGCAATCCGCGCCGGTCCAGTTGCAGCGGAACCGGGCGCACGCTGTCGTCCTGGCTGCGCAGGTAAGCCAGTTCGATCGCGCTGGACAGTTCGCGCACGTTGCCCGGCCAGGCGTGCGCCATCAGGCCCGGCAGGCAGCGTTCCTCCAGCCGCCGGGCGTGCCCGGTGCGCCGGTTGAGCCGATCGACGAAGGCGGTGGCCAGCAGCGGGATGTCCTGCTTGCGCGCACGCAGCGGCGGCACCTCGATGGGATAGCGGACCAGGCGGAAATACAGATCCTGGCGCAGATCGCCGCAGCCGTCCGCCGACAGGCGATGGGTGGCCGCGATGACGCGCACGTCGATCGGCACCTCGCCCTGGCCGCCGATTCGCTGGACCACGCCGGTTTCCAGTGCGCGCAGCAGGTAGACCTGCAGCGCCGGCGGCATGTCGCCTATCTCGTCCAGAAAGAGCGTGCCGCCCTGGGCCTGCTCGAAGAAACCCAGGTGGCGCGCGGCGGCGCCGGTGAAACTGCCACGCTCGTGGCCGAAAAGCTCGCTGGCGAGCAGTTCGCCCGGAAGCGCGCCGCAGTTGACCGCGACGAAACGGCCGCCACGACCGCTCTGCGCATGGATGGCACGCGCCGCCAGTTCCTTGCCGCTGCCGGTCTCGCCGAACAGCAGCACGCTCACGTCGTGGGGCGCCGCGCGGGCGATCTCCTGGCGCAATGCCTGCATCGGCGGACTCTCGCCGAGCAGTCCATCGCCGTCGTCGCGCAGCGCGGCCTCGCGCGCATGGTGCGACTGGCGCACATCGTCGAGCAGGCCCATCAGGCGGGTGGGCGGCAGCGGCTTGGGCAGGTAGGCCGAGGCGGCGGAGGCCACCGCCCGCCGCGCATGCTCGATATCGCTGCTGCCGCTGACGAACACGATCTGTCCCTGATGCTGCACCGGGATGCGCTCGAGCACGTCGAAGCCGGTGCCATCCGGCAGGTGCATGTCCAGCAGGGTCAGCTCGGGGTCGTGGCGCGCCAGCCAGGGCGCGGCATCGGCGACGCGATGGAAGGCATGTGCCGTGAAGCCGCGGCGCCGGGCCATGTCCAGGGTCATCGACGCGAACTCGGTGTCGTCGTCGACGATGGCAAAGCATGGATTCGGCATGTTCACTCTCGTGGATCACCAGCATGTGAGCATCACCCAACGGCTGTTAGGGCAACGCGAAGCGGACACGGCCACATCGGGATGCGATGTGCATGCCGTGTTGATGTTCATGAAGGTGATCGCGCGACCCATGCGCGCATCCTGTCACGCGCGGGTGCGAGGCCGATTCAGCCCAGCCGCTGATCCATCCGGAAACGGTGCGCGGCCAGGTAGCTGATCCGCGTGAACAGCGGATGGCGCGGATTGAGCAGCAGGTTGTGCTCGCACGGACACAATGCGCTGGGCACCTGCGCCGCCAGGGTATTGCCGGTGGCGAGCCAGGCGTCGCCCAGCGCCTGCACTTCGGCCCGGTAGGGACGCTCCCGCCAGAGCAGATCCTCGGCGACCTCGATGACATGCAGCGAACCGGACGGAACGCGCGCCTCGATCAACTTCAGTTGATTGACCGGCGTGCTTTCCAGATGCGCACGATGTTCGAGCATCGCCGCGGCCGCGCTGCAGGCGGCGTAGATCACCGGCAGCTGCCCGCTGGTCCAGCGGCCAGGACGGTCGGAGACGGGGAATACGTGGGTGACGGCGGTGTCCTCGACCATCACGAAAGCGGGCATCGTTTCGTTCGACATGGCGCTGCTCCCTCGAAGGGATGATCGATGATGGGTTCGGAGACGCGAAGACCGTGTGCAACCGTGGCCTTCACATGACGGGTCCGCGTGCTCGGGTAGGGTCGGATTCCTCCGTTTCCGCTTCGACATGCGCGCAATTTCCGGTTTTTTCCATCGCCAGCGCCCCCCCCGCGCCACGCGCTGGCCGGCGCGGGTGCTGGCGATGATCGCCGTAGCCTGCATGGCTGGGGCGTTCGCCACGGCTCCGGCCTCCGCACCGCCTTCCTCATCCTCCGTCGGCACGACGTCGGAATCGGCGCAGACCACCGCGCGCGAAGTGCTGGAGGAAGTGGGCGAGCGCGACAACGCGCCGCCCTACAGCCGGCGGCTGTGGCAGGGCGCCGCTCTGGAATGGACACGTGCCATGCCCGCGATCGAGCGCGATCTCGCCGGCGCATGGCAGGAGCTGCGGCGGCAGGTGGCGGAACGGTTCTGGGGATTGGCGGCGCTGCTGTTGGCCTGGGCCGGGACGCTGTGGCTGGTTCCCTGGTCGATCTCGAAACTGGTTCCGCGCCTGCCCGAAGGACGCATCCGGCGGTCGCTGCCCGCGTTGCTGCGGGTCGCCGGCACCACCCTGTGCAGCGCGGTCCTGCTGATCGCGATTGGCCAGGTGCTCGGATGGGGCGCGCCAGCCGGTTCGCCGCTATCGGCATTGCTGGGGCCGCTGATCGGCGTTCTGGCCTTCGCGGTGTTCATGGCCAGCCTGGGCCGTAACGTGCTGTCCTGCGGCGATGCGGGCCTGCGCCTGCCCGACATTCCGGACGAAGTGGCCGCGCGGATGCGCCACGTTCCGTGGTTGCTGGCGGGGTCCGTCGCCGCCGCGACCTGGCTGGAGATCCTGCTGGTGCGCTGGTTGCCTGGACAGGGCTATGCGTCGCGCCTGACGACCGCGGGACTGGCGGTGTTCCTGGCCGCGGTGCTGGCGAGCGTGTGGTCGCGGCTGGGGCTGGCCCTGCGCACGAACCCCGCCGACGCGCCGACGGGACGCCATCGCGTCCTGCTGCGCGGCGTGGTGGTGGTGGGTTGGGGGCTGATCCTGGGCAGCCTGTTCGCCACGCTGCTGGGCTACTACGCCGCCGGCGGTTTCCTGATCAAACAGACCTTGTGGGGCGGCGTGGTGCTGGTGTTCACCTATCTGCTGGCGGCGGCCAGCGGCGACACCATTGATGCCTACCTGGGCGGCGGTGGCCGCGCCGGGCGGGTGCTGGCGTGGCGACTGGGACTGGAGCCGCGCAAGGTCGATCAGGTCGGCGCGCTGGTCTACGGCGTGGTCCGCCTGCTTCTGTTGCTGTGCGCGCTGGTGCTGCTGGCCGCGCCCTACGGGCTGGGGCCTTCCGAACTGTTCGCACGCCTGCATCCGCGCACGGCGGTGATCGCGATCGGCCAGCTCCGGCTGGGCGCGGGCGATCTGCTGCGGGCGCTGCTGGTGTTCGCGGCGGTGATGCTCGCCACCCGCTTGTTCGGACACTGGTTCAGCAGCCGCTATCTGCCGACCACGCGGCTGGATCCGGGCATGCGCAGTTCGCTGGTGTCGGTGGCGACCTATGCCGCCGTGGTCGTGGCGATATCGATGGCGCTGGCGGCGATGGGCGTGGGCCTGGACAAGATCACCTGGATTGCCAGCGCGCTGACCGTGGGCATCGGCTTTGGCCTGCAGGCGATCGTGCAGAACTTCATTTCCGGCCTGATCCTGCTGGCCGAGCGCCCGGTGCGGGTCGGCGACTGGGTGGTGGTGGGCGACGCCGAGGGCGACGTGCGCCGGATCAACGTGCGCGCCACCGAGATCACCATGGCCGATCGCACCACCGTGCTGGTGCCCAACTCCGAACTGATCACCAAGGTGGTGCGCAACCGCACGCTGACCCGCTCCGAGGGACTGGTGAAGATCCTGCTGCCGCTGCCGGCGGCGACGACCGACGTGGAGAAGGCGGTGACGGTGGCGCGCGAAGTGATCGCCGCCAACCCCGACGTGCTGCCGCGGCCGGAACCGGTGGTGCTGGTCGAGGAGGTCAAGGACAACAAGATCTTCTTCAACCTGTCGGTGTATGTCGAAGGCCCGCGCCGGGTCGCGACGGTGCGCGGCGCGCTGCTATACGAACTGCTGCGGCGCCTGCCGGAAGCCGGCGTGCCGCTGGCCTGAGCGTGATACCTGTGAGCGCGCCCTACTGGCGGATGCAGACCGCCAGCCCGGGCGCGCCTTCGCCCTCGGCGAACACGCTGATGCGTTCGCCGACCTTGCGGAAGGCCAGATCGAACCGGCGCGCGCCCAGCCGCAGGTCGCTGATGGTGACATCCTCGATGCCCGGTGGCAGTTCGGGCTGGTTGATCTCCACCATCTCGCCGCGGCCGTCGATGTCGATGCCCAGGCAAGCTTGCAGCAGCATCAGTGCCGATCCGGCCGCCCATGCCTGTGGCAGGCAGGCCACCGGATAGGCGACCGGCGGCGCGCCCTGGGTGCGCGAGAAACCGCAGAACAGCTCGGGCAGGCGCATGTCGAAGTGCACGGCCGCCTCGAACGCGCCGCGCAGCAGCCTTGGCGCGCCACCACGAAAACCGGTGCGCGCGATGCCGCTGGCGCACAACGCGTTGTCGTGCGGCCACACCGAACCGTTGTGGTAGGAAATCGGGTTGTAGCGCGCCTCGCCGCGCGCGACCGTGCGCACGCCCCAGCCGGTGAAGAACGGCGAGGACAGCAATTGCGCGGCGACCCCGGCGGCGCGCTCGGGCGCGGCCAGGCCGGTATAGAGCAGGTGGCCCGGATTGCTGGTGCGCACCCGGCACAATTGGCCTTCGCCATCGATCGCCAGCCCGTAGAACTTCAGTTCCTCGTCCCAGAAGTGCGTTTCCACCGCCTGGCGGAGCCGAGCGGCGCGCGCCTCCCAGGCGGCGGCGCGCCGGGTGGCGCTTTCCTCGTCCGGGGAAAGCGTCGCCAGCGCCGCCATGCCGCGCAACGCCGCGTAGACATACCCCTGCACCTCGACGAGCGCGATCGGGCCCGGCGCGAGCCGGCCATCGGCATGGAACACCGAATCGCCGCTGTCCTTCCAGCCCTGGTTGCTCAGGCCGCTCCGCTCGCCACGCGCGTAGTCGAGGAAGCCCAGCGGGTTCGCGTCGCAGACGCGCTCCACCCAGCCGATGGCCGCTTCCAGCGATGGCCAGAGTCCGCGGATGAATGCATCGTCGCCAGTGCGACGCCAGTACGCATGCGCGAGCATCACGAACAGCGGGGTGGTGTCGACGCCGCCGTAGTACAGGCCGAACGGCAGTTCGCGCAGGCTGGACATCTCGCCCTTGCGGGTCTCGTGCATGATCTTGCCCGGCGACGCGTCCAGGAACGGCGCGTCCTCCTTGGCCTGGTGTTCGGCGAGGAAGCGCAGCACGCCGCGCGCCAGCCCCGGATCGAGCCAGAGCGTCTGCAGCGCGGTGATCACGGCGTCGCGGCCGAACGGGGTCGAAAACCAGGGAATGCCGGCGTAGGGGTAGGGTCCGGTTTCCAGATCGCTGGTCAGCAGCGCCAGGTCCGAACGCGACTGGCGCATCCACTGATCGAACAGCGGACCGCTGCTGACGATGCGCGCGCCACGCCGCTGGCGCGAACGCATGCGCCGGCGCGCCAGTGCGGCCTGGTAGCGGTAGCGTTCACGCGAGGGCGGTTCGCCGGGGTCGGCGCCGGCCTCGATGTAGAACTCGCGGACCTCGTCCGGTTCCAGCACCAGCGGGAATTCCAGCTCGCCGGCGCCGGCGAACACCGGCGCCATCGAGAAGCGGATGTAGGAGGCGCGTTCGACGTTGTCCAGGCCGACATAGCGGAAGCCGTAGCCGATCTCGCCGGGCTCCGGTTCCATCAGTCGTCCGCGTGCGGAACGGCGGCTGCCCCGCACCTCGAACATGTCCCAGAAGTCCGCCGCCAGGGTGAAGCGCAGCGGCAGGGTGACCCGCTGTTCGCCGTAGTTGACGCAACTGATGCGCTCGTACATCCGCTCCTGGCACAGGAAGCGGTTGCGGCTGATGTGGATCAGCCCCTGCGGCGTACCGGCTTCGTCCAGCGGCGAAAGCGCGCGGTTGGTGAGATGGGCGACGAACAGCACGTTGTCCTGGGTCACCGCGGCGCTGAGCAGGGTCGCCGCCTCGTCGCCCAGCCGCAGCCTGTAACCCGACAGCACGCGGGTGTCGCTGATGAAGAAACCCTCGGCGGGACCGGCGATGTCGCCGTAGCTGTTGGCGACCAGGAAACTGTCGCCGTCCTTCAACACATAGCGGGTGTACAGGGCGGCGTCGGCGGCTGATTCCATCGTTCAACCCTTGGCCATGCGCAGGTCCGGACGCGTCAGCAGGGTCTGGTAGAGCCCCACATATTCGCGCGCCATCGCGGTGACGGAGAAACGCTGCTCGAACACTTCGCGGATGCGGGCGCGGTCGAGCCGTTCCACCTGTTCGACCGCCGCGCTGGCCGCCGCGATCGAATCCACGATATGGCCGGTGACGCCTTCGTCCACCACTTCAGGCACCGAACCGCAGCGCCAGCCAATCACCGGGGTGCCGCAGGCCATCGCCTCGATCATCACCAGCCCGAACGGCTCGGGCCAGTCGATGGGAAACAGCAGGGCGCGGGCGTTACCGAGGAAGGCCGGCTTCTCCTCGTCGTTGATCTCGCCGATGAACTCCACGCCGTCCTGCTCCAGCAGCGGGCGGATGGTTTCGCGGAAGTAGACGCGGTCGTGGGTGTCGACCTTGGCCGCGATGCGCAGCGGCAGGCCGACCCGGCGCGCGATCGCGATCGCCCGATCCAGTCGCTTGTCGCGCGACACCCGGCCCAGGAACGCCAGGTAGTCGCCGGCCGGGTTTTCCGCCGGCTGGTAGAGATCCTCCGGCAGCCCGTGGTAGACCGTGCCCAGCCAGTTGGCCCAGGGAATCGGCCGGCGCTGGCTTTCGGAGATGGAGACCAGCGGGAATTCCGGCCAGCGCCGGTAGAACGCCGGCAGATCCTTCTTGTCCTGGCGCCCGTGCAGGGTGCTGATCGTGTGCGCGGCAACCGGCTCGAACAGCGGGAACGGCAGCAGGTCGATGTGGAAGTGGATGATGTCGAATTCGTTGGCACGCCGGGCCACGTCCGACAGCATCGCCAGGTGCGCGGCCACCGGCGACTTCAGTGGCGACTCGTCCAGCCGGATCGCGCAGTCGCGGCCCGGCACCAGGGTGGCTGAGGTGCGCGAGTCGCCGGAGGCGAACAGGGTCACGTCGTGGCCGGCGGCGACCAGCGCCTCGGTAAGGTAGGAAACCACCCGTTCGGTGCCGCCGTACAGCCGGGGCGGCACCGCTTCCAGCAGCGGGGAGATCTGGGCAATCTTCATCGCGCGGGCACTCCCGCCAATACACCGGGCCGCGTGTCGGGCAGCGCCTTCACCGTGCCTTCGGAACCACCGCCATCGCGCAGCGTCTCGAGGAATCCACGCGCCCAATGGCCGACGTCGTTGCCGCGCAGCTTCGCCATCAATGCGTGCCAGCGATCCTGGCGTTCGCGCAGGGGCATGCGCGCGGCCGCGTCGATGGCGTCGGCAACCGCATCGGCGTCGTGCGGATTGACCAGCAATGCCTCGGTCAGCTCCTCGGCCGCGCCAGCGAAGCGCGACAGCACCAGCACCCCCGGATCCAGCGGCGACTGCGCGGCGAGGTATTCCTTGGCGACCAGGTTCATGCCGTCGCGCAGCGGCGTGATCAGGCCGATCGCGGCGGCACGATGGAAGCCGGCCAGCACGCTCTGCGGGAAACTGTCGTTGACATAGCGGATCGGCGTCCACTCGGGCTTGGCGTGGCGACCGTTGATGTGGCCGGCCAATCCTTCCAGTTCGCGCCGCACCTCCTGGTACTCGGGTACCTGGATGCGGCTGGGCGGGGCGATCTGCAGGTAGGTGAGCTGTCCGGCGGAGGGCGCGCCGCTTTCCAGATGCCGTTCGAACGCGCGGAAGCGTTCCGGCAGGCCCTTGGAGTAGTCGAGCCGATCCACGCCGATCGCCAGCCGCCGGCCCGACAGGCTGGCGCGCAGATCGCGTTCGGCGATGCGGGCTTCGTCGCTCTGCGCGCAGGCCACGATCGCCTCGACATCGATGCCGATCGGGAACGCGCCGCTGCGGCCCTGCGTGCGGATGTCCTGCTGGCGCAACGCATGCCGGTAGTTGTCCAGATCCGTGCGGGTCTGGAAACCGGCCAGGTCGTAACAGGCCAGCGCGGCGAGCAGGCGGCGGTGCACGGGCAGGGCGGACAGCACGTCCGGTGGCGGCATCGGGATGTGCAGGAAGAAACCGATACGGTTGTCGATGCCCAGTTCGCGCAGGCATTGGCCGAGTGGAATCAGGTGATAGTCGTGCACCCACACGGTGTCATCCGGGCGCAGTTGGCCGGCGAGGGCTTCGGCGAACCTGCGATTGACCCGCCACCAGGCCTCGTGATGCTCGCGGTGGTAGTCGACCAAATCGATGCGGTAGTGGAACAGTGGCCACAGCACGCGATTGGCGAAGCCGTGGTAGTAGGCGTCGAATTCGTCCGCGGGCAGATCCAGCAACGCATACTCCAGCCGGCCGGCGCGGGTGCGCGCCAGCGGCAGGCGCGCGTCGCTGGCCATGCGACCGCTCCAGCCCAGCCACAGGCCGGGGCCGTCTTCCATGGCCGCGGCAAGCGCCACCGCCAGGCCCCCGGTCTGGGTTTCGCCGGGCAGGGCGACCCGGTTGGAGACCAGCACCGTGCGTCCCGCGTCCCCCTCGCCGCGAGCCACCGGCCGGTGCCGTGATTCGATGTTCATGCCAATACCTCGTCGTGTAGGGAATCCAGCAGCCAGCGGCGCACCGCGCCGGGATTGGCCAGTCGATGGCGCGCCGCGCTGGTGCGTGCCGCGCCAATCAGCACACTGACGCCGTCCAGCGCATTGACCTGGGCGAAACCCGGCTCGTCGGCGGGATCGTCGCCAATGAAGGCCGGTCGCCGGCCCTGGAACGGCGGCGCCTGCATGAAGGCCGCGATCGCCGCGCCCTTGTCCATTCCGACCGGACGGATCTCGATGCCGTGCGCGCCGGGATGCAGGCGATGGCGCGGCAGCCGCGTCCGCGCGGACTCGGCGAATGCGCCCAGTTCCGGCGCTGCATCAGGCGCGGCGCGCCAGTGCAGGAACAGGCAGCCACCGCGGCATTCGATCAACGCGCCGGGAAAACGCGCGGCGATCGCCTCGGCTTCCGCCGCCAGCGCGAGAAAACCGGCATCCATCTCCGGTGCCGGATTCCATCCGGCGTGCCAGCGTCGTTCCAGTCCGTGCAGGCCGGCGACCGCCGCGATGTGCACGGGATCGAACAGGGCGTCCAGCGCTTCCACCGATCGACCGCTCACCAGCGCCAGCGCGCCGCCGCATTTGCGGGACAGCGCGGGCAGGGCCTGTTTGATCGCGGGATCAATCCGCACCGCATCCGGCGTGGGCGCATGTTCGGCGAGTGAACCGTCGACATCCAGGAACAGCGCCCAGTCATCCTCTATCAGCGGTGGTTCCGCTGCCAGGGTACTTTCGCTTTCCATGGTTTCATCCTAGGTAGCGCGGCGTGAGCGCGATGTGGATGGGTCTTCATCCCGCGCCAACATTTCGCGCACGGCGCGTTGACTGCCGCCGCGCGAGGCTGCGATCTCCCGGGCTGCGAGACGACGGCATGGTTTCCGGATTCGCGGATCAATGGAACGTGCTGCTGGAAGTGGTGTACGCGATGGCGCTGGCGGGCAGCATCGGCGTGGAGCGCGAAATCAAGAACCGGCCGGCGGGTTTCCGCACCCACATGCTGGTCGGTGGCGCGGCCGCCTTCCTGGTTGGCATCGGTGGCCTGGTGATGGCCGAGAGCATGCGCGAGCCAAGCCCCATCCTCACGGTGGACCCGTTCCGGCTGGTGGAGGCGGTGATCGCCGGCGTGTCCTTCATCGGCGCGGGCACCATCTTCGCCCAGCGCGGCGCCGGTACGGTGACGGGCATCACCACCGCGGCTTCGCTGCTGATGGTGGCGGTGATCGGCGTGGCGGTGGGATTCGATTACGACCTGCTGGCGTTCCTGATCACTGCGGCCACGCTGTCCGTGCTGGTCGTGCTGGCCTGGATCGAGCGCCTGATCGCCCGTCGCCGACCGCCGGGCGGCCCCCCGCGGCCACCGGCTTCCGCTTGAGCGCCTACAGGGGTATGGTGGCGCCCGGGGGACATCGACCATTCCGCTACCTGGCTGCTCAGCGTCGCCATGACGGATACGCACAAGGAATTGCCCATAGTTCGCTCCACCCGGACGGTCGCCTGGTCGGGCATCGCGCTGGCGCTCGTGCTCGCGTATCTGCTGGGCTATTTCGTCTACCGCGACCATCAACTGAGGCTGGACGCGGCGCGGCGCCAGAGCATGGCGCTGGCCGAAGGCACGGCCAGGCTGCTGCGGCTGGAACTGCGGAACCTGGAACGGGCCATGGCCGGTATCGCCGGCGATGCCCAGCAGGCGTTCCGCACCGTCCCCGAATCGGCGTCGGCGCTGCTCGGCGAAGCGGTGGCCGGCGTCGTGGGCCGCCACCAGGAACTGCACAGCATCGTCATCGTGGATGCGGCCGGGCGCGCGATCACCCCCGGCCATGGCCTGCGGATTCCGCCGCCGCCGCGCGGGTCGCCGCCGCATGCCCTGCGCTTCGGCGCGCTCCAGCAACTGGATGGCGAATGGCTGTTGCCGCTGCTGACGTCGATGGACGACGGCCGCTGGATCGTGGCGCGCCTGCGGGTGGCGGAAATCCAGCGCCTGGTCGCAGGCCTGGACACCGGGCGGGACGGCGTGGTGACGGTGATGGATCACGGTGGCACGGTGCTGGCGCGCAGCCGCGACGCGGCGCACTACGTGGGACGCCGTTATCCCGAGATCCTGCCGTCCGGACCGCCATACGCGAGCAGCGCGATGATTCGCCGCAGCGGCGTGGACGGGGTGGTGCGGATCACCTCGCGCCTGCACCTGGACGACTATGGCGTGTTCGTCAGCGCGGGGCTGGGACGCAAGGAAATCCTGCACCCCTGGTATCTCCTGCTGTTCGGATCCCTGGCCGTCTACGTGCTGTACTGGACCAGCCTGCTGTATCTCATGCGCCACACCCGCCAGGCGGCGCGTGCGCAGAAGCGCCTGATCTCGGAAGTGCGCCGCGCCGGCGAAGGCCTGCGGCTGGCGCAGCGCATCGGCAAGACCGGCAGTTGGGTCGTGCGCCAGTCGCCGCCGCGGGTGGAATGGTCCGAACAGGTATCGGAGATCTTCGGATTCGGACCCGAGCGCAACAGCGCCGATCGGGAGGAGTTCTATGCGCTCGTGCATCCCGATGATCGCGATGCGCTGCGCGCGCGTTTCGCCCAGGCCTGGCAGAGCCGCGAACCCTTCACCGCCGAGTACCGGATCGTGCGCCCGGACGGGCAGGTACGCTGGCTGCTGACCCGCGGCGGCGCGGTCGAGGGTCAGGAAGGCGGCGCCGCGATGACCGGCACCCTGGTGGACATCACCAACGAACGCAGCGCACAGGCGCGGCTGCTGGAGACCGAACGCCAGTACCGCCTGCTGTTCGAGCGCAATCCGATGCCGTTCTGGGTCTTCGACCTGGAAACCCTGCGCTTCCTGGAGGTCAATGCGGCGGCCGAGCGCCACTACGGCTACAGCCGCGAGGAATTCCTCTCGATGTCCATCATGGACATCCGCCCGCCGCGCAGTTCAGTGGACATGCTGCAGTCGCTGACCGAGCCGGCGCCCTCGCACGAAGGCGAGGTCTGGAAGCACCTGAAGCGCGACGGCAGCGTGATCGACGTGCACGTGCGCACCGACACCATCAGCTACGACGGCCGGCCCGCGCGGCTGGTGCTGGCCGAGGACATCAGCGAAACGCTCGCCTACGAGCGCGAACTGAACTATCGCGCCAGCCATGACACCGCCACCGGCCTGCTCAACCTTCCCGGCCTGAAGGCCGCACTGGCGGCCGAGGGCAAGGGCAGCTATGCGCTGGCGTACGTGCAGCTGCGCGGGCTCGAGCTGGTGATCGACAGCCTGGGCCAGGCGGTCGCGACGCGCCTGCTGGATACCCTGACCAGCCGCCTGGAGACGCTGGCCGATTCTTGGGGGGAGACCGCGTTCGTGCCATCCGAGGCATTCGTGGTCGCGCTGCGCCCCGGCGTGGATGTCGACGAAGCGGTTGCCGCGCTGCATCGCGCGATGACCTTGCCGGTGGAGCAGGGCGGCTCGCGGCGCAGCCTGGAGGCGTGGGTGGGCGTGGCCCGGTTCGACGGCGAATCGTTCGAGAACGCGGTCAGCCATGCCGCGCTGGCCGCGCACGTGGCGCGTACGCAGGACGTGCCCATCCGCATCTTCGACGCGCCGATGGCGCAGGCCGCCAGCGAACGGCTGCGCATGATCGGGCGCATCCACGTGGCGCTGGAACAGCGCGATTTCATGCTCCATTTCCAGCCCATCTACCGGCTCGAGGATCGCCGGCCGGTCTGCCTGGAAGCATTGCTGCGCTGGCCGAAGGCCGATGGCGGATTCGTGCCGCCGTCGCAATTCGTGCCGCTGTCCGAGGATGCCGGGCTGATCACGACGCTGGGCGACTGGGTGATCGAGGAGGCGGCGCTATGCCATCGCAAGCTGGTCGCGGCCGGCTGGTCGGATCTGCCGATCGCGGTGAACGTGTCGCCGGCGCAGCTGCGCCGCCCCGATTTCGCCGAACGCCTGATCCGCCTGCACGAGCGCCAGGGGCTGCCGCGCGGCGCGCTGCACATCGAGGTCACCGAAAGCATGCTGCTGGACAGCCCGGAAGGCACCATGCGAACCCTGCGCACGTTGCAGAAACACGGCATCTGCACTTCGCTGGATGATTTCGGCACCGGCTTCTCCAGCATGTCCTACCTGCACCAGTTGCCGCTGGACGCGCTGAAGATCGACCAGACCTTCGTCCGCAACGTCGCCGATGACGACCGCAGCGCGGCGATCTGCCACGCCATGATCACGCTGGGGCACAGCCTGGGCCTGACCCTGGTCGCCGAAGGCGTGGAAACCCGCGCGCAGCTGGACTGGCTGCATCGTCACCATTGCGATCAGGTGCAGGGATATCTGCTGGCCCGGCCGATGGATCTGGCCGGGACCCTGGAACACCTTGGCCCGGCGCCGCCGCCGGAACTTCCGGCCAGGCCGTGAGCGATCCGGCCATGCGACGGATCATGGTCGACGGACACCTCGCCAGCCGGATCAATGCAGGGTCCAGATATCCGGGATCAGCGCTTCGGCCGATTCGCGGAAGCCATCCTCGAACTGGGGCGGCAGGCCGAGCGGGAAATTCTCGGCCGCGACCTGCAGGCAGGCGATCAGCCGTGTCTGCACGGGTTCGTCCACGGACTGCATGACGGTGGACGCCACGTAGCCCATGACCGCGAGCTGGCCCTGCAGCCTGCCGAAGTGCTCCAGTACGCTTTCGACCACTTGATCCTGACGTTGCATGCGCCGCTCCACCGCCGGCTCCAGGCGGCGGCAGAGGGCTTCCAGTTCGGCGAGGCGGGTTTCGATCGACGTCTTGCCCATGCGCATCTCCTGCTTGGCTTGCAGGACTGCACCTTTCCCGCGACCGCATCAAGAGAACGTGTGCGGGAAGCGGAGAACCGGTTGGCGATCCAGACGAGGTTGACCCGCCATTCCCGGCGACCGTGGTGGCCTCGGGCCGGTTCTCCTGTGGGGCTGCGGGTCAAGGCGAGGCTCCGCGAGGGAGTGCGTCCACTGAATATGCAGCCGGCCGGGATGTTCTCCGGCATCCACGCCCGCGAGTTTCCGCCACGCGGGGGAAATCGCGGGTGCAGGGCGGATCCACGCTTCGTTAAGAAGCGGGCGCCGCAAAGCGCGGGTTCATCCGCCGCGGGCCGGCGACGCCTAGTGGGGCGGGGCGGTGCGCAGCAACGGCGGCTCATGTCCCAGCGGATGGGTCGGCAATCCCCCGCATGCGACGCAGGCATCGTCGAGGGGCGCATGCGGCTGGCGCCAACCCAGCACGTACCATCCTTCCTCATCGTCCGATGCCAGCTCCGCGTGCCATGCGCGGCCATCGTAGCGGCCGCTGAACCAGCCGGTCACGTCGTCGATCGAGCACGCATAGATCGCCAGCGGCACGTTGACCGGGGGCGCGCGTTCGGGCAGGTAGCAGCAGGCGGAATCGGCTGGCGGACTCATCTGGAATTCCGCGTGCCGCGCACGCCGGAGAGGAGGACGATCCGGTTGTACTCCCGAGTCCGGCAAGAGCGTGTGTGCATCGCCGCGTTAAAGGCGGATGCACGCGAAGGCGTCGCGCTGTCACGGCGCGTTTGCACGGCCGAGGCTAGAACATCGGCAAGTTGGCGAGTCGCCACGAATCTTTTGTTTCTCCCACCCGACGGCAAGGAGTATCCAATGGCACGCTCATCCATGACCGACCAGACCCAAGTGAACGAACTGCTGCTGCAGGCGCTGGAAACCGAGCGCGGCGGCATCCAGGTCTACACCGCCGCCCTGGAGGCGGTGCAGAACGAGGACCTGAAGGAAGAGTGGCAAAAGTATCTGGAGGAAACCCGCCAGCACGAACAGATCCTGCTGGACGTGTTCGAACAGCTCGGCAAGGATCCGGAGGCGGCCAGTCCCGGCCGTGAGGTGGTCGCCCATCAGGGTCGTTCGTTGGTGAAGGCCATCCGGATGGCGATGGCCGAAGCGGGGGCCGCCGCCGCCGAACTGGTCGCCGCCGAATGCGTGGTCCTGGCCGAAACCAAGGATCACCAGAACTGGGAGCTGATCGGCCGGGTCGCGGAAAAGGCGGGCAAGCAGGAAGGCAAGATCCTCAAGGCCGCGCACGACCAGGTGGAGAAACAGGAAGATCACCACCTCTACCACACGCGCGGCTGGGCCCGCGAATTGTGGATCCAGTCGCTGGGCCTGCCGGCCGTGTTGCCGCCGCCGGAAGAGGAACGCAATGTCGAAACCGCCATCGGTGCCGCGCGTGCCGAGCAGGCGCGCGACAAGATGATGTAGGCACGCCGCGGCAGGCGCCGTCAGATGCAGTGGAAACCTGCCGCGCCCAAGGGCGCGGCAGGCCCGTTCAGAACTCGTCGACGAATTCCACCGCCATTCCCAGGCTTTCAGCGCTGCGGATGATCAGTTCGCGCACCTCGTCGCCGGTATGCGGTCCCGGCACTTCGATCTCGATGGCATGCACGCCACCGGCGCCCTGATCGTCGACCAGTCCGGCCGAGCTGGAATCCTCGTCGTCCATGTGCGGCATCAGATCCGCCACTTCCTCGACCCGTTCGACACCGTCCACCCCATGCACCACGCTCATCACGGTGGCGGCATCGGCCTCGCTTCCGGTCAGTCGGATTTTCAGCAGGGGCATGGGTGGGCTCTCTCGTGATGGGCAGGGATGGAGATTCGTCGCCCCGGCGGATGCCGGGGCCCATTTGGATTTCCATTCTTGGCGAGATGCCCCGCGCGGACCTCAATGGATTCCAACTGGACTGATGAACCCGGCATGCCGTTCATCTGCCCGCATCCTGCATAGAACGAAAACGCTGACGAGCATGTGAAGAGCGTGCGCATACACGCTCGACACGGCCGCGCTGGCAGGCTGCACCGCATGAACATGATGGCGTCGCGATGTACCAGGTATTGATCGTATGTGTCGGCAACATCTGCCGCAGCCCGATGGCCGAGGCGGTGCTGCGTTCGCACGGGCACGCGGCCGGCCTGCGGGTGCGTTCGGCCGGGCTGGCGGCGCGGGTGGGTGATGGCCTGCATCCGATCGCGGCCGAATTGCTTGCCGAAAATGGTCTTCGATTGGATCACCATGTCGCCCGCCAGATCGATCTGCGCATGCTGGTCGAGGCGGATCTGGTGCTGGCGATGGAGCAGAGGCAATTGCGTGCGCTCGAGGCGATCGCGCCACCGCTGCGCAACCGCATGCACCTGCTGGGCAGATGGAAAGGTCGCCAGGAAATACGCGATCCCTGCGGAAAACCGCGCGACGCCTTCGTTCGCACCTTCGATCTGATCGGAGAGTCGGCGCGCGCCTGGTGCGAGCGGATGCCGATCGGCTCCGATTCACGATTGTTCGCGCTGCCTGCACACAGCTGAGCCGATGCCCTTACGCAGTTCACGCTTTCATGCGCTCATCAAGATGCTGTCCGTAGATTGGAAACGGAACGATCCACTAACGCACACATCACGCGGGACAGTGGTTTTGCCAGGGATGACCGGTTGGACAGGATGGCCATCACGGACTAGTGAGTAGCGAGGATTTCTGGATGGAGCATCCGAGGATCATCGCCGCCAGCGCGATAGCGTTGGCGGTGACATTGTTCGCCATCTTCTCGATGCGCCCGTGGGCGCGCCGGGTCGGTCTGGTGGACAGGCCCGACACCCGCAAGCAGCACAACGGGCGGGTGCCGCTGATCGGCGGCATCTGCTTCTTCATCGGGCTGCTGGTGGGACTGGCCTACCTGGGCTTCATCGACCGCTTCGTCATGAGCGTGATGATGGGCGCCGCCCTGATCGTGGCGATGGGCGTGGCCGACGACGTGGTCCATCTGACCGTGCAATCCCGCCTGCTGATCGAATCGGCGATCGTCGCCCTGGTGATCCTCAGTACCGGTTACTACGTCGATCACATGGGAGGGCTGCTGCCGGGCGACATCCGGCTGGGCATCTGGGGCATCCCGCTGACCATTTTCGCGGTCATCGGGCTGATCAATGCATTCAACATGCTGGACGGCATTGACGGCCTGGCAGCCTCGATCGCGCTGGTCTGCATCGGCTCGGTGCTGCTGTACGACCGCGCGGGCTGGACCGCGGTGGGTGCCATGCTGATGCTGCAGGTGCTTTTCGCGGCGTTGATTCCCTACATCTTCGCCAACCTTGGCTGGCCGGATGGACGCAAGATCTTCATGGGCGACGCCGGCAGCACCGCGATCGGATTCCTGCTTGGCTGGAGCCTGATCTACCTGAGCCACTCGCGGGTCGGCCGGCTGGCGCCGGTGGACGTGCTGTGGTGCGTCGCCTTGCCGGTGATGGACACGCTGGCGGTGATGTACCGGCGCATCCGCGCGGGACGTTCGCCGTTCGGCGCCGACCGCCAGCATCTGCACCATCTGTTGATGGACAGCGGCTTCTCGCCGCGCGTGACCCTGGCGCTGATGGTGTCGATCGGCATCGTCCTGGCCCTGCTGGGTTACGTCCTGCGGGCGGTGCCGGACATCGTCAACCTGTTGTCGTTCATCGCCGCCACCGTGATCTACCTGCTCGGGCTGCCGCGCCTGCTCGAACTGCGCACGCGCGGTTTCAGCTGGCCGTCGCGCGGGCTGGCCCGGTTCGTGCCGTCCCCGCACGCCGGGCGACGCTTCGTGCCGCCTGGCGCCGTCAGCAGCGAGGACCACGAACCCTATCCGGTCGTCCGCGGCGCCGATGGCGATGGCCCGGTGCGCGCCCTGTGCGTGGTCGCGGCCACGCCGGACGCGATGGGCGTGGCGCCGATCGCGCAGCGGCTCGCCGATGACGCCCGTTTCCAGACCAGCGTGTGCCTGTCCGAAGTGCCTGGCACCGACGGCGAGGCGGCGCTGCGCCTGTTCGGCCTGAAGGCCCAGGATCGCCTGTCCGGCGACGACGGCGCCGACGCGCTTGTCACCGGCGCGCGCGAGCTGCTCGACCAGATACGCCCCGACGTGGTCCTGGTGCCCGGCAACGCACCGGCCACGTTCGCGCTCAGCCTGGCCGCGCATGCCGATGACGTCCCGGTGGTGTGCGTGGACGGCGACGCGAGCGCGGCGACCCCTTCGCATTGGCCCAACGAAGCGAGCCGGCGCATCGTCCAGTCGCTGGCGGCGCTGCACGTGGCCGCCAGCGAGGACGCGGGCCGGCGCCTGCGCCTGGAGGGCGTGCCGGAGGAACGGTTGCTGGTGCAGGAGGGCATCGTCGCCGAAACCCTGCGCACGGGACTGGATGTGCTGCGCGCCGAACCCAGGCTGGCCAGTGCGATCGCATGGCGTTTCCCGTTCCTGCGCGATGAGAACCCGTTGCTGATGGTCGCCTGCGCGCCGGACCAGGACGCCGCCGTGCAACTGGCCGAGGCGCTGGAAATGATCGCGCGCCGGCGCCCGGACGTGGACATCGTGTGGCCGCAGGAATCCTCCGGCAATGGCGCCGCCGGCGATGTTTCCGCCGCGCTGCATGCCTTCGCCAACGTGCATATCCTGGAACTGACCGACTACCTGGCCTGGCTGCACCTGCTCGAACGTGCGCAATTGGTACTTGCCGGGCAGGGCGGCGGTTTCCCCGGCCAGTTGCAGGGCAAGCCGGTGCTGCGCGTCTGCGACACGCCCGATGGCGAGGGCAACGGCATCGCCATCGGTACCACCGCGCTGGCCATCGCCGGCCGCGTGCTGACCCTGCTCAGCGAACCTGCCGTATACCAGTCGCTGGCCACGGCGACCACGGGCGACGCCCGTGCGGGGCTTCCCGGCGACGAGGTACCCGACGCGCTGCTGCGCCTTCGTACCGGCGGACATCCGCCCCATCCCCCCGAAGCCCAGGACATCCGCTACGCCTATGGCGTGCGCGAAGCGTCCTGACCGGCTTGCGTGAATCCCATCTGGCAACGAGGTGACTCCCCCATGGCCACTCAACTCATCACGCGGACGTTTCCGCCCGGTCCGGATCTGACCCCGGGCCCCGCGCCCCGCGAGGGCGATGTCGATCTGCCGACCCTGGTGGCGACGCTCAACCAGAACAAGCGCATGATCCTGCTGGGCACGGCGGCGTTCTTCCTCGCCAGCCTGCTGTACGTGCTGGTGGTGACGCCGACGTACGAGGCCAACGCGGTGGTGCAGGTGGAAAACCGGCCGGCGATCCCGCCGGGCGTCAGCACCAACGCCGCCATGCAGGGCCCGCCGCCGATTTCCACCTCGCCGGGCGCGACCGAAGTGCAGTTGCTGACCTCGCGCCGGGTGATCGGCGAGGCGATGACGCGACTGGATCTGGACGTGGACGTGCAGCCCGCGCGTCTGCCGCTGCTGGGTGAATTCATCGCCCGCCGTTACCAGAAGTCCCACCCCGGGGCGCTGTCGTCGCCATGGCTGGGCCTGAGCGGCTATGGCTGGGGCGGCGATGTGCTGGAAGTGGCACACCTTGAAGTCCCGCGCGAACTGACCGGCGCGCAGTTGCGGATCACCGCCGGCGAAGGCGGGCAGTACGTGCTGTCCACTCCGGACGGCCGCGTGCTGTTGCGCGGCAAGGCCGGCGTGCCCGCCCGCGCGGGCGGCACCGAACTGCTGGTGCGCCGCCTGGTCGCCAACCCGGGCATGCGTTTCGACGTGACCCGGCGGGACCCGACCACGGTGATGGCGGCACTCAAGCAGGACATCACCGCGACCGAGCAGGGCCGAAATTCCGGCGTCATCGCGTTGACCTACGCCAACGCCGATCCCGAGCGCGCCCGTCGCGTGCTGGATGAGGTGACCCGCGAGTACGTGCACCAGAACGTGGCCCGCACGTCCGCCGAAGCGGCCAGCCGGCTGAAGTTCGTGACCGAGCAGTTGCCCAACGTGCGCGAGGAACTGGCCAAGGCGCAGGCGGCGCTCAACCAGTTCCAGACCCGGACCCAGACCCTGGACGTGGCGGTGCAGAACCGGGCGTTGCTGGATCGGACCATCGCCCTGGATGCCGGCATCCAGCAATTGCGCATCCAGATGACCGAGGTCGCCAACCGCTTCACCCCCTCGCATCCGACCTACCAGACCCTGCAGCGGCAGATCGAACAGTTCCAGGGCGAACGCGCCGCCCTGCAGGGCCAGATCCGCGACCTGCCGGATACGCAGCAGGGCCTGTTCCGCCTCAACCGCGACGTCGAGGTGACCAACCAGACCTACGCCAACCTGCTGGACCAGGCGCAGCAGCTGAACATCGCCCGCGCCAGCGCGGTCGGCAACGCCCGCGTGATCGATCCGGCCGCGGTCAACCTCAACAGCCCGGCCTGGCCCAAGCCGCTGCCGGTGCTGGCCGCCGGCACCGCGCTCGGCGCCGTGCTGATGATCGCCTTCGTGCTGATGCGCCAGCTGTTCCGCCGCGGGGTGGAGGATCCGGTCGACATCGAGCTGCTGGGCCTGCCGGTATACGCCTCGATTCCCTTCAGCGAGAAGGGCCGCGAGCTCACCCAGCGCACCGGCGGCCGCCGCCGCGAGCGGCGCCAGCGCCTGCTGGCGCTGAGCGCGCCGTCGGACCTGGCGATGGAGGCACTGCGCACGCTGCGCACCAGCCTGCACTTCGCGCGGATGAAGACCCGCAACAACCTGCTGATGATCTCCGCGCCGAGCCCCGGCGTGGGCAAGACCTTCGTCTGCGCCAACCTGGCGGTGACCATCGCCCAGACCGGCCAGCGGGTCCTGCTGATCGACGCCGACATGCGCCGCGGCACCCTGCACGACGCCGTCGGCGTGCGCTGGGAAGGCGGACTGTCGGATCTGATCCTCGGCCGGATCGAACTGGAGGATGCCATCCGCCGGGTCGCCGGGGCCGACAACCTGTCGTTCATCTCGCGCGGCGCGGTGCCGTCCAATCCGTCCGAACTGCTGATGCACGAGAACTTCACCGCGCTGCTCAAGAACGTGGCGCATGACTACGACATCGTGCTGATCGATACCCCGCCGGTACTGGCGGTGACCGATGCGGCCGTGATCGGGCAGCACGCCGGCACCTGTCTGCTGGTGGTGCGCTGGGGTCTCAACCAGCAGCGCGAGATCGCCCTGGCCAAGCAGCGCCTGGAGCAGAACGGCGTGGAGGTGAAGGGCGCCATTTTCAACGGCGTGGAGAAGCGCGGGGCAGGGCAGTACGCCTATACGTACTACGAGTACCTGCCGGCGCCGCGCACCGCCGGGTCGCGCTGAGCACGCGGATCGCAACGACAAGGAGGAACCATGCAGATCACCATGTCCCCGTACTACGGGAAGCCCGACTTCTCCCCGTTGTCGGAGCCCAATGCGCAGCGCATCGACCCGGTGTCGGTGGCGGACCTGCTGCGCAATGCCTTCGTGTATCCGCCGCATTCCATCTACGAGGGCATCAAGCTGGTCACGTTCGGCTTCTCGCCGGACCAGGACATGCACACCGCGCCACGGTTCCGTTTCAAGTTCCGCAATGCCGGCGAAGTGCCGGAGGTGGCGCGCCATCCGCAGGACTGGATCGCGGTCTATCACCGCAAACTGTGCGAGGCGATCGAGCGGTCCTGCGCCGGAATGTCCTCTCCGTGGCTGTTGCAGAGCGGCGGCAAGGATTCGACTACGCTGGCGATCGCGCTGGCGGACGCGCGTCCCGACGCGACCTGCATCACCTACCTGGGCGGACGCGAAGAGAACGAGGTCGAATCGGCGCAGCAGGTCGCGCGGCGACTCGGCTTGCGCCATGAATCGCTGGTCTGCGATCCGGGCCGCGCCTATGACCGCTATCTGGCACTGGTCGGGCGGATGCCCCTGCTGACCGCCGACTTCGCGCTGCTGTCCTATGCGGACCTGGGCACGGAGGTGCGTGCGCGTGGCGGTGACGGCGTGATCGACGGACTGGGCGCGGACAGCTATTTCGGCACCCCGGTCGATCGCCAGCACCACTTGCTGGGCAAGCTGGCGCGCGGCATGCGCCTGCCGGTGGACGTCACCGCCTTGCCCGGCGTGGATCGCAGCTTCGAGGCGTGCTTCCTGCTGGGCACCCTGCAGATGACCCCGATCGAGCGGGTGTTCCCGGGTTCGCGCTTCAGCGACGCCGAGGTGGACGCGCTGTTCGGGCACCCCATATCGCGGCGCTCGCGGGCGCGGGTGACCTTGTTCCAGGAGGAAATCGCCACCGCCACCAGCGCCTGGGAATGGCGCGACATGTCGATGTCGATCGCCGGTTCGGCCGGCGCCTTCGCCAAGGGCCTGTATACGGCGCATGCGCTGGGACTGGATGCGGCCTATCCGTTCTGCGATCACGACCTGCGCGAATGGATCCACCTGGAGGTACCGCGCCGGCAGAAGGTCGATCCGGAAACCGGCGTCAACAAGATGCTGATCCGGCGCCATATCGCGACCCGTTTCGCCGAACTGCCGTACGTGCAGCGCAAGGGCAGTTTCCGATTCGATCTGTGCGGGCTGGCCGCGCAGCGTTTCGACCAGGTGCACGGCTTCGCCCGCGACCTGTCGGAGCTGCTGCCGGGCGCGGTGCCCTGGCTGGAGCGCAACCGGCGCCGGCTCGACAACAAGTACCACGCGTCCAAGTTCTACCTGCTGGCCATCGTGCTGCCCTGGCTGGCCGCGCGCGGGGTGGCGACGGCCGCGCGGGAGAAGGCCGCCTGACGATGGACCTCCAGCGACGCCGCTGCCTGCATGGTCTGGTCGCGGGCGCGGCGCTCGCGGCCTTGCCCGCCGCCGGCACCCTGGCGTCGGCGCGTGGAAGCGTACGCCTGGACGTGCGTGAATTCGGCGCGCGCGGCGATGGACAGGGCGACGATACCCGTGCGTTCCAGGCCGCCATCGACGCGCTGCCGGAAGCCGGTGGTACCGTGGTCGTTCCCGCCGGCAACTACCCGATCGACCCGTTGCGGAGCCTGCGCCTGCGCAGCCGCATGCACTTCTCGATGGCGGCCGACACCCGCCTGGTCGCGATGAGCAATGCCGCGCCGCGCGCCTACGTACTGCTGCTGCAACAACTCGACGACGTGGAGGTGTCGGGCGGACGCATCATCGGCGATCGCGAGCGCCACCTGGGCACCACCGGTGAATGGGGACACGGGATCATGGTGCGCGGGTCCAGCCGGATCCGCCTGCATGACCTGTACATCACCCGGTGCTGGGGCGATGGCATTTCGGTGGGCGGCCTATCCGGTGTTCGCGGCCAGCCGCCGCTGCCCAGCCGCGACGTGCTGATCCAGGACGTGGTCTGCCAGGGCAACCGCCGGCAGGGGCTTACCATCGGCCGCTCCCGCCATGTACGGGTGTTGCGTTCTTCTTTCCTCGACACCGGCGGGGTGCTGCCGGGCTGCGGCATCGACATCGAACCCGACCCGGGAGGCGACGCACGCGACGTGCTGATCGAGGACTGCCTGGTGCAGGGCAACCAGGGCGCGGGCATCCAGCTGTACGAGCGTGTCCACGACGTCACCGTCCGCCGCTGCCGGATCCTGTCCAACCGTGGCGACGGCCTGCACCTGCGCGCCGCCACGGGCGGCCTGATCGAGGGCAACGAAATCCGGGGCAACGGCCTGCGCGGCATCACCGTCCGCGCGCGCAGCAGCGGCTTCCGCCTGCGCGACAACCAACTGCGTGGCAACGCCGCCCAGGTGGCGAAACGCTCCGGCAAGGAAGCCGGCTGGATGAACCTCGACGTCGCCCGCGGCGCCTCGTCCATCCAGATAGACCCCAGCAGCCGCCCAGGCCGCTGAGTCCCAGCCCTTATCCTGTGGGAGCGACGTAAGTCGCGATGTGGATGCCACCACGCTTCGCGACTTACGTCGCTCCCACAAGGTAGTGGTTTATTTCATTCGTCCTGCGAGCAATCGAAACCGCGCGAAAAAAGCGGACTCGACCATGGATTCCGGTAGAGAAAACACCGCGTTTTGCCGCAGAAAATGAATCCTTCCGCAAGCAGTAGTTGAGCCGTTTCACAGATACGAGATCTTCTCGCGCGCGGCGAGGAAAACTTCCCTATATTCCCCATCGGCCACGGTTCTCATCCGGGCCAATTCCTTTGTTTTCCTTTTACCGGGCCATTTGGCCCGCAGGGGTCATGGCTGTGAAAAACAATGCACTCGTGCACGACGTGCGCGAGGCAGGGACGCCTCGGCGCGAATTTTTGCGCAAATCCTTGTTGCTGGCACTGCCGGTAGCGCTCTACACGACGGGGATTCCCAAGGTTCTGGCCGCTGTCTACGCCCCTCCGGTCCGGGCCCGCGGCAGCACCACGCTCAATGTGAAGGACTGGGGCGCCCGCGGCGACGGCGCCACCGACGACACCACCGCTTTCCAGTACGCGATCGACGCGCTTCCCTCGACCGGTGGCACCGTGGTGGTGCCGGCGGGCGACTACGTCATCGACCCGACCCGCAATGTCCGCCTGCGCAGCAACATGCACCTGCTGTTGCAGGATGGCGCCCGCCTGCGCGCCAAGCGCAACGACAAGGAGCGCGCGTACGTGCTGATGGCCTACAAGGTCAGCAACGTGGAGATTTCCGGCGGCCAGATCATCGGCGACCGCGAAACCCATCTGGGTACGACCGGGGAATGGGGCCACGGCATCATGATCCGTGGTTCGTCCAAGGTCACCGTGCGCGACATCCATGTCTCCAAGTGCTGGGGCGACGGCATCTCGATCGGCGGTGCGATGGTCACCAACGCACCGACCATCCCCTGCAGCGACGTGGTCATCGCCAACGTGGTCTGCACCGGCAACCGCCGCCAGGGCCTGACCATCGGCCACGCGCTGGGGGTCAAGGTGTATGACAGTGAATTCAGCGATTGCAACGGCATCGCGCCGGCCTGCGGCATCGACATCGAGCCGGATGTCGGCGACCTGCGCACCACCTCCACCGTGCACATCGAGAACTGCCATATCCACGGCAACGCCGGCAACGGCATCCTGGTGTACAAGCGGGTGAAGGGCGTCACCATCAAGCGTTGCGTCATCGAGTACAACGGCGGGCACGGCATCCTGACCATCGGTCCGGACAGCGGCTACATCTCCCAGAACACCATCCGCCACAACTACCTGGTCGGCATGATGTTCGGCAGCGGGACGCGCAGCTACCAGTACAGCGGCAACATCTCGCGCAACAACAACACCCGCCTGCACGGGGTCCAGAAGACCGTCTATCCGCTGACCTACATGACCGGATTCGTCGACGGCAACAAGGGCAACGGCGCGCACGTGGCGCGGGTCAGCGACGTCTACGACATCCGGGTGACCAGCAACGGCTACGCCAAGTAATCGAACGGGCAAGTGAACTGGCGCTCAGCAGAATGACGAGCGCGTGCAGAGGCGGCCTCCGGGCCGCCTTTTTTCTGCCCGTTTGTTGGGCAACGTGCCGATTTGGTGGTGAGCGCGTGAACGATTTTGCGGGCTCGACTTTCTAGAATTGCGGCGACGCTTCCCCCCCCACGGCGCCTGCATGAAGTTCATCCTGTTCGCGAATACAGACTGGTACCTCTACAACTTCCGACTCTCCACCGCTTTGCAACTGCGCTCCATGGGCATGGAGGTGGTGATGGTGTCGCCACCGGGCGAGTTTGGCCATCGCTTCGAGCAGCACGGCATCCGCTGGCGGCCATTGCCGATGCAGCGCTCCAGCCTCAACCCCTGGCGCGAGGCCGGCACCCTGGCCCGGCTGATCGGCGTGCTGCGCGAAGAGCGGCCGGACCTGCTGCACAGCTTCACCCTCAAGTGCGCCGTTTATGGCGCGCTGGCGGCGCGCGCGGCCGGCGTGCCGGCGGTGGTGAACGCGGTCACCGGCCTGGGTTATGTTTTTTCCAGCGACCGGGCCAAGGCGCGCGTGCTGCGGCCGCTGGTGTCGCTGCTGATGCGCGGTGCGCTGGGGGGCGAGCATTCGCGGGTGATCCTGCAGAATCCGGACGATGCGCAGGCCTTCGCCGACGCGCGCCTGGCACCACCGCACAACATCCGCCTGATCCGAGGCTCCGGCGTGGATCTCAGCCGTTTCCTGCTGCGCGATGCCGACAGCGGCGGGCGGCGCCCGCTGCGGGTGCTGCTGGCCGCGCGCCTGCTGCGCGAGAAGGGCGTGTGCGAATACGCCGCCGCCGCGGAACGCCTCCGCGCGCAGGGCCGCGACGTCCGCTTCCTGCTCGCCGGCATGCCGGATCCGGGCAATCCGCATTCGGTACCCGCGGCCGAAGTCGAGGCCTGGCACGCGCGGGGCACGCTGGAGTGGCTGGGGCATGTCGAGGACATGCCGGCGCTGCTGCGTTCGGTCGATGTCATGGCACTGCCCAGCTATTACCGGGAAGGCGTGCCGAAGAGCCTGATCGAGGCCGGCGCCTGCGGCATCGCGCTGGTGACCACCAACCTGCCGGGTTGCCGCGAGGTGGTGAGCCGCGACGGCGAGGACGGCCTGCACGTGCAGCCGCGCAGCGCGGACTCGCTGGCGCGGGTGATCGCGCGCCTGGACGACGACCGCGATCTGCTGCGACGGCTGGGCGAACGCGCCCGCTCGCGCGCGCTCAGCGATTTCGACGAGAAGGTGGTCATCCGCAAGACCTGCGAGGTCTACGGCGAACTGGTGCCGTTGCAGTTGCAGGGAGCGATGGCGGGATGATGAACCGGATCCTGCCCATGCCGCTGCGTCCCGCCCTGAACGCGCTGTCCCTGTTGTGGCTCGCCACCGCCGCCGGCGCCGTGGCGGTATTCGCCGCGCAGACCCTGCTGGCACGCCGGTTCGGTCCGGCCGAATACGGCCTGTTCGCGTCCTCGCTCGCCACCATCACCCTGATCGCGCCGCTGGCCGGTTTCGGGCTGTCGCAGTTCCGGCTCAAGGTGTTCGGCACCGAGGGCTGGCAGGCCCAGCGCTGGCGACGCGCGTCAGAGCGCTTCATCGTCGCCAGCACCACGCTGGCGCTGATCGGCGTGGCGGCCTGGGCGGAGTGGGGGCCCCCGGTCGATGCCCGTACCCGGCAACTGCTGTGGCTGCTGCTGCCGGTGATCATCGGCCTGCTGGCGGTCGAGCAGATCGGCAGCAAGCTGCGCCTGGAGGAACGTCACGGCGCACTGGCCGCGTGGCAACTGTGGATGCCGCTGGGCCGACTGCTGGTGGCGGCGTATGCGCTGGCCTGGTCCGGCATGCGCATCGAAATGGTCGCGCTGGGCTACAGCGCGGTCGCGGTGCTGGCGGTGTTCGCCGCCATGCCGCAGTGGCGGTCGATGGCGCGCGGCGACTGGGCGCTGCGCGGCCACGGCGCGCAGGATATTTCCGCCTTGCAGGCGCTTCCGCCAGGCGTGCGCCAGCTGTGCGTGCAGGCGTGGCCGTACGGCATGGCGGCGGTGCTGTATCCGGTGTTCTTCCAGATCGGCACGGTGCTGCTGAAGTACCTGGCCGGAGATGCGGCGGCCGGCCACTTCGGCATCGCATTGGCGGTGATGACCGCGATCTACCTGTTCCCGACCACGGTCTACCAGAAGTTCCTGCTGTCCAAGCTGCACCGCTGGGCGGTGCATGACCGCCCCCGGTTCCGCCAGGTCTATCGCTGGGGCACCGTGGCCATGCTGGCCAGCGGCATCGTCGGCGGCATCGTGCTGGCGTTCGCCGCGCCGCTGGCGACGCAGGTCTTCGGCGCCGGCTATCGCACGGTGGTGCCGCTGCTGCAGGTGCTGGCGCTGTGCGTGCCGCTGCGCTTCCTGTCCACCGCGGTCGGCTCGGTGCTGCTCACCGAGGGTCACATGCGCTACCGGGTCTACGCGATGGCGCTGGCGGCGCTGGCGGCGGTGCTGTTGAACCTGGCGCTGATTCCCGCCTTCGCCGAGATGGGCGCGGCAATCGCCACCGTCATCGCCGAGGCGCTGCTGCTGGGCCTGATGTATCGCGGCGCCCGCCGGGTCGACGCACTGGAGCTGGACTGATGGACAAGCCCCGCGTCGCTTTCACCGGTTACTACGGGATGCGCAATTTCGGCGACGACCTGTTCGGCGTGATCTGCACGCGCGCGGCCGAACGCTACTGGAACGCCTCGCCGCGCCTGGTCGGCCCGCCGCTGGCCGGCATGGCCGGCGTCAGCACCGTGCCGGCGTTCTATCCGCTCGACTGGTACGGGGCGGGCGGGGCGCTGGGCAAGGGCAGCCGGCTGCTCAGTTTCGCCAGCGCGACCGTCGGTTCGGATGTGCTGGTGATGGGCGGCGGTTCCGTCATCACCGCGCGCGAATCGTTCCGCAAACCGATGATGCAGGCCGCACGCCGCCATCGCGGCCTGCGACTGTCCGCAATCGGGGTCTCGATCGGGCCCTTCGCGAACACCGAGCAGGAAGCCGCGGCCGCGTCCTTCCTGGATCGCTTCAGCTATCTGTCGGTGCGGGATCGCCGCTCGCACGAATGGATACAGCGCATGGGCCTGTCCGCGCATGCGCACGCCGGCTGCGATCTGGCGGTGCTGTTGCCGCGCCTGGTGTCGATGCCGGTGCGTGCGCAGCCCGAACCCGGCGCGCCCCTGCGCGTGGGCGTGGCGCCGTGCCGCTACACGGAAGGCGGCGCGCACGGCGCGCCGGCGATGCGCGCCTGGGAGGACGCGTTCGTCGAAACCCTCCTGGCCGAATCGCGCGTGCGCCGGCTGGTGGTGGATGTGTTCAGCCTCAACGAGCACCCGCGCCATGGCGACAGCGAACTGGCCGACACGATCGCGCGGCGCCTGCGCGAGGGCGGCGTCGCGGTCGAGCTGCTGCGCTATACCCAGCCGGATCCGCTGGCGATGGTGGCCGCCATCGGGCGTTGCGACGCGATGGTGAGCGCGCGCCTGCACGGCGCCATCGTCTCGTGGCTGTGCGGGGTGCCGTTCGCGATCGTCGACTACCACCGCAAGTGCCGCGATTTCGCCGATGACATCGGGCTGCCGCAGCGGCGGCGCATCACCACCGCGCAGGGGTATCCGTTCAGCGATGTGATCGCCACCTTGCTGCGCGAACGCCAACCGGAGTGCTCTTCACCCGCCCTGTACGCCGACCAGGCCGAGGACATATTCAAATGCGCACCATGGGCGCTGGAGCACGCACACGCATGAAGCCGCATCTTCCGCCGGATCCCTCCACCACCGCGCCGGTCAGCGTGGTGATTCCGTGCTATCGCTGCGCCGGCACGATTGCCGCGTCGGTAGCCTCGGTGGCCGCGCAGACCCGGCGCCCGGCGGAAGTCATCCTGGTCGACGACGCCAGCGGGGACGGCACCCTGGACGCGCTGCACGCGCTGGCCGAACTGCATCCGCCGGGCTGGGTGGTGGTGGTGGCCGCGCCCGCCAACGGCGGGCCGTCGCGCGCGCGCAACCTGGGCTGGGAGCGCGCCAGCCAACCGTACGTGGCCTTCCTCGACGCCGACGACACCTGGGCGCCGCAGAAGATCGCGCTGCAGATGGAGGTGCTGGAGGCGGATCCGGATCTGGCCCTGGTCGCGCATCGGATGGCGGTCCGCGAACGCGGCGCCAGGACCTTGCCGTTGCGCCCGCCGGTGCGCGCGACCGCGATCGGCCGCCGCCGCTTCCTGCTCAACAATCCGTTCCCGACCGCCTCGGTGGTGCTGCGCCGGGATCTGCCGTTCCGCTTCAACGAACGTTTCCGCCGGGTGGAGGATTTCCTGCTGTGGGCGGAGATAGGATTCTCCGGCTACCGCTGCGCCAAGCTCAACCAGGTGCTCGCGTACTGGCACAAGCCGACCTTCGGCGCCGGCGGCCTGAGCGCGGATCTGGACGCGATGCACCGCGCCGGCAAGGAAGTCCGGCGCGAGCTGCTGCGCAAGGGCCTGGTCACGCCCGCCGAACACTGGTTCGCGCGCAGCATCGGGCTGGTCCGGCGCACCCGTCGGCGCCTGCTGCTGGCCATGCGTTCGCGCCAGACCGGAATCGCCTCGTGAACACCGTCCAGGCCCGCTACCTGCAGGCCAGCCGGCGCAGCCAGGGCGAGGCGATGGCGCGCTGGTGGCTGGGCATGATCCTGCTGGGCGGGGTGGCGCTGTTCGCGTGCTGGCTGGTCGGCACCCGTCCGCTGGACATCGGCAGCGACACCGAGACCTATGCGGGCTTCTTCGAGAATCTGGTGCAGGGCATGCCGGAAACCCGGCTGGAACCGGGCTTCGTCTATCTGAGCTACGCCCTGTACAAGCTGGGACTGGGCGTCACCGGCTACCAGTTCGCCCTGTTCGGCCTGCTGCTGGTGATGGTCGCGCTGGCGGTGCGCCGCTACCGGTTCTACCTGGAAACGCCGGTGAGCTGGCAGACCCTGCTGTGCGCCTCGCTGATGCTGCTGTTCATCTCGCCGATGTTCACCAACGCCTCGATCAACGCGATCCGCCAGGGCCTGGCGGCGCCGCTGGTGTTCGTGGCCTTGCTCGGGTTCCATCGGCGGCGGTGGGGCACGTTCGCGCTGGCCGGCGCGCTCGCGGCCAGCCTGCACTTGTCGTCCGCCATGTACCTGGCCTGCGCGCCGGCGCTGTTGTTGAGCACGCGCTGGCTGCGCGTGGTCGCGGCGGGTGCGTTCCTGGCCTACGTTTCCGGACTCTCGATGCTGGCGGTGCGCGCCGGCGCGCCCGGCTTCTACGACGTGGTGATGGAGTACACCGCCAATCCGTTGTACCGATCCGGCGTGCGCATCGACTTCGCGGTATTCACCATCTTCTGGTACCTGCTGCCGCATTTTCTGGCGCCGCTGGTCCAGGCGCAGTGGCGCCAGCGCATCCTCGACAGCACCTCGGTCTATCTGGTGATGTCGCTGCCGTTCTTCCTGATCGGCTGGGGCTTCTTCTCCAACCGTTACCTGCTGCCGGCCTGGCTGGCGGTGTCGATGATCCTGGCGGCGGTGCTCTGCCACGCGCGCATCGCGCCGCTGCGCAACCCGCTGCTGATCCGGGCCGGCCTGCTGGCCTCCTGCGGGGTGTTCTACATCTACGTCAGCCGCGGAATCGTCATATGAGTGGAGGCGCGGCGTCGATGCTCCGGGAGTTCGCGGTTTCACTGACCTATCCACCCACGCTCACCCTGTCGTTGCTGGTGCTGGCGGCGCTGCTGTGGTGGTGGCGCCGTCGCCGGATCGGCGCGGGCGTGGCGATCGCGGCGGTGATGTGGTCGGCGCTGTGGTCATTTCCCTTCGCTTCCGACACCCTGCGCGGGCTGCTGGAATTCCGCTATCCGGTGGTCGAGGATGCGGCCGATCTTCCGCGCGCGGACGCCATCGTGGTGCTCGGCGGCGGCAGCCACTATGCATGGCTGGAAAGGCCCGACGTACGTCCCGAGCAATTGCGCTACAGCCGCCTGGCCGCCGGCGCGCGCGCCTGGCAGGCCGGACGCGCCCCGATCGTGATTCTCAGCGGAGGCGGCGAGGGCGACACCACCGAGGCGCGGCGCATGGCCAAGGCGATCGAGCGCCTCGGCGTGCCGCGCTCGGCGCTGGTGCTGGAAGAACGCAGCCGCAACACCCGCGACAACGCGCGCTACAGCCTGCCACTGGCCGGCCGCGAACATCCGCGCCTGCTGCTGGTGACCTCCACCCTGCACATGCCGCGCGCGGCCCTGCTGTTCGAGCAGGCGGGCGCGCGGGTCATGCCGGTACCCGTGCCCGAGGGCAGGGCGCCGCGCAGCTGGTGGCGCTACTGGCTGCCTTCGCAACGCGCCTTGTGGCGCAGCGGCCGCGCGTTCAAGGAAATCATTGCGCTCACCGCCGCCCATCTGCATTTGTGAAGGCCGCGTCTGAACAGGGCTGTGCGTGACCGTCCGGCGCTTCGCGCACGCGCGTTCATCCGCCATTGTCTTGCCGACGCCGTTCTTTTCACGCCGCGCTTGACACCATGCCCGAGCGGGCACGGCCATGCCGCGCCGCGCATCGTTTCCGCTGACAGAGGTGTGCGAGTGAAATCCCTATCCACTTCCTTGTTGCTGGCAGCGCTGCTGGCCGGTTGCGCGGGCCAGCACATGACCCACCGCGGTTCCGCCAATGGCGGCACCGTCGAGGGCAGCGACGCGCGCATGGTCGCGATCACGCCCGAACTGGTCGCCGCGCCGCGCCAGGCGGTCACGCTGCCGACCGAGCTTGCCGGTTACAAGCCCGAGATTTACCGCATCCAGCCCGGCGACACGATCCTCGTCACCGTCTGGGATCACCCGGAACTGACCACCCCCGCGGGCAACCAGCAGCAGGCCGTCACCAACGGTCGGCTGGTACAGCCCGATGGCACGTTCTTCTATCCGTACGCGGGCAAGATGAACGTCAAGGGCATGACCATCGAGGAACTGCGCAGCGGCCTGTCCACGCGTCTGGGGCAGTACCTGCGTTCCCCGCAGATCGACGTCAACGTGGTCGGCCACGGCGGACGCGTCGCCCTGCAGGGCGCGTTCGTCGACACCTCGCCACAGGAATTCACCACCGTGCCGCTGACGCTGGCGCAGGCGGTCGGCAAGGCGCGCATCAACGTGGAGGAAGCGGATCTCGCCGGCTTCGTGCTGACCCGCGACGGGCACGATTATCCGCTGGATCTGGATGCACTGAACCGGGACGGCAAGGTCGCCGCCGACGTTTACCTCAAGCCCGGTGATCGGCTGTACCTGCCGTTCAACGATCGCAAGGAGGTCTACGTGGTCGGCGAGGTGATGCGCCCGCAGGCGATCAACTTCAAGACCACCGACATGAGCCTGACCCAGGCGCTAGGCCGCACCGGCGGCCTGAACCCGACCACCGCCAAGGGCAGCGCGGTCTACGTGATCCGCGGCATGGAGGATCTGCAGCGCGAACCGGCCACCGTCTATCACCTGGACGCCGGTTCGCCCGCGGCCTTCGCGCTGGCGGATCGCTTCCCGCTGCGCGCCGGCGACGTGGTGTGGGTGGGACCGGCCGGCGTGACCCGCTGGAACCGCTTCCTGACCCAGTTGTTGCCGTTGTCGGGCATCATCAGCAACGCCGCGTCGGCGCAGTACGACTTCGACCGCAATTGATGGGGGGACCGGGTCGCGCCGCGTGACGCGGCCGACCCGGGAAAAGCGGACGACGACGGCGGAACCGCATCAAAAAACAAAGGCGACGGCCGTTTCCGACCGTCGCCTTTGCTCATGTGCCCTGCGAAAGGCTCCTGTGGAGAACCGAAGGGTCATCCAGGCGATCGACCGGCCCTTTGTCCACCGGGCGAGAAGCGGTGTGCCCGGCGTGGGTTCTCCTGTGGCTGCCGATGGTCCGTGGGTCCGGAAACTGCGGAAAACGAACCCCGCTGAATGTCGGCGTGACCGGCGTATCGTCAAAGGAGGGTGTGCCGGTGCCACGCGCCCACCATGCCTTCGGCAATGGCAAGAGCGGGTGGAGCCGGTGTGGCGAAAGCGTTATCGGCCGGCGCTGTTCAGGGCGCATTTGACGATATGAATACAGGCGGCGTGATATTCCTGCCGCTCGTCACGGGAGGCTAGGCACATGGGTTCGATCCATCCCCCAGCGCGCCGCTGGTATCGCTGCGAAGTCGTCGATGTCCAGGCCGAATTGAGGTACTGGAAACTGGAATACGTGTCCCACGACTTCCATGAACCGGGCACGTCGTTCTCACGCTACGAGCCGGTGCTCAGGTTCGCCTACGACGCCTACCTGCGCCATCACGCGCAGCCGCTGGCCGACGTCATCGACGTCCTCCACCACAAGTACGTCGAGACCTTCGACAGCTGGAGCATGCTGCCGTGGCCGCGCGCCGAGGCCGTCCTGCGCGAAGTCTGGCTGCGCATGGGCGCGCCGCTGGAAAGCCTGCGGGTCACGCCGCCGGTCGAACGCGACTCGCGCCTGCGCCTGCATTGATCCGGGAACGCGATCGACGCGTTCCCCGGATCCGCCGCACCTTCACTTCAGCCGTTCGAGCACCGCGTTGGCCACGCCGATCGCGGAGGCCGGATTCTGGCCGGTGACGAGTTCGCGATCGATCACCACGTTGGCGGCCCAGGCTGAAGTGTTGCTGACGTGGCGCGCACCGGCCGTTTCCAGCGCGGTCTGCGGGTAGAACTTCATCTCGCCACCGCCCAGCGCGCCCTTGGCCTGTTCCTCCTCCTGGTTGCTGATCACCGTGAACCGGTAACCGGCATAGATCCAGTCGGCCGGTGCCGCCGGCTTGCCGCCCGCTTCCAGCGCGCCGATGAAGGCCCCGTTGCCCGGCAGGGTCGACAGCAATGCGATCGGGCCGTGGCAGACCAGCGCGGTGGTCTTGCCGCGGCCGTGGAAGTCCGCCAGCAGGCGGCCCATCGCCGGCGAGGCCAGCAGATCCTGCATGGGTGCATGGCCGCCGGGCACGTACACCGCGTCGAACTGGCCGTAGCCCATCTGTTCGATCCGGGCCAGGCTCAGCACCGGCGATTGCGCCGGCCGGGTCAGGGCCAATCGGTCGAGCAGATCCCGGTGCGCCTTCAGCGCGCCGGCGTCGCCGCCGAAGTACATCGGGTCCAGCGAGCCCCGATCGACCGTCGGCGCCACGCCGGACGGGGTGGCGAAGGTCACCTGGTGGCCCGCGTCCAGGAACAGCTTGACCGGCTGCATCAGTTCGTTGAGGTAGAAGCCGGTCGGGAAGACCCGGCCGTCCTTGAGATCCAGGTGGTCCGCATCGGACAGCACGACCAGCACATGGGCCGCGTCGGCATGCGCGGCGGGAAGCGCCAGTGCGACGGCCGCGGCCAGGATTTTGAGTGATTTCATGAAGTGTTCCTTGAGAATTCGCCGGCTCGGCGGAAGTGGCCGCCACTCTATTTCGTGCCCAAACCGGGATAAACTCGCTCACTGGCAATTTATTTTTCCTTTCGAGGCAAAGATGGCGCGCCGGTTCGATCACCTGGGTGACGCGGAGGTCTTCGTGATCGTGGTGGAGCAGGGATCGCTGACCGCCGCAGCGGTCGCCCTGGGCACCACGCCCTCGGTCATCAGCCGCGCCATCGCGCGGCTGGAAACCCGCCTCGGCAATCAGTTGCTGCGGCGAACCACCCGCCGGCTGGGATTGACCGAGGCCGGCCAGCTGTACATGGAGCAGGCGCGTGCGGCGTTCGCGCTGTTCGACGAAGCCGAGCGCACGGTGCAGGGCAGGTCGGGCACTTTGGCCGGACGCGTGCGGCTGAGCGTGCCCACCACCTACGGGCATTACCGGCTGCCGGAAAAGCTGGCGCGTTTCTCGCGCGAGCATCCGCAGGTGCACATCGAACTCAACATCTCCAACCGCAACGTCGATCTGGTGGCCGAAGGCTTCGACCTGGCGGTGCGGCTGGGCGCGTTGCCCGACAGCGGGCTGGCCGCGCGCCGGCTGGAGGATGCCGCGCTGTGCATGGTCGCATCACCCGATTACCTGCGCCGCGTCGGCACGCCGACCCGAAGGGAGCAACTGGCCGAGCACGCCTGCATCCCGTTCGTGATGCCCAGCAGCGGGCGCATCGCGCCCTGGTTGTTCCGCGAAGACGGACGTGACCTGGAATGGACGCCGCCGGATCGGCTGACCGTATCGGACGACGTGCTTGGCGTGGTGTCGCTGGCCGGCGGCGGCGCCGGTATCTGCCAGACCTACGATTTCATCGCCGACGGCCATCTTCGCGAGGGCCGCCTGGTCGAGGTGCTGCCGCAACTGCGTGGACGCTCGCGTCCGTTTTCGCTGATCTACGCACCGCATCGTCGCTTGTCGGCGGCATCGCGCACCCTGATCGACAGCCTGTCGAAGAGCGGCGAAGCGGCCACGGACTGATTCGGCGCGGCCACTCAACGCGCCGCCGGCGCATGGCGCTCCCAGTAACCGTCTTGCGGCGGAATCTGCTGGACCACATCCACGCTTACGCCGGCGGGATCCCGGGTCATGAAGCGCCGCTGGCCCCACGGTTCATCGGTGAGTGGATGCAGAATCGGCGCGCCTTCCCGACGGAGCTTGTCGTACAGCAGCGACGCATCCGCCACCTCGACGGTCAGCAGCATGCCTTCGCCATTGAAGACCTCGGCTCCCGGCGGGCGGGAAGGATGATCCGGGGTCATGAACGCCAGGGTGGCGCCACGACCGTCGCCATCGGCGGGACCGGACAGATAGACGAACCAGTTGGCTTCGAACAGGACTCGGAATCCGAAATGCCGCACATGGAAATCACGCGCGGCGGTCATCGCCGGCGTGGTGATCAGCGGATACAGGTCGCGCACGCGCACCGTGGAAGGCGGGGTGTCCGGTGGCTCGGGCGCCGTCGCGGCGCCTGGCAGCGGAAGCGCGCCGGCCAGCAGCAGGATGGGAAGGACTCGGGACATTGGCATCGGGCGTTCCTCGGTGGAAGGGAAGAAAGCCGACGCGTTCCGTCGCCGGCTCCGCCACGATGCACGGCTCAGATTGACAGCAGTTGCTCGATTGCGCGCACCGCGACCCGCGCGCCATCCTCCGCCCGCATGCGCTGGCCGAGTTCGGCCGCGCGCGCACGGGTATCCGTCCGGTCGGCGAACGCGATCACCCGCGCCAGCGCGGAGGCCTCCAGTCGTTTTCCGTTCACCGCCGGACCGGCCACGCCCAGGCGGCGCAGCCGATCCGCCCAGAACGGCTGATCGCCGGCGAACGGCACCACCACCGAAGGCACGCCGGCGCGGGTGGCCGAATGACTGGTGCCCGAGCCACCGTGATGGACCACCAGCGAGGTGCGCGGGAACAACCAGTCGTGCGGCGTCTCGTCGACGATGAAGAAGTTGTCCGGCAGCGCGTCGCGCGCCACGCCGCTCCAGCCCGGATGGAACAACGCGCGCCGGCCCGCGACGGCGTCGACCATCGCCCGGACCAGCCGGGGGCGGTCGAAACCGGCCATGCTGCCGAAGCCCAGGTAGATCGGCGGTTCGCCCGCGTCGAGCCAGCGCTCCAGCGCGGGCGGTGGTGTCCACGCCGGCGCCGGCAGCGTCCATTGGCCACAGACCCGCGCATTGTCCGGCCAATCCGCCGGTTGCGGCAGCAGGGTGGGGGACACGCCATACAGCATGGGATGTTCGGTCCACAGCCGCTTTCTCGCCGGCAACGCCAACACACGCGCGCGCGCCTCGTTGGTGCTGCTGCGGAAAGCGCGCCAGAGCAGGCCGTTGACGAATCGATGGCTGAACGCGTTCAACGCGTGCGGAACGGGAGCGGATGCCAGGAAAGGCGAGACGAAATCGCGGGTGGGCGTGATCGGAATCAGGCCCGCACCGATGGCCGGAATGTCCAGCGCCTCGGCAACCGAAAGCCCGGCGAACGCCGCCAGCCCGGAGACGATCAGCGCATCGCATCCCGTCGCCGCATCCCGGATCTCGCCCATCCAGCGCATGACGTTGGCGTTGGCGATATCGGCCAGCGCCCGGGCGGTGCGGTTGAAGCCGCCCTTGCGGTCGACCGCCGTCGCCAGCGCCTGTCCGGGCGAAAGCGCGCCGCGGATGTCGCCGGACAACGGGGTTGCCGCCAGGCCGGCGGCATGGGCGGAGCCGAGCGTGGCCGCGTCGGCGAGCAGCCGGGTGTCGTGGCCGGCGGCATTCAGCGCCAGGCACAGCGCGGCCAGGGGACGGGTATCGCCTTCGGTACCATAGGTTGCAACCGCGAACTTCATGGGAGTCTCCGGACGCCGGACGACCCGGCGGATGGACAGAAATAAATGTGCACGACGTATACTAATTTACATCGTATACCCGATGTAAGAGGCAGGCCCCATGGATGAAACCGCGGAACCCGGGCGCCGGGCGCGCAAGCGCGCGCGGATGCTGGACCTGTTGACCGGCACCGCCGCCCGCCTGTTCGAGCAACAGGGCTACGAGGCGGTGACCATGGAACAGATCGCGGCCGAAGCCGACGTCGCCAAGCGCACGCTGTACAACCACTTCCCGACCAAGGAAGCGCTGCTGGCGCGCTGGCTGGATACCGAACTGGAGAAGGATCTGGCGCACCTGGCCGACAGCATCGCCCGCCGCCGGAGCTTCGCCTCGCGGGCGGCCTGCATCCTCGACGCCTCAGCGGCGTGGTGCAGCGCGCATCCGGAACACCTGATGGCCTATCTGCGCTACCGCTTCACCAGCCTCGGCAACGAGGCGGAGCAGGCGGACATCGGCGATGGCGGCATCGTCGCGCTGTGGCAGCGCCTGATCGCCGCGGCGCAGGAGAGCGGCGAACTGGGCGACAGGTTCCCGCCCGCGCAACTGGCGACCTGGTTCCACCACCTGTACCTGGCCGCGCTGCTGCGCTGGCTGACCGTGCCGGGACTTTCGCTGCAACGCGAGTTTGCCGACGCCGCGCGCCTGTTCGTGGACGGCGCGGCGGCACGCTGAACGGCGCGCCGCCCGTGCGCGTCAGTGCCGCTGGCGCGGATCCCGGCCCAATTGGCGATACAGGGTGCTGCGGCTGATGCCCAGTTGGCGCGCCGCGCGGGCGACGTTGCCGTCGCAGGCTTCCACCGCCGCGCGCATGGCCGCGCGGGTCATCGAATCCAGCGGCGCGGATGCGGGCGGCGCGACAACGGCGGGCGTATCCATGCGCGCCTGCAGGTAGGCGGGCAGGGCATCGGCGCCGATCAGGCTGCCGGGTTCGCTCAGGGCGGCGAGGGTGCGCAGGCTCGCCACCAGTTGGCGCAGGTTGCCGGGCCAGGCATAGCGCGCGAGCCGTTCGACCGCCTCGTCGGAAAGCCGGCGCCCCTGGCCGATGCGCTGCCACAGTGAATGCACCAGCCCTTCGCGTCCGGGCTGTTCGCGCAGCGGCGCCAGTTCGACCAGATGATGGGAAATGCGGTAGTAGAGATCGGCCCGGAAGCGGCCTTCGGCCACCGCGTCTTCCAGTCGCCGGTGGGTCGCGCAGACCAGGGCGAAATCCAGTTTGACCGGCTTGCCGCCGCCCAGCGGCGACAGTTCGCGATCCTGCAGGACGCGCAGCAGGCGCGGTTGCAACGCCAGCGGCATGTCGCCGATTTCGTCCAGGAACAGGATCCCGCCGTCGGCCTGCCGCAGCAGGCCGATGCTGCCGTCCTTGCGCGCGCCGGTGAAGGCACCGCTCTCGTAGCCGAACAGTTCGGCCTCGATCAGCCCCTCCGGCAGCGCGGCGCAATTGACCGCCACGAAGGGTTTGCCGGCGCGGGCGCTGCGCCGGTGCAGTTCGCGCGAGAACACTTCCTTGCCGGTGCCGGTCTCGCCCAGCACCAGCACCGGAATGCCGGCATCGAGCACGCGGCAGGCGCGTCCCAGTTCGGCTTCCAGTTTCGCGTCGAACAGCGGTGCGCCGGCTTCGGTTCCCGAACCGGACGCCGACACCGTGATTGGCGATGCCGCGCGGGCGCGCCGCGAGTGGGTCGGCCCATCGACGTGTCCGTGCAGCAGGCGGCCGCTGCGGTCCTGTAGGACGCCGTCGTCGCGCAGGCGTGACAGCGCGCCGTCGAACATCGCCTCGTAGGAGGCGCGCCCGAGATCGGCCCGCTCCAGTCCGAACAGCGCCAGCCCGGCCCGGTTGGCCGCCACCAGCCGCCCGTTGCGGAACGCCAGCAGACCCTCGCGCGCACTGCCCAGCAGCGCCGGGTTGGCATGCACGCGCAGCAGGTCGGCGTCGGTGATGCCTTCGTCGAAGTAGCGGTGTTCGATGTTGGCGACCGCCAACTGCGCCAGACCGAGTGCGTGCATGGGCGCGACCATCGCGTCGCCGGAGATGTCCAGCACGCCGACCATGCGCCCAAACGGATCGAACACCGGCGCGGCCGAGCAGTTGAGGATGCGGTGCGGCGCCGCGTAGTGCTCGGCGCCGCGCACTTCGACCGCGCGGGCGTCGGCGATCGCGGTGCCGATCGCGTTCGTGCCCACCCGCGCTTCGTTCCAGCACGCGCCCGGCATCAGTGCGACCCGGCCGGCCTTGTCGAGGAATTCGGCGTTGCCCTCGGCGTCGAGGATCCAGCCTTCGGCATCGGTGAGGATGACGATGCTGCCAGTATTGGCGGCGTCGGCGGCGAGCATTTCGACCTCGGCGCGCGCCAGTCGCCAGAGCTGTTCGTGCTGCTCGCGCAGGGTACGCAGGCGGGGCGCGTCGATCGGTTCGATCGCCGGGCGCGCATTCGCCGCCAGTCCCAGGCCCAGGCAGCGCCGCCACGATTGCAGGATGGCCGGCGGTACCTGGCCCACCGGCGTGCGCCCGGCCTCGAAGAAGGCGCGCCGGGCCTGCGCGATGCGTTGCTCGTCGGGTGGAGCGGATGGTCGGGACATGCCGGAAGTCCTCGCCGGGCGATGTGTCGCATTTTGCGACAGGAAAACCGCCCGCTGTCCCGATACACAGCACACCCGCGGACACTCCGCAAGCGACACGCTTGTTGCGTTGCCGCAGCGGCGACGCGGTTTCCTTGCGGAATGGCGGCGTAGCGGCGTGGCGCGGCGCAGCAACAAAAGCTGGCACGCGGCCTGCGTTGGACGGGAACCCCAACCGAACAAGCCAGGAGATTCCGATGAACGCAGTCGCCGCCCCCCGTCCACAGGCCGTGGACCCGTCCGCCATCTTCAAGCAGCGCTACGCCAACTTCATCGGCGGGCGCTGGGTGGAACCTCGTTCGGGGCAGTATTTCGACAACACCAGTCCGGTCAACGGCAAGGTGTTCACCCAGGTGCCGCGTTCCAACGCCGACGACATCGAGGCCGCGCTGGACGCCGCGCACGCCGCGCGCGAGGCGTGGGGCAAGGCTTCGGTGACCGAGCGTGCGAACGTGCTGCTGCGGATTGCCGATCGCATCGAGCAGAACCTGGAACTGCTGGCGCACGCCGAGACCTGGGACAACGGCAAGCCGATCCGGGAAACCCTCAATGCCGACATTCCGCTGTGCGCGGATCATTTCCGCTACTTCGCCGGCGCCATCCGCGCGCAGGAAGGCGGCATCAGCGAAATCGATCACGACACCATCGCCTATCACTTCCACGAGCCGCTGGGGGTGGTGGGGCAGATCATCCCCTGGAACTTCCCGCTGCTGATGGCCTGCTGGAAGCTCGCGCCCGCGCTGGCCGCCGGCAACTGCGTGGTGCTCAAGCCGGCCGAACAGACCCCGGCCAGCATCCTGGTGCTGATGGAGATCATCGGCGATCTGCTGCCGGCGGGCGTGCTCAACGTGATCAATGGCTTCGGCCTGGAAGCCGGCAAGCCGCTGGCCAGCAGCCCGCGCATCGCCAAGATCGCCTTCACCGGCGAGACCACGACCGGCCGGCTGATCATGCAGTACGCCAGCCAGAACCTGATCCCGGTGACCCTGGAACTGGGCGGCAAGTCGCCCAACATTTTCTTCGCCGACGTCATGGCCGAGGACGACGATTTCCTGGACAAGGCGATCGAGGGCTTCGTGCTGTTCGCCTTCAACCAGGGCGAGGTCTGTACCTGTCCGTCGCGGGCGCTGATCCAGGAATCGATCTACGAAAAGTTCATGGAGCGCGCGCTCAAGCGCGTCGCCGCGATCAAGCAGGGCAATCCGCTGGATCCCAACACGATGGTCGGCGCGCAGGCGTCCAGCGAACAATTGGAGAAGATCCTGTCGTACATCGACATCGGCCGGCAGGAAGGCGCCGAAGTGTTGATCGGCGGTGCCCGCAACGAGCAGGGCGGTGATCTGGCCGGCGGCTATTACGTGCAGCCGACGGTGTTCAAGGGCCATAACCGGATGCGCATCTTCCAGGAAGAGATCTTCGGCCCGGTGGTCTCGGTCACCACCTTCAAGGACGAGGCCGAAGCGCTGGCGATCGCCAACGACACCCTGTACGGGCTGGGCGCCGGCGTCTGGAGCCGCGACGCGGCGCGGTTGTACCGGATGGGCCGTGGCATCCAGGCCGGACGGGTGTGGACCAACTGCTACCACGCCTATCCCGCGCACGCGGCCTTCGGCGGCTACAAGCAATCCGGCATCGGCCGCGAGAACCACCGGATGATGCTGGACCACTACCAGCAAACCAAGAACCTGCTGGTCAGCTATTCGCCCAAGGCACTGGGTTTCTTCTGAGCCGTCGCGCGGGCGCCTTCCGACCGACGGCGCCCGCGCGTGTTTCCCGATTGATTGGAATCAACGAGCCGGGGAGGCCACCGCGCTACGGTGGTCCCGGCGCAACCAACAGGAGAAATGCGTGGACAAGACAATGAAAGCCGCCGTGGTTCGCGAGTTCGGCAAGCCGCTGGTCATCGAAGAGGTGACCGTGCCACGTCCCGCCGCCGGCGACTTGCTGGTGAAGATCGAAGCCTGCGGCGTCTGCCATACCGATCTGCACGCGGCCGAAGGCGACTGGCCGGTCAAGCCGAACCCACCATTCATTCCGGGCCACGAGGGCGTGGGCCACGTGGTGGCCGTGGGTGCCGGCGTCACCCATGTGAAGGAGGGCGATCGGGTCGGCATTCCCTGGCTGTATTCGGCCTGCGGGCATTGCGAACACTGCCTGGGCGGCTGGGAAACCCTGTGCGAGCAGCAACAGAACACCGGCTATTCGGTCAACGGCGGATTCGCCGAATACGCGCTGGCCAACGCCGATTATGTGGGGCATGTGCCGAAGGGGATCGGTTTCGTCGAGATCGCGCCGGTGCTGTGCGCGGGCGTGACCGTCTACAAGGGACTCAAGGTGACTGATACCCGTCCCGGCAATTGGGTAGTGATCTCCGGCATCGGCGGTTTGGGGCACATGGCGGTGCAGTACGCGCGGGCAATGGGCTTGAACGTCGCCGCCGTGGACGTGGACGACGCCAAACTCGATCTCGCCAGGCGCCTCGGCGCCACCGTCACCGTCAACGCCAGGACCACCGATCCGGTGGCCTACCTGAAAAAGGAAATCGGTGGCGCGCACGGCGCGCTGGTCACCGCGGTCTCGCCCAAGGCGTTCGAGCAGGCGATCGGCATGGTCCGGCGCGGCGGCACGGTGTCGCTCAACGGATTGCCGCCAGGCCAGTTCCCGCTCGATATCTTCGGCATGGTGCTCAACGGGGTGACCGTGCGCGGCTCCATCGTCGGCACCCGTCTGGATCTGCAGGAGTCGCTGGACTTCGCCGCGCTCGGCAAGGTCAAGGCGACGGTCTCCACCGATCGGCTGGAGAACATCAACCAGGTGTTCCAGCGCATGCACCAGGGCCAGATCGAGGGCCGGGTGGTGCTGGATCTGGCCGCCTGAGTTTGCCGTTCAAAGGCACCGCCCGTGACCGAGGCCTCGTCCACCGCAAATCCCCCTCCCTTGCAGGTGATGGCGACGCTGCCGGCGTTGCAGCTGATCCAGACGCTGCGCGCCCGGCACGGGCCGGTGCTGTTCCATCAGTCCGGTGGTTGCTGCGACGGTTCCTCGCCGATGTGTTTCCCGGTCGGCGACTTCATCGTCGGCGACCGCGACGTGCAACTGGGCGAGATCGGCGGCGCGCCGTTCTACATCAGCCCTTCCCAGTTCGAGTACTGGAAGCACACCCAGTTGATCATCGATGTCGTGCCGGGGCGCGGTGGCATGTTCTCGCTGGAGAACGGGGAGGGCGTGCGCTTCCTCGTCCGTTCCCGCCTGTTCACCGACGAGGAGTACCTCGCGCTGGAGCGGGCAGGGCGGGTCTGATTTCGTGACGCGCCTCGCCGCTCGAACCCGGGCGGCCGCCTTTCTTCTTTTCGACGCAGCCATCCCAGATAACCAAAGATCATTTGCTTTACGTGACGCGTCACATAAAATAACCATCACCCAAGCAATGGAGCCACGTGATGCGTGACGCAAACGATCCCGGCACCCTGGAAATGGTGTTTCCCCGGCGTCGCGGCCGTCCGCCGCAGCATGGCGTGGCGATGACCGCCGCCGAGCGCGCGCGCAACTACCGCGCCAATCGCAAGCATCGCCGCCAGACCGGCAGCCGCCTCCTGCATGTGCAGAGCGACACCACGTTGCTGGACAAGATCCGTGACGCGATCAGCAGCGGCCGCTCGCCAACGGCGATAGGCCGGCTGGTGGCGGAACTGGCTTCCCGCTATCCGGTCGCGGCCGACTGACCCGTCCGCAGCGCGACAGAACAAGGCACCTCGCTCCCGCCTCTCCGATAGGGGAGGGGTCTCGCGTCGCACGGAGTACACCGGTTCGGCCAACCAATGGCACTGCGAGCCGGCCGGTTCCGTGATATCCAATGACGGAAACCGCTCGGGAGGGAGCGCCATGAGACACCGGATTCGCTGGATGGGGACGTTCCTGCTGTGCGCGGCGATGCCGGCGCTGGCCCAGGACGCCGCGATTCCCCTCGCAGACGCGCGCGCCGTCTTCAGCCAGGCCCGCACGCAGTGCGAAGCCGATGGCGGTCGCCTGTGGGGCGCATCGCTGTGCGGGCCGATCATGCTGGTCGATCCGCGGACCCGCCGCATCGTCGCGTCGCAGGCCGACGCAAAGGGCGCGCTGCGCGAACAGGACGGCGTGTTCGTCGGCGAGCTGCCGAAGGAGACCAACGTCGCCAACACCGCGGTCGAGTGGTCCGGCACGCGCTGGACCCAGATGCTGTGGCCCTTGCCGGAAGACGAAGGCAAGCGTGGCACGCTGATCGCGCACGAAATGTTCCATCGCCTGCAACCGGACCTGCCGATTGCCGATGCCAGGGGCGGCGAGAACCCGCATCTGGATACGCTGGAGGGACGCTACAGCCTGCAACTGGAATGGCGGGCGCTGGCCAGCGCACTGCAGGCCGATGGCGACGCCGCCCGGCGTGCCGCGGTCGCCGATGCGCTGGCATTCCGCGCCGACCGGCATCGGCGTTTCCCGGAGGCCCGCGCGGACGAGACGGCGCTGGAACTCAACGAAGGCCTGGCCGAGTACACCGGCGTGATGCTCGGAAACGCGACGCCACAGGCTCGCCTTCAGGCGGCGCTCCACGATCTCCAGTCGCATGTCGCCGATCCCAGCTTCGTGCGCTCCTTCGCGTACGCGACCGGTCCGGCCTACGGCCTGCTGCTCGACCAATTCGCGCCGGGCTGGCGCAAGCGTCTTGGAGACCCCGCCATGGATCTCGGCACCCGCCTGCGCGAGGCGGGCGGCTTCGAAGTGGCGACAGGCGATGCGGCGCTGGCCGCGGCGGCCGCGCGCCATGGCGGCACAGCGCTGCGCGAAACGGAAACCGCGCGCGAGCGGGAACGCCTGGCGCAACTCGAACGCAACCGCGCGCGCTTCGTGCGGGGACCGGTGCTGACCCTGGCGCTGAAGCACATGAGCGTCCAGTTCAATCCGAGCAACCTGCAACCGCTCGACGGCGTGGGTACCGTCTATCCCACCATGCGCGTCACCGACGACTGGGGCACGCTGGAAGTGGAGGAGGGCGCGGTGATGAGAAGCGACTGGAAAGCGGTGATCCTCGCCGCCCCCGATGCGAGCGGCGACGCGCCGCGTGGCCCCGGCTGGAAGCTGGCGCTGAAGCCCGGCTGGACGCTGGTGCCAGGCACCCGACCAGGGGACTACGTGCTGAAGGGCCCCGAGTCCTGATCGCGGCGAAACCGGCTACATCCTCCGGTTGATTTCCTGCACCTTGGCTACCGCACCCTTGCGCTCGCTGTAGCGGTCGGTCAGATAGTCACTGCGATCCCGGACCATCAGCGTGAACTTCATGAGTTCCTCCATGACGTCCACCACGCGGTCATGGAACGGCGACGGCTTCATCCGGCCGTCGTCGTCGAATTCCTGCCATGCCTTGGCGACCGACGACTGGTTGGGGATGGTCACCATGCGCATCCAGCGCCCCAGGATGCGAAGCGTGTTGACCACGTTGAAGGACTGCGATCCTCCGCAGACCTGCATGACCGCCAGCGTCTTGCCCTGGGTGGGGCGCACGCTGCCATCCTCCAGCGGCAACCAGTCGATCTGGTTCTTGAACACGCCGGTGATCGTGCCGTGGCGTTCGGGCGACACCCACACCTGTCCTTCCGACCACTGCGACCACTCCCGCAACTGCCGGACCTTCGGATGCTCTCGGGGCACGCTGTCGAGCAGGGGCAGGTCGTGCGGATCGAATACCCGTGTCTCCGCGCCCAGGTGGCGCAGGATGCGCTCGGCTTCCAGCGCCAGCTTGTGGCTGAAGGATTGCGGACGCAGCGAACCGTAGAGCAGCAGGATGCGCGGGGCGTGGCTTCCCGCCGCTCCCAGCGATTCGTGGTGGGGCAGGGGCAGCAGCTCCGTGCTGACGTGGGGAATGTCCGCGGTCGAGGATTGTTTTGTCATATTCTTTCGATTATTCTGGAAATATGGAAACGAAACAAGCCATCGCCGCATTGACCGCCCTGGGCCACGCCACCCGCCTGGCCGCCTATCGCCTGCTGGTCGAGGCCGGCCCCGCCGGACGCATGGCGGGCGAGATCGCCGAAGCGCTCGCCATTCCCAACGCCACGCTTTCCTTCCACCTGAAGGAACTGGTCCAGGCCGGCCTGGCGGAAAGCGAGAACCGCGGTCGCAACGTCTGCTATCGGGCCAACTTCGAGGCCATGAACGGCCTGGTGGCCTATCTCACCCACAACTGCTGCGCCGGCTCGCCCGTCGAGTCGTGCGCGCCCGCCTCTTCCTGTGAATGCTGAGCCGAGGGATCCCATGAAGCGTCGCGTCCTGTTCCTGTGCACCGGCAATTCCGCCCGCAGCGTGCTGGCCGAAGCCACGCTCCGGGCATGGGCCGGCAACCGGTTCGAAGTATTCAGCGCCGGCAGCAAGCCGGCCGGGCAGGTCAATCCACATGCACTCGCCCAGCTGGCGGCCGAAGGTATTTCGACCGCCGGCCTGCGAAGCAAGTCGTGGGACGAATTCGCGACCGCGGATGCCGCGCCGATGGACCTGGTGGTGACGGTCTGCGATTCGGCGGCCTCGGAAACCTGCCCGGTGGTGTTCGGCGACTTCCTGCGCGTGCATTGGGGCCTGCCGGATCCGGCGGCGGTCTCCGGCACCGACGAAGAGAAGGCCGCAGCCTTCCGCCAGGCGCATCGCGTCATCAAGGCGCGGCTGCTGGCCTTCCTGGCGCTGCCGGCCGAGGCCTGGAACGATCGGCAGGCGATCAAGACACAACTGGATCGGATCGGTTTCGTGGAGCCGGAGGACGAGGCGCTTTCCCATGGCTGAGGCCACGCCCCGCATCGGTTTTTTCGAGCGCTACCTGACCGTCTGGGTCGGCCTGTGCATCCTGGTCGGAACCGGCCTTGGCCACCTGTTTCCCGCAGCCTTCGTCCGCCTGGGCGGGATGGAAGTCGCCAGGGTCAACCTGCCGGTCGCGGTGCTGATCTGGCTGATGATCATCCCGATGCTGCTGAAGGTCGATTTCGGCGCGATGAAGGAAGTCGGGCGGCATTGGCGCGGTATCGGCGTCACGCTGTTCATCAACTGGGCGGTCAAGCCGTTCTCGATGGCGCTGCTGGGCTGGTTCTTCCTGCGACATGTGTTCGCTGATTCGCTGCCGGCCGATCAGATTGACTCGTACATGGCCGGACTCATCCTGCTGGCCGCCGCGCCTTGCACGGCGATGGTCTTCGTATGGAGCAATCTCTGCCGGGGCGACGCCAATTTCACCCTGAGCCAGGTGGCGCTCAACGACGCCATCATGGTGGTGGCGTTCGCACCACTGGTGGCGCTGCTATTGGGCCTGTCCGCCATCACCGTGCCGTGGGACACGCTGCTCATCTCGGTCGGCCTCTACATCATCGTGCCGGTCGCCATTGCGGTCGTGATGCGCCGCTGGCTGATGAAACGGGCAGGGGAGCAGGGGCTGGAAAAGGTGTTGCACAGGTTGGGGCCATACTCGCTGGCCGCGCTGCTGCTGACGCTGGTGCTGCTGTTCGGCTTCCAGGGCCGCCAGATCATCGAACAGCCGATGGTGATCGCCATCCTGGCCGTTCCCATCCTGATCCAGGTCTACTTCAATTCCGGTCTGGCCTATCTGTTGAACCGGCGCCTGGGCGTGGCCCACAGCGTGGCCGGTCCTTCGGCGCTGATTGGCGCCAGCAACTTCTTCGAACTGGCGGTGGCCACCGCGGTCAGCCTGTTCGGCGTCCATTCCGGCGCGGCCCTGGCGACCGTGGTCGGCGTACTGATCGAGGTGCCGGTGATGCTGTCGGTCGTCGCCATCGTCAACCGCACGCAGGGCTGGTATTGCGTGGGTGTCCAGCGCGCCATCGGAGCCAGATGAAATGCATTCCATCCGTCCCATCGATTTCGACGCCGCTGTCATCCACCTGCTGTCCGAAAGCGGCCTTCCCACGACCGATCTCCAGAACGGCGCGCCCGTCGAATTCATCGGTGCGCACCGGAACGACCTGCTCGACGGATGCGTGGCGCTGGAACATTGCGGCGAACAGGCGCTGCTGAGATCCCTGGCGGTTTCCCGGCAATCCCGTGGTTCCGGCCTCGGTGCGAGGCTGGTCGAGCGTGCCGAGAACCTCGCGCGGGAACGCGGATACCGTGCAATCTATCTGTTGACCACGGATGCATCCGGCTATTTCGCCGCGCGGGGCTACCAGTGGGTCGACCGCGAGCAGGCACCCGCCAGTGTCCGCGCCACCTCCCAGTTCTCGGCGCTGTGCCCGGCGTCTTCCCTCCTGATGTTCAAGCCGCTCGCCAACGAATGACGCGCGAGCGGGGCAGGGCATCGACTAGGCGCGGCTGCCGACCCGTTGCGCGCGCCAATCGCCGGCGCCGGCGAACCGCAGGTAGGCCTCGGCGACCAGCAGGTTGGGCATCCAGCAAAGCCATGCGATCGCCGAATAAGCCACGGGGAACGCAATACCCGCGATCTGGCTGACAGGCAGGTAGATGCGCAACGTGACCGCCGCGAACGTCAGCGCGAAACTGCGGATCATCCAGCGCCGGTGTTCCGCGATGTTGCCGGCCCGGACATGGCGATAGGCCATGAACGTGCAGCCAAGCCAGCACACCGCCAGCAGCGCGAATCCGGCCTGGGTGATGGTCCCGCCCGACGACTGGACCGCAAGCACGAAACCGGAAATGCCGCCGGCCAGCACGCCCGCCACGTAGAGCCGGCCCAGCCAGCGATGTCCGCCGCCAAAGCGGCTGCGAAGCCAACTGTTGAGCTGGAACGTGCCGATGGCGAGCGCCAATGCGCTCCCGGCGAAATGCGCGATAGCGGCGACCGGACGCTCGGCGATCAACGTCCGGACCAGCGAAGGGCGAAATTCAGGCAACGCCAGCAGCGCCACTGCATAGCAGGCGACCGCGAGCGCCAGAAACGTCATGACGATCCATCCCAAGATCCGCGCCATTTCCGAGCATTCCCTTTGCCGCCCGGAACGGGCTTCGACGTCCATGCTCCTTTGTCCGGACCGTCCAAAGCAGTGCCGTTTGTCGGGGTGCCGTTAGTCAGCGTTCGTGTGGGGCAGGTGGCTCCCTGGCGACGGTGCCTGTCCGGCCGAACTGGCATCCGGACGTTAACAAAACCCTACCTCGGCGAGTCCATGGTGCGGTGGAACCCACACCAGGCGAAGGCAAGTGACGGGCTATGGTGGCCTCAGCCGCCAGCAGCGGCGATTGCTGGTTGAACTCTGCGGCGCGTCGTCGGACAACCGGGTCATGACGATAGCCGAAGGCATCACCGTAGCCGACGCCTGGCGCGAAGCCGCATCGGAACTGGCACAGCGGGGACTCGTGGAAATGCAGGCTGACACCGCCTCCAGCACATGCTGGCTGACCTCGCTCGGCTGGACCCTGTGCCACGACCTGGCCGTGCATGATGCCTACAACCAGCAGGCGAAGCCGGGCTGGCGGTACTAGCGCCGAAACACGTCCACTTGCGCGGGTCGCGCGGACCGGCTCAGGTACCCTGCATCCCGTAAAGGGGGAGACTGCATGAAAAGGACATTCCTGGCGGTCATGCTGGCTGTCTATTCGGTCGCCGCGCTTGGACAGGTCCAAAGCGCGCGGGGCAAGGGAACACCTCGGGTGACGTCGACCCCGAAGGCGGCCCACAACTCGATGGCCAACGGCACGACGCCGTTCAAATGCGACCAGTACCGCAACCACCCGCATCCGGGCATGCATGGCTTCTGCCAGAGCATGGAGAACACGATTCTTGCCAATGAGGCGCGCCAGGCCGGCAGGCCAGGACCCTCCGAAAGCATCGTCGAGCTTCCCGCGCTCGGCTCCGCGGAAGCCAAACAGCTTGGCTACGCCTGTATCGGCGGACAGGCGTTCAAGCGCCTGGCAAACGGATGGGAACAGGTCCATGCCCGCGAAGGTGGCTGGCAGCGTTGTCGGGGCGGCTGAAAAAGCCGCTTCGGCCCGGCCCCGAACGATGTTGCTGACAAACTGCAGACCTCACATGCGGTGACGCCATGGAACCTGACCCGCGCAACCAGACATTTGAACCAGCCTTCAAATGGACGCATTACGTCTTCGGCAACAACATGATCGCCGGCACGCTGCAGACGATCACTCTCGTAGCCGTCGCGTCCTTGGCGTTCGGGCTGGTGCGATCCTGCTGGGGGACATAGTGGCGGTGCCCGGGCGGCAAGACAGCCGCGGCCGATTCGGTCGGCCAGGGCAAGGGCGCTTACAGCTGTTGCCGGCATCGGGACTGGGTCAGCTGCCTATCTACGATTTTACATAATATGCATTATGCGAAATAAAATACGAAGACGTCTGGCGCGGATCTGGCGGTATTTGCCGGTTGAGCAATTGCTCTTGCGGGCCTTCCACGCTTCGTGGAACTCATGACGGCGCGAACGCTGCCAACGCGAGCTTGAGATTTTGCCACTGAGTCCTCTCTTGTTTGAACGCGCCTTACAACCCCAGCAATCGCCAGATGGCTTGCTTTTTCGCTTGGTAGGCGTCCTCGACGAATTCTTTGTGGTCGTCCGACTGGGTGTCGTCGAAGCGACTTTGTTCGTCGCGCATGAACCGGCTCATCCAGCTGTCGTTTGCTTCCCGATTCTCATCCAGAGCGCGCAACTGGGCCAGATGCTTGTCCAGGTCGAGACTAGGCTGGTTGGAATAGCCCGACTCGATGCGGCGATTTAACACCACTTGCAGCTGCACATGGCCGGCTTCAGTGGACGTCGTGCCATCTCGCACGTAGACCACGCTTGTACGCAGCCCCTCCCCTTCCTTCAGGGCCAGGAACGGTAGGAGTTTGGGTTTGTCTTCCACCAGCAAGACTTGGAACGACTTGCCCACCAAGGCCTCGTACTCGGACGCGCCAAAGGCAAAGTCGAGAACTTGGTACTCCAGCGGCTTGGGCAGGTAACCGCTGAGCGGCGGGATCAGTTGTGCCTTGTCCTTGATGCTCGGCAAGCCGCTCGGGACGAGACTTCCGTCGGCCTGTTGCGACACACCCACGACGAGCGCGCCACCGCCAGAATTCGCGAAGGCTAGGATATGACGGGCGAGTTTGGGTAGCGCGGGCCAATCGGCTTTGAAGTCCAGGTAGTCGGTCTCGCCGATGTTGCGGCGAAGCAGCTCTCGTAGCGTCTCTCGGGTCGGCGCTGTAAAGAACTGGGCAAACGTTTCGTGTTGTTCTTTGAGAATCGTCATCCAAGGAAAACTCGATGCTAACTCCTAACGCTGGTGCCAATTCCGGACTTGCTCAAATTCAGACCGGAGCCGCTGCCTAGTTTGCTCAGGATGCAAGACGGCCTACCGGCCTGCCTGGGGCTTATCTGCAGCAGCTTGCTTTTGCTTCTTCTTGGCACCAACTGACGCGGAAAGCACTGAAAGCTCTTCTTCCGTTGCACCAAAAAGCTGACGGATTATCTCGGCTGGCGATGCATCCGACTTTATCTTCACATCAGTCGGCTCCAGAAGAATCGAGTCCAATATTGCCGACTGATATGGCGCGCGAGCTGTAAAAGTGGCCAACAAATCACGAGCACCCGCATACAAAATCCGGCACACATTCACTGCGATGATCGGGGGTAACACCCCTACATGCTTTGGCTTGTAGTTCTCTCGGGCGCGTTCTAGATCAAACGAAAACTGCGCCATCGCAAAGATTGAGAATTTGTACGGAGACTTCTTCTCTGGATCATTCGCAATCGTCACGTACGCAACGTGTGCCCCATCGAGGTCGTATTCTACCGATGCTTCCACAGTGGCGGCTATCGGTTCCGACGGCTCACCATCAAAAGCATCATCCGATTCAAACGAGGCGGATGGATACGTGACCCACTTAAGCTGCAATGGACTGGGCTTCATTGGCTTCTTGAGCTTCTTGGGCTTCCTGGAGGTCGTTAGCAGACATCGTCCACGCATGATCTGCCCAAGCACATCGGGCACGCTCACGCGCATTGACATGAGGGCTCTGTCGGCCCTTCGACATCGCAACTTTGGCCATTTCAAACACCTGCGCAGACGCATTCTCACGAACGATGCGCAGCAGTAGTTTTCCACTGAGAGCCATTGAGGCTTTCACCATTGTCTCGATGGTGACATTAGCGTCACCTCGCAGGAGCTTACTCACCAGAGGACGACTAACGCCCAAGGTCTCAGCCAGGCGCGCGCTATTGCAGCCAGCACGGTCCATAGCGCGCTTCAGCTCCATGGCAAATTCGATCTTAGCCGCCTCAAGCTGAAACACGTCAGTTTCATTTAGCTTCAGAAATCCATTGTCTTTAGCACCCTGCGACATGACGTCCCTCCTCGTCATTCATCATCCTCAACAATCTCAACACCACCATTTACCAACGCTCTTTCGTATTCTTTCTTCAGCTTCACTGCCCGCTCAACTTCCTTCTTCGGAGTTTTCTGTGTGCCCTTTGGCATAACATGCGAGCACACTATTAACCGCCCACCGGCCTCGAAACAGAGCACGCGGTGTGCCCGCTTACAAAACTCGTAGATTTCGTTCTTCGCATCAACACGGTGATAGACGGCATCGGATAACTGTCTAGGGCCTTCAGCGGGGATCTGCTCCCACCAAACCCGAAAGCCAGCAGCGGTCGCCTCTGTCTGCTTGTTTGCCGCGAGCGCGTTCAACGCCTCCAAGACCTCGCATCGGTCGCGGTCATCAATCAACGCAGCAACCTGCCACTGGCCGCTGGTAAGGAGCCGCAGCCTCATGATGTTAACTTCAAGGTTAACTTATGGTCAAACCAACGTCGACAAAAGGTCAATCTGGCCAATCCAGTGGCTCCCATGTCACGGGCGTTCATGTTGGCCCGGTCCCCTGCCCCGAGTGTACCGAGCCGAGCATCCGCTGCAAGTGGCCACAACCACTTGGGTCAGTGAAGCTGCTCTTCCCAAGATGTTGCATGGGAACCCTGTCGTGAGCCACCAACCAAAGGTAAGGCTACCTTGCCTCCCAGCCCGATAGTGCCCCCTGCGGGGACCTAGCGGCTCTGTTTCCCATAGCCATTCACCTATACCGAGCAGACTGGGTCTAAGCCGCCTCCCCCTATCCATCCAGGCCTTACAAGGGAAACCGTCCCTAGCCTGATACCTCCGGAACGATGTTGCTCCTTTCCACTCGCGGTTGGCCAGTTCCGAAGTCTCAACCTAACCCAGGTCTACTGGTTCATCGGGTCTGCGGTTGCGCCAAGCCTTACGGCCATCGGACACTTTGACCGGCTGCCTGGGAAGGCGGATGGGTGAAAAAAGATGAGCTACGGAAGTTGGGCGTTGGCTGTAGCCCTGATGTTTGTGAGCATGACGGCCGGGGCACAGCAGAGCCTCGGCGAGAAAACAGACTCGTTGCCCGCCTGAAAGCCAAGCCTGGCGCTTGGACGCTGTCCACCGTCCGCCATCGGGTTGCCCGGCGCATCGGCTCAAGCAGCAGCCCAATCCCAGCCATCCGCACCGTGCTCAGCCGCGTCGCCCGCGCGGCGGTCAAGCGTGGCGAGCGCCCGCGCAAGAAGACCGCGATCACCTTGGCCGAGCTGGAAGCGATGCTGGCCACCTGCGACGACAGCTTGGAAGGCCTGCGCGACCGCGCCCTGCTCTCCTTCGGGTTTGCCAGTGGCGAACGTCGGCGGAGCGAGATTGCCGCCGCGGACCTGCGTGACCTGCGCCGGATCGGGCCGCAGGGCTTCATCTATCGGCTGGAATACAGCAAGACCTAGCAGCCCGGTGTCACGGCGTCCTCGACTCCCGACAAACCCGTGCTCGATCGGGCTGCCCTCGCGCTCGAGGATTGGTTGGAGGCATCTGGGGTCACCGAGGGTCCGATCTTCCGGCGGCTGTGGAAGCAGCGCATTGGCCCTGCCCTTTCCCCGGCCGCGGTTGGGGAGATCGTGCGGCGGCGGGTGCGCTTGGCGGGCCTAGAGGGGGATTTCAGCGGTTACAGCTTGCGCTCGGAGTTTGTGACCGAGGCCAGCCCGGCGATAATGCAGCTGACCGAGCACCGGTCGATGTCGAGCGTCGTGGGGTATTTTCAGGCAGGATGCGCGTCAGCTAATCCAGCAGCCCGTCTACTTGAAAATGCATGAGACGAATGGCTAGAAGCGAGTGAATGTCGGTTCAGGTCGCGGTCGCAGCTGATAGCTATTCAAACTGGTTCCATTAGTCCGCCGCAGGATCATCGGCGCCAACTAGCTCATCGAACTTGGCACCAAAGCCGCCGGTCATCATCTGGTGCATCGTGTTCGCCTGGAGACGGGCAGTCTCATCGACGCTGAGGAGGTCGATTCGGCCATTCGGCAATTTACGCACCTGTAACAGCGAATCCGGCCCGCGCAGGCCGTGCGCAAAGTGCATCTTGCCCAAGCGCAGTTGTTCGCGAAGAACGTTCATACGTTCTTCAAAATCGACACGCGTCATGGGAGGGGACATGGGGCTGATGTTGCGAGGCATAGCTTTCAGTACCTAGTCAATGTAGTTTGATGTCTTCCGCTGACGCGTAAGCTCCACGCCAGGCTCCAACCCGATGGCAGATTGAGCGCCGTGCGCCGCACAGCGAGCAACGTATGCTCGAAAACGCGGCTCTGGATTCGCTGTATCACAGTCGCTGTACTGCCGTCGCGCCAATGGTGTCGCACGCATGCCGACGGGTCTGCGCCGATCAACGTCAGGAACTGTGACGTCGCAATCGCCGGCGTCAGCGAACCAAACGTGGCGGGAACCGGATGGACCCTGCCGCAGACATCCGTCGCCTCGCTCTCTGGAAAGACCGGCAGCTCCGTGGAATGGAATACCGGGCCGGGGATGGGACTGGGACGCCGCGATCCTGGTGCAACCAGCTGGGGGATCAACTCGACATGGACCAGCTTCTCATCGATCTCCGCCATACATTGCATGTGCAGGTATACAAGGTCGCGCTCCGATGGCTGGTAGGCGTCTGCCTTCCCCGCAATTAGCGCATCGATCAAGCGCGACGTGGGCCGCAGGTCGGCAGGCGGCTCCACCAGTGACTCCGGGTTGCAGGTTCTCAGAATGAGGTCGGCAGCCCGCAATCCATCGAGCGACAGATTGGGGAATATGGCCACGCACAATGCATGACGCACCTTGCATTCCCAGCGGTCCAGGAAGTCCATCCGCTCGCGGAAGCCTTGGGAGACGCATCGTTCCAGCACATGACAGTCTTCGATGCTCAGCGGCAAGCAGGCGGTTGCAAGCGCTGCGGTGAATCGCTCGACCGTTGCAGCGTCCAGTAGGCCGAGTTCGCTCAATTCCTCCCAGACATCGCCTAGATGTTCGGGAAAATAGGCCGGTGGGGTTGGCGAAGCCTGCGTAGAACGCGGTGTCCGCGAGTCGCACAACCTGGTTTCCAGGGAGCGCGCCAGTGTGGCTGCGCTCTCCTCTCCCTGCTTTCCTGCCCGATCCGCCAGGCGGAGGAGCGTCGCGTACCGACCTACGTGGCGGACCTGATCCGGCAGGGCGCCTAGCTCCAGATGCGGGACGATTCGCGACCACAGTCCCAGCGGATTTTCTCTGGACAAGACATCCAGCGCGCCGGCCGCCACATCGGCTCGGTACCGGGGATCGCGCGAGACCATGAGCCGCACGACTGGCTGGAACCACCTGTCTTCCGTCCGCAGCAGCCAGAGCAGCATGGATGCGGCCGTGTCGCGTCGCTCCCAGTTGGGATGGTCCAACGTCCAGAGCAGGAGTTCCAGCGCCGGCGGCGTATCCTCGTCCCACGCGCCGTTGCCGAGGTAGGCAAAGGACGTGGTCGATGCTTCACCGACCATCGAACCGACGTGGTCGATCGCCACGCCCAGCATGTCGGCTTGCGCTTGCGCAGTCAATCCTGGGCTGGTTAGGTGGATCAGGCGAGAGGCCACTTGCCAGCGCTGTGTGTGCCGTTCCTCGATGGCAAGATCGCCATAGGCCCGCGCCAGCGCATCGCCGTCCGGAATGAGGCTTTTCAGGGTTTGATCCGCTTCGATGGCCGAGTGCAGGTGATTCCACACCGACCACTCCCCTTGCTGCAACGCCTTCAGCGCATCAAGGCTGCACGCGATCGCCTCGGCGGAGTTGCGTCGCTTGAGATGGGTTTGCGATGCTTCCAGCGCCCTCGCCGCGTTCTGGAGCGCGGACCGCCGCCCGAAGGTACCCGGCATCAACATGCCATCCTCATCATCGGCTTCATCATCGGATCCAGGCTCCCCGGCGGTAACAGCGGGCTTCGCGGGCTCCGCAACCGGCATGTCGACACTCCGTCGCGCGCGAGTGCCACGACGCCCCTGGACGCCAAAGTTCGACTTGATACGATCGATCTGCTCTTCGGAAAATTCACCCTCGATCTCGTCGATCAGGGAGCCCAACGCCGACAACGCCGCTGGCTCCATGACTGACACCAGGGCTTGCAGCAGGAGCCATGCCCTTTCGCGATTCATCGACAACGCCAGCCTCTTGATTCTGCTGCATGCCGATGTCAGCTCCGACGGACGATCCACCAGCCGATTGATGATGTCGGCGTAGGCCCGCCCCCAATTGTCCAGGTGGCGATCGTCGCCGTGCAGGTAGCTCTCCAGCAGCGCCCACCGGATCCGCCAGCCAAGAGAATCGTCGATGTGCTTGACGAATTGCAGCATCGCCGCCTGCTCTTCCAGCGCTCCGCCCGGGAACCGCATGCCCACGAAGGACGATACGCGGTCCAGGTCGCCCTCCGCGACTTGGTCGAACAACTGCTGGTTCGTCCCGCACGACTGGTGCTGGAAGTACCTGACGGCATCGGCATTCAGTCCCCGCCGGCACAATTCGCCGATGAACGTCCCCTTGTCGGCACGCACGTAACGTTGAAACGTCATCTCGCCGGTCGCACGCTCAAGATAGCCCGCGATCTGCGCGAGCGATGCTGGATCGACCGCCGTACCGGCGGGCAGCGCTGCGAGCGCTTCCGACATCAGCGAAAGCTGGTCTTCCTTATACCACCCGGGGCCCATCGAAACCGCAAGCACGGAACGATACGTGCGTAACGCTTCTTCGGAAGCCCCTGTTCGAGCCAGCAGCGATACTATCTTGAGCAACTCCGGGACCAGTTCGTGCCGGTTCTCGACGTTCTTCAACGTGTAGTCGCGCCATGCGACCAGCGCGTCGAACACCGTGTCTGCCAAATCGCCCAAACCTTTGGCCCGGGTGAACGGCTCGATCATGTTCTCCAGCGCGCGACGGAACCCTTCGTTGTAGAGCCCGAGCTGTTCACCAAATCCCTTTTTAAGCAATGTGAACAAGGCATCAGCGCGCCCACCGAAGCAATCGATGTACAGCCGCGCCATATACTTGTACAGCCAAGGCACCACATGTTCGGGCATGAAGTAGCTGTCTTCCCACCCGATACGTGACTTCAGCGTGAACTCGAACACAGGAAGCAGATTGGCTTCGATATCCTTCCGGATTGCATCGACCGCATCGGCATCGTTGAGCGCTTTTGCACGGCGCGCGAGGCCGTCTTGGCAGGCCACCGAACGTGCCAGGGTTCTGATGCGAGCCTCCCAGTTGACCCGGTCCGGGAGCTGGGCAACTGGCCGCACCAGCTGCTGGGCAAGGAAATAGCTGGCACGCTGTCGTCGATAAGCATCCTCGAACGCCATCTCGTCGGCGAGCGCCTTGTTCTTGGTGAACAAGGGAATGTCGGTCGCACCGATGGGCATCCCGCCTGCGTATCGCGTGACGAGCTCCAGCTCCGCGCCGACTTCGATTAGCGTGTCAACCACAAAGAAGGTCCGGCTATCGACTGGCAATGTGTCGTCAAGCTTTTCTTCTATGTCGGAGAGCAGCAGTTTCACCGGCGCCGCCAGAAGCTCGACGCCGTACGTCATGCTATACAGCCTCGCATGCACTAGAATGGCGATGAGCGACGTCGCCAGCGCACGGGATAGTACACCCTCGGGAATTTGAATATTGGCGATGGGCTTGTAGGCGCCTCTCAGGCACAACTTAGCGCCGAGCATATCGCCAACGATGGCTTGCATGATCTCTTGTCGCTGGTCTTCAGGCAGGCCACTTCCCTGACGCAGGACCATTTTTCTGGCGAGCTCAAGAAGCTTGATCATGGGAGGATCTCCTCCCGCTTCCTCGGCCAGCACATAGAGATGGATTCTCAGCTTCATGAGATAAGTGAACTGGTTCCAGGTCATCCCTTCCGGTGTGAAGGAATCCATCAATACCCGCTCCACGGTCTCCAGGATTTTCCCCGCATCGTCGTGTTGGCCGGCAGCAATCAGGCTATGGGCGACGGAAAAGGCTTCCAGCGGTTCCACTATCAACGTGCGATAACGGAGGATGTGCCGCAGGGCCTGCTTAGTCTTTCCCATAGAGATGAGGGCCTGGGCCACCAACTCAGCGGACTGCGCAAACAATGTGTTGTAGCGAAACCTCAATCGCTGCGACAGCAAAAGCAGTCGAACGATGTCGATGGCCGTGCCCTCGGCCGTCGCTGCGGCCAGCGCGTCATCGATGTCCGTCAGCAGCACGTCGGGCTCGGCTTCCAACAGCACCGCGTGGTCGACCCATGCCTGATCGCAGACCTTGACCGCTTCGCTCCTGGCTTCCCGATCCCCGAGCAAACCGTGGTAAATCCGGTTCAGCGCTCCGTATTCGCCGCTTGCTGCACTGGCGCAGAACTCCGCTAGCCGTCCGTGCACCCAGTGGCCGGAGACTGTTGTCTTATGGACGACGAATTCGGAGAAGGAGGGATGGTAGATCTCCGTCCCATCGGGTCGAGACAACAAATGCCGGATTCTCGCCAGCGTCGACACATAGACGGTACGCTCGCCCACGTTTAACAAGGCCATCAGAGCATCTGTTGGTACACCCCAGCGCAATCGCGCGATGATGGCAAGCAGGTTGATCACATCGATATCTGGAATGAGCTTGGCCCAGATCGTTTCGTAGTAGTCCTCGATGGCACCGCTGAACGCAGGCATCGTCCGGAGCTCTTCGTCGCTGGTGCCGCCGTTCACCAGGTCGATCAGGTAGCGCAGATACAGCGGGTGCCCCAATGCCCTTTCGCATAGCAGGTCGACCAGCGCCGGCGTGACCCGGTCGCTTTCGAGCATTGACATGCAAATCTCGGTTTGCACTTGGCGGTCAAATGCAGGCAGCGTCAGACGCGGCGCGCCGCGCGCAAGGTCACCAAGCTTACCGGACAACGTGTCCAGCCCGACGCCCGTGACAACAACATTCAACCCTGGCGGCAACACTTGGGGAAGCAAGCCAATGAATCGTTGCAGGGCTTCAACGCCCAGTTGGTCAGCTTCATTGAGGCCATCGATGAACAGTACTCCTCGCGTGCCGGATTGGACGCAGCCCGATGCAAGCTCCTGTAGCGCACGTGCCGTATGCTCGATGAGCTGCGAGTAGGACAATTCCGTGAGTCGCGCAGGACGCCCTGAGGATCTTGTCGAACGCAATGAGTTGAGCCAATCGAAGAAGATCTCGGGCTGCGCTTGGTGCGCGGGCGTCGAGCCACGGGCTCTGTCCGTGAACGCATAGATGCCCAGAACCTCTATGCCTTTATCGCTGGGTTCGAATGTATGACAATAGGTCGATTTTCCGATTCCGTGTGCGCCATCCAAGAGCACATAGCCTGATTCGCCCTCGCGCAGGCTATTAGTGAACTTGTCATCGAATTGGGGACGATTCCCTGTCACAGGTAGATCTACATTCGGCGCATCGAGCACAGTTGCTGGGAGTACGTCGTGACGCTTCAGGAATCCTCTGAGCCGGGCAGTTCCCACCGCTCCGAGCGTGTTATCCACTCGGATCCGGATGATTCCGTGGCAGACATCGTCGACGATGAGCGCAGCGCCTGACAGCCCCCCATACTGAGACAGAACCGTCTCCGGATCGATGGTCAAGTCCAGGTCGATGCCATGGACGGGGGCTGCGAGCACCTGCTGCACGGTGCCTTGCACGCGATGCCCCACGTCGAGTTTCACGACCGGATAGCCGAAGGCATGCCAGCGCACGCCCGGTCGTACCGGCCCGGTCGCAAAGGCGACCGGGCGATGGCAAAGGGCTTCCGGCAATCGAAGCAGGCACACGTCGAGGTCCTCGTCGATCGAGTGCACCACCACTTCGAAAGCCTGCGTGGCTTCACCGTCACGGAAGCGCACCGTGGCGTGTTCGCACCGCCCTCCCTCCGCATCCTCGATGGTGTGCAACGCCGTCAGCACATGGTCGGGCGAGATCAGCCAACCGGTGCCGGATTTCTCGCCGGCAAGCACCTGGCAGGTTGCATCCTTGATTTCTTCCTCGATCACAATTCTCTCCCCCCGATGTCGATCCAGTCGCGATGTCCGATATGCACGCTGAACGGGGCGCCGGATCTTGATGTATGTCGTGCCAGTCGCCTTGCGACTGGCGTGTCGTAATTGAAATGAATGTGGCGCGTGAGTTTTGCCGGGCGGTCGACGATTTCGGCGAGGACCTCGAAATCCGGATGCCCGTGACGCGAGCCGTCCGAAGACACTAGGAAACACGGTGCATCGACGCGCTGCAGCAGGTCGACGTTCGAATTGTGCCGGCTGCCGTGGTGCGAGACCTTGATGGCATCGAATGTGACCCGATCGCCCCCTTCCTCGGGCAAGCCGGCGATAACGTCGTCCGCCCACGCATCTCCCAGAAACAGCAGCCGCGTCCCTTCGCCCTGCAAGACGACGGCGATCGAGCTACCGTTGGTCAGTGATGTGTCGGCAATGTACACGTCCTTTAACCTGCCAAGGAGACCGGCCGCGACCGGCATGACTTCCTCACTGGCTGGCGCCTCGGATGCCAACAACATTTCATACGCGTCCTCGGCCAGAGCGCTGACCTGGCCGCTGCCCTTGTAGCTAAGGCGCCGCAGTTCGGACAGCCACCATCGGCGCAAGGCATGAAGCCGTTCAATCGGGGGACCGATGACGTGAAGCTCCACGCCGCCGGACTGCACCGCTGGCATGGGCTGCGCCTGCACACATTGCAGGCCGTTACCGCCGTTCCATCGATACCCGTGCTGCGTCAACAGCCGGGCCAGCGAGCTTCCCTGATGAGCGCTGATGGGCTGTGCGGCTGGCGGCGACGCCGCCCGGGCCTGAAAACCACGACGCTGGATCGCTTCTAGCAATTGCTGGTCCGCATCGCTATCTGATACGCCTGCGGCCGTAGGCAACGATCGCAGGCTGTTGTGCCAGACCTCGTCGATCTCGATGATCCGTCGAGCGCCGGGGGTACCGTTGGACGCAATGAACTCGAGCATCCCGCCGATATGGTCGGCATCGACATGGGTGCAGACGGCAAGGCTGAGGTGTTTTCCGTCGTGGTGCAAGGTAGACAGGTCAGGCGCGATCTCGTCGTGAAAGGTGGAGGCATACCCAGCATCGATGAGTATGTATTGCCCGGCGACCTCGATGAGGAACGCGTCGCCATTCTTGGCGGGATACATCTTCAATCTCGGCATAGGTACTGCGCGCAGGAATGTGACTTTGCATGACTATAGCTCAGAGAGCGTCAGACTGGGTGCAATGCGAACTAACGAAAACAACCTCGGGGGGGAGCCCCCGCCGGTTTGCGCCGCCGTACGCTGCATCGCACCGATGGCGCCGAAAAGGACCAGGATTATTTCGTTGTCGAACAATCGAGAAGCCGTCATCGCGAGCTAATACCTGAATCTAGCCGGTCCGAGAAGCGGATTAGGCTTGAATGAATTGTTCTATTGCTTACCCGCAAAGCTGGTTACTCGTGGTGGTACATGCGTTGGAGGCCGAACTGGGCCAAGTGCTCTTGGGTCGTCCAGAACCTGGCAGCCCCTATCCAAGCGTAAGAGATCTCTACTTGGTGTTCTGTCTCACGCTCGACCCGTGCATCTTCGACACCAGGAATTGCGGAAATAGCGGCCAGCCCATCGGCGCCTATCGCACCCGTTGCAAGGTGGCCCAAGCCGCTGCGCTCCAAAACAACGGTGTTTCTCGTCATGACAGGTCCTCCGATGGTGATTAAGGAATCTAACGCCGGAAATAAACCACGCCGCGAAGCGGCTTCGGCTTGAATGAATTGTTAGCCTTCTGGCCGGGGGCTGTGTGTGCTGCCACCCATCGCAGCATTGAACCCCATACGCTGTCTCTCAAGCACAATTGTTTCGTGGTGCTTAAGTATCGATTCGATAAGAGCACGATTCTTGTCAGAATCTTCCGCAGCCAGCGTTTGAACAGTAGCCGCCATTGCCAAAGCGAAGTCTAGCCCCGCCTTCGCCTCAGAGAGCGCGGCCTGTTTTGCAATCATCTCTGGGCGTGAACTGAGCAGGTCTATGCTCGCTTTGTTCAACTCATTTTGCCAGCCGATGATCTGCGTCTTAATGTCCTGCAATGTCCTGCTGGCAGCGTCAGACTGTTGTTTGGCGTTCCACCAGAAGAAGATAGAAAGAGCTAGGCTGAGAAGCGAAAGAATTAATCCGGCGTCCATTGATCCCTCTCCTGAAGGCTAACTACCCAATAGCCGGATCCCTGAGTCCGGTTATACGACTTACCAACCGCACATCGTATGGTGCGCCAGCCCCCTGATACGGTTCGTTTTTAGGGTGGCCGGGCCCGGCTAACAAGCCGACGTATCACCGGACCCACAGGTGACGCGGACTAAGGGTACGCGCCCTCGTTTGACTTCACTAAAGCCGCCCTCATGAGGTCTGCTGCTTGCCGCTACCGCATCTAGCCCGCGAACCGAACAGGCAATACGCTAGGTTGCGAAACACCGGCGGGGCGATATCGACAAACTGTTGCGTCCATAAGCTGAATCCATGGCCGGAAGCGGCCCTCCCCTACCCCTGATAAACATCCCTAATCCGCTATGCCGTCTGAACATTAGGTGCGAATCCTAGAGCACTCAGCTAGGAAGCAGCCTTCAGAGGGATCAGCGGCATTCCAAGAGCGTCTCGTTCGGTTCCCTGAGTGAGGGACGCTACTGAAGTGATGGTGCGTAGGCCAATGGTCCATTTCTCCACCCCACCTATTTACTTTACGTGGGACAGAACCAAATCCCACTAAAGGAAGTCCGCTAGGGCGCGGCGGACAGGTTCCATTTCATCCCTTGCCCCACTCCTCGTGTGGCAAAAACTTCGGATCCACCATTTCGTAGGCACCGTCCATTTAGAGAGCATCAGGACAAGCGTCATCGATACGGAAAAAAATGCTGGCTAGTGAACCTTTCTCGTCTTCCGATACGGGCAACAACGCCACGCAACCTTTGTACATCCCACGCCTCAGTACCTTGCTTGAATCGTTTTGCCAATGAAGCACTGTTAGCACCCCCGCCTTCTCTTCCCAACGCCCTTCGTTGACTTTGGAGCTATCGCACACATCGCACTCTACAAACGCTCGATATGTCCCATCTTTCGAGAGTTCAAGAACCTGCGTGTATCCGCGCCCAGCAGTCCATACTTCGACTGCAATATCGTTCTCCTTCTCGCCGGGAAGTGAATCTCTCGCACATGAAGTTAAAAGGATACCCAGAATACACCCCCAAAATGTAACGAGCACCGAAAGCTTCATGGCCACCTTCTTTGCCTGGAAACTCATCGGCCTCTCCCGTAGTGTCCGTAAAGGATGTTGACAATGTTTTGAGATCGATCCCGGATGGCGCGAAGGATAGTTTCCTTGCATGCTTCGTCACAAGGGTACTGCTTAAGCTTCTCAGTCAAGCAACGCAGCTCTACTGCATGCGCACTAAGCTCTGTTGCTGCAGTAGAGGAGGAATCTCGCAAATGCCTGACTCTCCAATATGCTGGCTCCCAAAAGCGCTCCTGACATGTGCTTGGGCTTGTCTTTGCCAAGTACACAACATGTGATCGTTCATGAGCAAGCACGCACTCCGTAATTGGAGCAGAGCACTTCCCATAGAGTCGCTCAATCACGTGATTACTTGTAACAGGATTCACACTACCCTTATGACAGGACACCCACCCCATCACATTGCGACCTGAAGGAGGTCCATCTGTGAAGTACGGCGCGAGCCCAAAAAAGTCCCAAGAGACTAGAGGAGTCGAATCAACATAAGCATAGGTTGCCAATCCTCCGTTCAACCCCATAGGGTCACTTTGTGTGTAGCGACCGACTCCCGCCTCATAGCTGCGGAAGTAGTTGTAGTTGAGCGCTGAGGCCGCGTCATACCGCTGCCCCGGGAACCGCATGTCCAGCACGAAGGGGATGCCATCCCCATCCGGGTCCTGTTGCGGGGCGGTGCTGCCGAAGGCTTCGCCCTTCAGGTCCCAGGTCCACACCGGTACGTTGCGCGCCGCTTCAATCACCACGCGCGGGCTGCCCAGGTGGTCGGGCTGGAGGTAGTGAAGCTGGTTGCCGTTGGCCAGCAGGCCCACCGGCAGGTCGTCCATCCACAGGGCCTGCTGGACGGGCGCGCCGCTGTCGTCATAGTCGCCCAGCCAGTGGCCGGCTTCGTCATAGACGGTGTAGGTGTTGGTGGCGCCCAGGTAACGCCGCACCTGTTCGCCGCGGCCGTTGTAGGCGTACTGCCGGGTGGTCACGCCGGACTGCTGCACGAGGCTCATCCGGTTGGCGTCGTTGTAGGCGAAGCCACGGTTGGCGTCGATGGCGGTGGTGTTGCCGACCGCGTCGTAGGTCCGGGGGACACCGGCCACGTCCGTGAGGCGATGGCTGGTCGTGGGGTACGTGTAGGCCGCCGTGCCCGCCGCCGTGGTGTGGGCGGTGCGGTTGCCGGTGGCGTCGTAGGCATAGACGTCGATGGCGGCCTGGGTCGGGCCGTCCTCGGTCCGGGTCAGTCGACCCAGGGCGTCGTAGCCGAAGCGGATGGCCGGGGTCGCCATGCCTTGCGCCGTGCCCAGCGTCGTCAGGTTGCCCACCGCGTCATAACCAAAGCCCAGTGACAGGCCCCCGGTATTGGGGTCTTCGATGGTGAGCGGCCGGTAGTCCTGGTCCAGCGTCCGGCTCAGGCTGCGGCCGTTGCCGTAGGTCCAGCCGGCCACCGGGCCGAAGGGGTGGTAGCTGGCCTGGTGCAGCAGCACCTGCCGGGGCTGGCCGCTGCGGGTGACGCCGACCTCGGTCACCTGCCCCTGCGCGTTACGGCCGTAGTCCACCGTGGTGCCGTCCGGGTAGACCATCGCCTGCAGGTTGCCGGCCAGTGTGTAGGCGTAGCGGACCACGAAGCTCACCCCGTTCGTGGTCTGCACCTTGCGCACCAGATGACCGAAGCGGTTGTAGCAGTAGCGGGTGCTGCCGCTGGCATCGTCCATCCCGCTCAGCCGGCCCACGCCGAAGGTCTCGCCGGCTTCGCAGACCGTGGGAGCGCTGTCATAGGTGTAGCTGACGTTGAGGGCGGTGTCCGGGTAGTTCACCGCCGTCAGCCGGTTCAGGGCGTCATAGGCGTAGGTCGTGGTGACCCCGCGCGCGTCGGTCTGGCTGGCGCGGTTGCCGGCGCTGTCGTAGGTGTAGGTGGTGGTCCCGGTGTCCGGGCTCTGCAACTGGGTCAGGTCGCCCAGCCCGTTGTAGGTGTAGCTGGTATTCAGCCCCTTAGGGTCGGTGACCTTGGTCAGGTTATCCAGCGCGTCGTACTGGAACTTGGTCTCGGCGGCGATGCCGCCCACATCCTGCAAGGTGCGCGCCAGCCGGTTGAGCGGGTCGTGGTCGTGGTCGGTCACCCGGCCCAGGGCGTCAGTGACCGTGTTGGCGTTGCCGTTGGCGTCGTAGCTGAAGTCGGTCGGGTTGGCCTGCGAGTCGGCCTGGGTCGCCAGTTGGCCCAACTGGTTATAGATGCGGCTCAGCGTTCGCTTGAGGGCACCGCCCGCGTCCTTGGTCTCCTCGGCGAGGCGGTTGCCGGCATTGTCCAGGACGTAGTGAATCGTGTTGCCGGCGTTGTCGCTGATGTCGGTCAGGCGATGGGCCGCGTCGTAGGTGTAAAGCGTGAAGGCGCCACCGGGCTGGGTCACCTGCTTCACCAGCCCAGTCGGCCAATACGCCACGCGGGTAATGGCGTCATCGGTCTCGACCGTGTTGTCCGGCCCCCGCACCTTGCTGGCCGTCAGCCAGCCACGCGGGTGGTACTCGTAGTCGGTGATGACACCGTTGGGGTCCTTGACCGACAACGGACGGCCGGCGCCGTCGTACTTCACATACTCAACCACCTGGCCCTTGGCGTTGGTGACTTTCCAGAGGTCACCCTTGCGGTAGGCGCAGGTGGTCGTGGAAACCGCACAGCTTGCTTCTTCTGCTGGAAAGTAGGTGTAGCTGGTGCTGTCGCTGGCATCGGTGCGGGGCCCATCCACGGAGGTCAGTAGTCCAACCAAGGGGCACATACCTGCAGCCACATCCACCTGTTCGCAATACGTGGATGTCGTGACCCGTGTAGTCGCCGACAGCGGTTCGGTCCGCGTCATGGTCAATGCTTGACCACGGGCGTTGTAGGCCCAGTTGGTGCGCGACATCAAGGCATTGGCGGCGTTGTATGTCCTACGCTCCGAGGGAACATCCAGAGCGTCCACCCAATCGGTCTGGATAGTATGTTTCTCGGTCACAACATTCGCAGCAACTACCCTCCGAGTCTCGAAACCCCGCGCATTGAAGTCGTAGTCCGTCATGGTTCCATTGCTCGTAACCACGTCCATGAAGCCGTGCCTGTCGTACGTATAAGCCACGTTCTGGCCGACACAGCCAGAACAGGTGGTAGTCGAAGAGATCGGAAGCACAAGGCCGTTGACGGCTTTAAACGCGATCGTGCGAGAAGCCCCCAATGGAAGGTCAGCATTCGCCTGAGCGTTGTACGCCTGATTGGACGTCGGCTGATAGATGGCCGAGATTCCTCCCACGCCAACAGCTAATTGGACTGCAAGGGCCTTGGATGAATCATAGGTGGTCGTGGAATACCGGCCTCCATTCTCGTCCACAACACCCGTCAGCAGTCCTTCCGCGGCCCCTAGAGCGACAAGCCCCGCTTCGCTGTAGGCAAATACCCTGCTGGACCCATCAGGATACTCGGTACGAACCAGGTAACCGCTCGCATCGTAGTCATACTTTAGTTGGCCTCCCCCAGGCAGATCGATGGTATCGACCCATCCATTGGCATTGTAGGCGTAGGCCAGTTCACGTCCAGCCTGATCCACCACTTTCTCGACCCGTCCCGATGCATCGTAGTGAAGGACATTTCGGCCTCCCTGCCGGTTGGTGACTTCGTCCAGGCGACCTTCCGCCGAGAACTTGTACGTCTTTCCGTCACCGTCGTTCAACGTCCAGCCACTGACATCGCCACTCGCGGCGTAAGAAGCCGCAAGTTTCAGTTTCGTTCCCGCAAAACCTATCCAGTTCTGCCCCTTCCTACGAAAGCCGGATACCTTGCCATCTGCGTGAGTGAAGTAGGCTACTTCAATGCTGTCGGTGGCGGTCACTCGATGAATTGACTGGATGCCATGAGCGACTCGCTTCTTTCCAAAGATCCTCAGGGAAGGTCCGACTGGATTGGTTGCTTCGGCGGAGTTGTATGTCCAGGCGACACCAAGTGGAAGAGAACCAGACCCGACATAATCGAACGCTGCCTCGAACCTGTTTCCATTGCCTGCATTGACCGAACCACTGAAGCAGCCGTCCTCGCAAGGAGGCGCTCCCAAGTTCTTGTCGGCATTGGGCTCGCCGCACTGGCGCGTTTGCTCGTCCCAGGATTGCCCGCTGGCACAGGGTGCTGCGTACCAATGGCTGGATTCCACAGTGTTGTCATAAAGACCACAATTCATCGAGAACTTGTTGGATGACTGTCCCACGTAGTGGCCGTAAACCATGCAGGTATAGAACCCCCTGCCATCCGGTCCTTGCAATTGCCCAAGCCCATGCTCGCAGTAGTAGCCTTGCTTGACCATCGTGTGATGGACTTTTGCAGCAGCGCCATTCGTCTGGCACCCGGCGTTGGCTTCCGGGGCGGTGTCATAGTAAATGGTGGCATTTGCATTATCGCCAAGCCCCAGAAAGAGCATTGCAGCCAGCAACAAAAGCGAGATGCATCTAAATTTGATTAGCGAAATACGTGGAGTCGACACACCGCTTCTCGCTTCGCGAACAACCATCCCCGACAACAAATCACGCACGATCCGCATGCGCTCTCCTTCCCTTTCAGTCCTGTTGGTCACATCTGATTCTTGTAGCGGCGCGTTGACGCGACACCCCGCTCACCGCCCCGCTTCAATAAGCTTGGAAGGTGCCCGGTGTCAAGAAGATTTCCACGCACATCAGCATCTTTCGCTTGGTGCCGCTGCCGGCTTCGGTCGGTGCTCCGAAAGCAGTCAACGTTGTTGCCATACAGGTGCTTTCCCAGCGCGATCAACTTCGCGCCTTCGCGCGCTGTCCGGTTTGGCGTTGGAAATATGGAATCAGAGCATCGAAAATACACTCACAGCCCTGTTGTAGTTTGATGCAAAAAAACCCGGCTAACGCCGGGTCCAAGGTGACTGCGAAGATCGCTTCAGCAAATCAGAACGTATACCGATAGTTGGCAAACACCTGCCGCCCCAGCGGGCTGTAAGCACGCCAGAAATAGGGATAGCTAATGAAGCTGTCATCCCGGGGATGCAGGTTGTTGAACACGTTGACGACGCTGAAACCGACGGTGGCTTTGGGCGTGATCTTCTTCTGGACGTCCAGGTTCCACAGGAAGAACGGAGCGACGCGCGTGGATTCATCCCAGCTGGGCACCGAGCCGAAGCGGTAGCCGTACACGTTAGTGCGCCAGTCGTTCTTTTCCCAGCCTACCGTCCAGTTGGCCCGGCTGCGGAAGTTGTAGTAGCGGCGGTTGTCGCGGATGTTTTCCACTTCATCCTGGGCGAAGCGCTGCAGGTCCAGTTTGGTGGCGTGGGTGTAGTTGATCTGGAAGTTGAACTTGCCCCGACGGTCGGTGTCCAGCACGTACTTCCAGGTGGCGTCGAAGCCGTCGGATCGGATCATCGACTGGTTGACGGGATAGGCGGAGTACCGGCTTACCTTGCCGTTGCCCAGCGACGAGGTATCGCGGGTGATGAGGCCCAGGAAGTGGACGCAGGACGGGGAACCGGCGTCCACCGGGTTGCCCTTGACGTCCGCGCCCAGGCGGCAGTCGGCGTAGGTGCGCATCAGGTAGTCCGAATCGATCTCGCCGACCTGGTTCTCCAGCTTGATGCGGTAGTAGTCGAGGCTGAAGGACATCTGGCTCATCACGTCCCAGACGACGCCCATGGTACTGGAGCGGCCTTCTTCCTCCACCAGATCCTTCCTGCCGTCGTAGGTGCGGAACACCTGGTAGTTGTAGTCGTTGCCGGAGCAGCCTGCGGAGGTGGGATCGATGCCCTTCACCCGGCAGAGGTAAGCATCGGTGATGTACATGTAGCCGCCCGAGTGCCCCGCGTAGACGTAATGCATGTCCGGTGCCCGGAAGCTGGTCGCATGGGTGCCACGCAGCAGCAGGAAACTTACCGGCCGCCATTCCAGGCCGGTCTGCCAGGTAAATGCGCCGTCGACATCGGTCTGATCGTCGTAGCGGTCGTAGCGGCCGGCCAGGTTGGCCTTCAGGTTGTGCAGCAGCGGTACGCTGAACTCGACGCCGAGCGCATAGCGGTCGCGAGCTCCCCCGCCCCGCGTGTTGGTCAGCAGGTAGATGCTGTCCTTGCCGGCATAGCCGGGGGTACTGCGCGCGTCCGGGGAAAGCAGGTATTTCTGGCGCGCGCCTTCCAGCACGAAGGCCATGCCGAGTGGTCCGGCCGGCAGGTCCAGCAGATCGCCGGTCAGGGTGAACTGGCCCTGGCTGGACTCGGATTCCGCCCGGTCATGGACGGTCGTGATCAGCGAGCGGTACACCGACGGCGCCATCGGACTGAACAGACGATCCACGCGCACGTGGTAGCTCGGGTACTTGTTCGTCCCGACATGCCCCAGCAGGTCGCCAAAGAAGTAATCGTTGACCTTGTCCGTGGTGAAGTACGGCCTCTTGACGTCCATCTCATAGCGGGAATGGGACAGGCCCGCGTCCCAATCGAAGCGGCCGTCCCGCCAGGTGCCCCGCACTCCCAGATTCAGGCTCAACGAATCTTCCTGGAACACCGACTTCTGCGACCCTCCGGTCTCGGATGGCGTGAAGATGCGCTGCGCCTGCACATAGCCAAGGGTCGGATCATGAACCCAGCCGGCCGTCTGCCAGAACCTGGTCGCGCTCGCGCCGGTGTTCTTCGAATGGGTGTACAGCAACTGGCCATAGGCCTGCGTCTCCCGGCCCAGCTCCAACGTGCCGTACAGATAGGCCGATGCCTTGTCGAAACTGTTCTGGATGGATTGCGTGGCCGGATAGCCGAAGTAGCCGCATCGGTTCTCATGGGCGGCTGTACGCGCGGACCGGTAGGGCTGGAAGTCCGGCGAGGTCGCGGCGCAGGCCGAGTGCAATGCATCCACCGAACCGGAGAGCTTGCCGTCCGCATCCGGCCACACGTAGCCCGGGCCGTTCTGGTAGAGATACACGCCACTGACGGCGGTCGCGTTATGCGGATCGTTCCGATATCGGGGATTGTCATGGTAGGAGTCCATGAAGTCGCGCTGCGACGCGAGGATGGATTCCCGATTCAAGTATTCCAGGGCATAAATCAGGTTCCAGCGGTCGCCGGTCTTGCCTCCGGTCCACTGGAACAGGCCGGTATCGCCACCGCCGCGCGTGGTCGTGCCTCCCCGAACGTACAGCGAGTCGCCGTCGAAATTGGACTTGGTGATGATGTTGACTACGCCCGCCACGGCATCGGAGCCATAGATGGCGGACGCGCCGCCGGTCATCACCTCAATGCGCTCCACCGCCGCTGCCGGAATGCTGCTCAGGCTGACCGCGTTGGACTGGCTGTTGTAGGGCATCGGATAGTCGGCCATCCGCTTGCCGTAGCTGATAGCCCGGGCCGAGGCTGCGCAGGTTGACGAACTGCGCGTTCGGCGTGAAGCCGCTCTGGTTGATTTCGTTCTGCACGCTGCCAGTGAACTGGCTGAGCGTGGAAAGGGCCTCGTAGACGGTCGAGAAGCCCTCCTTCTGGATATCGTCCGCCGTGATGACGGTCACCGGCGACGGGCCTTCGATATCGACCCGCTTGATGCGCGAGCCGGTGACCGTGACCTTGTCCAGGTTGGTGGCGGACGGCTTGTCGGCGCGGCTTTCTTTGTCCTTGTCTTCCTGCGCCAGCGTCGGCCCATTGAACGAGAGCGACACAACAGCGAACACGACGGCCGCGCCTATAGGGCAACGGCCTGATACGGCGTGATGGACTTGCATGACTTCCCCTTGGTCGATTGCAGGGAGTTAGCCTCTCTGCACACGAACCCCACTGGTTCGCGATTCGAACATAGGAAGACGACTGCCCATATGCAAGCTTTTGATTTCAAAGTATTTAATGTCACATTCTCGGTGCGCCCGCTGTTCATTGACATGGTGCACGCAGCACAAGAACAACGTGCAGTCTTCGGAAGTGACGGAAGCCACGTTCGGCGTCTGCATCGTACGCAGTGCAATACCGAGAACCTATCGTCGCTGGCACTGCATGCCGGGGAGGAAGACGCCACCCCGACATGATGCGTATGCTGCGTCAGCGCATCGCGCGCTTGCGTTTCAGCAGCTTTCGCTTGGGACCGTCGCCGGGTTGGGCCGGGGTGACCGAGATCCATTCGGACTGGTTCATGATGCGGTCGACCTGCCGCTCCATGTTCTCGAAGCTGGCGTACCAGCGGTGGATGGCCATGGTGGGTTCGTTGTGTTCGTCGCCACCGCAGGCGGCGCTGAGGCAGCCCATCAGGTTGAGTTGGTTGCGCAGTTGTTTCAGTTCGTAGATGGCCGCTTCGGAAAAGAAATAGCCGGTGCGCGGCATGGCGGGCGTAGGGGAATCTGAACTCATTGGCGGTACTCCGGTCCGTGGGGAAAGATCCCCGTTGCCGGATGGCAAACGGGGATGTCGGGAGGCCAAAAAACCGCATTTCGTCGGCGGGCGTATTCCCTCAGATGAGGTCTTGTATTAGCCGCCCTCCCGACGCAGAACGTCTTGCGTCGGTCGTACCCGTGACAGGTACAAAAGACCCACCAGATTGTCGGAGGTGGGCACCGCGAAATGTGGAGTTTTTGGACTCCGGCGACGAGTCTGCCTTCGCCATCGAACGCGTTCAATGCTTTGGCGTTCAATGTTAGGCAAATAACCTGGTGATAGTTCGAAGCGACCTACCCTGTCATCCTCAACTACCGACGTTCGGACAAGTCCCGGCACATGGTTGTTGCTACCGAACAAGCTGAACATTGAGTTTTGCGATGGGCCGGAAGATGTCGTCGGTGTAGTCGAGGCTTCCCAGCGGCCCAAAAATTCCAACAAGGGTCACCCATGAGCCGCCCTTCCCTTTCAGCAAGGCGACCTGCCCCGTGAGCAGGATGGAGTCAGCCATGCTGAAGTTGTCGGAGAACTCTTTGCTTGTGATGCAGGATGACCATCTCCAGGCGGATTAATGTCATCAGGTGATTCCAGCAAGGTTCGCAAGAACAAAAAACTGGCTTGCCTATTGCCAGAATCGACTTGAAGCTCCGTCCACCACTCGCTTCAGCAGATGCCAGGAGGCTGCCGAGCCTTCTCCCACGTCAAACTTCGACAAGAAGAAGGCTTAGGGCTTCTTGGATTTGAAATAGCCGGCGTCATACAAATAGCCTAGTGCTGCGCCAATGGCGATACCGATGGCGATTCGGTCGATGAATGCCCCCAGCGCCAAGCCAAAGACCATGCCGAGCAGCAGCCCCTTGTACGAAGTTGCAGGGTTCATGTCCTATCAGTCCCAACTGACGTTCAGCAGGATACAGGCTAACGCGATTTGGCTTTCGATGCAGACCAACACGGCCACTGCAAGCCTGGAGAATGTCCACTAACATGGCAGGCTCAACAAGCAGCCACTACATGGCACGGACAATGATCAGGCACACCCCGGTTGCCACCGCACAACCTGCCCGGCTACCGCGGATGCAAAGTGGCCCATATCCGCCCCCCAAAGCTCCTTCGGGCTAAGATACGGTCTAGAGGGTCATGTCGGCGAGTCCGAACAAGTATCCCTTTGACTCCAACAAACTCCTCAGTCGCTTTTCAACAGCGTCCTTGTCATGAAGGCGCCAAGCCCACAGCTCGTAATAGGGCTGTTTTGCCTGATCGTAGGCCGAAGTCCGCCGGCTGACGCTTACATCGGACGATTGCGCCGCCTCCTGCCACATGGACTGGAGTTCGGCAGGGCCAATCGACTGGCGATTTCCGACGTGAAGTGTGAATGTAAGTTCGTGCTTATGCCGCACAACCATCTCCCTAGTTTGGAGCCTCAAACAACATCAGATATGCCGAGACGGAACCAGATAACTTTGACCACTCGCTCGGCATAGAGCCAATCGAGCCTCTTTCTCGGATCGATTTGCCTGTCATAGGAGCACTTCAAAACGCTCTCCAGCTCGACCAGCGCCTCCCCTTTCCAGGCCAGGTAAGCATCGCAGGAGAACTTCAGTGTAGGACGTAATTGATGGAAGCTTTGCTCCAGGCCGGGAAACCCATTTGCCGAGATTATCTGCTCCCAAAAATCCAGTTCGGCCTCAATGTTGATGACCGTCCTCTCCGCGATATTTGACAGGTCCACAGGCCAACCCCGGCAGTCCCCGGACATGGTTGCATCACGCATCGCCTTGGACGCGTTGCCCTAGAGGCACGCCTTTTGCCTGCGCTCGGGAAATCCCGTCCAGAATCTGAATTCGCTGCGAAAATGGCACGCAATGTGTTTGGCTACGTGCCGCACAGCGCTCGCCTTGGCAATGGATGGCCGTGATTCCACGGCGGAGGGCGGTATCGGCCAGCCTTCGTTCTCGGCCCTTTCCACAGCGCCTGATATCTGCATGGCAGCAATGCCTTCACCGAATTTGGCACTCACGACACGGTGCCCCTTGCATCTGTTCATGACGTCCTCGCTTTCGTGCAGGCCGGCACGAGACGGACGTTGGAGATAGGCGGGGTTCGCATTCCAGCAGCGGCTCACCATAGCACTTCCGTGACGCAAGCGCCGATGCCTGTCCCCCGCTCAGACCGACGGCAACGCTCACGGCACAGTAACAACCATGGGGCTATGGTCATGAGGTTGCTGCGCAATGCCGCAACGGCTCCTCAAGCCGCGCCGCACTTCCACCCACTCTCCGCATTGAGTTCTCGCCCCGGCAATCGGGGCTTTGGCTTCGGCCATCTTCGATTTGCAATCCGCAAATCACACCAAGGCTCACCCATGAACACGACCCAAGAAAACAAGTCCCAGGAGAAGAACCTCCTGGATACCGCTGCTGCCAACGGTTCCTTCAAGACCTTCGCTCGCGCCGTGAACCAATCAGGCTTGAAAGACACCCTGGCTGGACCAGGCCCCTTCACGGTCTTCGCTCCTACCGATGAAGCGTTCGCCAAACTGCCTCCGGGCAAGCTGGAGGAATGGTTCAAGCCCGAGAACAAGGCGGAGCTCACTTCGGTGCTGAATTATCACCTCGTCAATGGTCGCCGCAGCAAGGCGGACATCGGCAAGTGGGAGGCTGCGCGGACAGTGAACGGCCAGCCGGCCCCCATTCAACTGGCAGGCGACAGGCTCAGCATCGATGGCGCCGAGGTTACCCAGGCGGATATCGCCTCGACCAATGGCGTTCTCCATGGCATCGACAAAGTCAACATCCCGGCATCGACCAAGCACTAACGGGTGACATGCAATGGATTGCGAACGGCAGGAAGGAATTCCTGCCGTTTTCTTGTTCCCCCTGGTCAAAATCCTCCTGCGGATGTCGCCTGTCATGCGCCTTCGCACACCGGCTCCAGGAGCGAATTGACGTCAAGCCTGAACCGTACGCAAGGGGCTACAGATGACTTACCTCAAAGAACGCACCAACAAAAACCTGGCCAAGCCACGCCCGCCCTTTTCACTCAAACAACCCGCCCTTCCAATCAGGCGGAAGAAGAGCGTCCGACGACCTCGCCCCCATTGAAAATCACTACCCGCGAGGATAAACGATGAGTATCTCCGACCAAGCCACCGCATTGATGGTCAAGATTGTCTATCAGCTTAGGCCGCCTGCCACCACGACGATGGCTCCATGCCTTCGTTGCAGCAGCCCGAGTCCCGGAGGACAAGTCTGCGCCGCGTGTTTGGACGATGACCTGGGTGGCCTGATCAAGAACAGAGGTGCCGCCGTACGCTGGCTTAACTCGGTGAAGCAGGCCGCTCAGGACGAGCGAACGGTCATTTCATATGCGCAGAAGATGGACGAGGCGAGAACCAGATAGAACGGCCGAACCGCCTTTCGCGACCAGCCCCGGAAACTGACGGCCCCGCAGTTTGCAATGAAACATCAGCATCATGCCTTTGCCCTCCCAAGGCATCCATCGTTCCCCATCCAATTGCAGTACCGGGCCTACCAGAAACCAAAGAACGACAAGGATTATCGCCACTGAGACGGCGACAGCCACTGCAATCCAAATCTCGCCAGATGTCAGCTTCACTACCGCGCCCTCCGCAGGGTATCGAGGTTGCGCGCTGAACAGTGAAAGGGGAATGATGGCTGCAGATGACCTGGCCTCCCCTGGCGCATAAAGACACCCAAAGTTGTCTAGCGCTCCTGGCCTGACCGCGTCATCCCGCCCTCACAACACGATGACGTTGCGTACACGTCGTGTGTGAAAAATCCAGGTTTCCTTCAATACCGAGCCTCGACATGACTACCCAGAAGGACATCATGGAGCTGGAACGGCAGTTCTGGCAGGCGATAGTCGATACGGACGTCGATACTGCAATCTCGCTGCTTGATGGAGAATCGGTTTCCGTCTCCGGATGGGGAATCCATCACTTCAGCCCCTCCGAATACAGGAAAATGGCTTCGTCCGGCGATGCGCGGGTCACGGCCTTCAAGTTCTCCGAGGAACGGGTAATTTTCCCCGCGCCTGATGTCGCCATTGCGACCTACAAAGCGGACCAGTCCATTACCGTCAGCGGGAAGAGCCAGGACATGGTGGTTTACGACACCACGACATGGGTCCGCAAGGATGGGGCCTGGGTGGCCTCAGCCCACACCGAAACCGTCCGCCAGACCAACTCCTAGCCGGACTTCGCACCACATACGGTTAGCGCGCGCCGGCAATAGGAGGAATGTCAGTCGCTGTCCTGTCGCTGCCAGGCTCCATGCACCAGTAAACGCCGTATGCAATGGCGACCAGCGCCACCGCAATGAGGGCGCCGAGTGCGATCCTTCGTTGGGTCCTGAGCTTCATACCCGGACCGTAGCACCCTCCCGTTACCGTGGCGCCCGGAAAGGGTTGCCATTACGTATCGATGTGAACTGCGTGCCTATTCCGTCCAGAGTTAGTCCGACACCAGTAGGGCGCTCCAGGGGTGTTCGAGCCATTTCCGGTGACGGGATAGCCCTCTCGGACCGGTTAATCGCCCTTGAACTCGTCAGCAAGCCTGTTGAGCACGCACTCCAGCATCGACTCGAAATTCTCCCACTGCTCCAGTGGCTCCGTCGAAGTCTCCAGACGACGGTAGACGCGCGCGCCCCAACCGCGGAAGTAAAGCACGGACCCGTCCTCATCGAGACCGCCAATGTAGAAGTCTTCGGGATTCGAGTTTGCCGGGCGGAGCAGACCATTCTGATCGATCAGGTCGAATGGCTGGCGACGCTCCGGATCGCGGCTGACTTCGGCGCGAAGGCCGAAGATCGAAAGGCCTCCCTGATAGAAATGCGCGCCGTTGAAGGATGCCAGGTATGCCAGCACGCGCGGGGGAAACGTGGTCGGCGACCTTCGCTGGCGACGCTCCACCTCGTCCTCGGACAAGGGCGCGAACACTTCGTGCCGAAAGGCAGCCGGCCCGACCTCCGGCATTGCTCCAATGCCCGTCCAGCCGAATCCGGCATGGTTCGGCTCTCCTGCATTGCTGTGGATCACTGAATCGAGAATGGTCTGCAAGGTATTCATTTTCCACGGCCCGCCTTTCCGGCCCGGGTACGCATTCCGGAGCCACTTCCAAGACATTTCACCATAGGGTTCGTCCCTCGCCTGGTTTGATACTTACCCGACCTGGACACCACCCGACGGGTAACGATGCCGGATTTCACGCAACAAGGCATCGGCAAGCTGCTCGGGCGGCGCGGCCGCGTCCCATGGCTCGCCAAGTTCGCGGCCGACCGCGCCGCTCAGCACGGCATATTCGCGGTGGAATGTTTCCTTATCGTAGTCGAGTTCGTCGATCGCTCTGGCGCTGGCACGATGATCTATCCGGGCCAGATTCGATTCAGGATCCAGCGTCATGCGGAAGCAGAAGATCCGATCGTCCAACCGGGCCAGCCGGCAGCGAAGGTCCTCCAGGTCGGCTGCGGTTTCCCAGAGATGGTTGATCACGAAATGGCGGTAGCCGAATCGTCGATGGTGACGCAGCAGCAACAGGATTCCCCGGTGAAGGTGCTCGACCGGATCCGCAGGCAGCGGATTGACCGCGACCAGGCTGTCGCCGTCCAGCATGGCGCAACGGTCGATTCTCTCCGACAGGGCTTCGGAGAGCGTCGATTTGCCTATGCCCAGCGGGCCGTTGATCACGATGATCATGAAAGTCCGCGCTTCCGGAGCCCGGTCATCGGGTTGCTTCGCCGACTTCCAGATCGCCGGCCAGGACGCGGCGCGCGACATGGAGCGGATCATCTCCACCGTTCACATCCGGCGCCACGCCTTCGCGGTCCCAGTTGCCGCCGGTCCGGACGTTGAGCGGCCGGGCATCCGGAATGAAAATCTGGAAGCCATGCGGCAATGGCTTGGGGTCACCCAGCAGGTTGGCCGCACCCGCGCTGCGCGAACCGATCACCACCGCCCTGCTGGCGGCCTGCAGCGAATAGGCGACGTACTCCGATGCGGACGCGGAACGGCGGTCCAGCAGGACCACCAGCCCGCCGTGGTATTCCGGCAGATCACGCTTGGGCAGCGGCTCGGTCCGGCGCGCCGAGCGCGCCTGGATGTCCTGCACCGAAGCCACCTCGTCGCCCAGGAATGCACGCACCAGCTGGCCTGCGGTATCCGCGTCGCCGCCGCCATTCTGCCTGAGGTCCAGCACCAGTCCCTGCGTGTCCTTGAGCAGTTCCATTGCATTGCGAAGCTTGGGGCCCGCCATGTCCCAAGGATAGAAGGACGCCAGGCGCAGGTAACCGATGTTGCCTTCCAGCACCTTCACTTCCCGCACGCCCATGTTGGCGGGCTTGCCGGCCGCCCGCCAGGCCATCAGCCAATCGTCATCGGCGCCCGCCTTCTCTTCGATCACCCGCTCGATCAGGAAGTGTCCGTCGTAGGCATCCAGATCCCGGTTGAGTCGCTTGGAGAAGGAAAGCCAGTCGCCACATGCATCGGCATAGCGTCCCTTGTCCGACCAGTCGCGGACGCTTTCGGCAATCTGCCGGGCTTCCCCGGCAATCACGTAGTCCTTCTCGATGGCCTTCGCCATCTGTTCGAGCACGGCTTCCTGCTGCGGACAACCGCCCGCCAGCATCGCCGCCAACCATAGTGCCTGGCTCATGACCCTTCTCCTCCCATGCCATTATTGACAATATATAAGTGCTAACATATATTCCTGGGCATGACAACACCACATGCAACTTTGGGCACGCTGTTGCGTACCCTCATCGATCAGTTGGATTCGGCGGTCGCGGATGCGTACGCCGAGTCCGGACTCGACTACAAACCGCGCTTCACACCGATCATCCGCGCGCTCTCCCAACACGGCCCCTCGCGGATCAAGGACATCGCCGACGGGATGGGCGTGAGCCATTCGGCGGTCAGCCAGACCCTGAGCGCGCTGGTGCGCGCCAAGTGGGTCAAGCTCCTGCCCGGCGAGGACAGTCGCGAGCGCATCGTGCACCTGACCCCCTACGCGAAGGCCCGCCTGCCCCTCCTCGAACAGCACTGGGCGACCACCGCGAAGGCGGCGGCCAGCCTCAACGAGGACCTGGGAATTTCGCTTGAAGACGTGCTTCGCAACGCGCTGAAGGCGTTGCAGGACCAGTCGTTCGGGGAGCGTATACGGAAAGCGGGTAAAGTCCGTTCCGCCTGACCCGGGCGTCCATCCTTCCCGCCACATCGCACCCACCGGAGAGTCCAGATGCGTGGTCTTCGCCTTTTCGCGTTCACCCTGTCGCTGCTGCCGTGGCTGGCCTGCGCCGCGACGCTCCCCTCCCCCACTTCCCTTCCCATCACCGCCGAGATAACGGGCACCGGCACGACGGATCTGGTGCTTGTTCCCGGCCTGTCCGGTGGCGATGTTTCCTGGCAGGAAACCGCGGTGCGATTGTCGGACCGGTATCGCGTGCACAGGCTCCGGATAGCCGGACTCGAAGGGCCCGTTGGCGATGCTCCCGCACCAAGCAGTATCGGCGCGGTCGCCGAAGCGCTGACGAGCTATATCCAGCGGAATTCGTCTCGTCCCGTCATGCTTGTCGGGCATTCGGCCGGCGGCGTGGCGGCGCTGATGGCCACGCTTCGGCAGCCCGATCTGGTGGCGCGCGTCATCATCGTGGACGCGCTGCCCTTCATGTCCGCCAATCGCGGCAGCACAAGCGTGGACGAGGAACTGCGCGGCAAGGTCGGCGCGGAGGTCCGGGACATGCGCGCGGAAGACGCGGCGGCCTTCGAAAAGCGGATGCAGGCGCAGGCTTCGTCCGCGGTGGGCGATCCGGACACCGCCGCCCGAATCGCGCAGGGCGGCGCACGCAGCCATCGAGACACCTACGCCGCGTTGTACGAAAGTCTTTCGACCACGGACCTGAGAGCCGAAGTCGCCGGCCTGCGTCCGTCGTTGACCGTCATCTTCGCCGACCAATCGCCACTTGGCGCGCCCGCCGGATACATGGCCCGCCGCTACCGGGAGCAGTATGCGAGCAGCCGGGCCACGCTGGTGGAAGTCACCGATGCCCGTCATTACCTGATGCTCGACCAGCCGCGCGAGTTTGCCGAGGCGCTGGATGCGGCATTGATGGATTGAACCGAGCCGGCATAGCGTGAGGTTGGCATGGCACTGCTGATCGGCGAGGTGTTCTCGCCCTGGACGCGCAAGGCGCGATGGGCGCTGGACTACTGCGACATGGCCTATCGCTACCAGGAGTACGTCCCGTTCCTCAGCGAACCCGGGCTCAGGCTCAGGTTGCGGCAATGGCATGGCAAGGTGTCGGTTCCCGTGCTGTTGGCGGACACGGGGCCGGTACGTGGCTCGTTCGAAATCGCCCGGTACGCCGCGCTGGCTTCGGGTGACGATCGGCTGGGCGATTTCGACCGGATCCGGTTCTGGGATGACATCAGCGAGGTGGGCCTGGCTGCCGCCAGGACCCGTGTGGTCAGGACCATCGCGGAGCATCCGGATGCGCTCGACGAATCCCTTCCCCACCTACCTTCGCGACTCAGGCCCCTGCTCCGCCCCATCACCCGCCGCGTGGTGAACGCACTGGACCGGAAGTACGCGCACTTGTACGGGGCCGGCAACCACCGGAACGCACTGTTTGCATTGCGCCGCGGTTTGCGCGAATCCGGAACGGGATTCGTGCTGGACACTTTCAGCTACGCCGACATCACCCTGTGCGCCCTGCTGGACGCGGTGGTCCCCGAGACCGATGCCGTGTTTCCCGGCGAAGCGCAGCGGCGCTGCTGGCAGGACGACGGTCTGGCCGATGAGTTCGCCGACCTGCTTGTCTGGCGGGAACAGCTGCGCCCGTATCGCGCTTCCCCGCCTGTCGTCTGAATGCGGTGCGTACCGCCACCTGCTTCCCTGCTGGCCACCCGTGAGGGGAACGCCCGTTCCCCCCCACGGGTACAGGCTAGCGTTGACCGCCGCGTCGTCTTCCGGCCAGTTCGCTGGCCGCCGCGCGGAGTTCCTCGCGTGAAATCCTGTCGTCGCGATCCGCATCGATGCGATTGAAATGCTCGGCCAGCTTAGGCAGGGAAGCGTCGGCCTCGGCACGACTGATGTAGCCGTCCTGATCCGTATCGGCGGATTGCAGGCGTTCCTGGAGCGCCTGCTTGCGCGCGCCGCGACCTTGCTGCGCATCCGCGGCGAACGAAGCCAGCAACAAGCTCGCCAGCAGGGTGAAATGAATGCTTTTCATGGATGGGATCCTGTCTATGGGAATTCAACGTTCCGGGTTGTCGCAATCAGCGCTGGCGGCAGGGCGCGGGATCGCCATTGGCATCGTGGCAACTCCCGGAGTAGCTGACCTTTCCGTCGGAGAATGCGAGCGAGCCGTCGTAGTGGCCGCCATCGCGCGTGGTGAGCGTGGTGGCGCGGGTGCCGGAGACGCTGCCGTCCGCGCTCCGGCTGATGCTGCCGGAACGGTCGACGCCCGCACCGCCGGGACCATGGAGCGAGATATCGCGCTGACGACTCGCATTCCCGGCGTGATCGCGCTGGCTGGAAGTTTGATAGCCGGCGGTCCCGCCCCGATGACCCTGTGCCGAGCCCTGCCGATTGAGCGAGGCGTTTCCATGCCCGTCCGCCTGCCAATGGCGGCTCCGCCGGGACTCGAAACGGGCATTCGAACGGGCCGCTTCGACCTCGCCGGCATGCGGGCTCCGTTCCACATGGCGGAAACGCTCGCGTCCGACAGTCCACGGGCAACTGGCCAGTGCTATCGCGAAAACAAACATTCGGGTCCAAACAGGGACTGTGTTCATGGTGGTTCCTTCGGGTAGGGGTTGGCCGGGAATTCCGACGCATCCACGCTAATCGCGCTCCGCTCCCTCCATCGCACGCAGATGTAAACCGCCGTTTCTCCCGGGCGTTCCAGAAACATCCGCTTACAAATCGGCACCGGTTCCCCGCTGCCGGCGACCGGCATTGCCGACATAGTGACCGCCATGAACGAATCCACGCCGTCCCGCATCCTGATCGTCGATGACGACGCCCGCCTTCGCGAGCTGCTGTGCCGTTATCTGCGCGAATCGGGCCTGCATGCCAAAGGCGTGGCCGACGGCAGGGACATGGATGTCGCCCTGGGCCGTGATCACTACGACCTCGTCGTGCTCGACCTCATGCTGCCGGGCGAGGACGGGCTGGCCCTGTGCCGCCGGCTGCGCTCGCAGGACGACGCCGTTGCCGTGGTCATGCTCACCGCCAAGGGCGATGACGTGGACCGCATCGTCGGGCTGGAGATGGGCGCCGACGACTACATTCCCAAGCCGGTCAATCCGCGCGAACTGGTGGCGCGGATACGCAGCGTATTGCGACGTTCCCACCGCGTTCCCGGCGCCCCTTCGCCCGAGGCCGGATGCCTGCGATTCGGCGCGTTCACCCTGGACATGGCGGCCAGGACGCTGCATCGCCATGGACGCCCCCTGCGGATGACCGGAGGCGAATTCGCCGTGCTCTCGGTGCTCGCGCGCCATCCCCATACCACCCTGAGCCGCGACCGCCTGATGAGTCTGGCGCGCGGCCGCGGCCTGGAGGTAATGGGCAGGAGCATCGACATCACCATCGTCCGCCTGCGCAAGCTGGTCGAGGAAGACCCGCGCCGGCCACGCCTGATCCAGACGGTATGGGGTGCCGGCTATGTGTTCGTCCCGCCGGCGGAGGAAGCATGATTCCGCGCATGATTTCGCGCATGACCCCGCGCATCAACCGGCCATCGACGGTATTCGGACAACTGGTGGCGGTCATCTCGCTGTGCCTGCTGGGCGCGTTCGTGCTGACCTTCCTGCTGGTCAGGGAACTGTGGGTGCGTCCGGCGGCGGAACAGTCCTATCGCGTGATGGATGGCTTTGCCAGGACCGTGGAGACGCTTGCCCGCAAGGAACCGATCGACACCACGGTGAGCCGCCTGCAGGCCGCCGGCCTGCGTTTCCAGACCGCTCCGCCCGTGGACACGCGGCCCCGGATCGCGCCCTACCTGCGTGAACTGGCGTCGCTTTCGGGGGCCGGGGATGTGGCGCCGCGCGAGGTCCGGATTGCGGACGGCCCCGGCGGGCGACCGGTCCTCTGGCTCAGGCTGCGGACGGAGCCTTCATTGTGGATTTCATTCGCGCGCGAACGGGTGCAGGGCGAGGTGCGCTGGCTGCCGCTGCTGATCCTGCTGGCGTGCGCGCTCGCGGTGCTGGTGGCGGCGGGATGTTTCGCCCGCAGGCTGGTCATCCCCCTGCGCAGCCTGGCGCAGCACGCACCGGACGTGGTGCGCGGCGAATGGCCGCGCCTGCCGTTGCCCCAGGCTTCGCGGGAGGTGGCGGAACTGGCGCAGGCGCTTGGCCGGGCGGGCGATGACCTTCGCGCGATGATGGACGATCGCAACCTGATGCTCGCCGGCATATCGCACGATCTGCGCACGCCGATGATGCGGTTGCAGTACGCGGTGGAGTTGCTGCCGGGAACCGATCCGGAACTGCGCGCGGGCATGCATCGGGATATCGAGGAGATGGACGACATCCTCGGACAGTTCATCGCCTATGCCCGCGATGGCAGGGATGAAAACAATCGCACCCTCGATCTGGCGGCCATCTGCCGGCAGGTCGTCGCCGTCTCCGGCGTGGATTGGCAACTGCAGGTTCCCGACCAGGCGTGGCTGCGCGGGCGACCGATGGCCCTGCTCCGGGCGCTGGAGAACCTGGTGACCAACGCGCTTCGGCACGGTGCCCCGCCCTATGAACTGCGGCTCCGGCGGGAGGGCGATGCGTGGTGCGTCGACGTCATCGACCACGGTTCGGGCATGCCGCCCGGTCATTCGCGCGAGGCCCGCAAGCCTTTCGTCCATGACGCCACGCGCGGTGGCAGCGGCCTGGGCCTGGCCATCGTCGAGCGGATCGCGGCCCAGCACGCGGGCGATCTCCAACTCGGTTCCCACCTGCCGCACGGGCTGCGGGCCACGCTGCGGCTGAAATCCAACCTGGAGTGACCATGCGCCTTTCGACATTGCGTCCATGCCTGCTGGCGGCCCTCCTCGCCTTCATCGCCTTCCTGCCACCCGCGAGCGACGCGGCCGAAACCGATCTCCCCGCGGGTACGCGCGTGCTTGCCGACGTCGCCTACGGGAACGACGCCAGGCAAAGGTTCGATGTCTACCTTCCCGCGGAAACCAGGAACGCGCCGGTGCTCTTCATCGTCCATGGCGGTGCGTGGCGCAATGGCTGGAAGGACCATCGCGGCCTGATTGCGAACAAGGCCGCTTACTGGATTCCCAAGGGCTACGTGATCGTCTCGACCGACTATCGCCTGCTCCCCGAGGCGGATCCACGGGGCCAGGCCGAGGATGTCGCCCGCGCCATCGCGAAGGCACAGGAACTGGCACCGGCCTGGGGTGGAGATCCGGCTCGTTTCATCCTGATGGGCCATTCGGCGGGTGCGCACCTGGCACTGTTGCTGGCGGCGGATCCCGCACGACTGGCGAAGCACGGGGCACGCCCGCCACGGGGTGTCATTTCACTGGACAGCGGCGCGGTGGATGTCGTCGGAATCATGCGGACCGTTCCGCATCCCGCCCTGTACGACGCGGCATTCGGTGACTCTCTGTCGTACTGGCAGGCGGTATCGCCGCATCATCTCCTGGACCCTGGAGCGCCGCCGATGCTGCTGGTGTGCTCTTCGCGTCGCCGAGGCGCATGTCCGCCTTCCTGGCGGTTCTCGCGCAAGGCGACATCGCTGGGCGTCCGCGTGGAGGTGATGGAACAGGATCTGTCCCACATGGCGATCAATCGGGAACTCGGCCTGCCGGGCGCCTTTACGGAGCAGGTGGATGCCTTCATTGAACGCGTCGACAGATGAACGGCCCGTACAAACCGCGCAGCACACGTCCGAGCCATTTCTTTCGAGGAGTTTGACGTGATGGAGCTGTCGGCCCTTGCGCTGGGATTTGTCCTGGCCGCACCCATTGTCGTTCCGGAACGGAATCCGGTGTATGCGCCTGGCTGGTCGGCCACCCATGCCGATGCATCGAACAGCGACTACAGCCCGGTGCCGGGATCCGCGCGCATCGTCCACGCGTGGTCCCGTTCCTTCGAGGGCATGATCAACCTGGGACCGACCAGTGATGGTCACGGGCAACTGTATGTCACCACCAGCGGACCGGGCTGCCGGCTGCACGCGCTGGATCGGGCGACCGGCCGGACGCTCTGGTGCTCCGATGCGCTGGACCGCCTCGCGGTGGCTTCCTCGCCGCTGCTGGACGCGGATCGCAATCTGTACCTTGCCGATGGCGCGTCGATGCATTCGTTCCGGCACGACGGCGGCAAGCGCTGGGAAACACCCCTCCTCGGATTCCCGTTGTCGGCGCAGTTCGCTGCCGATGGCGATCTGGTTTTCATCACCCATGTGGGTGTCATTTACCGCCTGGACCGCAGGACCGGGAAAACCGTCATCGATCCCATTGAACTGATCCCGGATCCCGTCTTCGACCCCTCCAGGGATGCGCTTGCCTGCATGCGTGGCACCCGGGCATGTCCGAGCGCCAACACGCCCGCGCTGGATCGGCACGCTGGCAGGTTCATCTTCACGTTCTGGGCTCCGGAGTCACCCGCGGCCGGTATCCGTTCGATGAAGATCCTGGCCGGCGCGGACGCCAAGGGCATCACCGCCGACTGGACCCATGACACGCTCCCGGGCGGGAGTGCGGCCAGTCCGAGTCTGTCGGCGGATGGCAGCCGGGTCTACCTGACCGACAACAACCAGCGCTTGCTGGCACTCGATGCGCGTACCGGCGAGCGCGTGTGGAGCATCGACATCGGCTACTCCGCGGGCGGCAGTCCCTCGGTCTCGCCCGACGGCATCATCCTGCCCGCCGGTGGTGGCGATGCTCCCCTCATGGCCATTCGCGACCAAGGAAACCAGCCGCGTCTTCTATGGCGCAGGGACGACCTGCAAAACCGGGGCATCGCGACCCAGACCGCAGGTCACCTCGCCTATGCAACGGTGGCCAATGGAGATGGCACCCTGGATCTGGTGGTCGTCGACGTCCAGACCGGCAAGGTTCATGACCGGGAACATTTGCCTGGAAGACCGATGTTCACCGTCGGAACAACCGTGGATTCGGATGGCACTGTTTATGTCCCGACCATACGTGGTGGGCTTCACGCCTATGTGCCTGTCCGGTAGCGGCCGTCTACCGCGATGACGCGATAGACAAGCGCCAGGCTCGGCATGCGGACTGCACCCGGACGCGGAAAGCGATCAAGCCTGCCTGGACGAACTCCCTGCCGCGCCAATCAATGCGCGGTACTCCTGGTATCGGATGCCGGGCTGTCCATGGCAGACGCCGGGATTGCCGGACGGGAATCCTCGCTCATCGCCATCACCGCGAACAGCATCCAGGTGGTATGCGGAATCCATTGCTCCACCCAGCGCCATTGTTCCGAGTCCGGACCCGGTGCGAAGGTGATGCCGGCGCCGGTGTCGCTGCCCACCGCCCCGGTGATGCCGTTGGAGATGCCGCCCACGAACATTTCGCCGGCGCTCTCAAGGACCGTGGGCGGGTTCTTCTGGCCAAAGCCATACAGCATGGACATGCCGTACGGATTGCGGCCCAGCGTCCAGTCGAGCTGCGCCTGCGCATAGCCGGCCTGCTCGCCAGACAGGCCGTATCCGGCCTTGCCATCGGCGGCCAGCTTGCGTCCGCCGATGACCATGGCCGCGCTGAGCGATGCCAGGCGGGCGCTTTCGCCCTGCCACCAGTAGCCGGTTTCATTGCGGTGCGGAATGAAGAATCCTTCCAGCACCTCGCCCGCGGCCTTGCCGTCCTGCGTGAGCTGGAAGCGCTGGCGGGCATAGCCGTACGGATTGGACACCGCCTGGGTAATGGCCAGTTCGTGTTTCAGCGCTGAAGCGATGGCGTCCAGTGCGCGCTGGCGGCGCGCCTGTTCCGGTTCGATATCGGCATAGGCGGACAGACTGATCACCGGCAGGCCGGCTTCGGCCGCATGGTAGTAAGGACGGCTGCCGCCATCGCTGATGAAACCACCATCGGCCTGCTGGCGCGCCATCAGGCGGGCGGCGCGCTCGCGCGCATCGTCGAGATAGCGCGGCTGGCTGGTGGCGTTGTGCAGTTCCACCAGCGCCATCAGCGCGGTGTAGTCGTCGATGATGTTTTCCTTGCCGTCGGCGCAGTACTGCGGGTTGAACTCGCGCAGATGCGCATAGGCGCGCTCCGCGTCGGCCAGATAGGTCGCGCCGTCGAATTCGCCGTGACGTCCGGCCTGTTTGGCCAGCATCGAGGCGCGCGCGAGCGCCGCGATCGCCATGCCGCCGCCGGCGCGGAACGCCGAGCGATACAGGGTGGTATAGGTTCCCGCGGCGCCCTCGTAGCCGGTGACCATGCGCTTTGCGCCGGGTGTGCCCCACTGGTCGAACACCGTGGTGTAGAAGTAGCCCTCCGCGTCCAGTATGCGGTGCAGGTAATCGGCGCCCCAGAACGCCTCGTCCTCGACCTGCTTCTGCAGGCCGTGGGCGGCGAACAGTGCCTTGCGTGTATCCGCGCCATAGGCCAGCACCCAGACCGCCATCGACGCCTGCTGCGGATTGAAGTGATTGGCATAGCCGAGATGGGACAGGTACTTGCCCTTGTCGCCGCCGGCATCCTGCCAGCCGCCCCACACGTTCACCCGGCGCGAGGTCTGGAAGATGGGCAGATCCCGATCCGCGTCGTCGGTATGCCGGCTGCGCTGGAAGTAGCCCAGCAATTGCGCGCCCGTGGTGGCGAAGACGGCGTTGTCGCGTACCGCCACCGGCGCCGACAGCGCATGCTGCCCGCCGATGCGCACGTCCACCTGGTACCGGCCGCTTTGCTCGGCATCCGAAAAATCGACGCTGAAATAGCGCTTGCCCGAGCCCCATTCTGTGAAGGGTTGCAGCGGGCGCAGGTCGCCGTTCCGCACCGGCTTGCCATCGACCAGCACCGTGTAGCTGCCCTTCGTGGCCTCGCCCGTGTATTCGACGATGGCCTGCTTCGGCCCTCGCCGCTCCAGCGCCACCTGGTTGATCTGCACCAGCAGCGGTTCGCTGGGAAGGCTCACCGACACCGTGGTCGCCGGCTTCTGCTCCGAGGCGGGCGCTGCGTAGGCCTGGGTGGACAGCGCCGTCGCCAGCGCGGCCACCAGGAGAACACCGGTCTTGCAGGAAGGCGGCAATCGGGTCATTGGCACGGTTCCGGATAGACTAGCGTCGCAACTTAGCCACGGATTCGGCTGCCGTCAATAAATATTTCACATGGATGTATAAATATAAGGGTATGCACCTCCCCTCCCCTACGCTCAACCGGTTTCAACGCCTATGAACATTGGCCGCGGCGCCACCCAGCAGTCCAGCGCCCCCTACAACCGCCGCCTCGTGCTGGATTTCATCCGCCAGCATGGCGCGGCCTCGCGCAAGGACATCCAGGAAAAGGTCTCGCTCAGCCCGCAGACGGTGGCCAACATCACCAATGAGCTGGAGTCCATCGGCCTGATCGTCTCGCGCCGGCAGAAGGACCTCAAAACCCGCGGGCAGCCGCCGATCGCCTTCGAAATCAATCCCGACGCCGGCCAGTCCATCGGCATCAGCCTGGAACCGGGCCGTGCCTCGGGTGCGCTGGTCAATCTGGTCGGCCGGATCGACGCCCGTTTCGAAGTGCAGTTGCAGGGCTGCGACCGCCCGCAGCTGCTGGCCGGGCTGCTGGAACTGGTGGCCAACCTGCGCCGGCAGGCCAATGCCCGGGTCTGGGGCATCGGCGTGGCCCTGCCCGGCCCGCTCGGCGATACCGAACTGAGTTTCGTCGGCCCCACCGCGCTGGAGGGCTGGAAGGATCTGTCCATCCTCGACCAGTTGCAGGAAGCCACCGGCCTGCCGCTGTTCCACAGCGTCGACAGCGTGGCCGGCGCGCTCGGCGAGACCCTGTACGGCGTCGCCCGGCACCTGGACAACTTCTTCTACCTGCACCTGAGCATGGGCCTGGGCGGCTCGCTGATCGTTGGCCGCAACCACTACCGCGGCGCCGACGGCAATGCCACCGAGATCGGCCACGTGCCGGTCGTGCCCGGCGGGACACCCTGTTACTGCGGCAACCAGGGTTGTCTGGAGCGCTACCTGTCGCTGCACTCGCTGGCCGAAGCGCTGGGCATGGACGACGGCCAGATCCGCACATCGGACCTGCTGGATCGGCTGGACGACGCCAATGACCAGCCCTTGCAGCAGTGGTGCCAGCAGGCCGCCCAGCGCCTGCGCGACGCCATCTGCATGATCGAGAACCTGCTCGACCCGCAGACCATCGTCATCGGCGGCTCCGCGCCGCAAAAGCTGGTCCGGCGCCTGGTCGAACTGGCCCAGCCGCTGCACCGTTCGGTGCGCGGCCGCCCCGCGCCGCAACTGCCGCGGGTGATGATTTCCCAGCGCGAGGAAGACTGCTCGCTGCTGGGCGCCGCCGTGCTGCCCATCCATGAGCTGCTCTCGCCGCGCCTGCAGGGCGTGCAGAAGGACGATCCGGGCGACACGCAGGCCGCGGAACTGCTGGGCCACCGCCCAGCCAATGGGGGGCGCCGAATTTAATTAAACTTCCACTGGATATTTTTATTGACAGGGAAGAATCGGGCTGCCTATAGTCGGCCCCATGAAGCACGATCAGCCCCAATTCAGCATCATCGGCGATGTCAGCGTGGACCTGGTCTTGGGCACGCTGAACAGCTGGCCCAAGATTGGCACCGAACAGTTGCTGCCGCGCAGCGAGCTGCGTGCCGGTGGCTCGGCGGCCAACTCCGCCCTGGCGGCGCGCCACCTTGGCCTGAGTCCCCGCCTGATCGGCGCCATCGGTAACGATGACCTGGCCCAGTGGCTGCTGCTGCAATTGGCCGGCATTCCGGTCGAACTGCAAACCTGCGCCAGCGACACCACCATGTCGGTCGGATTGATGCACGCCGATGGCGAACGCACTTTCTTCACCAGTTGCGGGCACCTGCAGCACCTGACCCCGGCCTTCGTACTCGAACACCTGCCGCCGGCGCCGGCCGGCAGCATCGCCCTGTTCACCGCCCCTTTCCTGCTGCCGGGCCTGCGTGACGACTACAGCCAATTGCTGGCGCAGGCATCGGCCAGGGGCTACCAGGTGGCGCTGGATCCGGGCTGGCCACCGGAAGGCTGGACGCCCCGGGTGCACGAGGAAGTCGAAGGCTGGCTGGTCCATTGCGACCATCTGCTGATCAACGAACTGGAGGCGATGAGCATCGCCGGCACCCAGGACCTGACGATCGCGGTGCAGCGCGTCGCCCGCCTGCTCAAGCCCGGCGCCCATCTGATCATCAAGCTGGGTGCGGCCGGCGCGCTCGGGCATGTCGACGGACAGAGCACCCACTACGCGATCGAAGTGGCCCACGGGATTTTCGACACGGTGGGGGCCGGCGACAGTTTCAACACCGGCTACCTGGCGGCGCGGTTGAACCAGGCCGGTCTGCACGATGCGCTCGGTGCCGGCTGCCGGACCGCCGCGGCGATCCTGCCGCGCTTCCCGCGCAAGACCATCGCCGCGGGTGAACTCTCGCATTGTCTGCACCCGTCTCCCTGATCCCGGAGCCACGACCATGAAGCACCGGCCGCTGATCATCAGCTACATCCTCCTGATCTGGTTCGCGATCTCCTTCATCACCAACCTGATCGGGCCGTTGATGCCCATCGCCATCCAGGATTTCAAGCTGAGCCTGACCATGGCCGGCTTCATGCCGTTCTCCTTTTTCCTCGCCTACGGCCTGGTCTCGATTCCGGGCGGCATGCTGATCGAGACCCGTGGCACCCGCTACACCCTGTTCGCCGCCTTCACGCTGAATTTCCTTGGCGCGCTGGCCATCGCCCTGCTTCCCGGCTATGTCTCGGTGGTCGCCGGGTTGTTCGTCATCGGCCTCGGCATGGCCCTGCTGCAGGTGGTGATCAATCCGCTGATGCGCACCGCCGGCGGCGAGGAGCACTTCGCGTTCTTCTCGGTCATGGCGCAGCTGGTATTCGGCCTGGCGTCCTTCCTCAGCCCATTGGTCTTCAGGCTGTACATGCAGCGTCCCGGCGTGGAGGGTCAGCCGCTGGCCTGGCTGACGTTCTACTGGTACTTCAGCGCCGCCTTCGTGCTGCTCGCCCTGCTCAACTACAAGCTGCCGTTGCCGGCGGTGGAACTGAAGGAAGACGAACGCGCCGGCAGCCGCGAAGCCTACCGCAGCCTGCTGCGACGTCGCGACGTGCGCCTGTTCTTCCTGGCCATCGTCGCCTATGTCGGCACCGAGCAATCCATCGCCAACTGGATGTCGCAGTTCCTGCACAGTTATCACGGCCTGTCGGCCACCGAACACGGCGCCGTCGCCGTCAGCCGCTTCTGGGGGCTGATGTCGCTGGGCTGCCTGGCCGGACTGGGGCTGCTGAAACTGCTGGATTCGAAGCTGGTGCTGGCGGTTTTCTCACTCCTGGCCATCGCCTGCCTCGCGCTCGCCCTTTTCGGTTCCGCAGCCGTCTCTCCACTGGCGTTTCCCGCTGCGGGCTTTTTCTTGTCGGTGATGTTCTCGGTGATCTTCTCGCTGGGACTGAACTCGGTGCGCCAGCACCACGGCGCGTTCTCGGGAATCCTGTGCAGCGGCATCCTCGGTGGCGCCATCGTGCCGCTGCTGATCGGCGTCGTCGCCGATCACTGGGGCCTGCGCGTGGGCCTGTCGCTGGTCTTCATCCCCCTGCTCTACATCCTCAGCGTCAGTGCCTGGGCCAGGCCGCTGGTGCGCAACCAGACGCTGTATTCCGCGAAAAACACCCCCGCCTCGCCCTGATGGGCAACCACACCAGCCACTGCGCGGGCCCGATCGCCCCGAGTTGCCGTACAACCAGGAGCCAACGATGAAAAAGCATCCCAGCGCTGTTCGACCGACCGGCATCGCCGCCGCGGTGGCGGCGGTATTGCTCGGCTGTGCCACCGCCCCGGTCCTGGCCCAGTCCAGCACGGATGGCAAGGACAAGCAGGCCAGCCAGGGCGAACCCACGACCACCCTGCAGACCGTGCGGGTGTCGGCCACGCGCCTGGAATCGGATCTGCTGAAGACTCCGGTGACCGTCACTGCGGTCACCCAGGAAACGCTGACCCGCGAAGGCATCCGCGACGTGCGCGGCCTGTCGGGCAAGATGCCCAACCTGCAGATCGCCGCCGGTCCGGATTCCGGCGTGCAGGTCACCATCCGCGGGATCGGCGCCAACAACTTCACCGAGATCGGCGACCCGGCCGTGGGCCTGCATGTGGCAGGCCTGTATTCCCCGCGCCCGCAGGGCGCGCTGGCGCTGATGTTCGACGTGGACCAGGTCGAAGTGCTGCGCGGGCCGCAGGGCACCCTGTTCGGCCGCAATTCGACTGGCGGCAGCATCAACATCATTCCGGCCAAGCCGCGTTTCGATTCCAGCTTCGGCAGCACCGAGATAGAACTGGGCAGCTACAACCTTCGCCAGATCAACCTGATCCAGAACCTCGCGGTAAACGATCGCTTCGCCCTGCGCGTGGCCGCCACCAAGATCGAGCGCGATGGCTGGATCGACCAGCAGCAGGACTTCACCGACGTCAACATTCCGGAACGGGGTTTCATCGCCGACGGCATCCCGGACGTGGACCAGCGTCGCAACGTCCGGGTTCCGCGCAGCAAGTACTACTACAACCGCGACGAATGGGCGGCCCGCATCGCCGCCCGTTTCGCCATCACCGACGATGTCGAGTGGCTGCTGGCCTATGAAAAGTTCCAGAACTCCGGCGCCGGCCAGGTGGGGCTGAAGGACTGCAAGCAGGCCGCTGGCACCCGCTTCGCCTGCACCGGCGGCAAGTGGGACGTGAAGATCAACGTGCCCGGCCGGACGGACATGTCCATCGACACGGTGCGCTCGAACCTCAACTGGTATCTCAGCGACACCAACAGCATCGAGTACAGCGTGGCGTTCGCCAGGCAGAAGCGCTTCCAGATCTCCGATGACGATGGCGGCTACCACGAGATTCCCTCGCAGGTCACCGCGACCCTGCCGGTGCCGGCCGAAGGCGACTGGGGCGTCTGGCCGGTGCGCGACAACACCTCCATAACCCTGGATTCGGAGTACAAGTCGTTCGTCCACGAACTGCAGTTCAAGCACCAGGGCGAGCGTCTGAAGCTGGTGTCCGGCCTGTTCTGGATGCACGAGAAGAACTCGATCGACTACGCCCAGGAAATGCTGGTCAACGCCCCGTTCGGTTATCCGATCAGCCAGTTCTATCACCAGCCCAACCGCCAGATCGACGCCAAGGCGATCTTCTCGCAGGCCGACTGGCGCTTCGCGCCCACCTGGACGGCGACCTTCGGCGCGCGTTTCAGCCGCGATTCCAAGACCGATCGCGGTGGCCAGGTGTATGGCGGCTGGGACAGCGAATCGACGGCCTACTACAACGGGCTTTACGACCCGGGCACGCCGGGCGAACCCGGTTTCCGCCCGCACAACGGCCGTGACCTGACCGAAGGGATGGGACCGTTCGCCGGCATCGGCGCCTACCGGCTGTGGGGACCGCCGGCGGAAAACGCCCATTCCGATTCGTGGCGCAAGTTCACCTACCGCCTGGGCCTGACCAAGGATCTGTCGGACAACGAAATCCTGTTCACCTCGCTGTCCACCGGCTACAAGGCGGGCGGTTTCGGCGACAAGGACGACGCCTGTGACGGCAAGGTCTGCGTGGACGGCCCCGCCGGCCCGCACTACACCTTCTTCCCCTACCGGCCGGAAACCGTCACCAACCTGGAAGTCGGCTACAAGGGCCTGCTGCTGGACAAGCGCCTGAGCTTGTCGGTCACCGCCTTCTACAGCCGCTACAAGGACATGCAGGTGACCGGCGACTTCTTCGCCGCCAAGGTGATTGTCAACGAGCCCTGCCCGGAATGGGATCCGACCTGCGATGTGGTCAAGAAATGGCAGACCGTCAACGTCGGCACCGTGAACATCCCGGGCGTGGAGGTGGAGTTCGACTACCTGCCCACGGCCAACACCCGCATTGGCGGTTTCTTCTCGTACATCAACAGCAAGATGAAGGACTATCCCACCTTCAGCGACGAGTGGAACTGCGGCGTGCGCGAGGAGTTCGGCGCGGTGCCCTGCCCGCCCCCCTACAACGGTCCCAATCCCGAGCTGGCGGGCCGGCAGATCTACGACATCACCGGCAACCACCTGCCGCTGACCCCGAAGTTCACCGCCGGCGTCAACGTGGCGCACACCTTCCGGTTCGGCAACGGCTATGAGCTGGTGCCCTGGATCAACGTCAAGTGGCAGGACAAGATGTACTTCACCCTGCGCAACCTGGACAACGCGCACGTCTCCGATGCGCAGGAAGCCTATGCCACGGTCGATGCCAGCCTGAGCCTGCAGTCACCCTCCTTCTGGCGCGCCGAGCTGTACGTGCTCAACGCCACCGACAAGATGACCAAGAACTGGACCGACGATGCCGGCGGCTTCATCCGTGCCTACTGGAATGATCCGCGCACCGTCGGCCTGCGCGTCCGTTTCGACTACTGAGACCGTCGGTGCCGATGCTCCGGCATCGTCACGGGTTGCTCCAAAAAACCGCCCGAAAGGGCGGTTTCTTAGTCTCGTGCCGCGCCAGTCAATGCGCGGCGATGTAGATGTCGCGCAACACGTCCCGTTCGAGCGAGAGTTCGTCCAGCCGGTTCTTGACGATGTCGCCCAGGCTGACGATGCCCACCAGCTCATCGTCGCTGATCACCGGCAGATGACGCCGGCGCGCATGGGTCATCATCGACATCGCCTGTTTCAGCGTGCTCTCGGGCGTGATGCTTTCGATGGCGGTTTCCACCAGCCGGCTCAGCGGCCGCTCGCCAGCCTGGGCGCCATGTTCCGCCAGCGCGGCCACGACGTCCTGTTCGGACACGACGCCAACCGGCTGCGCCAGGCGGGTCACGACCAGCGCCGCGATCTTGTGGGCGGTCATCTTCCTGGCGGCGGCGCCGATGGTATCCCCGATATCGATGGTGACCACATCGCCGGGCTTGGACTTCAGAAGTTCACGAATTTTCATGGGGGTCTCTGGCTGTTCGGGCTGCACCCATCCGGCGCGTTACCCGTGTTGTGTATCCGGACTCTATGACCTGCCCATCCGCCTCACTAGACGGCCCGAAGGGAATTCACCCTTCCACGGATGTGGGCAATGCGCGAATCCCTACACGCGGCGAGTGGTCCGGAACGCCATCCTGCGCCGGCGGCGCCGCCGCAATCCAGACAGCCCGGCCTTTGCAGCAGGCGTCGGTTCAGTTTTCCGCATCGATGCTCCTTCCCGCGTCTCCCGCCTGCTCTCAGGCATGGATCTCGCCGCCGACCTCGATGCGGGGACTGCGGAACCCCATGGCGATCCATGCGTTCAACAACCGGGCGAAGAACGAGAACGACTGGCGCTTGAAGTTGGGAACGTCGGCGGGCAGGAACGACGCGTCCGCCAGATCGCCGGTCATCGTGCGCATCTCCAGTGGCGGCAGCGTGGTATCGGGCCACAGCCCCCCATAAAGGCTCAACCAATGTCCGCCCTTGAATTCGAGGAACACGGGCGTATTGCAGCAGGACGCGAGAACGCGCCGGGTGCTGGCGTCGGATGACAGCCGAAAGGCCTTCAGGCGGTCCATGCCGGCGACAAAGCGGATGCGGTCTTTCCGGTAGAGAACGAACCGCGTCCCGCCCAACGGATCAAGCAGGGGCCGCGCGCAGGCCAACCGTTGCAGTCGCGCGCCGGCGGCACGGCAACTGTCGCAATGGCATGCGACGCTGGTGATGGGCTCTCCCCGGAGGGTCAGCTTGAACTGTCCGCAGGCGCAAGCGAGGCTCGTGGTCGGCGACATGTCTTTCCTTCCGTCGTGGATTCCATTCTTCGACGAACGGGCTGATCCGATTTCGACACGGTGATCGCGTTACGAAACACCCCAGAGCGCCCGCGCCTCCCCGGCGACCACCTCCGGCATCTCTTCCGGCCAGAACAGCCTGCCGCCCTCGACCCACCGGACCCCGCGGCTGCCAGGCAGGGCCTGGTCGAGCCAGTTCGCCCAGCGGACCGGAAACAGCGGGTCCGCCGTGCCCCAGACCATGCGCGTCGGCGTGTCCAGGCGCCGGAGGTCCGGTTCGATCGCCAGCAAGGGATTGGGGTCGAGATCGGCGAGATAGCGGTTGAGTTGCGACTTGCGCAGCGGCGACGACACGAGCGGCTTGAAGTAGTACTCGATCGTTTCGTCGGTGACGTTCGCGGGCGTCATGTAGGCCGACCCGATGATGCCCTTGTCCGAACGGGCGTAGACGCGATCGTCCAGGTGGCGCTGCATCTTCGGATCATAGTTGCCGGCCTTGGCCGCGTTGATCGAATTGCGCATCTGTTCCGGCGGGCAGTTCTCGTGGACGTCGCAGTTGGTCAGCAGCATCGTCCGGACCCGTTCCGGATGTTGCACGGCGAAGAGTTGCGCGATCGTTCCGCCGCTGTCGTTGGCGACGAGGTCGACGGACGAAACGTCGAGATGGTCAAGGAAGGCCACCAGCATGTCCGCCTGCGCCTGCGGGGAAAGATCCTGTTTCCCGGAGACCTCCGTATAGCCCAGTCCCATGAAGTCCGGCGCGATGCATCGCCGATGCGGCGCGAGGCGTTCGAGCGAACCGCGCCAATGGAAGCCGTTCAACGGAAGGCCGTGGAGAAACAGGGCCGCTGGGCCGCTTCCGACTTCCACGTGGGCGATGCGTCCGAACGGCGTGTCGGCGAAACGGCGCAGCGCGGTGAACGCCGCCGCGTCCAGCGTCGTCCCTTCCCTGCCCGGCGCCATCCGGTACGCGCTGAGGGCGGCGGTACCCGCAATCGCCGCGCATGCCTGCAGAAAGCTCCGTCGTTTCATCGTGGTCCCCTATCGTCAATGGCGTTGTCGGTCGAAGGAAATCGTGGCGTCGCCCGCGCGGTAATCCCTGCGGATAGTCGCCCCGATGCATGCCGTGGAACCCGTGGGTTGGCTGCCTCATCATCACCGGCGCCCGCTGGCGCGACCACGCGAATGCGTGCCGGCAGGCCAAGGCAGGTTGATGGTCGAACGCCTGTTGTTCGCGGGAGGGGGCGGTGCCGGAGCGCCCGTTCTCGCGGTAGCCGAAGGGTGTCGCCCATGACATGGGAGGCAGGGGGAATGGGTGAAATGGGGGGATTCCCGTCCTCGTCCACGCCGTCTTTCAGCGGTCTGTTGAAGCCTCCTTACCGGCCGGATTTTTCACCTCCGGATGGCTGTCCCCTGGCGCCGACGGCCCGAAAAAGAACTCATATGAAACGATCCCAATGGCCTGATTGCATTCAAATTCGCGATCAAAGTTCTAATTTTCTTAAATGAACAGGGCTCAATGAGTGCTATTACCCCTTCCTAGCAGCATCCGATGACAGGTCGTTGACATCTGAATTTATATCGATTCAAACTCGGCTCGCGTTGGCGCCCGTGCCGGCGCATCACGGGTGGGGCACCTTGCAATGGCTGTTGCATCTCGAACGGACGTACCGATCAACGATGTGCCACTTCTCACAGTGGACCTCGGTCATGCCGAAGCCGGTTCGCCACCCGCGCAGGCTTCGAACACCCCGCGCTCGCCTCGGCCACCCCGACGCGACCACGGTCCCTCCCCTTCTTTTCTCCAGGCCGCGGCATCGTTCGGCTCGACCCTCGGCGCGGCGCGCGACCGCCCGGTTCGCGAAATCAAATTCGAGTCACCCGCCTTTTTATTTGGCCGCCATTTGGTAGCGCTACCTGACGAGAACGAAACCCGGGCAAGTCGCCCGGGGCGAGCCACGGATGCAGGTCTGGGCACCGAGCGAAGCAACGCCACCCGCATCCGCCGTCCGACCGGCGGCGCACGAAAACGAACAGGACCTTGAAGAAAACGAAGGGGCGCGTCCCACGCCGGGGATGGGCACGGAACCACCGCAAATCGGCAGCAGGCAACCATCACAGCAACCACCCATTTGATGAGGAAAGGTCATGAAATACCGCAAGTCCGCACTGTCGGCAGCCGTCATTGCCTGCATTGCCTTCAACGCCCAGGCACAGGAAGCCTCGGATCTGGACACCGTCACCGTCACCGGCTATCGCGTTTCGCTGGAAAAGAGCCAGGCGGTCAAGCGCTCGGCCAATTCGATCGTCGATGCGATCAGCGCCGAGGACATCGGCAAGTTCCCGGACACCAATGCCGCCGAATCGCTGTCGCACCTGCCCGGCATCACCGTTGATCGCCAGTTCGGCGAAGGCGAGAAAGTCAGCATCAACGGCACCGATCCGGCCCTCAACCGGGTGCTGGTCAACGGCCAGACCATCGCCTCGGGCGACTGGGGCGGCAATCCCACCGACACCAGCGGGCGCACCTTCAACTACACCCTGCTCTCTCCGGAAATCATCGGCCTGATGGAGGTCTACAAGACACCGGAAGCGCGCATCGACGAGGGCAGCATCGGTGGCACCGTGATCGTGCATACCCGCAGGCCGCTGGACCTGCCCAGGAACACGCTGCGCGGCACGGTCGGCTACAACTACAACGACCGTTCGGAAGACGGCAATCCGCGCGCCTCGCTGCTGTGGAGCTGGAAGAATGCCGCCGAGGACCTTGGCTTCCTGATCTCGGCCACCCACGACAAGCAGAGCATTTCCCGCGCCGGCCTCGAATACTGGGGCTACACGACCGGCCTGCCCGACACCGCCGTCATCAGTGGCGAAGGCGACCCCGCCGCCGCCAAGCTGCCGGTCGGCATCAGCAGTTCCTACTTCCAGCAGGATCGCGAGCGTGACGGCCTGCAGGCAGCGTTGCAGTGGAAGCCCAACGAAAACAACGAAATCAACCTGACCGGTATCTACGTCAAGGGCAAGTACGACAACTTCAGCCAGGCGCGCTACATCTGCCCGGCCTGCAGCCTGGGCCAGATCACCAGCGCGACCATCGACAATGGCTACGTGGTCGCGGCCGAAGTCGGCGGCGACGCGTACGCGCAGCACGATTTCAACCTGCGCAAGAGCGAGGTCGAAACGCGCAGCATCAACCTGCGCCACGACTGGTCCGGCGAGAGCTGGGTATTCACCACCCAGGCCGGCGTGACCAGCGCCAAGGGCGGCAAGGATCCGGAATACCTGATGAAGACCCTGCTGCTCAGCGGTGGCTTCGATTTCGAGTACGACGCGCGGCATACCGTGGTGAACTACGACAACGACGCCGCGTCCAACTGGGGCCTGGCGCCGGGCCAGCAGTACGGCGGCCAGTACTACGAAACCAGCCGCGACAAGGAGCGCTACTTCCAGTTCGACGCGACCCATGACGTGGCCTGGGGTCCGATCAACCAGATCCAGGTCGGTTACAAGTACACCAACCACGACAACGGCGTGTCCTCGCGCGGCAACGCGGTGGACGTGGTGTCGGCGCTCAACCTGACCGAGATCCTGGGCGGCATGTCGCCGAGCGGGCTGTATGACGGCCTGGGCGCCGGCGGCGACCTGGCCTCCTGGCCGGTGGCCGATCTGGGCAAGGCCATCGCCTACTTCAACTCGCTGGCGCCGCGCGGCCCGTACACCTACAACTACGGTCCCTCGTTCAACGTCAAGGAGATCACCACGGCCCTGTACGCGCAGGCGAACTTCGAGTCCGGCAAGTGGCGCGGCAACCTGGGCGTGCGCTACGTGGATACCTCCGACAAGTCGCTGTACTGGGTCAGCAACGGCTCTGGCGGCTACGACCGGGCCCTGGCGAACCGCAGCTTCTACAAGCCGCTGCCGAGCTTCAATCTGGCCTACGAGCTGACCGACGACATGGTGGCCCGCTTCTCCGCCGCCAAGGTGATGGCCCGCCCCCGCTATGGCCAGTTGGCCGGCACGCTGGATCTCAACGACCAGGACTTCACCGGCGGCGGCGGCAACGTCGATCTCGAACCCTACGAGGCCACCAACTACGACCTGGCCTTCGAGTGGTACTTCGCCCCCAGCAGCATGCTGGCGGCCGAGGTGTTCCGCCGCGACATCAGCAACTACGTCGTGACCAATACCATCGAGCAGCAGCTGACCAACCCGATCTCCGGCGTGTCCGGCGTCTACTCCATCAGCCGCCCAATCAACGTCGCCGACGCCTCCGCCACCGGCGTGTCGCTGATCTACCAGCAGGCGTTCGACAACGGGTTCGGCATCAACGCCAACTACACCTATACGGACACCGACACCAGCACGAACCTGTTCCTGCCGTACGTCTCGAAGAACGCCTATACGGTGACGCCGTACTTCGAGAAAGGCCCGTTCAGCGTGCGCGTCAACTACAGCTACCGCTCGGAGTACTACAACCAGGTGGGACGCCAGAACGCGAGCGTGTTTGCCGACGCGTACAAGCAGCTGGATCTGATTGCCGGCTATCAGTTCAACGAGATGCTCGGCGTTACCTTCAGTGCCTCCAACCTGCTGGATGACACCTACTACTGGTACGACACCCAGAAGCGCACCCCGCTGGGCCTCTACAAGAGCGGGCGCAACTACCAGGTGGCCTTCACCTTCAAGTTCTGAGGCGGCCAAGGCACGCCATCGGTCCTCCCTCGATGGCGTGCCGTTCCGTGCGCGTGGCCGCCCCTACGGCCACGCGCTTTTTTCAGCGCCTCGTTCCAGACAGGCACCGTCCCATACCCGTTGTACATTGAGCCACGCTCCGGAGAACCCTTGCCCATGCCCGTGTTCCTTCGCCGCCAGGCCCTGCCGTTCCTGATTGCCGCGGGATGGACGCTGGCGACAATGTCGCTGGCAGCCCCGGCGCACGCGGACGAGGCCGAGCAGCGGGCGGCGGCGCTGGTGGCGAAGATGACGCGCGAGGAGAAAATCGCGCAGACGATGAATGCCGCTCCGGCGATTCCACGCCTGGGCGTACCGGCCTACGAGTGGTGGAACGAGGGCCTGCACGGCGTCGCCCGCAGCGGCCACGCGACCGTGTTTCCGCAGGCCATCGGGCTGGCGGCGACCTGGAATGTCGATCTGCTGGAACAGATCGGCACGGTGACCTCGACCGAGGCCCGCGCCAAGTTCAACCTGGCCGGCGGGCCGGGCAGCGACCATCGGCGTTATGAAGGGCTGACCATCTGGTCGCCGAACATCAACATTTTCCGCGACCCCCGCTGGGGACGCGGCATGGAAACCTACGGCGAGGACCCCTACCTCACCGGGCAGTTGGCGGTCGGCTTCATCCGCGGCCTGCAGGGCGACGATCCCCGGCATCCGCGCACCATCGCCACGCCCAAGCATCTGGCCGTGCACAGCGGCCCGGAACCGGGGCGCCACGGCTTCGACGTCGATGTCTCTCCGCGCGATCTGGAAGCCACCTACCTGCCGGCATTCCGCGCCGCACTGGTCGACGGCGGCGCCGGCGCGGTGATGTGCGCCTACAACTCGCTGCACGGCACGCCAGCCTGCGCCGCGGACTGGCTGCTCGATGGCCGCCTGCGCAAGGACTGGGGATTCCGCGGGTTCGTGGTGTCCGACTGCGATTCGCTCTACGACATGCTGCACTTCCACTACTTCCGTTCCGACGAAGCCGGCGCCAGCGCCGCCGCCCTGAACGCCGGGCATGACCTCAATTGCGGCAACACCTATCGCGCCCTGGGCCAGGCGCTGGATCGCGGCGAGACCGACGAGGCGTCGCTGGACCGGTCGCTGGTGCGCCTGTTCGCCGCGCGCTATCGCCTGGGCGAACTGGAACGCCCGCGGCATGACCCCTACGCTCAACTCGGCGCGGTTGACATCGATGCCCCCGCCAGCCGCGAACTGGCCCTCGAAGCCGCGCGGCAATCGCTGGTCCTGTTGAAGAACGATCACGCGACCCTGCCGCTGAAACCGGATGCCCGGCTGGCGATCATCGGTCCGAATGCCGATGCGCTGGCCGCGCTGGAAGCCAACTATCAGGGCACGTCCACCGACCCGGTGACGCCGCTGCGTGGCCTGCGGGAACGCTTCGGCCAGGCCCGGGTGAGCTATGCGCAGGGTGCGCCGCTGGCGGCGGGGGTGCCGGTGATGATTCCCGAGACCGCCCTGCGCAGCGATGGCCAGGCCGGACTCAAGGGCGAGTACTTCGACAATCCGGATCTGGCCGGCGCCCCACGCGTGGTGCGCCGGGATCGCGTGGTCAGCTTCAACTGGGATCAGGTGGCGCCCGCCGCCGGAGTCGATCGGAATCGCTATTCGGTACGCTGGACCGGTGAACTGCTGCCGCCCGGACCCGGCGAATACACCCTCGCGGTGCGCGTGGCGCGCTGCTTCGATTGCAGCGGGCACGATCCGGTGCGGTTGTACATCGACGACGAACTGGTGATTGCAGGCAACGCGCAAGACAAGCGCGTCGCCGCCGGCGTGCACAACGCCGATGGCCGCAATGTCGAAACGCGCCTGCATTTCACCGATACACGGCCCCGCCGCATTCGCCTGGAGATCGAGCATCACGGCCAGGATCAGGGCCTGCGGCTGGAATGGCTGGCTCCGGCCGACGCGCAACTGGCCGAGGCCGCGCGCGTGGCGGAAAGGGCCGACGCGGTGGTCGCTTTCGTCGGCCTGTCGCCGGACGTGGAAGGCGAGGAACTGAAGGTCGACGTGCTGGGCTTCGATGGCGGCGATCGCAACGCCATTGGCCTGCCGCCGGCGCAGCAAGTGTTGCTCGAGCGCGCCAAGGCGGCGGGCAAGCCGTTGATCGTGGTGCTGATGAGCGGCAGCGCGGTGGCGCTGAACTGGGCGCAGCAACATGCCGACGCCATCCTTGCCGCGTGGTATCCCGGCCAATCCGGCGGTACCGCGATCGCGCAGGCGCTGGCCGGCGACTTCAGCCCGGGCGGACGCCTGCCGGTGACGTTCTACCAGTCGACCCGGGATCTCCCTCCCTACGTCAGCTACGACATGAAGGGACGCACCTACCGCTACTTCGGTGGCCAGCCGCTGTATCCGTTCGGCCACGGCCTGAGCTACACCACCTTCGCCTATGACGCCCCCCGCCTGTCGACGCGGACCTTGACGGCCGGCGAGACGCTGCGGGTAAGCGCGCGGGTGCGAAACAGCGGCGGACGCCATGGCGAGGAAGTGGTGCAGGTCTATCTGCAGCCTCCGCAAGGGCCGCAGTCGCCGATCCGCAGCCTGGTCGGATTCGCGCGCGTGGCGCTGGCGCCGGGCGAATCGCGCGAGGTGACGTTCGAGCTGGACGCGCGCAGGCTCAGCGAGGTCGACCGCGCCGGCCAGCGAGCGGTCGAGGCCGGTGACTACCAGGTCTTCGTCGGCGGCGGCCAGCCCGGTACCGGTGCGCCCGGCGGTGCGGCCGGCTTCTCCATCCTTGGCCGCGCGCCATTGCCGCGCTGATCCGCCGGCTCGGACAGGCACAAAAAGAAACAAGGGAACGAGGAAACGGACGATGACGACACGACGTGGATTCCTGAAGGGCGCCGCCGCGCTGGGCCTGTCCGGCGTCGGTGGCCCCGCGATCGCCACTTCGGCGCGCATCGGCAGATCCGCCCTGCCCGCCGACAGTCGCGCGCGAATGGATTTGAGCCGGCACGTCGATGTATTCATCGGCACCGGCGGCCACGGCCACACGTTTCCCGGTGCGACCCTGCCCTTCGGCATGGTGCAACTCGGCCCGGACACCTACAACACGACCTGGGACGGATGCAGCGGTTACCACGAGTCGCAGGACTCGATCATGGGTTTTTCGCATACCCATCTGTCCGGCACCGGCATCGGCGACATGCTCGACTTCCTGGTCGTGCCGCGCACCGGCGGGGTCCGGCTGCATCCGGGGCCGCCGGATGCGCCGGAAACCGGCTACCGCTCGCGCTTCGACCGCGAGGACGAAGCCGCCTCGCCAGGCTATTACCGGGTAAGGCTGAAGGACACGGATATCCTCGCGGAACTGACCGCCACCGCGCGTACCGGCCTGCATCGCTATCGTTTTCCCGCAGGCAAGCCAGGCCACCTGCTGCTGGATCTGTGCCACGGCTACCAGGACAACGCCGACACGCCCACCCGGACCAGCGAGGCGCAACTGCGCGTCGTCGACGAGCGCACGCTGGTCGGTGGCCGTCGCGTCCATCAGTGGGCCAGGGGGCGCTACCTGTTCTTCGCGATGCGACTGTCGCGTCCATTCGCGCGTGCGCAGCTGTACGCCGATGACCAGCCGCTGGCCGAGGACGCGCGAAGCATCGATGGCACCAGGCTGAAGGCCGCCCTGCACTACCCGGATGCCGGCGCCGCGCCGCTGCTGGTCAAGGTCGGCATCTCGGCGGTCAGCGCCGAAAACGCGCAGGCCAATCTCGATGCCGAGTTGCCGGACTTCGACTTCGCCCGCGTGCATGCCGAGGCGGTCGATGCCTGGGAGCGGGAGCTGGCGCGGGTGCGCATCGATACCGGTGACGGCGGGCAGCGGCGCATCTTCTACACCGGGCTGTACCACAGCCTGCTGGCGCCGACGCTGTTCAGCGATACGGACGGTCGCTATCGCGGCATGGATCTGAAGGTGCACACCCTGCCCGAGGGTTACCACAACTACAGTACCTATTCGCTGTGGGACACCTATCGCGCGCTGCATCCGCTGCTGACCCTGGTGCAGCCCGAGCGCGTACCGGATCTGGCCCAGGGACTGGTGCGCGGCGCGGCCGAATGCCCGGACGGCGTCGGCATCTGGCCGCTGCAGGGCGTGGAAACCGGCACGATGATCGGCTACCACTCGGCGGTGGTGCTGGCCGAGGCGCACGCCAAGGGTTTCGACGGCATCGACTACGCCGCGGCCTGGCCGCTGTTCCGCAAGCGCGCAATGGACGACGACTTCAACGGCCTGGGCTGGTATCGCCGGCTGGGCTACATTCCCAGCGACAAGGTCAGCGAGGCGGCCAGCCGGACCCTGGAATACGCCTACGACGACTGGGCCTGCGCGCATCTGGCACGCGCAGCCGGCGCCTTGGACGATCATCAGGCGCTGCTCGCGCGCTCGCGCAACTATCGTCATCTGTTCAACCCGGACAGCGGTTTCATCCAGCCCCGGCTGGAGGACGGCCGCTGGGCCGAGCCGTTCGACCCGCGCGCGCTGGGCCACTCGGAGCGCTGGCACGATTTCACCGAATCCAACGCCTGGCAGGCCACCTTCCTCAACCAGCACGACCTGTACGGCTACATGGAGGGCTTTGGCGGGCGTGACGGGTTCGTGCGCAAGCTGGACGAATTGTTCGGCACCAGTTCCGAGCTGCCGGCCGGTGCGCCGCCGGACATCGACGGCATGGTCGGCCAGTACGCGCATGGCAACGAGCCCAGCCATCACGTGGCCTACCTGTATGCCTATGCCGGCCAGCCGTGGAAGACCCAGGCCATGGTCCGCCGCCTGATGCGCGAGCAATATCGCGATGCCCGCGACGGCCTGTCCGGCAACGAGGACTGCGGACAGATGAGCGCCTGGTTCGCGCTCAGCGCGCTGGGCTTCTATCCGGTCGATCCGGTCAGCGGTAACTATGTGTTCGGTAGTCCCTTGTTCCGCCGAGCCGAGCTGCACGTTGGCAACGGACGCCGGCTGCACGTCCTCGCTCGTCGCAACAATGCGCGGAATGTCTTCGTGCAACGGGTGCGCTGGAATGGCGAGCCGTATGCGCGCAACTGGATAAGCCACGCCGACCTGGCCGCGGGCGGGACGCTGGAGTTCGAAATGGGGCCGCGACCCAATCTTTCGTTTGGTACCGGTCCGGAGGATTTGCCGCCCGGATTCGGTTGATCCGGCTGGGCTTGCCGGCACGGGGTTGACGGGGCGTTCGCAAAGGCAAGCAGAGCGAGCTCCGCTCTACGGCGCATTCAGCACTGGCTGCGGGCCTCGCAGCGCGGTTTAATCGGCAGGTTACGACTCCGGAATCGAGACGCTCTATGAAGATGACTTGCAAGGCCCTCGGCTGCCGCAGGCTGGCGGCATTGGCGTTGTTCCTTCCCGCGGTTTTCGCCCAGGCCCAGACACCGGCGATCACACCGGACATCACCGGCAGGGAATTCGTCGTGCCGAAGCAGGATTTCGACTACGACAAGCGCGTGGTGATGGTGCCGATGCGCGACGGGGTGAAGCTCTACACCGTCATCGTCGTGCCCAAGGGGGCGAAGAACGCCCCCATGCTGTTGACCCGTACGCCCTACGACGCGGCGGGCCGCGCCCAGCGCATGGAATCGCCGCGCATGATCGACATCCTGCCGCAGGGCGATGAGGTGTTCGTGCGCGCCGGCTACATCCGGGTGTTCCAGGATGTGCGCGGCAAGTACGGTTCACAGGGCGACTACGTGATGACCCGTCCGCTGCGCGGGCCGCTGAATCCGACCAAGGTCGATCACGCCACCGATGCCTGGGACACCATCGACTGGCTGGTCAAGCACGTGCCCGAGTCCAACGGACGCGTCGGCATGCTCGGCTCTTCCTATGAAGGCTTCACCGTGGTGATGGCGCTGACCGATCCGCATCCGGCGCTCAAGGTGGCGGCGCCGCAGAGCCCGATGATCGATGGCTGGATGGGCGACGACTGGCTCAACTACGGTGCGTTCCGGCAAGTCAATTTCGGCTACTTCACCGGCCAGCTGACCAAGCGCGGCAAGGGAACTTCGGTACCCAGCGAGGGGCTGGACGACTACACCACCTTCCTGCGTGCCGGTTCGGCCGGCGACTATGCCCGGACCCATGGACTGGAACAGATTCCGTGGTGGCACAAGATGACCGAGCATCCCGCCTATGACGCGTTCTGGCAGGAGCAGGCACTGGATCGGAAGATGGCCAGCACACCACTGAAGGTCCCGACCATGTGGCTGCAGGGCCTGTGGGACCAGGAAGACATGTGGGGCGCGAACCACAGCTACCAGGCGATGGAAGGACGAGATACCGGCAACAACCTGAATTACCTGGTGATGGGACCGTGGCGGCACAGCCAGGTCAACTACGAGGCACGCAACCTGGGCGCGCTGAAGTTCGACGGCGATACCGCGTTGCAGTTCCGCCGCGACGTGCTCAAGCCGTTCTTCGATCAGTACCTGGTCGAAGGCGCGCCGAAGGCGGATACGCCGCCGGTGCTGGTCTACAACACCGGCGAGGACCGCTGGGACCGCCTGCCGAACTGGCCGCGCAGCTGCGCCCAGGGATGTGGCTCCCCCGCCCGGCCGTTGTACCTGCGCGCGGGCGGCCAGCTCTCGTTCCAGCCGCCGGCGGCCGGCGAGAGCGGATTCGAGGAATACGTTTCCGATCCCGCCAAGCCGGTGCCGTTCGCGCCGCGCCCGGTGCGTTTCGGCGATCGCGACATGTGGACGACGTGGCTGGTCAAGGACCAGCGTTTCGTCGATGGCCGGCCGGACGTGCTGACCTTCATCACCGAACCGCTGACCGAGCCGCTGCGCATCGCCGGCACGCCGTGGGTGAACCTGCAGGCATCCACCAGTGGCAGCGACAGCGACTGGGTGGTCAAGCTGATCGACGTGTATCCCGAGCAGGTCGCCTCGGCGACCGAGATGGGCGGCTACCAGTTGCCGGTCTCGCTGGCGATCTTCCGCGGACGCTATCGCGAGAGCTTCGAACACGCCAAGGCAATTCCCTCCGACCAGACCCTGCCCTATCGCTTCGCGCTGCCGGAGGCCAACCACGTGTTCCTGCCCGGACATCGGGTGATGGTGCAGGTGCAGTCGACCCTGTTCCCGCTGTACGACCGGAATCCGCAGACCTTCGTCCCGAACATCTACTTCGCCAAGCCGGAGGACTACCGCAAGGCGACGCAGCGCATCTGGCACACGCCGGAAGCGGCGAGCTCGATCGAGTTGCCGGTCTATTGAGTGCGGGCGAACGCGCGGCGGTGCGCTCGCGCCGCCGCGGCGTCCATCATCGACGCGCGCCGGGTCTACCGACCGGGCGACGCGCAGGCAAAAGGATGGGATGAGGCTCCGGACGCGCCTGAGACCTAGCGTTCGAGCGTCGCCAGATCTTCCAGGATCGGACAGTCCGGCCGATCGTCGCCGTGGCAACGCCGGGCCAGATCCAGCAGGGTCTGCTGCATGGCCTGCATTTCCCGGATCTTCCTGCCCAGTTCGTCCGCGTGTGCGCGTGCCAGTTCCTTGACCTCCGAACTGGCGCGCTCGCGGTTGTCCCACAATCCCAGCAGCACCTCGATCTGCTTGATCGGAAAACCGAGCACGCGGGCGCGTTTGATGAAGCGCAGGCGATGGAGGTCGTTGTCCGAGTAGATGCGATAGCCGGCGAAGGTGCGTTCGGCCGGCGACAGCAGGCCGATGCTTTCATAGTGCCGGATCATCTTGGCGCTCACGCCGCTGATGGCAGCCGCCTCGCCGATGTTGTGCAGGCCCTGCCGGCGGGCGTCGGCCAGTTCGGGGCGTGGTGCCTGGGTTCGTCTGGACATTGCGGAAATCTCCTAGGCGTCCAAGGTGGGTCGCCAACGGCGCAAAAGCAAGGTATTGGCGAGCACGCTCACCGAGGACAGCGCCATGGCCGCGCCGGCCAGCACCGGATTGAGCAGGCCCAGGGCCGCCAGCGGAATGCCGACGACGTTGTAGGCGAATGCCCAGAACAGGTTCTGGTGGATCTTGCGGGTGGTGCGGCGTGAAACATCCATGGCCGCGGCGACCAGCCGCGGATCCGGACGCATCAGGGTCACGCCCGCGGCGTGCATCGCCACGTCGGTGCCCGAGCCCATCGCCAGTCCCACCGATGCCGCCGCGAGCGCGGGCGCATCGTTGATGCCGTCGCCGACCATGGCCACGGTGCCGGCCTGCTGCAATTGCTGGATCACCTCGGCCTTGCCGTCGGGCAGCACGTTCGCGCGCACTTCGTCGATGCCCAGGGTCGCCGCCACCGCCCCGGCGGCGCCGGCGTTGTCACCGGAGATCATCACCGTGCGCAGCCCCATCGCATGCAGCCGCGTGATCGCGTCGGCCGCGCTTTCCCGGGGCTCGTCGCGGAATGCCAACAGGCCACGCAACCGGATCGTTGCGTCCCGCGCTTCCGCCAGCCAGGACACCGTATGCCCTGAATTGCCCAGTGAATCGGCCTGCACGGCCTGCGTGGAAACATCGACCTCCAGTTCACGCATCAGTTGCGCACTGCCCAGCCACAGCCGGCGTCCCTGCACCTCACCGGAAAGACCACGCCCCGGCAGCGCCTGCACATCGATCGCCAGCTGCGGCGCCGGGCCGGAGGCCGCGGCGGCCAGTACCGCCTTGGCGAGCGGGTGTTCGCTGCCGGCCTGCAGCGCGGCGGCCAGCGCGAGCAGATCCGAAGCGCTGCCCTCGGTGGGCAGTACTTCGGCCAGCAGCGGCCGCCCCTGCGTCAGCGTACCGGTCTTGTCGAACGCGACGATGGTGACCTTGCGGGCCGTCTCCAGCGCCTCGGCGTCCTTGAACAGGATGCCCGCGCGCGCCGCCACGCCGGTGCCGGCCATGATCGCGGTGGGCGTGGCCAGGCCCAGCGCACAGGGACAGGCGATGACCAGGACGGCAACCGCGTTGAGGATGGCCTGGTTCCAGTCGCCGGTGAATACACCCCAGGCCACCAGGGTCAGCAGGGCGATGCCGATCACCACCGGAACGAACACCGCGCTTACCCGATCCACGATCCGCTGGATGGGCGCCTTGCGGGCCTGCGCGTCCTCGACCAGGCGGATGATGCGGGCCAGCGCGCTTTCCGCGCCCACCGCCACGGTGGTGATCGCGATGTTGCCTTCCCCGTTCACCGCGCCGCCGGTCACGCGATCGCCCGGGTTCTTGGCCACCGGCAGCGACTCGCCGGTGATCATCGACTCATCGGCATGGGTGCGGCCTTCGAGCAGTTCTCCGTCCACCGGAATCTGTTCGCCCGGACGCACGAGCACCACGTCGCCCACGCGAACCTGATCGATGGGCAGTTCCACGTCGCCGTGGGCCTGGCGCACCCGCGCGGTGGCCGGACGCAATGCCTGCAACGCGCGGATGGCTTCGGTGGTCTGGCGCTTGGCGCGTGCTTCCAGCCACTTGCCCATCAGGATCAGGGTGATGATGACGGCAGATGCCTCGAAGTACAGCGGTTGCGCGGCATGCGACGAGGTGCCCGCCAGCAGGTGGTACACGCTCAGGCCGTAGCCGGCGCTGGTTCCCAGCGCGACCAGCAGATCCATGTTGCCGGTGCGCGCCTTGAGCGCTTTCCAGCCAGCCTTGTAGAAGCGCGCGCCCAGCCAGAACTGCACCGGCGTCGCCAATGCGAACTGCACCCAGCCCGGCAGCATCCAGTGTTCACCCCACAACAGGCCCAGCATCGGCAGCACCAGCGGAAGCGACAGCAGCGCGGCGAACCACAGGTGCCGGGCTTCGCGGGAAGCCGCGACCTGCGCGGCATCCGTGCCGGACCGTGCCGCGGCATGCGGCGTGGCGGCGTAGCCGGCCGCCGCCACCGCCGCTACCAGATCGGCTTCGCCCGCCTGGGAAGTGACCCGCACGCGTGCCTGTTCGGTGGCGAGATTGACGCTGGCTTCGACCACGCCCGGCACGGCGACCAGGGCGCGTTCGATGCGTGAGACACAGGACGCGCAGGTCATGCCCTGCAGCGCCAGTTCGATCTCGCGGGTGGCCATTTGATAGCCGGCGTCGCGCACGGCCGCGTCCAGCGCCTGCAACGGCAGCGGTCGCGCGGCGTGGACTTCGACGGTTTCGGTGGCAAGATTCACCGCCACGTCGGCCACGCCCGGGACCTTGCGCAGGCTGCGTTCGACGCGGCCGACACAGGACGCGCAGGTCATGCCGGATACGCCGAAACGGAACCGGTCCTGGATGGCGGCGGCGGCGTGGGACAGGGAGGAGTTCATGACGGCATCCATCGGTGGGGTTGCCGGCACGATGCGGCTTCCCACGATGGGAAGGTCAAACCACCACCATTTCCCGCCCCGGGATTGACCTTCCCACAGGGGCAAGCCCGAACGTGTGCGTGCCGGCGATGGGCCGGTCATCCTCTCCGAGGCATCATGAAACTCATTGTCGAAGGCATGACCTGTGGCCACTGCGTACGCACGGTCACTTACGCGCTGCAGGCGCTGGACGCCAATGCGTCCGTTTCCGTGGATCTTCCGGGCAAGACCGTCCTGGTCCGGGGCGACATCCGCGCGGCGGAAGCGACCCAGGCATTGGCCGCGCAAGGTTATGACGTCATCGCGACGGACGAAGCGGTCGCCGCGGCGCCGGCCGAATCCGGCAGCCAGTGCTGCGGCAGTTGCAAGGCCGCCTGACCGATCCGTCCGGACCACACCCGCGATCGCGGCGACGTGGCGTGAAAGGCGCGGGTCATAGGGATGCCCCGCGCCTTCCTGCGGTCACCAGTTGAAGCGCATGCCCAGATTGCCTTCCACCGTTTCGCGATCCAGACCTTCGTCGCCGGTATCGCTGGTGTAGTCTGCGGTGAAGTACAGGCTGAAGCGATCGCTGAACTTGGCCACTACCCCGCCGCCGAATTCCACCGCATTGGCCATCTGTCGGGTAACGACGGCATCGGTATCCATCCGCATCACGTCGCGGCCTTCGAAGCTGTGCCAGTAGTTGAGCTTCAGGTAGGGCTGCCACAGGCCGTGCGCGGTCGGGAAATCCGCGGCCAGGCGCAGGCCGACGCGTCCGGTCAGCGCACTGTCCATGTCGAACGCCACTCGGGCGAAGCGGTCGCGCTGATCGTCCAGATCCGTGCGTTGCCAGATGATTTGGGCCTGGGGTTCCAGCGACCAGCGCGAGCCTTCGCGCCAGCGCACAGGCGCGCCGATCTCCAGCGAAGCGGTCAGGCCGTCACCGTCCAGTTCGATGCCCTGGCCCCGGGTCGAACGTGCATCGCCGTCATAGCGGCTGGCCATCAGCACCGCGTCCAGATAGCCGCCGCGTTCGCCGATGCGCGTCCAGTACAGGCCCAGGTGGTCCTCGTCGAGCTTGTTCTTGCCCACGGTGAGGTTGTTCCAGCCGATGGCGAAACCGCGCACGTCGCCGTCGGCGCGGGTCCGACCGAGGAACAGGCCCAGATGGTCGCGGCGCCTGGCCTCGGTGTTCTCCCAGGCATGGATGTCCACGCCCGCCTGCACGCCGGTGATGGAACCGTCGAAAGTGGGCGAGACGGTTCCGCGCCAGCTCTGCTCGGTGTTCTGTCCGATCACCCTGCCCCAGGCGGCGCGGAAGGTGCCGTCGTTGCCCAGCAACGCCTGTTCGCCTTGGCGCTCGTGGAAGGTCCCCAGGCTGGCCAGCGAGACCTGGCGCAACAGTGGCGGCACCACCGCGTAGGTAGGCGTTTCCACGCGATACAGCGGGATCACTTCGCCTTCGGCCTCGGTGGCCCCGGGCGTAGGCGGTGTGCGGTCTCCGCCGGGCAGCGGCGCCGGATTCCGCGGCACCGGAGGTTCCGGTGGCGGAGGTGAAGGCGGCTGGACCGGCGGTGGTTCCGGCGGCGGCACCGGGGGCTCCGGCGTGGGTGCTTCCGGATCGGGATCGGGGATGTCCGGATCCCCCGGCAGTTGCGGCGGCGGCGGTGGCGGTGGCGGCGGCAATTCCGGCGGGGGTTGCGCCGGCGGCTCCGGAGGCGGAGGCGGTGGCGGCTCCGGCGGCGCGGGTTCGGTCGGATCCGGCGCGGGTGCCGGGGTGGAGTCGATGTCACTAAGCAGGGTGGAACGCAGATACCAGTTCTCGCTGCTGCCGTCGCTGGCGCCGCCCTTGAACAGGTAGTACTCGAATGCGCCGGCTGCCACGGGGCCGGTCAGCGCGAAGGCGCTGCTCGTTGACGTCGCGCCCTCGATCGACTGCACCACCATGATGCCGTCCAGCGCCGTCTGGGAACCCGGACCGCCAAAATTGATGATGTCCAGGCCGGTGCTGCCGCTGGCCTGCCCTCCCGAGAGGATCAGTCGATCGGAGGCGGAACTGTCGTCCCCCAGCACCGTCTGCAGGTGGACCACGCCATTGTTGCCGACATAGTTGCCGACGATGGTGAAGGTATCGCTGGCGTCACCGGTATTGCCGTTGGTCAGGTCGATGCGGCCTGCGTTGACGACATTGGCCAGTTGCGCCGCGTCGAACGCGCGCACCGCGGCATGGGTGCCATCGCCGGCATAGACCGTGCTGGTCGCATCGATGTTGAAAGTGCCGGTACCGCTGCCGGCGTCGCCGAGCACCAGGTCGCTGTCGAAACCCAGTTCCGTGTCGTTGAGCGCATCCACCCGTTCCCAGTTCTGGAAGCGCGAAATGCCGCCGGTGGTCACGTTCGACCAATTGAGCGCATCGTTGCCGGCGCCGCCGTCCAGCAGCGGCGTGGCGCCCAGGTGCGCCTGGTTCAGGCTGGTCAGGTTGGCGACATCATCGCCGTCGCCCAGATCGATGGCGCCATGGATCACGCCACCGCCATTCCATTCGAACACGTCGTTGCCCAGGCTCACGCGGACTTCGCCACGCACGGTGCCGCCGGTAACGGTGATGCGGTCGTCGCCGCCGCTGACGCTGATGTTGCCGCCAATGTAGCCGTCGGACAGGCGGATGGTGTCGCGGCCGAACCCGGTCACCAGGTTGCCGTCGATGGTGCCGCCGGACATGTCGAAGGTATTGTCGTCGAGCTTCATGTTGACCCGGCCGATGCGTCCGCCGGTCATCTCGGCGTAGTCGCCATCCTCGAACGCGCCGATGATGCGTCCGCCGGTCATTCGGAAGGTGTCCAGGCCATCGCCCTGGAAGAGCGCGCCGATCTCACCGCCTGTCATCACGAAGTCGTCGATGCCGCCGCCCTGCTGGACCGTGCCGGCGACGCTGCCTCCGTTGACCTCCATGCGATCCTGGCCGGCTCCCTGGTCGACCGGGCCGATCTGGCCGTCGTTCAAGATCAGGGTATCGTTGCCGTCGCCCTGGCTGGTGGTTCCGTTGATGGTGCCGCCCAGCATTTCGACCAGGTCGTCACCGCCAGCGAGAACCAGATTGCCGTTTATCGTGCCGTGGTTGATGAAATGCACCGCGCTGCTGCCGGACCCGCCAATCACGGTGCCCGTCGCCTCGATGACGCCGGTCCCGGTATTGGTGATCGTGTTCAACCCGGTCATGTTCTGTGACCAGATGGCTATCGCACTGGTCGCTCGGATGGTGCCGCTGTTCCGGATGACGTTGCCCGTACCCAGGAAGTTGACCGCCTCGGCACTGCCCTGCGTGCCCAGCGCCAGCACCTGACCGCCCGCATCGATGGTCAGGGTGCCGCCAGTGCGCATCTCGACAGTGTTGGCGCCGGCATTGAACAAGCCCGGGGCGCTGACCGCCGTGGAACTGACCACGGCATCCGTGCCCACGTGGATGCTGGCATTGTCGCGCAACGAAATCGCGTTGGCGTCGCCCACCGCGATCCGGGCACCGGCCTGCACGTCGACGGTACGGTTGTCGGCCGCGGGCACATTGCCCTCGCCCACGGTGGCAACCCATGGATTGGGCGCGGCGGTGGTGCAGACCGTGGTGGTGCCGGTGGTGACGCATTCGGCGGCGGCCAGCGCCGGCGCGAGCAGCGCCAAGCCCCCGAGCAACCGGCTGGCATGCAGCAGCCGGGCAATGTCCATCGACAACCGCTTGCGTTCGATCTGGGCCATACAGGGTGCTCCGTTCCGTGAGTCGCTCCCCCGCATGCGCGCATGGCGGGTTCGGGGAAGTTGTATGCGCGGGACTCGCATCATCTACCGCAGAGTGAGCGCGCGAGAGATTGCGCGAGTCCGGGGGGCGAATGTAGCGCACACCCGTCGGCGCCCGGAACACGGTAGCCTGTGACGAGATACGCAAATCGAAGCATCTATTCGCGGGTGGCGCGGTTCTTCCCCGTAACGCCATCGACGCGATGGCAATGCATGATCGACGCGCGAACCTCGCCATGCACATGCGCATCTGCATCGTTCGCGGCGCGGTTCGGAACCGGAGCATCGCGATGGTGCCGGATGCATGCGTGAAGACGGCCTTCACGCCGGATGCGTCGCCGTCCCTTCCCCACCACTCGACAGGTACAGCCACATGCAGGTGAACATCGATCAGGTCTGCCAGGGCATCTACGAACACATTCCCGGCGAGGACGTGGTCGGCTGCGTACGGCGTGGTGACGCCGTGCTGGCCTGGGCCATCGACGGCGCGACCACGCTGACGGAACATCCCTTCACCACCTTCCCCGACCTGACCGATGCGGGCTGGTTCGCGCGCGGCATGGGGCGATGGCTGGCCGAGCGCGGTGCGCTGGAAGCGTTCAGTCCTTCATTGCTGGAAGAAGGACTGCGAGTCCTGCGCGACGAGTACCTCCGCGCCGGTGGCGAGGCGCAGCCGCTCCACGCCTGGCCGGTCGCCGCCGCCGTCGTGGCCGAAATCAGCCCGTCCGGCCCTGCCCTGCGGATGCGGGTCCATCGCTACGAGGACTGCTTCCTGGAAATCCATTCCGCGCACGCATCGCCGCGGTCGATGGTGCCGGCGGTCCTGCCCGCGCAGAGCCACGATGAGTGGAAACCCCATTCCGGCTTCGGCTTGCCTGCCCTGGAGCGCATGTGGGAGCGCAGGCGCCAGCAACAGGCCAATACCGGAGGCACGGCGTTGACCCTGAATCCGATCAGCGCGCACAACGCGGTGATCGAGGAGCAGGTACTGACCGCACCCGTGCACGTCGTGCTGGGCAGCGACGGGCTGTCGCGGGTGTGGGATACCTACAATCTGATGAGTCGGGAACAGGCGCTGGCGCTGGTCGCCGAACAAGGATTGCCGACGCTGCTGGCCACCCTGCGCGAACACGAAGCCAGCACCCGCACCGGCGACGCGTCGCTCAAGCGCCGCGACGACGCCAGCGGTCTGCACTTGTTCCTGGGCTAGCGCGTCCTGGCGCGCGGCGACGCCGGCGAAGTGCCCTGGCTCGATTGGGTGCCGCCACGCGGGCAGACGACGCCGAACTCCGTGCCCACCGCAACATGACTGTCATGCGCGACGCCTAGCATCGCTCCTCATTTGCCGGAAGGACGGATGGCGGGGAACCGGGTGTCTGAGCGAACTGAAGCGGCGGGGAGCACGGAGGGCACCCTGGACGATGTCGAACGGACGCGCTGGTTCATGCACCACATCCTGCCGCACGAGGCGGCGCTGAGGAACTGGCTGTCCCGCCGCAGCACCTACGATGTCGAGGACATCGTGCAGGAAAGCTACGCGGTGCTGGCCGAGCGCGAGCGGGTGGACGACATCCTCAATCCCCGCGCCTATCTGTTCCAGGTGGCGCACTCGCTGGTGGTGCGCAACATCCGGCGGGCCCGGATCGTGCCGATCCACGCGGTCGAGGATCTGGGCATGCTGGATTTTGCCGACGAGGCCGCCACCCCGGAGCAGAGCGCCATCGCGCACGACGACCTGCGCCAGCTGGCGCGGGTGATCGCGAGCATGCCGGGGCAGACGCGCGAGGCGTTCGTGATGCGCCGCATCCGCGAAATCCCCCAGCGGGAGATTGCCTCCCGGATGGGACTTTCGGAGAACACGGTCGAGAAACACATCGCCCGGGGACTCCGCTGGCTGGAAGACTGGTTCGCCAGTGGCGGAAACCCACCCGCCAAAACCTCTAGTCAATTGGAGCGGGAAAGAAGGCGTGCCAGTGGAAGAGCGCGAAACCAGCCAGAACATTGACCAGACCGCCTCGGAATGGGTGGCGCGGATGGACCGTGCCCCCCTGTCGGCGGTGGAAAGCCACGAACTGAAGGATTGGCTCGCCGGCGATCCGCGCCGTCGGGGCGCCTTCATCCGTGCGCGCGCCGTATGGATGCGCAGCGAAGCCGCGCGCGCGCTCGGGCCGCACTACGACCCGGACGACTTCCAGCCCGCCGCCGTCGCGGCGTCCCGCCCCGCCCCGCCTTCGCGCCGCTGGATGCGCTGGGGCGGTGCCATGGCTGCCTCCCTGCTGCTGGTCGTGACACTGGCCGCAACCCTGCAGATGCCCACCGCCTACGCCACCGCCAAGGGCGAGATGCGCCGCGTGCCGCTGGGCGATGGCGCCACCGTCACCCTCAATACCGATACCCGCATCCGGATTTATCAGGACGATGGCCGGCGCACCATCCGCGTCCTGCGCGGCGAGGTGCTGATCGAGGGCACCACGGCGACATCGCCAACCCGGGTCGAAGTCGATGGCCGAAAACTGGATGCCACGCAGGCGACCTTCGTCGTGCGCAAGCTCGATGGCGACGCCACCCAGATCCTGGTCCAGGACGGCCGGGTAGACGTGGCCGGCGGCACGCCCGCCGAGCACGCTTCGCTGGCCGCGAACACCCGCTATGCATTCCGGCAGGGCACGCCGCAGGCCTGGCGGCTGAGTTCCCTGCGCACCGGCCAGATGGATCGCGAGCTGGCCTGGCGCGAAGGGAAGATTGCCCTGCAAGGCGAAACCCTCGGCGAAGCGGTCGCAATCTACGCGCGCTACAGCGACACGCCCATCGTCATCGCGGATCCAGCGCTGGCCCGCATGCAGGTCACCGGCCTGTTCGCGACCAACAATCCGCTGGGATTCAGCCGCGCCATCGCCGAAGTGTTCGATGCGGACGTTCGCCAGGAACGCGGACGCATCGTGGTGGCCCGCGCGCATTAAATTTTTTTGACAGGTAGCGGAAAGCGCATCCGTCGAGTCTCTCAGTTCTCAGTACCGCCACCCACGCAGATTTCCTGAGAACACACGGATCATGAATCGCTACGAGAAAGTCCTGTTGACCAGCGCCATCCTCGCCGCATTGGCCTGCACGTCCCCGGCCATGGCGCAGCAGCGCAAGTTCGAAGTGCCCGCGCAGCCCGCGGTGACGGCCATCCCGGAGCTTGCACGGCAGGCGCAACTGCAGATCATCGCGCCGGCCGGTTCGCTGGAAGGCATCCAGGCGCCGGCCATCGTGGGCGAGATGGATGCGCGCGAAGCCCTTCGCCTGTTGCTGGAAGGGACCGGACTGGAAGTGAAATCCGACGAGGGCAACATCATCCTGTTGCAGAAGGCCGACGACGCCGCGCCCGAACGTCCGCGTTCCGGGCCGCAGATCGGCACCGGCAGCCTGCGCGGCCGCGTGCTCAACACTGCCACCGGCGAATACGTGCGCAACGCCGAGATCCGGGTCGAAGGCACCACCCTTGTCACCTACTCCGAGGATGGCGGCAATTTCCGCCTGTCAGGACTGCCGGCGGGCGATGTCACCGTCACCGTCAGGTACACCGGCCTGCAGGAATCGAAAGCGGTGGCCAGCGTTGCCGCCGGCCAGGTGTCCACGCTGGATTTCGAACTCAAGGTGCCTACCTACGCCGGTGCCGGCGCCAGTGGCGGCGGCGAGGCGGTCGAGATGGACATGATCATGGTCACCGCCAAGCGCGAGGGCCAGGCCAGCGCGATCATGGAGCGCCGCGCGGCGATGAACGCGAAGAACGTAGTCGCCGCCGACAACTATGGCGCCCTGACCATGGGCGACGTCGGCGAGTTCATGAAGTCCATGCCCGGCATCTCGCTCGACTACACGGAGGTGGATGCCACCGCCGTGCGCATCGGCGGCCTGGATCCGAAATACTCGACCTTCACCATCGACGGCGCCCGCATGGCGACCGCGACCTCCAACAACAACACCGGCCGGCAGAACTCGTTCGAACAGATGTCCATCACCGGCATCGAGTCCATCGAACTGAACAACACGCTGACCGCCAGCATGGACGCCGACTCCCCGGGCGGCCAGATCAACCTGCGCAGCAAGTACGCGTTCAACCGCACCGGCCGCCAGATCGTGGCCCAGCTGGGCGGCGTCGGCACCTCCGACTCCACGCTTTCGCGCAAGTACTTTCCCGACGATCGCAAGCACTCGACCCTCTATCCCTCGGCCCAGTTCGGTTTCGGCGACGTATTCATGGAAGGTCGCCTGGGCGTGGAGTTCAATACCAGCTACAACGCCAACTACGTCCAGCAGGATCGCATCCAGACCGACTGGTCCTACCTGGCGGACGGCCGGGTCATGCCCTACCGGGTGATGTGGCGACCGGGTCCGAAGATGACCAGCCGCACCGCGGCCAACCTGAGCACCGACTACCAGCTCACCGACGAACTGGTCCTGTCCCTGCGCAGCACCTACTCGTTCTATGACGTCGAGTACTTCAACCAGTACACGTTCCTGTATTTCGGCACGCCCACGGCCTCCTATGCCACGCCGGATTCCACGCCCACCCATATCGTGGTCAATCCCAACGGCAACAACACCCGCCTGCGTACCGAGTACTCCCACCGCTATGCCGGCACGCCCACCTACACGATCGCGCCGAAGCTGGAGTTCAAGAACGATACCTTCGAAGCCACCCTGCGCAGCAGTTACTCGCGCTCAGAATTCAACTTCCGCGACAACGACGAGGGTTTCTTCCAGCGCACCGACAGCTGGCTGACCGGCATCGGCTTCACCATGGACCGGCCGACCGAGGGCTCCAACGCGTGGACGCTGGCCCAGACCGCCGGCCGTCCCTGGGGGGATCCGACCAGCTACAACCGCGATGCCGACATCGGCAACAACGTGCGCACGGCCCAGTCCGACGCGGTGAACGATCAGTACGGCGCCTACCTGGATCTGAAGAAGCACCTGACCATCCGCGACCTGCCGATCACCCTGATGGGCGGCTTCGGCAGCCGCAGCAACGACTGGCGCACCAACGAGGGGTCCTACCAGCAGTACCAGTACGTTGGTCCCAACGGCGATCTGAGCCAGCGCGATCCCGCCGCCGTGATCCCGTGGACCCAGCACTACCAGTTCGGCATCCTCGGCTTCGACGCCGGCAACATGAACCAGCAGAACTGGCGCGCCGACAACAACTACGCGGTGTACGACATCTACCGGGAACATCCCGAGTATTTCGTCGCCGACACGGTGGGCAACCTGAAGCGCCGGCTGGACAACAACAAGCGTATCCAGGAACAGGTCGACGCCGCCTACATCGAGGCCCAGACCCGGATTGGCAAGGCCCGTTTCGATTTGGGCCTGCGCTACGAGAAGACGCGCACCGCCGCGCGCGTGGCGAATGTTCGCCCGGCCAGCGAAGTGACCGAGGCCGGGTTGTCGGTCAATACCGTCGAAGGGCTGCTGTACCAGTACAACAACGGCGCCTACTCCATGCGCCGCGGCCAGTACGAGGACTGGTTCCTCAGCGGCGGCATCAAGTACGACTTCACCGACAGGCTGGTCGGCCAACTGGCCTTCAGCGAATCCATCCTGCGCCCGGACTACGGCAACCTGGGCGGCGTGGTGTCGGTCAACGAGGACACGATGGTCGTCAACGTGCCCAATCCGCTGCTCAAGCCCGAACACTCCACCAAGTACTTCGCCAGCCTGCAGTACTACCTGGAACCGTCCGGCATTGTTGGCCTGTCCTACTACAAACTGGACATGAAGGACATGCAGGTCACCGGCATCACCGTCAATCCGGAGGATGTCGGCTTCGATCCGGACGAGTATTCCGGCTACACCTTCCGCAGCGCGCAGAACCTGCCCGGCACCAGCACCAACGAAGGCCTTACCCTGGAGTACAGCCAGCAGCTCACCTTCCTGCCCGGCGCGTTTCGCGGGCTGAGCCTGTACGGCTCCTACACCAAGGTCAATCCGGACGGCGAGCGCCAGAACATGCCGGAACAGGCGGCCAACTGGGGTATCCGCTACAACTACGGCCGCTTCGATCTCCAGATCAACGGCAACCGCCAGGGCACGTACCGGGTCAGCGCGCTGAGCAACACGCCGACCACCGCCAACAACGGCATCCTCTACCACACCCCGCGCGAGCTCTGGAACATCAGCGCCAGCTACAAGCTCACCGAGAACATCGAGTTGCAGTTGGCCGGACGCAACATCTTCAACGAGCCCGACATCATCTATTCCAACGTGCCCGGCCGGGTCCAGCAGTACACCGTCTACGGCTCGATGTGGAATTTCGGCATCAAGGCCAGGTTCTGAGGCCGCGCGAGGCCGGCGACCGCTCCCTTCCCGCGACGTGCACGGATCCGGTCCGGCGTCGCGGGCCCTCTCCGCACCGGTGGCTCGGCGCGGATTCCGCCTCGACGGACGTGTTCATGCACCCTCCCCGTTCCTTGCCTACCTGCATGCGCCGTGATGGCCATCGACTCCCGCACCGGATCCGATGGTTCGCCGGCCTCTGCCTGATATCCATCGTGTCCGGCGTGTCCATCCCGGCGTGGGCCGGCACCGCGAATCCCGTGCCCGCGCCGCGGCTGCCGTCAACGCAGAACGGCGGCACGTGGGCTTCCGGACATGTCCAGGGCATCGCGGTGGACCTAGAACGTGGCCATGTCTATTACTCGTTCACCGATCTGCTGGCGAAGTACGACTTCAGCGGCAGGCTGATTGGCACGCTGGTGGGCTGGAGCGGCCATCTGGGCGATCTCGACTTCTATCCGGACGACGGCAAGCTCTACGGTTCGCTCGAGTACAAGGCTGACCAGGCGTTCTATATCGCCGTCATCGATGTGGACCGCATCGACCGCGTCGGCGTCTCAGCCGACGGCACGGATATCCTGCGTACCGTCTACCTGCCGGAGGTGGCCGCGGACTACACCGCCGACCTGGACGGCAATGGCCGCTTCGACGGCAATGTCACGGCCACGCCCGATCACCGCTACGGCTGTTCCGGCATCGACGGCGTCGGCTTTGGTCCGGCCTTCGGCCGGGTGGACGGATCGCGCCTGCTCACGGTCGCCTACGGCATCTACGGCAACACCGCCCGCGAAGACAACGATCACCAGGTGCTGCTGCAATACGACATCCAGGGATGGGACGCGCTTGCCCGCCCACTGGATGAAGCCGCGCCACACCACAGCGGTCCGCGTGCACCGCACGGCAAATACTTCGTCCGTACGGGCAACACCACCTATGGCGTGCAAACCCTGGCCTACGACGGCGCATCGCAACGCTGGTTCATGGGCGTGTATCCCGGCAAGAAGCCTTCCTTCCCCAACTACGGATTGTTCGCGATCGACGCGCGCGCCGCGCCACGCCTGGACGATCTGGTGGGTGTTCCCGCTCGCGACGGGGATGGCTGGGAACGGGGCCCTCTGCTTGCACTGGCCGATGAGGGATTGAACGACGAGGCCAGCGGCGTGCGCGGCTGGCATCAGAAAGCCGACGTCGGCTTCCAGCCGGTCGGCCGGGGCCTGTTCTATCTGGCGATCAATTCAGGCGCCAAGGGCGCGCAGACCGCTGAAATCAACCTGACACGGTGGACGGGGAACGTGGACGCGCCCTTCACCCGGGTCGATACGGAGAAACAACCTTGAGCGTGAACATCGAACGTCGTCGCCTGATCGTCGGCGGCACCCTGGGCCTGGGCATGCTGGCGCTGCCGGGCGGCCGCGGCCTGGCGATGGAACTGCTGGGCGCGCGGGGATTCACCCACAGCGTCGCCAGCGGCGAACCCGGACCGGACAGCATGCTGCTGTGGACCCGCTACGTGCCGGCCGGCGGCGCGGACGAAGCGCGGTTGGTCGCGGAAGTGGCGCTGGATCGCGAATTCACCCGGGTGGTCTCGGGCGGCCAGTCCAGCACCGGCGCCCATCGCGACTGGACTGTCAAGCAGACCGTGGACGGACTGCGGCCCGGCACGACGTACTGGTATCGCTTCATCGCGCCGGACGGCACCCAATCGCCGGTCGGCCGCACCCGCACCCTGCCGGAAGGCGAGGTCGAAAGGTTCGGACTGGGCCTGTTCTCCTGCTCCAACCTGCCGATGGGCTGGTTCAACGCCTATGCGCACGCGGCGGCGAGCGACGATCTCGACTTGTGGCTGCACGTGGGCGATTACATCTACGAGTACGGTATCGGTTCCTACAAGGAAAAGGATCGCATCGCCGTGCGCGAGGTCCTGCCCGCGCACGACCACGAGATGATCAGCCTGGCCGACTACCGGCTGCGCTTCGCCTGCTACCGGGCGGATCCGGATTTGCGGCAACTGCACCGCATGGCGCCAATGCTGGCGCTGTGGGACGACCATGAAATCACCAACGACAGTTGGGAAGGCGGCGCGCAGAATCACCAGCCGGCCGCCGAGGGCGACTGGAACACCCGGCGCATGGCGGCGATGCAGGCCTATCGCGAGTGGATGCCGATATCGGAAGAACCGTGGAAGGCCTATCCGATCGGCTCCCTCGCGACCCTGTACCGCACCGAATCACGGGTGCTGGCGCGCACGCGGCCACCGGCGGCGGAACTGGCCGAGGCGCACCAGTCAGCGGATCCGGACGCGGCGCTGCGGCGTTTTCGTGACGGTGCCTGGCAGGATCCGGCGGCGACCATGCTCGGTTCGGATCAGGAACACTGGCTGTCGCGCGAATTCGCCCGCAACGCCGCCAGTTCCACCTGGCAAATGGTGGGCATGGGCACGATCCTCGGCCGCACCCTGATGCCGGAGCAGATGCCGGGCTGGCTCCGGCCCGAGGCCGGCGAGCGCGTGGCCGACAAGTTCCGCCGCGACGTGCGCGCGTCGCGCCAGGGTGTGCCGATGTGGATGGACCGCTGGGACGGCTATCCGGCTGCGCGCTCGCGCCTGCTGCGCGCAGCCCAGCAGGCGGACGCGGATCTGGTGATGCTGTCCGGCGACAGCCACAACGCCTGGGCGTACTCGCTGGTCGAGGACGGCCGCCCCGCCGGCACCGAGTTCGCCGGCCACAGCGTGAGCTCGCACGGCATGGAGGGAAACATGGCCGTGGACCCGAAACAGGTCGCCGCCGCCTTCGTCGCCACCAATCCGGAACTGGCCTGGGCCGACACCAGCCAGCGCGGCTACATGCGCCTGGACATCACTCCGCAGCAGGTCACCGGCGAATGGCGGTTCCTGCGCACGGTGAAGGAACGCAGCCTGGCGCTGGCCGGCACCCATCGGCTGTCGGTGGAACGCGGCCGGCGCGGCTTCAAGGCATGAACCTGGCGCCGGCGATCAGCCGGCGCGCGGTCAGCCCGCGTGCAGTCAACCCGCGCGCCCCAGCGCACCGCGCAGGTCGGCGGCGAAGCGCCGGGCCTGTTCCGGCGTCAGCGTCGATATCGTCACACGCAGGCCGCGCGCCGGCCCGCCGACCCCGAAGGCTTCACCCGCCCGCACCAGCCAGCCGTGGCGGGCGAGATCGCCGGCGATTCGGCCGCCATCCGTGGCCAGCGGCAACCAGAGATTGAGGCCGTCCGCCGCCGGGGTCGCGATGTTCTCGCCGCGCAGCGCTTCGGCCAGCTGTTGCCTGCGGCGCGCATAGTCCTCCCGCGCCCCCTTGATCTGCCGGTTGCGCGAATCCAGCAGGCAGGCCTGCGCGATGTCCTGCAGGATGTGGCTGACCCAACTGGTACCGCCCGCCAGGCGCAGGCGCAGGCGATTCGAGGTCCGCGCATCGGATGCCACGAACGCCAGCCGCAGATCCGGCCCCAGCGCCTTGGACAGCGAACGCACCAGCGCCCAGCGCTGCGCGTTCTTCGGAATCACGTCGTGGTACGGCGCCTTGGCCAGCAGCGCGAAATGGTCATCCACGATCACCAGCACATGTGGATGGCGCACAAGCACCGCGCGCAGCGCCTTCGCGCGGCTGGCGCCCAGGCTGCAACCAGTGGGGTTGTGCGCGCGCGGCGTGATGATCACCGCCTGTGCGCCCTGCTCCAACGCGGCTTCGAGCGCGTCCGCGCGCATGCCCTGGCCATCGATGGGCACACCGATGGCTTCGAAGCCGGCGGTGCGCAGGGTGTTGATGCTGCTGAGGAAGCACGGATCCTCCACCGCCACCCGATCGCCCGGCGCGAGATAGGCGGCGAGCAGGCGCTCGACCGCGTCGACCGCGCCGTGGGTCAGGTCGATGGCCGGCCCGGCCGGGCAATCGGGCGACAACCATGCGCGGCCATAGGCCTCCAGCTCGGGATTCATCAACGGCGCGCCATAAAGCCGCGGCGGTCGCCGTTGCGAGGCCAGCGCGGCGGCGGGATCGGGCAGCCAGTCCGGATTCGGATTGCCGCCGGCCAGATCGATCAATGGCGTGGCATGCGGTGTGCCCTCCTGCTCGCCCAGCACCTCGTCGCCGCGGATCACCGTGCCCAGCCTGCCCTGGGTGGCGGCGATACCCGCCGCGACCAGGCGCTTGTAGGCGGCGGCGACGGTGTTGCGGTTGACCTCCAGGTTGAGCGCCAGTTCCCGCACCGGCGGCAGCGAATCGCCCGGTCGCAATTGCCCGCTCCGCACCAGCAGGCGGATGCGCTCGAAGATCTCGGCGGCGGTGTTTCCGGTGATTTTCATATTGTCCTATGACAATATAGAATCTGGCCTGTGTCAACGGCGCCCGTACCAACCGCGCGCTCCACGCAAAGGAAACCATCCCGGTGAACACCTCCTCCCCCGCTCCCGTTCCGTCCACTTCCACCTCGCATTCGCGGCACGGTCGCTATCCGCGCGCCGAGAGCGTCGAGGACTTCCGCCACAACCTCGCCGCAGTCGATGCACGCATGCGGGAGGCCTGCGCGCGCGTCGGCCGCGATCCCGCCGGCGTGCGCCTGCTGCCGGTCAGCAAGACCATCGACGAACCGCACATCCGTCTGGCCCACGCCGCCGGCTGCCGCCTGCTGGGAGAAAACAAGGTGCAGGAAGCGCATCGCAAGTGGGAGGCGATGGCCGACCTCACGGACCTGCGCTGGTCGGTCATCGGCCACCTGCAGACCAACAAGGCCAAGCTGGTGGCGCGGTTCGCCGCCGAGTTCCAGGCGCTGGACAGCCTGCGCGTGGCCGAGGCACTGGACCGGCGCCTGCAACTGGAAGGACGCGGGCTGGACGTGTTCGTGCAGGTCAATACCTCGGGCGAGGCCAGCAAGTACGGCCTGCCGGAGGAGGAGGTCGCCGCCTTCTTGCGCGAACTGCCCGCCTTCTCCGCCCTGCGGGTACGCGGCCTGATGACCCTGGCGGTGTTCTCCGAGGATGCCGAGCGGGTGCGCCGCTGTTTCGTGCAGCTGCGGGAACTGCGCGATCGCCTGCGCGATCAGGCGCCGGCCGGCATCGAACTGCATGAATTGTCGATGGGCATGTCCGGCGATTACGAGATCGCGATCGAGGAAGGCGCCACCGTCGTGCGGGTCGGCCAAGCCATCTTCGGCGCCCGCGCCCTGCCCGACAGCCACTTCTGGCCCGGCGAAGGCAGCGCGGCATGAGCCTGCGCGACGACGGCGGCGCCGGACTGACGGAGCGGCTGGCGACGGTGACCCACCAGGTGGACGCCGCGTCGCTGCCATTGCGGCTGGACGTGGTGTCCGTGCAGTCACAGGTCGTCTATGGCCGGGTCGGCAACGCCGTCGCCGTGCCGGCCTTGGAGGCGCACGGATTGAGCGTGGCTGCGGTGCCCACGGTGCTGCTGAGCAACACGCCGCACTATCCCAGCCTGCATGGCGGCGTCATCCCGCTGCCGTGGTTCGAAGGCTATCTGTCGGACCTGCGCGCGCGCGGCGCGCTGCGGCAACTACGCGCGGTGGTGATCGGCTACCTCGGCGAGCCCGCGCAGGCCGCGGCGCTGGCGGTTTGGATCGCCCGGCTTCGCGTGGAACTGCCGGAGCTGCAACTGTTTGTCGACCCGGTGATCGGCGATCACGACAGCGGCATCTATGTCGACCCCAACATGATCGACGCATATCGGCGCCATCTGCTGCCCCTCGCCGATGGCATCACCCCGAACGGATTCGAACTCGCGCAACTGGTGCCGGATCATGGCCGCGCCCCCGAAAGCGTGTTCGCCGCAGCGCGCCGCCTGTTGACCGGCCGCACCCGCTGGGTGGTCGTCACCAGCGCGGCGCCGGAGGCATGGGAAGCCGGATGCATGTGGGTGGCGGTCGTCACCCGCGACACCACCCGCGTGATCCGGCATCCGCGCCTGTCCGCCGACACCAAGGGCACCGGCGATCTGTTCAGTGCGGAACTCGCCGCGCGCCTGCTGGCGGGAATTCCGTTGGACGAAGCGGTCGCGCAGGCATGCGAACGCATCGTCGCGGCGCTTCGCCACACCCTGCTCCATCGCAGCGGCGAGCTGCTGCTGCCCGCCTCCTCCCTTTCTCCCTGAGATCACCATGTCTAGCTATCGCCTTCTCGTCCAGCAGCAGGACCGCCACCTGGGTCATTTCGATGCCGAGGGCGCCGAAGCGCTGCAGGCGATTCACCGCATCGCCGCGCTGCTGCGCCCCGAGGACGGTTTCCAGTTGGAGTTGCTGGTGGCGCATGACGAGCGCCGCCTGCTGGAAAGCGGGCCCGAAGGGCTGCGGGTATTGAGCCGGGAGCCGCTGTTCCAACCGGCCTCGCTGTGAGCGCGCCGACGAACGGTCATTGAACGATATAGTTAGGACTCCTACCATATTGCCATGTCCGATCCTTCCCACCAGCGTGAACAGGCGGCCGCGGGCCTCGAGCAACTCGCCTCGCTGGTGCGCGCGCAGGCCTGGCGCAGTGATGCGGGCGCCGCCCTGCCGCCGACCCAGGCGCAGGTATTGCGGATGCTGGCCGCTGCGCCCGACGGGCTGCGCGCGCGCCAGATCGCCGAGCGCCTGAGCGTATCGCCGGCCAGCCTCAGTGATTCGCTCAAGGCGATGGAAGCCAAGGGCTGGATCCGCCGCCGCGCCGACACGGAGGACCGCCGCGCCAGCATCGTCCGCCTGAGCGCGGCCGGACGCACGCAGGCGAACCGGTTGAAGCATCCCGCCCATGGCCTGGCCGCCCTGTTGCAGGGCCTGGAATCCGACGACGTGGGCGCGCTGCTGCGGGTGAGCCAGTTGCTGATCGCACAGGCACAGCAGCAGGGACTGGCCACCGGCCTGCGGACCTGCCTGGGCTGCCGGTTCTTCCGTCCCTTCGCCAGCGACGATGCGGCGAAACCGCATTTCTGCGCCTTCATCGGCGCCCCGTTCGGCGACGCCGAACTGCGGATCGATTGCGGCGAGCAATCGCCCGCCGAAGACGAACTTCTGGCCGCGAACCGCGAACGGTTCCGGCTTCCCCTTCCGCCCCAGGCGGAAACGAGTGGGCGGCGATCGACTGCCATCGATCGCCGCCCGGTTCCCCCAACGACCCTGTGAAGAGCAGCAAGAGGAGATGCAAGTATGCGCCAGAAAGCCATTTTCTATCACGCCGGTTGCCCGGTCTGCGTCGATGCCGAGCAGCAGCTCGCCACCGCGCTGGATCCCTCGCGGTTCGATGTTGAAATCGTCCATCTGGGCGAACAGAAGTCCCGTCTCGGCGAAGCCGAAGCGGCCGGGGTGAAATCCGTGCCCGCGCTGGTGCTGGGCGGCCTGCCACTGCACGTCAACTTCGGCGCCGCGCTGGCCGATCTGCGCTGAGCCGGAAAAACCGTTCGCCCCCACTGACAGGAGAGCGGCGCCCGCATCGCAACGGTGCGGGCGCCCCAAGCCATATGGACAACACCTACCATCCCCCCGCGCCCGCCTGGCAGGTGGAACGCTGGTTCAACACGCCCACGCCGCCGAGCCTGGAATCCCTGCGGGGCAAGGTGATCGTGCTCGAAGCCTTCCAGATGCTCTGCCCCGGCTGCGTTTCGCACGGCCTGCCGCAGGCGCTGCGCGTCCACACCGGCTTTCCACGCGATCAGGTCGCCGTGATCGGACTGCACACGGTGTTCGAGCATCGCGAGGTGATGACGCACGAGGCATTGCAGGCTTTCCTGCACGAATACCGCATCCCCTTCCCGGTCGGCGTGGACCGGCCCGCCCCGCGCGGTCCGATTCCGCAGACCATGCGCGCCTACGCCATGCAGGGCACGCCGACCCTCACCCTGATCGATCGCCTCGGCCGGGTCCGCATGCAGCATTTCGGCCAGGTCAGCGACCTGGTGCTGGGCGCGCAGATCGGCGGCCTGCTGGGCGAGCCCAGGACCATCCCGATGGACGATGCGGAGGCTCCCGCCAGCGCCGGCTGTACCGACGAAGGCTGCGCCATCGATGACAACGCGCGGAAAGCCGAATGAAGAACGCGATCGTCATCCAGCACGTGGAATTCGAGGACGCCGGGCACCTGGCGCCGCTGCTGCAAGAACGCGGTTACCGCGTCACCACCTACCGGCCACCGGGCGACGAAGTGTGGTCGATCGATCCGCTGCACGTGGACCTGCTGATCATCCTGGGCGGACCGATGAGCGCCAACGATCATCGTCATGACCCGGCCATCGCCGACGAATTGCGACTGGCATCGATTATCGCCGAGCGCGGTATTCCCCTGCTCGGCATCTGCCTGGGTGCGCAGATCATCGCGCTGGCGCTGGGCGGCACGGTCGCACCGATGCCGGCACGCGAGATCGGCCTGGCGCCGATCAGGCTTACCCCGGCGGGCCTGCGGTCGCCGCTGCGGCACCTGCCGGCCGGGCAACCGGTACTCCACTGGCACGGCGAAGCCATCACCCTGCCGCCACAGGCCGAGCGGCTGGCGGAAACCGACGCCTGCGCGGTCCAGGCATTCCGGATCGGAACCCGCATCCTCGGCCTGCAGTTCCATCCGGAAGCGGAACTGCATCGCCTGCGCGAATGGACCGAAGGCCATGCCGGCGAAGTGCGCGACAGCGGCGTGGATGCGGCCGCGATGCTCGAGCTCGCCGGCCAGCACGACGAAACCATGCGCGTGCGGAGCCGGCAGGTGTTCGGCGAATGGCTGGACGGCCTGCCCGCGTGAGCGGGGTGGCCGGGCGCGGTCAGTGCCCGGCCGCCCTGAGGTTCAGGGTGCGCGCTGCGCGTTCCAGGCGGCCACCTGGCGCCTGGCTTGGTCCAGCATGCGATCCAGATCGGCGCGTTCGTGGACGGCACCACGCAGCACCACCGCGTGGATCGCGCGCGTCGCACGGATGTCTTCCAGCGGGTTGACGTCGAGCAGCACCAGATCGGCCGCCTTGCCTGCTTCGATCGCACCGTAGCGGTCCAGCCGGCCGAACCAGGCCGGGCCGGCACGGGTGGCGGACGCAAGCGCCTGTGCCGGCGTCAGCCCTTCCTTGACGTACAGCGACAGTTCGTCGTGCAGGCCGATGCCGGGATAGTTGTACGAATTGAGGAATCCCGCATCGGTACCGGCCATGATCGTGACGCCGGCTTCCTGCAGCAGCGGCAGCACCGCCGCCAGTTGGCGGTAGTGCGCGTGACGCGCGGCGATCTGCTCTGGCGTCGCCTTGGCCGCGCGTTCCACCCGCCACGCGTAGGTCGCCCGCAGGCCCGGGCCGATGTAGGCCAGGTAGTCGTCATCCAGGTGATCGTCGACATCCAGGAAATCGATGATCCGGCCGCCGTTGAGGGTGGGCGTGACGAATACGTCCTTGGCGGCCAGATTGCGGTAGGCGGCCAACGCCGTCTGGCGATCGAATCCCTCCCGCAGGCGCCGGTTGGCCTCGGCGCGATCGATTTGGCCAGCGGCGAAATCGGCCGCAATCGCGGCCTCGCCCTTCACTCCTGCCTTGTACGCATAGTCGATGTGCTCCAGCGAACGGATGCCCGCATCCACCGCCTGCGCGACGGTCAATGCCATCGGAATGTGGCCGGACGTGCGCAAGCCGGCTTCGCGTGCGCGGGAGAGCGCGTACAGGAACAGCGGCGGCGTCAGGGTGCTGTCGGTGATCTTGACGAAATCGACCCGATCGCGCCGCAGCCGTTCCAGCGCCGCGTCCACGCCGGCCTCGTCGCCGACTTCCAGTGTGCCCTTCCAGACCGGCCGGATGCCCTCGATCTTGGCCCCGGAGGTGAACAGCTGCGGCCCCGCCAGTTTCCCGCTGCGGATCGCCTCGCGCCATTCCAGCACCTGCACCGGCAGATCCCCGGAAGCATCGCGGATGCTGGTGATGCCGTGGGCGATGTACAGCGGCAGCAGCGCCTTGTTCTCCTCGATCAGTGCCGGACCGCCGCCGAAATGCACATGCATGTCCCACAGGCCCGGAATCAGGAACCGCCCGCGGCCTTCGATGCTGCGCCCGGCCTGCCAGCGGGCAGCGATCTCCGCGTCCGGTCCTACCGCGACGATGTCCTCCCCGCGCAGCACCACCGCCTGCCCGGGCAGCACGCGCGCACCGGCAACGTCGATGACGGCGGCGTGGCGGATGATGACGTCGGCGCGCTCGGCGGCGATGGCCGGCGTCGAGAATGCCAGCGCCAGCGAGAGTGCGGAAAGCAGTGACTTGAGCATGGGGTGTCCAGGTTCGCGGTGACTGCGCGCCGTTGCCGGGCGCGCGTGAATCGAAAGGGTTGGCTGCGCGCCAGGAGATGCGCGCAGCCAACCGATGCCGGGAGGAAAAACGACAGGCCGGACCACCCGGCCGGCCTGCTATCCGCGCGCGCCGGCCCGCACGAGAAGATCGACGATGCCGTGCTGCTGGCGACGACGCGCGTGCTGCAGCGGGGTGACGCCTTCACCGTCGGCAAGATTCACGTCGGCGTCCGCCGCGATCAACGCCTCCACGATGCGCACGTGCCGCGGGCCGCCCTGGCCGAGGATGATCGCCTCCAGCAGCGCGGTCCAGCCGAGCCGGTTGACGTGGTCAACATCCACGCCGGCCTCGATCAAGGTCTTCACCGTCTCCACGTGACCGCGTTCGGCGGCCGGAATCAGCGCGGTTCCACCGTAGCGGTTGGTGCTGAGCAGATCCGCGCCGTGGGCCAGGGTCATCCGCAGGATTTCCAGATGCCCGCGCGCGCCGGCATAGAGGTAGGGGCTGTCCTGGATGGCGTCCTTGGCATTGACGTCGGCGCCGGCCTGGATCAGCACCCGCGCGGCTTCGATCTGGTTCGCGTGGGTGGCAAGCAACAACGCGGTGCGTCCCTCGCCATCGCGGGCGTCCACCGCGGCGCCTTGCCGGATCAGGGTATCGACACCGCGCGCATCGCCGGCGCTGGCGGCCTTCCACAAACGGTTTTCCAACTCTCCTCCCTTCACGCTGGCCATCGCCGCCAACAGCAGCAACGTGGCGGTCAGGACGACCGCACCCAGGCGGAACAACGATGGCATCGGCAACTCCCGGCGAAATCCGCGGCATGGCTTGCCGGGCACGCTTGCCCGGACCTGCGACCGATGCTAGAACGCGCATGCTCCATCGGGAAATTAAATATTCGAATGGCCGGAATCCAGAAAACGAATAGGCCGCTGATCGAGCTGGATCTGCTGCGGGCGCTGCTGATGGTGGCCGACTGCGGCAGCTTCACCACCGCCGCCACCCACCTGCATTCCACCCAGTCGACCATCAGCCAGAAAGTGCGCCGGCTGGAGGAGCTGACCGGCCACCGCCTGCTGACCCGCGGCACCCGCGACGTCCAGCCCACCGAGGCCGGACACGTGCTGCTCGGCCACGCCCGGCACATGCTCAACGTCAACGACCAGTTGTTCGACAGCCTCGCCGGCGTCACCGTGGCGGTGACCATCCGGCTGGGGGTGCCGGACGATTTCGCCGGCACCCGCGCCACCCGCATGCTGGCCGCGTTCAACCGCCGCCATCCGCAGGTGAAGCTGGAAGTCACCACCGGACTGAGCCGCGATCTCACCCAGGCCTATGACCGGGGCGAGCTCGATCTGGCCCTGGTCAAGCAACGCCGCAATACCCGCGAGGCGGTCCGGTGCTGGCCCGAGCCGTTGCACTGGATCGACAGTCCGCAGCGTCCCTGCCTTCGACAGGATCCGGTGCCGCTGGTGACCTTTCCCATGCGTGGCCTGTACCGGGAAGAGATGATCAGCGCCATCGAAGCCGCCGGGCGGCGCTGGCGCATCGCCTTTTCCAGTTCATCGCTGGCCAGCATCCAGGACGCGGTCGCCGAAGGCATGGGCATCAGCCTGCTGCCGCGTCGCGCCATCACCCGCCAGCATCGTGTACTCGATCGGCGCCACGGCCTGCCACCGGTGGACAGCTACGAAGTCGCCCTGTTCCACCGGCCCAGCGCGGACGCGCTGGTACAGGTGCTGGCGACCGAACTGGGGCGGCTGGTGGAGGCGCGGCCACGCGGCTAGGCAGCGGCCCGCGGCTCAGTTCATCTGCGCCTTGCAGTAACGGTCGATGTAGTCCTGGTGGGACGGCATCGTGTCCACGCATGTCGCCAGTGTCCGACGCACCCGTTCGACGAATCCCGCCAGTTCCTCCTCGGGCATCTCGTCCACGATCGGGTGGTAGCCGCGCGGCACGACACGCTGGCCCAGCATCACCTGCACCCAGCTCGGCAACGCGAAGAAATCCTCGCCGTTGCGGAAGTAGCGTCCGTCCAAGCGGAACAGGTCGACCGTTTCGCGCAGGCTGTCCGGGATCGGCATCGTCCGGCAGTAATCCCAGAACGGGCTGTCGTCGCGCTCGGTGGCGTTGTAGTGGAGGATCAGGAAATCGCGGATTCGCTCGTACTCGAAAATCGAGTCCCGGTTGAAGCGTTCGATCAGCAAGGGATCGAACGTGCGATCCGGGAACAGCCCCAGCAAGCGCTGCAGGCCCGACTGGACCAGGTGGATGCTGGTGGATTCAAGCGGCTCCATGAAGCCGCCGGCCAGACCCAGCGCGACCACGTTGCGGTTCCAGAACCGCCTGCGCCGGCCGGTGGTGAAGCGCAGTGGCCGCGGTTCGATCAACGGGCGGCCATCGAGATTCGCCAGCAGGGTCGCGGCGGCCTCGTCGTCGCCCAGGTGCTCGCTTGAATAGACATAGCCGTTGCCGACGCGATGCTGCAAGGGGATGCGCCACTGCCAACCCGCCGCCCGCGCGGTGGCCCGCGTGTAGGGCGTCAGCGGCGCGCTGCCTTCGCAGGTCACCGCCATCGCCCGGTTGCAGGGAAGCCAGTGCGACCAGTCCTCGTAGCCGGTCTTCAACACCTGTTCGATCAACAGGCCGCGAAACCCGGAGCAATCGATGAACAAATCGCCTTCGATGCGTTCGCCGCTTTCCATCACGACCGCATCGACGAAACCATCCTCGGCGCGCTGGACCGCGTCCACCACCTTGCCCTCGATGCGTGTCACGCCCCTGCGCTCGGACAGGTTGCGCAAATAACGTGCATACAGCCCGGCGTCGAAGTGATAGCCGTAGGCGATGTCCTCCAGTGGAGAACCGGCCGGAGCGCCTTCCGGACTGTTGGTGAACCGGCACAGGGGTGCGGCCACGGTCGGCAACGAATAGGCGCCGATCGCCGGCGCGCGGCCGGCCAGGAACAGTTTGAGCCAGAACTGGTGGAATGGCAGCGGTCCCAGCGAACGCCCCAGCGTGCCGAACCCGTGCACATAGCTGTCGCCGATGCGTGCCCAGTCGTTGAACCGGATCCCCAGCTTGAAGGTGCCCTGGGTATGGGTGACGAAATCGGCCTCCTTGATGCCTAGCACATGCGCGTTGAAGATGCGCATGTGCGGGACACTGGCCTCGCCCACTCCGATGATGCCGATCTCCTCGGACTCAATCAGGCGGATGTTCGCGCCCTTGCCGATGAACGTGGCCAGGGTCGCCGCCGCCATCCAGCCGGAACTGCCACCGCCGACCACGACCACGCGCCGGATGCGGTTGTCTGTGTTCATTCCTGCACTCCCCTCCCCGGGAACGCGCTGTCGCCAACATGGAAAATCCCCCTCACCCGAGGGTGAGGGGGCGGACAACTCGACTCAGAACTTGTAGGTCAGGCCCAGGTACAGGATGCGCCCGGAGTAGTTGTTGGAGTACGTGCGGGCTTCGGTGTCGTTGCCCAGATACTGCCGTTGCTCAGACTTGGTCGCATTCAGCACCGAACCGGTGAGGGTCAGGTAGTCGGTGATGTTGTACGCAGCGTTCAGATCCAGCTGATCGTAAGGCTCGCTGTAGACCGTGAGACCATTGTCCAGGTTGCCGATCACCTCGCCGCGACGATTGTAGGAAGCACGGGCCAGGAACCGGTCGTTCTCGTAGAACACCGTCAGGTTCGCCTGGTTCTTGGCGCTGCCCGTCAGCGGCGATTCGCCGATGTTCTCGCCGTCGAGAACGATGGAAGCCAGGTTGGTGTCGTTGTACGTGTAGTTGGCCTGGAAGCCGAATCCCGAATCGAAGGTGTGCTGGGCATACAGCTCCACGCCCTGCGACACCGCGTCGCGGCCGTTGGCATCGGTGCTGTATCCCTGGATGGTCACCGTCTCCCCACCCACCACGAGTTGCTGGTCGCGGACGACCTCGACGGTGAAGTTCTTGACGTTCTTCCGGAACAGTCCTGCGCCCAGCACCGAACCCGGCTTGTAGTACCACTCCAGCCCGACATCGAACTGGGTGGCCTCGAACGGCTGCAGATCCTTGTTGCTGCCCGAGCCGTACCAGCCGGGGTTGGTGGTGCCGCCGGCGACACGCCGGTCGTTGCTGTATTCCTCGCTGTAGAACTGCAGCCCGCCCGGATAGGCAATGCTGGTGTAGCCCGCACGGGAAATGACCTTGGAGGCCGCGGCGCGCAGCACCAGGTTCTCGGTCAGGTCATAGGCGATGTTGAAGCTCGGCAGCACGTCGGTGTAGGTCTTGTCCAGCGAGGCCAGTTCGTAGGTCTTCTCGCGCACGTCGCGGCGCACGAAGCCCGACTCGCAGACGGTTCCCGCGGGCGGTTCGCCGGCGGGACACGCCAGCGGGTTGCCATCCGGGCCATCCACGAAGTAGTCCATGAACCGTTCCACCGAGTCCGTGGATTCGGCGCTCTGCTTGGTGCGCACCACGCGCACGCCGATGTTGCCGCGCAGGCGCTCGGTGCGGAAATTGGCCTGGAAGTAGCCCGAATAGATCTTCTCGCCGACGTTGTAGACGAAGTCGGGTTCGCGACGGTTCTGCATGCCGCCATAGCGGCTGTTGAGATAGTTGATGTAGGCCGGGAAGTTGATGCCGGGGAAGACATTGGCATTGAAGCCGCCGGCGATGTTGCCGATGGGCTTGGAGTAGAAGAAGCCTGGCTGGGCGATGCCCTTTTCCGGATCGGCGCAGCCGCTGCTCTGGTAGCGGGCGTCATAGTCGTCGGGCGAGGCGCCCTGGCAGACCCAGTAGGTATTGCCGGTGTTGCGGTGCACCTTGCCGTCCCGGTACTTCGCGCCGAACTGGATCGAATCCAGCCAGCCGTCCTCGAACAGCTTGGTGAAATCGGCCTGGAAGTAGTTCTGCTCGAGTTCGGTTTCCATCCAGGACGAATCGGTCGAGCCGGTGTCGATTTCCGCCACGCCCGCCATCAGCATCTCCTGCAGATTCGGCGAGAAGGTCGCCGTCGGCGTCCCGCTCAGATCCCAGGCGCTGTAGGTATTGCCGGCCTGCCACACGCCGTCGACCTGGCGACGCGGTTTGGCCGACATGCGGAAGTTCATCGACGGGCCGCCTTCGGACCAGGTCCGGCCGCCCTTGAACGATGCCTTCCACAGCGGGCCGATATCCCATTCGATCGCCAGATCCGCGGTCTGTGATAACGCCTTTTCGCGGCTGTAGCCGCCGGTCAGCTGCGGAGTCGGGATGGTGCAGTCATCCGGTCCCCAACCGCCGCGTTCCAGGCCGGCTGCCACTGCTTCGTCCTCGCTGCAGTAATAGACCTTGCCTGGCAGCTTTTCGTACTCGGCGCCGGTCACGATGGTGCCGCTGCGATCGAAGGTCAGCCCATTGAGCAGGCGGCCGCCGGGCCAGTTGCCGTCGCCCGAATAGCGGGCCAGGTTCCATTCCGGGATCTTCAGCATGTTCAGGGTGTAATCGCCCTGGAGTTCGAAGCGGAAATAGTTGGCGGTCAGGGTCAGGTTGTCGGTTGGCTTGAACTGGAAGGTCAGCTGCGCGCCCTCGCGCTCGCGCTCTTCCTCGCGCACGGCGAAGTTGACCGAGGTCGGCAGGAAGAAGTTGGAGTAGTAGTCGCCCGTCTGGTTGTAAAAACCCGACTGTCCCCACCAGTATCCAATGCCGTCCTGGGTGAATGGCCTCCCGTTGACATCGGTCGCGGGCGAACCTTCGTAGTCATCTCCGTACCACTGGTAGTCCTCGGTGCTGACCTCCATGCTGCGGTTTGTGCGCTTCTGCTTGGTCACGCCCACCAGCACGCCGAACCGGTCGTCGTCGCTGTGCCAGGAATACATGGCCGACAGCTGTGGGTCGGTGGTCTTGCTGGTGTCCGAATAGGTTCCTTCGACGGTGGCGAAGCCCGAATTGCTCTCCAGATCCAGCGGGCGCCGGGTATGCAGGATCACCGTGCCGCCGATGCCGCCTTCGTCGATGCGTGCCTCCGGGGTCTTGAACAGTTCCGCGCTGGACAGCATGTTGGCCGGCAGCAGCGTGTAGTTGAACGAGCGCGACGCTTCGTCGTTGGTTTCCGACGAGGCGACGTAGTTGCCGTTCAACTGGGTCAGGGTGAGGTCCGAGGACAGGCCGCGCACGCTGACGGTTTTTCCCTCGCCGCCGTCGCGGGTGATGATCACGCCGGGCACGCGCTGCAGCGCGTCGGCCACGTTCTTGTCGGGGAATTTGCTGACGTCTTCGGCGGTGATGACTTCGACGACCGCGTTCGCGTTGCGCTTCTGTTCCAGGCTCTGCTCGATCGAGTAGCGGAAACCGGTGACGGTCACCTTGTCGAGGTCGGTGGCGCTGGCGGGCGCGTCGGCCTGCTCCTGGGCTGGCGCCTGCTGGGCGAATGCGCTGCCCGGCAGCGCCGCGGTTGCGGTCAGGGCGATGGCGATCGCCGTGGATAGTGAATTCCTGATGCGCTTGCGTGGAACCTGGTTCATTTCAATCACCCTCTCCTGGATTGAATAACGGTTGCTGACGCGGAATTTTTATATCGATCTAAATTTCTGTAGCGATTTACCTCGTTGCAAATGCGCGCACTCACTCCGTCGCCGGAATGCCGTATGCACTTCGATTACCCGCCGTTGTTCCCCAACAGTGACCGCTTCCTTATTTGGATCGATTCAAGCGGGTAGGCGCGAGATTAGTACCACAGGGTTTTGCCTGGCGCATGCTGCCTTGCAGCAAGCCTGGGCCCGCTCCCCGCCCTGCCTGCCATCGCCGCCAGCCGGACGATGGCGTTTCATCGCCCGGTAGCGGCCAGGCCAACGGATGCAGCGAGGCGTGATCCACGGGGATGCCCGCCATCTCGCCGAAATCGCGGCCCTCCACCAGACACCGCAACAGGCGAATCGCCGCACCGTGGGTCAGGACAAGGACGCGCCGTCCGTGTGATTCGGCGGCAATTTCGTCCAGCGCGGCGGACAGGCGTTCACGGAACGCTGCGAAGGGCTCCGCGCCCGGCGGGGGGAAACGCACCGGATCCGACCAATACGCGTGCAGCGCGTCGGGAGAGGTCGTTTGCAGTGTTTCGATCGGCACACCCTGCCATTCGCCGAAGTGGTACTCGGCCAGTCGCGCATCCAGCCGCAGCGGCAACCCGCGCCGGGCCGCCAACTCGGTCGCGAACGCCGCGCAGCGCCGCAGCGTGGAAGCCACGATCACATCCCAGTCCCGGCCGGCGACCGCCGCGCGCAATTGCGCCCAGCCCATCGGCGAAAGCGCATCATCGAGTTGTCCGCGATAGCTGATCCGGCCGGTGTCGCCGTGCCGCATCAACTCGACACCGGGCGCGTCCGCGCCAAGGCTCACGGCAGGCTTCCCTTGAGCGCCAGCGGCAGACCCGCGGCGACGAACATCACCCGTCCGCAACGCTCCGCCAGCGCCTGGTGCAATCGCCCGGCCTCGTCCACGAACCGGCGGCTCAGTTCGCCCATCGGCACCACGCCGGATCCGACTTCATTGCTGACCATCAGGATCTCGCCCGGCAAGCCGGGCAGCGTGTCCAGCAGCGCTTTCCGCTCGCGTTCGAAACCCGTGCCTTCCGCGTCGATCAGCAGGTTGCTCAACCACAGGGTGAGGCAGTCCACCAGCAGGCAGCGATCCGCTGCCGCATGCCGGGCCAGGGTCGCGGCGAGTTCGATGGGCGTTTCCACGCAGGCCCAGTCGGCCGGACGCCGGGCGCGATGGTGGGCGATGCGCGCGGCCATTTCATCATCGCCGCTGCGCGCGGTGGCGATGTAGGTGACCGCATGCCCGGAGGCCCGCGCCCAGCGTTCGGCCAGCGCGCTCTTGCCGGATCGCGCGCCCCCCAGAATCAGCGTGTGTCGTGGATGGTTCATGCGTTCTCCTGTCCCAGCAGCCGGTGCAACGCGGCGGTGTCCAGGTGCGCTTCCACCGCGTCGGCCAGACGATCGATGGCGCTCTCGCGCAGTGCCTGCATGTCCACGGGGGCGGCCCGCTCCAGACCCGCCCATCGCAACAGCGCGGCCAGCGCCGGTGGCGAATCGAACAGGCCATGCAGGTAAGTGCCGAGGATCTGGTCGTCGTCGGAACGCGCGCCATCGGCGCGTCCCTGCTCCAGCGTGATCGGCGCGGACGCCAGCGCGACACCGCGACTGACGCCGCAATGGATCTCGTATCCACTGACAGGCGCCGCGTCGTCCGCCAGGGCGAGCATGCCGCGCACGTTCCGCAGTTGCTTGCCGGCTTCCAGGGTCGTCTCGATATCCAGCCAGCCCAGCCCCGCGCTGGATCCCGGCGCGCCCTCGATGCCCTCGGGATCGTGGATGCGCCGGCCCAGCATCTGGAAGCCGCCGCAGATGCCGATCACCTTGCCGCCGTAGCGCAGGTGCCGGGCCAGTGCCACCTCCCATCCCTGTTCGCGCAGCCAGGCAAGATCGGCGCGGGTGGACTTGCTGCCCGGCAGGATGATCAGGTCGCAGTGCGGCGGCGATTGCCCCGGGCCGACGAACCGGCAATCCACCTGCGGATGCGCACGCAGCGCGTCCAGATCGGTGTGGTTGCTGATGCGCGGCAATGCCGGTACCGCCACCCGCAGGCGGGCTTCGGGCTTGTCGGCGACGGCGACGGGCAGTGCGTCCTCCGCTTCCAGATGCAGGCCCTGCAGGTAAGGCAGCACGCCGAGCACCGGCTTGCCGGTTTCGCGCTCCAGCCAGGCCAATCCCGGTTCGAGCAGGGAAATGTCGCCGCGGAAACGGTTGATGACGAAACCCTTCACCCGCCGCCGTTCGCTTTCCGAAAGCAATGCGAGGGTGCCGACCAGATGCGCGAACACGCCGCCGCGATCGATGTCGGCCACCAGGATCACCGGGCAATCGACGGCTTCCGCATACCCCATGTTGGCGATGTCGTTGGCGCGCAGGTTGATTTCCGCCGGGCTGCCGGCGCCCTCCACCACCACCGCGTCGTAGCCGGCGCACAGCCGCGCGTGCGAGGCGAGCACCGCTTCCAGCGCCACCCGCTTGTAGTCGTGATATGCGCTGGCTCCCAGGCGCGCGACCGCGCGTCCGTGGACGATGACTTGCGCACCGGTGTCGCTGTCGGGCTTGAGCAGCACGGGATTGAAATCCGTATGCGGCGCCAGCCCGCACGCCTGCGCCTGTACCGCCTGCGCGCGCCCGATTTCGCCGCCGTCCATCGTGACCGCCGAGTTGAGTGCCATGTTCTGCGGCTTGAACGGCGCCACCCGCACGCCCTGGCGTTGCAGCCAGCGGCACAGCGCGGTGACCAGCGTGCTCTTGCCGGCATCGGACGTGCAGCCCTGCACCATCAGCACGCGCGCGTTCATGCGATGGCTTCCGCGTGGATGCCGGCGAGTGCGTCGCGCAGGCGCAGGAACCCCGCCTCATCCGCCGGCAGGCCGAAGCGCAGGCTGGCCGGCGTGTCGAACAACCGGGTCAGGATGCCGCGCCGCGCCAGCGCCTCGTGCAATGCGCGCGCATCGGCGTGATGGCACCACTGGAACAGCGCGCAACCGCCGGCCGGTTCGAGCTCGGCCGCACGCAGGATTCCGGAAAGCCGCTCGCCGGCGGCCCGCAAGCGTGGACGCGCCGACGCCTGCCAGGCCTTGTCGGCCAGCGCCAGCCGCAGCGCATGGCGGCTGGGACCGCTCAACGTCCAGGGTCCCAGCCGTTCGCGCAATGCGTCCAGCAGCAGGGGCGATGCGCAGACGAATCCCGCCCGCGCGCCGGCCATGCCGAAGAACTTGCCGACCGAGCGCAGCACGATCAGGCCTTCCCGCGCGGTCTCGGCGCACAGGCTGGCGTCCGGCTCGACATCGATGAAGGCTTCGTCGACCACCAGCCAGCCGCCACGCGCGGCCAGGCGCGCGTGCAGTTCGAGCAACTGCGCGGAGCCGAAGCGCTCGCCGCCGGGATTGTTGGGATGAATCAGTACCACCACGTCGAAGCGATGCGCCTGCGCCAGCAGTTCCCCGGCAGGCAGGGTCGCCACCTCGTGCCAGGCGCGCCGCCATGCATGCGCGTGTTCGGCGTAACCGGGGGCGATGACGCCCACCCGCGAGGGAACCCGCAACTGCGGCAAGGCCTGGATCGCCGCCTGCGACCCGGCGACCGGCAGCAGATCCGGCGCACCGTAGTAGGCACGCGCGGTTTCGATCAGGCCATCGTCATCCTCCGGCAGTCGGTGCCAGACCGATGCCGGCAGTTCCGGCACCGGCCACGGAAACGGGCTGACGCCGGTGGACAGGTCCAGCCAGTCCGACGCCGGGATTCCGTATTGCCGCGTGGCGCGCAGCAGGCGTCCGCCATGTTCAAGCATGCAGCATCTCCCATCCGAGTCCGATGATCAGCGCGATCGCCAACCACAGCACCACGCCGCGGTTCACCAATCGTCGCGCCGCCGCGATGCCGGCCCGGTCCGCCGCCCTGCCCTCGCCCAGTGGCGGACGTTGCTGCCAGACACCGTGATATGGCGCCGGTCCGCCCAACCGGACTCCCAGCGCGCCCGCACCCGCCGCCATCACCGGCCCGGCGTTGGGACTCTTCCATTGCCCCGCCTGCGCACGCCAGCAACGCAGCGCGCCGGTGGTCCGGCCCAGCAAGGCATAGCTCAACGCGGTCAGCCGCGCGGGCAGCAGATTCAGCAGGTCGTCCAGCCGCGCGGCGGCCCAGCCGAAACGCAAATGGCGCGGGGTTCGATAACCCCACATCGCGTCGAGCGTGTTCGCCAGCCGATACAGCACTACGCCGGGCGCGCCGAGCACGGCAAACCAGAACAACGCACCGAACACCGCGTCGCTGCCGTTCTCCAGCACCGATTCGGTGGCCGCCGCGGCCACCTGCGAGGCATCGAGTCCGCCGGTGTCACGGCTGACCATGCGTCCGACCGCCTGGCGCGCGGCGTCCAGCTCGGCGGCCGCCAATGCATCCTCCACCGCACGCGCGTGCTCGCCCAGACTGCGCCGGCCGATGGCCAGGTACAGCATGACCGCCGCAAACGCGGTCGCGAGCCACGGGAATTCCTGTCGCAGCCAGACGTCCACGCCTGCGACCACGGCCACCGGCGGAAGCACCGCCACACTCCACGCGAGCGCTCCCGCGCCGCGCGCATCACGATGCAGGCGACGTTCGAGCCAGTCCGCCCAGCGGCCGAATCCCACCAGCGGATGCCAACGGCGGGGTTCGCCCAGCAAAGTGTCCAGGCCGACGCCGGCCAGCATCGCCAGCACCGGCGTCATGGCAGGAACAACCGCAGCGCGGCCTGCGGATTCGACGGGAAATAGAAGTGGACGAAACTGGCGGTGAGGCGGCGATCCCGATGGACGGTTTCCCGGCTGGGACCACCATTCGGGTTGCTGGCGACGGCGAGCGGAACGGAGGCCAACTCCGCGCGGGCATAGTGGAACGTGTGTCCGCGCAGCACGCCTTCGGGCAGTTCGACCGATTGCAGGCCCAGCGCGGCCAGTCGCGGCTGCATGGCCGCTTCGCCCGTCATGAGTCCGGCCATCGCGGCACGCTCGCCGTCCTTGCCGGTCAGTGCCTCCAGGACGAACAGCATGCCGCCGCATTCGGCCAGCATCGGCTTGCCGTCATCGCGATGCGCACGCAGCGCTGCGTGCAATTCATGCTGTTGCGAAAGCACCGCCAGATGCAGCTCCGGATAACCGCCGGGCAGCCAGACCGCGTCGCAGTCGGGCAAGCACTCGCCCGCCAGCGGCGAGAAGAAGCGCAGGTCCGCGCCCGCCGCGCGCAGCAGATCCAGATTGGCCGGATACAGGAAGCAGAACGCCGCGTCGCGGGCGATCGCGATGCGCAGGCCACGCAGCAACGGCGGTACGGGTTCGATATTCACCGGCGCGAATGCCACCGGCGGGGGCAAGGTTGTGGCCGCATGAACACCCCAGGCATCGGCCAGCGCATCCAGCCGCGCGTCGATGTCGCCGAGTTCACCGGCCGACACCAGACCGAGGTGACGCTCCGGCAACGCCAGTTGCGCATCGCGCGGCAACGCGCCCAGCCAGTGCAGATCCGCCGGCAGGCTGCCGCGCAGCAGATCGGCGTGATGGGCGCTGCCGATGCGATTGGCGGCCACGCCATGCACGGCCAGACCTTCGCGATAGCGCGCCAACCCCGTCGCCAGCGCACCGAAGGTCTGCGCCATCGCCGATCCGTCGATGACCGCCAGCACCGGAACGCCCAGCGCCTGCGCCAGATCCGCGCTGGAGGGCGATCCGTCGAACAGACCCATGACGCCCTCGATCAGGATCAGGTCGGCTTCGCCCGCCGCCGCGTGCAGGCGTGCGCGCACGTCGGCCTCGCCGGTCATCCACAGATCCAGTTGGTAGGCCGGCGCGCCGCTGGCGCGTTCCAGCACCATCGGATCCAGGAAGTCCGGACCGGTCTTGAACACCCGCACGCGACGGCCCTGGCGATGGTGCCAGCGGGCCAGCGCGGCGGTCACGCTGGTCTTGCCCTGCCCCGAAGCGGGCGCGGAGACCAGCAATGCCGGACAGCGGAAGGTTTCGGAATCCATGGTCTACAGTTCAATACCGTGCTGGGCCTTGATACCCGCCTTGAACGCATGCTTGATCAGGCGCATCTCGGTGACCGTGTCGGCCGCGTCGATCAGTGCCTGCGGCGCGCCGCGTCCGGTGACGACCACGTGCTGGCGCGGCGGTCGCGCGGCCAGCGCGGCGAGCACCTGGTCCAACGGCACGTAATCCTTGTTAAGGGCGATGTTGAGTTCGTCGAGCAGGACGAAATCATAGGCCGGATCCGACAGCATCCGCGCGGCCTCTTGCCAGGCCGCGCCGGCCGCGGCGATGTCGCGCTCGCGATCCTGGGTTTCCCAGGTGAAGCCCTCGCCCATCACACGATAATCGACGTCCTCGTCGAAGCGACGGAAGAACGCCTCCTCTCCGGTGGAAAAGCTGCCTTTGATGAATTGCACGACCCCGCAATGGAAGCCGTGTCCCAGGCTGCGCGCCAGCATGCCGAAACCGGAGGAACTCTTGCCCTTGCCATTGCCGGTGTTCACCACCAGCACGCCGCGGTCGATGGTGGCGCGGGCGACCCGGCGATCGACCAGTTCCTTCTTGCGCTGGGCGCGTTCGCGATAGTGCTCCTCCTCGCTGAGCCCGCGGCGTTCCGAACCGCGGCTCATGCCGGGCTGCCCTGGCGGGAGGCGGCGCGTGCGGCCAGCCCGCGCAGGCATGCGCGAACCAGGAAAGCGACGCCCACGTAACCGGCCAGCGTGCCCAGGGCGCGCGGATAGTAGTGCGGAATGCGGGCGAGAAAGCCGTCCAGGGTCGGCTCCGGATAGCGCCCGGAGAAGAAATAGAAACCGCCCTTGGACAACAGGTAGGCCACGCTCGCCGTCACCGCCAGCGTCAATGCCAGGCGGGGTACCGTGCCCGCGTGGTCCCGGTGCAGCCCGCGATACGCATGGCCGCCCAGCCATAGCGCCGCGTAGGCGAACGCCAATGCCCAGTAGGCCGGCGACAGGCACCAGTCGGTGATGGTGCCGTTGGCGAGGCTGCCGAAGTCCAGCAGCGACGACAGCACGAAGAAGGCCGGCAGCGTCCACATCGGCCGCAGCAGCGCGCCGGCCAGGAAGAACACCGCCCACGATGCGCTGGGCAGCGCATCCACGCTGGCGAAGTGCTGGCCGCGGGTGGCGATCATCAGCAGCGCCAGGGCGATGCCGGTGAGGAGCTGCGCACGCGTGGACGTCAGCGGCAGCGCGGGTTCGGATGTGACGGACAGGTGCTTTGCGGACATCGCGGTTCTCCTGATCAGGTGCCGAGGGAGGCGGGACGACGACGGGTAGCCAGCAACAGGCCATGCACCAGCAATGCGCTGGCCACGTAGGTCAGCGTGGTCCGCACGAACAGCGGTCCCCACTGCCAGATCCGCGCCAGGTACTGCGACCATTCCGGATTCGGGTAGCGCCCGCCCAGCCAGTAGAACGCGCCGTTGGAAATCAGGAACGACAGCGAGGCGCAGGCCAGCGCCACCAGCAGCGCGCCGCACAGCCCGCGCCAGTCTTGCGCCATCCTCGGCGCGTAGGCGCGGCCGCCGTACCAGAGCACCGCGTAGGCCGGCAGCAGGAAGGCGTAGGCAGGTGTCACGCAGAAATCACTGACGCCGGCCAGTTCCACCGCCGCCCAGTCGATGCCCACCGCCAGCCCCAGCAAGCCCAGGAACGGCAGGTGTCCGCGCAGGTACAGGCCGCCCAGGAAGAAGATCGCCATCGACGCGTCCGGCAGATGCAGGACATCGCCGAAGTGATGGTAACGGGTGGCGATCATCAGCACCGCGAAGGTGGTGAGCAGACCGAGATGGAAAGGCCGTGACAGTGGTTTCATCTTGTGCTCCGGTCAGTGGGTTGCGGGCTGGTAGCGGACAGTCAACAACCAGGTCCGTCCCGGCTGGTTGTAGAGCGCGGCGGTTTCGTAGCGCTTGTCGAACACGTTGGAGGCCGCCAGTTGCAATTGCCACGCCGGCGTCAGCGTGTAGCCCATGCGCAGGTCGACCAGCCCGTACCCGCCCAGGCGGGTGGTGTTGGCGAGGTTGTCGTAGCGTTCGCCCACGCCGATCGCGCTGGCGCCCACGCTGAACGCGCCGAAGCGGCGATCGGCATCGATGCGGGCGCTGCTTCGCGCCCGTCGCGGCAGCAGGTTGTCGCGGTTGGGATTGTCGCCATCGTTGCGCGGATCCAGCCGGGTCAGGCTGGCGCGCAGATCCCAGTCCGCCAGCCGTACCGCGCCTTCGGCCTCGATGCCGCGGATGCGGGCGCGATCAATGTTGTTGGGGCCGCCGGAGTCTCCCAGCGAGGCATCGAACGCGATCATGTCGTCGATGCGCGTCTCGTAGGCATGCAGCGCCCAACGCGCACGCCCGTGATCGCCACGCAGGCTCAGCTCGACGCTGCGCGAGGTTTCCGGACCCAGTTCCGGATTGCCGTAGCCCGGGAAGTAGAGTTCGTTGAAGGTGGGCGCCTTGAAGCCGGTTCCGTAGCTGGCACCCAGGCGCAGCTGTTCGGTGAAGTCCCAACCCCATTGCAGGCTGCCCGTGGTCTCGCCGCCGAACTGGCTGTCGTCGTCGCGACGCGCACTGGCCTGCAACGACTGCCGGCCGAATTCCTGCTGCCATTGGCCGAACACGCCGCGATTGATCCGGCGATCGCGCGCGTAACGGGTATTGCTGTCCACCTCGTCGCCGGACCAGTCGTAGCCCAGGGTCAACAAGCCCGCGCCGCCCCCCAGGTCGGCCTGCAGCGAACCCAGCTTGCGGCGGGTGTCGAAGTGGGAGGAATACGCGCCATCGAGGAAGTTCTCGCTCAGATCCGCGCTGGCGCCGGCGCTGGCGGTGATGCGCAGCCGATCATTGGCCGCGTAGCGCACGCGCCCGCCAACCACCTGCTGGACCGTATCGGCCTCGTTGTTGAGGCTGCCGTCGTATTCGTTGCGGCCTTCGGCGCGGAACAACCGCAGTTCCGCGTCCCAATGCTCGTCGAAGCGATAGCCGCCCTGCACGGTCAGCGAGGCGTTGCGGTAGCCATCGCGATCCGGATCGAAGTTGCGCCGGCCGCGATAGGCGTTGATGCCGTCGGTGTCCTGGTGCGCGGCCTGGATTGCATACCAGCCGCCCCGCTCGGCATCGCCGCTGCGCCCGCCGATGCCGGCGGAGGCGCGTCGGGTCCTTTCGCTGCCGATGCTGGCGCTGAAGTTGGGCTGGAACGGCCCCTGCGGCCGGCGGGTGAAGATCTGGATCACGCCGCCCAGCGCCTCGGAACCGTACAGGCTGGAGAATGGCCCGCGCACGATTTCGATGCGCTCGATCTGCTCGACGGGAATGTCCTGCAGCGATGCGCCGCCACTGGTGGCCGACCCCAGCTTGATGCCGTCGACCAGCACCAGCACGTGATCGGATTCGGTGCCGCGCAGGAACAGCGACGTGGACTTGCCCGGACCGCCGTTGTTGGCCAGCGACAGGCCCGCGCGGCCAGTCAGCAGATCCGGCAGCGAGGCCGGCTGCAGGCGCTCGATCTCCTCGCGATCGATCACGGTGACCGCGGCCAGGGTCTGATCCTGGGTCCGCGCGGTACGCGTCGCGGTGACGATCACGCCATCCAGATCGGTGGCCGGCGCTTCGGCGAAGGCCGGGGCGGTGAAGCAAAGGGAAGGCAACAACGAAACCGCCAGGATCTGGCGGTGGAACGACGACTGCGGATGCACTGACACACTCCTTGACCGCGCCTGCCCGCGCGGAAGCGATGGAAAAGGACAGGCGGAAAGAGAGTGGTATGGCGACCGGGAACGAGCCGGCCTCCATGACATCGCCCACCGCATGTCACGCCGCTCAAAGGCCGGTCTCCGGGCTCGCGAGTGAAGCCGGGAAAGATCCGTGCTTCCGGTCCGCGCCTTCCCATGCATCAAGCACAGTGGCTGTTGCGGTACCTTGTCTCGCCTACCGTTGCGGGGGCAGCTCCGGAATTGCCGATCGTGCGAACACGATCCGGCGCACCGGATTCCCGTTTCAACCACCGGCCAGGCCGGCGGTCACCTCAGGCGGCGCGAGTATAGCAGTTGATAGCAGTGTGGCCCCGGCGCCGTGGCGTGCGCCGGAGCGGCCGCGCGTCGCGGCTCAGCGCTTGCCCGGTGCGGGCGTCGCGGACTCGCGTTGCAGCGTGACCGGGATCGACTTGACCCGCGCATCCAGCGCCTTGACCACGTCGGCGGTCAGATCGTGGCTCATGTTGCCGGCCAGCACCATGCCGCGATCCAGCAGCACGCCGCAGCCGTGGCGCTGGTAGGCCTCGGCGATGAGCGGCTGGGCGGCGGTGGAGATCCGTTCCAGCACCGACGCGCGGGTCGCCTCGATCTCGCGCGAGCGCTGGCTGGCGCGCTGCTGCACGGCCTGCGCTTCCTGCACCGCCTTGCTCTGCTCGGGGGTGAACTTGTCAGCGGAAATGTTGCCGCGCACGCCCACGCGGATCAGTTCCGCCTCAGCGCGGCTCTTGTCGCGTTCGATCTCGGCCTGGGCGTCGGTCACCAGTTTCTGCAACTGCACGCCCGCGTCCTTGCCGGCGGCCGCGTTGGAGAACACCGCTTCGCGGCTGAGGTAGCAGACACCGGCGACGACCGGGCCTTCGAGCGAGCCGGTCGCGCCGCCAGCCGCCTGCGCGCAGACGCCATTGGCCGCAGTGAGCGTCACGGCGAGAGTGAGGAAACGGAGTGTGTTGGAGGAATTCTTGCACATGGGAATGTTGTCGTCGTCCGGTTGACGGAAGTGGGGTTTCAATCAGGGGGCCAGCAGGTCGTTGAAGCGGCCCAGCGACGCCAGGTGGAAGTGCACCAGCGCCAGCCAGCCCTTGCGATGCCAGTCGACGATCACCGCGTCCGGCAGCGCGGCGAATTTTTCGCCATCGACCACCTGGAAGCCATCGACGCTGCTGCGGCGCCCATCCGCGAAGGCGATGTTGGCGCTGCGTTCGATCAGCAGCCCCTGCTCGGCCAGCGCGGCGGCAAAGGTACGGGTGGCCTGGTCCTCGCGGGTGAAGGTGTCGCAGAACTGCAGCGCCTGCCTGGTCAGCTCGCTCGGCTCGCCGTTCTCGAACAGCGGATTGCCCTCCTCGCCCGACGGGATCACCGCGTCGGAGCCGGCATCGATGGCCAGCACGTAGCCTTCCGGATCCCGGGTCTGCACGAACACGAACGGATAGCGGCGCACGTAGGCCGGCACGTACGCGCCGTCGCTCCAGGTGTCGCCGTTGACGAAGCGGTTGCGTCCGGCTTCCACGCCCAGCACCGCCAGCGGGGTGTTGTCCGGGCCGGCGAACACCAGCGGATAGTTGCGCGCGGCGGCGGCGAACTCGCCGATCACCACTGGTACGGAATTGCTGGCGGCGGCGAAGCCGACGCCGGTCGGGCGCACCCGCCACTGGGCGTGTTCGACCGAGGACAGTACGCGCGGTTCGCGATAGAACAGCGGCCAGGCATTGGCTTCGGCGGCGCCGTTGGATGCGACGGTGGCGGATTCGGGGTTCTGCGTGGTCATGGGATCTTCCATTCGTTTCTGTGATCGGGTTCGGAGGTGGATGCCTGCTTCAGCCGGGCGGCTCGAACCGGCCGCGCATGGCGTACAGGATCTGCTTGCCCTCGACGAAGGACTCGATGCATTCGCCGATGTCCTCCGGTGTCTGCCCAGATTGCCGCAAAACCATTTCAACCATATGCCGGCAGATGTCCGAATCGTGCTGCGCCCCCCAGACCTTGATCGGCAGGTAAAAACCCAGCGGCACCTTGCCGCGGGTGAGCAGGACGGGACCGTCCGCCACCAGTACGACCTCGGCGAACTTTTCGGTGAATTTTCTCAGCGAGATGAAGCCTTCTTTCACTTTTTCACTTCTTGGTTCGGGGGAGACGATCCATGCCCTCCCCATCAAGGCGGATGCCTGTGCGGATGCCGGCCGCTTCCGTGCTGCGGAAGCGGCCCCGGCGGGCGGCGTCAGAACCCGGCATTGACCTCCAGCTGGAAGACATCGATGGACAGCGGGGCGCCGCTGACTTCCTTGGCGGCCATCCAGCGGCCGGTCAGCCAGACCTTGCGGTCGAAGGCGTAGGAGGC